>DASYDJ010000053.1:0-3179 GCA_036499625.1 Gemmatimonadaceae bacterium
CTCGCCCGAATCGGGTCGTACATGGGCATTGCGAACGGCACCGAAAACGAGAGCGGCTCGCGCGCGCGCGCGGCACGCTCCAGCGCATCGAGAGCTCGCGTCGTGTCGCCCGCGCCAAGATACGTCCACGCCTGCGTCGCGTTCGCAAAGGCGTTCGTCCCGCGTTCGGACTCGTATTGGCGAATGTAGCTCGCCGTGGCCGCGCGATCTCCAGAGGCCGCGATCAAATATCCGACCCACGGCGCGGCCTGCGGAACGGCGGTCGTTCCGCGAAGAAGCGCTTTCGCACTGTCCAACCGACCCGAGGCGTGCAGCAGCAACGCGTACATCTGTCTCGCCGGACTGACCGCGCTCGAGTCGAGCTCGAACGCGCGGCGCGCCGTGACGAGCGCCGCGTCGCGCCGGTTCGAGATGAACAAGATGTTGGCGGCAATCCAGGTCGTCGTGGACGACAGCGGATCGACGCGCATCGTGCGGCGCACCTGCGCCACCGCATCGTCCATGTGACCGAGTGACGCGAGTGGAACCCAGTACGCGCGATTCGCCACCTCGTTGCTCGGATCGAGACTGAGCGCGCGCTCGAATGCGGTGCGGGACTGGTCGTCCTGCAGAGAAAGGACATCGCAGAACCCTTCCGCGGCCCACGCGTCTGCGTTGGTCGGATCCAATCGATGGGCGTTCGCGACTGCGGATCGCCCCATCTCGAGTACGGAGTCGAGACTCGTGGGTGAAAAAAGCGGCAGGACGCAGTAGGCCTCACCCAGCCGAGCCCACGCACGGGCAAACGTGGAGTCGTGACGAAGGGCTTCGCGGAAATACGCGATCGAACGAGGCACGCCGTCGCGACGCTGCGAAAGCAAGGCGAGGCCACGGAGATAGAGATCGTACGTCTCGACGTTCGTCGTGTCCTGACGCGCGGAGGACGTGCGCGCCGTCGTGGCGGCCAGCGTCACGCGAAGCGCGCCCACGATTTCGCGCGTGATGTCGTCCTGCACTGCGAACACGTCTTTTATTTCGCGCTCGTAGCTGTTGCTCCAAAGAATCGTTCCGTCGGACGTACCAGAGAGCTGCGCCGAGATGCGCATGCGAGACCCTTCGCGGCGCACGCGTCCCTGGAGCACGGTCGACACATGAAGTGCTCGGCCGACGTCGCGTACATCGGCGGCCTTGCCGCGATACGCAAACGCGGAGCTCGTGGCGGCGAGGCGAAGGTCGCCGGCCTTCGCCAGCATCGTCGTCAGCTCGTCGGCGATCCCTTCGGCAAAGTAGGTGTTCGCGGTATCACCGCCGACGGACTCGAACGGCAGCACGGCCAGCGACTTTTCGCTCACGCCGGCACCGCGCGATGACCGCTGTTCGTAGCGCCACACGCCAAGTGTGCCTAGGGCAACAACCGCCGCGCCGCTCAGGCCGATCACGACAGTCCGCAATCCACCGCGCCGCTTGTTGATCTGCGGCTCGCCGGCCGGCACGCCGACGGAATCCAACGCGGAGAGCAGATCGCCCGCGGATTGCGGACGCAGCGCCGGATCTTTCTCGAGGCAGCGCGCGACGAGCGACGCCAACGCCGGAGGTGCGGCCGCCAGCGCCGGCGGCCTTTCGGTCAAGTGCGCCGCGATCATCGCCGCCGACGAAGTGCGCGCCGCGAATGGATGCCGACCCGCGATCATTTCCCACGCGACGACGCCCCACGCGTAGATGTCCGCGCGTTGATCGGTCGCCGGATCGCCCGCCGCCTGCTCCGGCGCCATGTAGGCCGGCGTCCCGATCGATGCGCCGGCCTGCGTCATGGTGATCGCGGTCGAGCGTTCTTCAGTTCGTGAGGCGCTCACCGCTTTCGCGATGCCGAAATCCGTCACGACGGCGGAGCCGCCCGAAAGGAGAATGTTCTCTGGCTTGATGTCGCGGTGGACCACGCCTTCGCCGTGCGCAAACGCCAGCGCGCGCGCGACATCGCGCAGAATGTTCGTTGCTTCGATCACCGGCACGGGGTCGTTCGACGCGAGCCGCGCCCGGAGCGATTCTCCGCGAACATACGGCATCGAATACCACGGAATCCCATCCGCCTCGCCGGTGTTGAGCAGCGGGACGATGTTCGCTTGCTGCAGGCGGGCCGCGAGCTTCACCTCGCGCGCGAACCGCTCCGCGCTCATGCTCGCCGCCAGCTCCGTCGAGAGCATCTTGAGAACGACCGGCCGCCCGAGCGACGTCTCGTGGGCGAGGAATACGCGCGACATCCCGCCGCCGCCGAGCTCGCGCTCGATCGAATACGTCCCGCCGAGGGTTGCCTGTAGGTGCTCCACGCTCGAATCGGCCGTCACTATGATGACACTCGGGAGCGTGTTGGTCGGGTCGCGGCCGACGGAAGGAAGGCGGTGTTGAAAGCGCGCGCGATGACAGGCGTTGCACCCGCCGCGGCGGTATAGAGCATCATCGATGTCGCAGCCGGGATCGAGGCGAATATACCGATGCGTTGCGGCGACAGCGAGTCGCCGCACCGAGATCGGGGCACCGCCGGGAACCCCGGACAGATCCCAAACTCTCCGATCTTCGGCGATGCTGCCGATGATGAACGGTCGCCGCGAACCGCATACGCATCGCGGAGCAGCCGGCCTCATGACCGCTAAAGCTGACGCGTTCCCCGCCTCGGCGGGATGGCGCCCGCCACTGTCGCAATTTAGACTTTTGTTATTGCCCTTTGGACGTTCGCAGCGTAGCTGGGGTGTTAGACGGATCGGGGAGTGATATGCGACCACACAGTTTGATTCTTTGCGGCTTGATGTTGTGGACGCGCGCGAGTTCCCCGCCGGGCGAGCCTCTGTCCGCCCGAGCCTACCATTTCACGCTGCATCTGAGCGAGCGTAGGATGCCAGGTTGTGCGCCCATCGGGCGCGCTTCATATTCTGCTCATAGTCGCCCGCCTGCGCGCCTCCGCAGCTGACCTAAGGCGTTAACTGGCCACGAGCGTTGAAGGCGCTTGACAGCATCCAGCCCGCTTTCACGACTCTAGACAGCCACTACAACGGCGGGACCAGCTTAAGCGGACGATTCGACTTCGCGTCGAGTGGCAGCGTTTCCAAATGGCCGTCCCTACGTGGTGCCCCACCAGGAGAGTGCCGTGGCGATCAATTACAGACGCGTGGTTGTTGGCGGATTGGCCGTGGGTGCAATCAGGACCG
>DASYDJ010000054.1:0-2842 GCA_036499625.1 Gemmatimonadaceae bacterium
TTTAGCGGATTACTTCGCTTCGGAGAATGTGTGAAACTTCGCAAACACTCGGTCGGGATGCTGGCGCTGGCCGTCGCATGCTCCGGCACCAATGACATTTGTGTACCTCCGCCCTGTCCTCCATCGTTTGCGATAGTGGCAAGCATTCGATCGGCAACAGGACTGGCAATTCCAACAGCGTTCGTTGACGAGCTAGACGCGTCGGGTGCCGTAGCTAAGACGACGAATTGCGGCGATAACTCCTGTCCCGTGGGATTCGAGGCGGGCACGTATCATCTCCGCGTCGGCGCACCGGGATTCATGAGTCGCGATACGACCGTGCATGTGACTGCTCCGGATAGTCGTCCATGTTCGTGCCAATTTCTCAACACGCAGCAGCTCACGGTGACCCTGATCGTCAATCCGCCGGCGGGCGTTTAGCAGCTTGACTGTTTCGCCCCATCGCGAGAGCATTCGACAGACATACATAACTGCCGAAGGAGCTTGCCATGATCAGCGAAAGCGTCATTAGCAATCCACTGTTGCCGCGTGCCGCCGTGGTTGGTCTCTTCGGTGCAGCGGGCCTCGCTCTCACCGTTCTTTACAGTCGTCGCGGCCCGATGATCTATCCCGTGTACGGCGCACTGCTCGCCGCGTCGGGTCTTCTCAGCTCGCGCTTCGCCAGCTTGCCGTTCGTCTCGCGATTCAGTGCACTGTTGCTGGCGTTCTGTATTGCGAGCGCAGGTCTATGGCTCATGGTCGACCGCGTCGCTGCTCGTGCGCGACGACGAGAGGTCGTACGCGGACTAATCCCGGCGCCCTCTCTGCCAATATGAGTGAGACGCCGATCTTCCCGGAGTTTAGTGTTCGAGGGTGATCGAGGATGTGCTGTTGTCTCTTGCTCCCACGCTGCTGTATTCACACGATACCGGGGTGTCACCGACCCGGACCCGCCGCCGTTTCACCGCCGCCTTCAAGCTCCAGATGCTGGAGGCCGCGAAGCATTGTACCCAGCCGGGTGAGCTTGGGGCGTTGCTCCGTCGCGAAGGGCTCTACTCATCGCATCTCGTCGCGTGGCGGACGGCAGCAAAAAATGGAAAGTTGGTCGTCGGCCGGACTCAGCGCCGCGGACCGAAGCCCACGGCCGTCGATCCCACGGTGAAGCGGATCGCCATGCTCGAGCGCCAACTCGGGCGGGCCACCGCTCGCGCCGAGCGCTTGGAAGTCATCGTCGAGCTTCAAAAAAAAGTGGCGCAGCTCCTCGGCCTCGCACTGCCGATGACCGACGACGGGCCCGAGACACCGTGATGACGGTCATCGCTGAGCACGGGGCTCGCTGTGGCATCGGCGCGCTCTCGACCGCGCTCGGCCTCGCCCCGGCGACGTACTATCGCGTTCAGAAAAGACTCATGGCTGATGCGGCGGGCGAGACGCGACCCGCCGCGCCACGCCCGTCGCCGCCTCGCGCGTTGGGCGCGGACGAGCGCGCGCAGGTGCTCACGGTGTTGCACGAGCCCCGCTTTCTCGACCTCGCGCCGGCAGAGGTCTTTGCCACGTTGCTGGACGAAGGGATCTACCACTGTTCGGAACGGACGATGTATCGCGTGCTTGCATCCCAGGGCGAAGCCCGTGAACGGCGCGCGCAACGGCGGCACCCCCGGTACGCCGCGCCAGAATTGTTAGCGACCGCGCCGAATCAGTTATGGAGTTGGGATATCACAAAACTCAAAGGCCCCACGACGTGGTCGTGGTATCATCTCTACGTCCTGCTTGACGTGTTCAGCCGCTATGTCGTCGGCTGGATGATTGCCCCACGCGAGTCGGCGGCGCTGGCCGAACGGCTGATCGCCACGAGTTGCGAGCGGCAGGGCATTCTCCGGGGCCAGCTGACCCTTCATGCCGATCGTGGCTCGTCGATGACGTCGAAGCCCGTCGCGCTCCTGCTCGCGGACCTCGGCGTCACCAAGACGCACTCGCGTCCACACGTCTCGAATGACAATCCCTATTCCGAGGCGCAGTTTAAAACGCTCAAATATCGTCCAGACTTTCCTGATCGCTTTGGCTCGATCGAGCACGCGCGTGCGCACGCGGTCGATTTCTTTGCCTGGTACAACACCGAGCATCGACACTCCGGGCTCGGCCTGCATACGCCGGCCGATGTGCATTTCGGTCTGGCCGACGCGAAACGCACCGCGCGCGCCGTCGTCCTCGCGGCCGCCTACGCCGCGACGCCCAACCGATTCGTTCGTCGTCCCCCTACGCCTGCGCTCCTCCCAACCGCTGCGTGGATCAATCCACCCAAACTCCTCAATTCAGAGGACGCTGTTCAGTAAACTCAGCTCACGCGGTGTCTCAAACTCGTTGACAGGTTCCGGCGCCGCCGATCAGCCCGGTCGGATACGCAACACGCGCCGGCTTTCTCGTCGGCATCGGGATCGTTGTGAGCGCGGCAGTAGCGTTCGTCGCCGTTTAGAACACGACGATTCTTTAATTATCGACCACCAACCGTCGCAGTCTCGGGCTTCAGATTTTTTTTGAAGAACGCATCGACGCGCTGCCACGCATCCCGCACCACGAAGCTCCGATCGAAATAGTGATACTCGCCGGGATAGACCATGAAGTTCACGAGGTCGCTCTTCCCTGCTTTGAGCAGATGATCCATCAGCAGCACTGAATGAATGAACGGCACGTTCACGTCCGCTGTTCCGTGCAGGATGAGCAACGGATGCTGGATCTGGTCGACGTGCGACATCGGCGCAGCCTTCGCATAGACATCCGGATGTTCCTGCGGCGTGCCAATGCGACTTGTCGTCCAACCGCCGTGATACGGATCGTCATAGTAGAGTGCATAGTCCGCGACGCC
>DASYDJ010000055.1:0-106997 GCA_036499625.1 Gemmatimonadaceae bacterium
CTCTCGCGTTGCCAAACGCACCGCCTCACGGCGAAAGTCATCCGTATACGCGGTGCGCCCTCGTTTTCTTCCCATGGACCACCTCCGGCCTCGAATCTCGTTCGAGGGGTTTGAGGTGTCCACCAAAGCCGGGCAAGTTCACCGTCACGATCCGTTGAATTCGTTGAAGTGCCAATTGTTTGTTGGTTCTTGCGCGCGCAAGCCCGCGCGAGCGCGCTAGAGCCGGCCCACTACCCCGCGCACAAGTCGCGTGAACTTCGCGGCGACAGCAGCAGTCGTCTCCAGCACTTCGGTATGAGAAATCGACGTATTCGATAATCCGCATGCCAGATTCGTGATGCAACTGAAGCCGAGCACGCGTAACCCAATGGCGCGAGCGGCGATCACCTCTGGAACGGTCGACATTCCCACCGCATCCGCCCCGAGCACGCCCAACATCCGCACCTCGGCGGCCGTCTCATACGTGGGGCCGAGCAGCCCGGCGTAAACGCCTTCTCGAAGCTCGACTCCCTGCTCCGCCGCAACCTCTCGCGCCAACGTGGCAAGCGCAGCGTCGTACGGCGCAGTCATGTCGGGAAACCGAAGGTCTCCCGCCTCCACCGGACCAGTGAGCGGATTGCGGAACATCAGATTGATGTGGTCGCGAATCAGCATGAGATCGCCCGGCACGTACAGTCGATTTACACCGCCCGCGGCATTCGTGACGATCAACGTCGGCGCACCCAGCGCGTGAAGCACGCGTGTGGGGAATGCCGCGAGCGCCGCCGAGTGACCCTCGTACATGTGAAAGCGGCCGGCCAACGCGAGCACGAATTGTCCGCTCAACGTTCCAGCGATGAGCGCGCCCGCATGGCCGACCACCGTCGCCGTCGGAAAGCCGGGAATCTCGGCGAACGGAATCCTGGCTACCGCATCGATCTCATTTGCCAACCCGCCGAGACCGGAACCGAGGATGATTCCCGCCACTGGCTTCTGCCCGCCGAGGCGTGAACAAATCGCGTCGGCCGCGGCGCGGGCGCGAGCGGTGCCGAATGGCGCGGTGTCGCGGCTTGCGTCACTCACGCGGCATGTTCCGGCGGAGCGCCGCGATATCGGCGCGAGCTTGCGACAGCAACTCCTCTCGCTCGTCCCACGGCAGAAACGCGCTGGCAAATCCATTGAGCGCAATCTCCGACAGCTCGTCGAACGTGAAACCGAGCGTCGTCGCCGCGTGATGGTATTCGTCGGTCAACGTCGTGCCGCTCATGAGCCGGTTGTCGGTATTGAGCACCACGTTCATGCCGCGATCGTAGTACTGTCGCAGCGGATGCTCTTGGTACGACTCCACGGCGTGCGTCTGCACGTTGCTCGTGAGACAGATCTCGAGCGCGATGCGGCGATCGTTCACGTACTGCGTGAGCGATTCATCCTCGATCAACCTCGTCGCGTGCCCGATGCGATTGGCGCCGCACGTGTGCACCGCTTCGCGCACGTACGACGCATCGGCACCTTCGCCGGCGTGACAGGTGCACGCGAGATCGTGATTGCGCGCATGCGCGAACGCCGGCGCGTGCTCCGACGCCGGGTTGCCAATCTCACCGCCGGCGAGATCGAAGCCAACGACGCCGCGATGCCGATAGCTCACAGCGAGCCGCGCCAGCTCCATCGATACCTCGGGCGACATATGCCGCAATCCGCACACGATCACTCGCGCCATGGCACCACCATCACGCTCGGCGCGCTCGAGACCGCGCAGCGGCGCTTCGACGGCACCGCCGAGCGAGAGTCCGGCGCGCTGATTGAGCACCGGCGAGTAGCGAATCTCGATGTAGCGCACGCCGTCGCGAGCGGCATCGATCGACAACTCGTACGCGATCTGCTCGAGCGCTTCGCTGGTCTGCATCACCGATAGCGTCACGTCGAACCTCGCCAGATAGTCCTCGAGACTCCGCGCGTCGTCCACGCGCATGTACTCGCGTAACGCATCGGCATCGTCGCGCGGCATCGCGACTTTGTATTCCTTGCCGAGCGCAATCAGTGTCTCGGGCCGCACCGAACCGTCGAGATGGCAGTGCAGCTCGGCTTTGGGCAGCCGCCGGAGCAAGTCAGAATGAATGATGGGGCTCATGCCGGCGTCAGACGTCTGATTCGTCGGACGACGCGGCGTCGTTCGCGGCGCCGCGCGCACGATTTGCCACGAGCCGCAAAATCGATCCGGCGGGCATCGGCGTAGATCCGTCGATGGGCAACCCGCGACTGTCGGTGATGATACGCTCGCCGGCGAGCACCTCCGCGGCAGCTTCGGCGTTCCACGCGCGCACCGCGTCGAGCGCGTTTGCGCCGGCTGGCACGTCAACGCCCGCGGCGTTCACAAACACACGAACCGTTTGCTCAGACATTCAGGGAGATTTGAGAAGGGTTCCGATTGCCGACGCCGGCACGATGTGCCAGTTCAAATGAAAGTAATCGGATGGCTGGAGTGTGCCCTTGTTGCGCACTTCATCGATCAGGAGCTGGCGAATCTCCTGCTGATGGTCGTAGACCACCGGCGCATCGTGGAGCATGGTGAATCCGCCGCCGCCCGATTGACGGTAGTTGTTCAGCGCCATCGTGAACGTGTCGGCCGGCGCGACTTGATGATTTTGATATTCCAATTCTGTAATGCGCTCGCCGATCGGCCTCGTGAGGTCGATCGTGTAGTCGACGCCGGACACCATGTCGTAGTTGTATCCGGGGATGGATGGATCGACGCCGATCTGTCCGTCCGGACCACGCCGAAAGTAGCGCGCGCTCTGCTCGAGATAGGCGCGCAGTTGCGCGCCGGTGATGCGCACCGCCCGCAGCGTGTTGTCGTACGGATAGAGCGCGGCAATGCGAGCCACCGTGATGGGCCCCGCCGCGAGCGTCGCATCGAGTGAGAATGCTGCCGTAGACGCGAGCTGCGCGCCGGTCGCTCTCCGCTCGACCTCGCTGATGAAGTCCATGAGCGGCGTATCGACCACGCGTGCCGAGTCGGCGCGCCAAGTAACGGGCGTCGTACCGATCGCGGTGTTGGCGTACTGCACGGCCTCGCGATGCGCCTGCGCCGTCGCCGCGAGCACCGCCGCGTTCTCGTTGTGATGCATCGCCGGAATGAGCTGGCTGTGCTTGGCGATCACGTGCCAATGGTTCTCGGCGTATTCCATCGTCAGGTGCGCGACGGCCACGCTCGCCGCCCAATTCTTTGGCTGCATGAGTAGCGTGTGCCCAATCGCCGTGTCGGCCATCTCTTTGTGCGAGTGCCCGTAGACGATGAGATCGATACCCGGAACTTCGTGCGCGAGACGCGCGGCCACGTTCTCGCTGCCGATCTTGTTGCCGACAGTGTCGTAGCTCGACGGCTCGTTCAATCCGGAATGAACGATCACGATGATCACCGACGCGCCGGCGCCCACGGCATCGCGAACCGCGCTGCGCACCTCGGGCACGATGTCGCGGATCTCGACTTTGCCGGCCAAGTTGTCGTGATCCCAGAGCATCGAGCCCGGCGTCGTGGCGCCGATCAGCGCGATCTTGATGCCGCGACGCGTCGACACGCCCCAGCCGCGATACCGCTGCTTGCCGTCGAGATTGTAGACGTTGGTGGCCAGCAGCGGAAACTGCGCCTCGCGGACCGCCCGGTCGAGCGTGGGCAGACCATAGTTGAATTCGTGATTTCCAATCACGCCGGCGTCGTACTGCATGGCATTCATCGCCGCGATGACCGGGTGCTCCATCGTGGTATCGACGCGCGCCGCCACGTAGGTCAGCGGCGTGCCCTGCAGGATGTCGCCGGCGTCGACCAGCACGGGCAAAACCGGCGATGCGCGCCGCAGCGAGTCCACGATCGTCGCCGCGCGCGACAGGCCTTGGACGGTGTCGGGAGAGTTCGTGTAATAGTCCCAGCCACGCAGATGTCCGTGAACATCCGTCGTGGCCGCTACGACGAGGTCGAGATGCACCGGCGCTTGGTAGAGCGGCGCAGAGAGGCACGCGGCCGCAAACGCCGCAACGCCGATGAAAACCAGCTTCCAGCTTCGCATGGACAGAAGCTAGCGGCCCCGCAGGGGCCGATACCAGATTGTGACAGTGCTCCCGCTTCAATTCGCTTGCCGATTCCGGCAATTTGCCCCGCGTACGAAACAGTCGAGGCGCTGCTGATGAAGCCGTTCATCATCGGCATTGCCGGCGGCTCGGGTTCGGGAAAATCGACCGTCGCGCGGAACGTCGCGCAGGCGCTGCGCGCGGAGTCGGTGGCGTTCATCGACATGGACGCGTACTACCGCAACTTCGCGCATTTACCGCTCGCCGAGCGGCGGTCGATCAACTGGGATCACCCGGACGCGTTCGACTGGGAGCTTCTCGTCGATCAACTCGCGCGCCTCGCGGCGGGCCAATCGATCGAGAAGCCGGTCTATGATTTCGTCACGCACACCCGAAGCGACAAATGTGTAGTCGTGCCGCCGGTGAATGTGATCGTAATCGACGGCATTCTCCTATTCACCGATCCGCGCGTCCGAGATCTCTGTGACGTCAAGATGTTCGTCGACGCCGACGCAGACATTCGTCTTCTGCGCCGCATCCGTCGCGACATGGGCAAGCGCGGTCGACCCCTCGATGAAATTCTCGATCAATACGTGAAGACCGTTCAACCCATGCACCTTCAGTTCGTCGAGCCCTCCAAGCGCTACGCCGACGTGATCATTCCAGGCGGGGGATACAATCCGGTGGTGATCGAGATGATCGTGGCGAAAATCCAACGGCGGCTCGTCTCGCCCACGCCGCACACGCGATGACGTCCACACCGGCTGTCACCGGCGAGCGTATCCTCGTCGTCGACGACGAAGCGGACATCGTCGCGCTCGTCGCCTACCATCTCGTCAAAGCGGGCTATCGCGTGTCCACAGCATCCAGTGGACCCGACGCACTCGTCGCAGCTCGCCAAGAACGTCCAGCGCTGCTGGTGCTCGATCTCATGCTGCCCGGCGCATCGGGCTACGAGGTGCTCGAGCAACTGCGTGCCTCGCCCGCAACGCGAGAGATCGCCGTGTTGATGCTCACCGCCCGTCGCGAAGAGCAAGATCGCATTCGCGGCTTGGCGCTCGGCGCCGACGACTATCTCACAAAGCCGTTCAGCCCGCAGGAGCTGGTGCTGCGCGTCGGCGCGATTCTGCGGCGCATGGCCGCCGGCGGCGCGGGACCGTCCGACGTGTTGTCGATTGGTGCGATCACGATCGATCGCGCGGAACACATCGTCGCCGTCAACGGCGACCCAGTGGAGCTCACGCCCACCGAGTACAAGTTGTTGCTCACGTTGGCCGAACGGCGCGGCAGAGTGCAGGGACGCGCGCATCTGCTCGAGACTGTGTGGGAGGCGGCGCCCGACATTCAGACGCGCACGGTCGACATGCACGTCCAGCGACTGCGCAGCAAGCTCGGCGCAGCCGGCGATCTCATCGAGACCGTTCGCGGATTCGGCTACCGCCTCAAGAGCGGCCAATCGCGTAGCGCGTGACGCTCACCAAGCGGCTGCTTCTCGGGTCGCTGATACTCGTCATCGCTCTGGTGACCGGCATCGTCGCGATCGCCGGTAGCCGGCTGCAGTCGCGCCTTGCCGCGGAGACGCGGCAGGAGCTCGAGCGTGAGGCGCGGCTCGTCAGCAGCGAGTGGACGCCGCAAGTCGACGCAGACTCCCTGGCGAACGTCGCCGGCAAAGCGATCGGCCGCCGGGTCACGCTGATCGACACGAATGGAACTGTGATCGGCGACTCGGATTTCGACGGCGAGGACCTGCATCATCTACAGAACCACTCGACGCGCCCCGAAGTGATCGCCGCCCGCCGCGACGGCACCGGCTCATCGATGCGACCCAGCGTCTCGGACGGCGACGCCGAGATCTACGTCGCGGTGCGTCACGGATCGGCGAACCAGGTGGTCCGCGTCTCGGTCGCCACGACCAAGTTCCGCGAAATTGTCGGCGGCGCGCAGCACGACGTACTCGTGGCGGGACTGATCGCCCTCGTCGGCGCGCTGCTAATCGGTTTCCTGTTCTCTCGGAGCGTGTCGCGCCCGATCGTCGAGCTGCGCGACGTCGCACGCGCGATCGCCGCGGGTGAGCTGGATCGCCGTCCGTCGCTCAGCGCACCTGGCGAGATCGGCGATCTCGCGCTCGCGTTGCATCGCATGACCGAACAGCTCGCCGCTCGGCTGGCGGCGCTCGAGTCGGAAGACGCGTTGCTCAACGCGGTGATCGAATCGCTCGATGAGGGAATCGTCGCGGTGTCGCCGCGCGCCGATGTCGTACGCCTGAATCAGAGCGCGCGACGGTTGCTTGGCTTGACGCACAGCGCGCCGTTCTCGATCGATCAATTGCCACAGGATCGATTGATTCGCGATTCCGTACGCGGCGCCATGAACGGCATGGCCATCGAGCCGGCGGAACTGTCGATCGACGAACGCACGCTGCTCGTGACCGCGCGACCGTTGCCCGACGGCGGCGCCGTACTCGCGGTGATGGATCTCACGACGCGCCGGCGGTTGGAAACCATTCGTCGCGATTTCGTCGCGAACGTCTCGCACGAGCTCAAGACGCCGCTCACCGTTATCGGCGGCTTCGCCGAAACGTTGCGCGATCCCGATCTCTCGTCCAACGATCGGCATCGCTTTCTCGAGGTGATCGAGACGAACACCCGGCGGATGCAGCGCATCGTCGACGACTTGCTAGATCTCTCAAGATACGAATCAGGCGGTTGGCGGCCGAACGTTTCGTCGAACGACATCGCCGGCGTCGTCGCCGACACGCTGCTCGGCGTGCAGCGCACGGCCGACGCGAAGGGTGTCGAGCTCGTCGCAGAGATCCCGGCTGGGCTCCGTACCGACGCCGATCCCACCGCACTGCGTCAAATCCTGTCCAACCTCGTCGAGAACGCGATTCGGTACACAGCGAAGGGACGTATTCGCGTGAGTGCGGCGATTCCTCCCGCGGGCGGAACGACGCTCAGCGTCACCGATACGGGTACCGGCATTCCCCGCGAACACCTCGGCCGAATCTTCGAGCGATTCTATCGCGTCGATTCCGCGCGCGCGCGCGAGGAAGGTGGAACCGGGCTCGGCTTGGCGATCGTGCGGCATCTCGTAGAAACGCATGGCGGGTGGGTCCGCGCCGAGAGCGTCGTGGGTCAAGGAACGACAATCGTCGTTCACTTTCCGCCCAAGTCGGCGTCCAACAGCACGCAGGCCTGACTTCGCTGCTCGTTACTGGCGCGTGACCATCCCTCTCGCGCGAGCGTGACGCCGAGCCGCGACCTTCACCGCTCGACTCACGGGATGTGCGTATGGAGCTCTGCCAAGTTCAACTCGAGGCCACTACCACCAGCGCAACGATTTACCTGGTCGGCATGTTGACGAACGACGCCGCGCTCCGAACGGAGCTGCTCGTCGAATCGCTCGACGATACGACGCATACGGTCCGACTGGATTTGCGTGGCGTCGAAATCATCGATCCGAACGCATTCGTGCTGGTTGCGCGTGCACTCAATCGCTGGCGCGACTGCCGGCGCGGCCGCGTCTCCATCCAATTCCCCGAACGATCCACGCGTCCACGACGCGCCGCGATTCGGCTCGTCGATCAGCCGATGACGATCGCGACGGCCGTGAGCGCGGCGATGAGCTGCCCGATGAACACATCACCGGGGTAATGCACGCCGAGTACGACGCGCGACATGCCGATGAGCACGGCCAGCGGAACGAGTACGGCCGCCACGGCGGGAAACGCTAGCGCGTAGACCAGTGCAATCGACATCGCGGCGGCAGCGTGCCCCGATGGGAACGAGAAACGATCGGGCTCGGCGACGAGTGCGCACGTGATCTCGGAGCAGGAGGGCCGCGGGCGACCCACGTTCCGTTTGATCAACTGCACGATGAGATGCGAGATGATGAGCGTCGCCAGCGCCTGACGCGCCGCGAGTGCCGCTGCAGCGCGAGCGAAGAGCAGTGGCAGCAGTGTCGCGGCAATCGTAACCCGCGCGCCGCCCAAGTGCGTCAACGAGATCCAGAACGCGCGCGATGCGCGCGTTGCGTGCTCTGCGGTCGACAGGCGACGAAACAATGCGCGGTCGCGAGCGTCGAGTCGGGCGAAAATCATGTGCGACATGAATCCTCCAGAGCTCCTAAGCGACGGCAGCGCTCGCGGCGAGTGCCGGCGCGAGCGCTTCGGTCAACACACGTCCTTCGTACGAGTGGGGTACATCGACTCCAAGGGCGGCGAGCACGGTGGGCGCGACGTCGAGCAATCGCGCGGCACCCAAGCGCGTGTGCGCGATCATTCCGCCCGCGAGAAGCAGCGGAATCGTGGAGTTCACTGGATGCGCGGCGTCGTGATCGTTGGCGGCGGTTCCGCCGCCGCCGTGATCCGCCAGCGCGATCAGTAGGGTGTGCGGATCATGCAACGCGTCGGCGAGCGACACGAGCACTCCCAACGCCGCGTCGAGTTGAATGCACGCGTCGGCATATCGTGCGGACATCCAACCGCTCGCATGGCCGGCGCGGTCTGCGTCGGGCCAGTGCAGCACGATCAACCCGCGACGCTGCACTCGAATTGCCGTGCGCGCCGTGCCGAGAATGTCCAGCGCGCAATCGCCGTTGGTGCGCAGCGTATCGAAGCCGAATCGCCGGCCCACGCGCGTTGCGATCCCGCGGAAGATCGGGGACACGTCGCCCATGAACGCTGTACTCGGGTATCCGTGCGCGCTCAGGACGCCCGGTAGCGGCTCGAGGTGCGATCCATTGCGTGGGATGAATACGCGGTCGGTCACGATCCCGTGCGAGCTCGGCGAGACACCGGTGAGCAACGACGTCATGGCCGACGTAGTGACGCTTGGCGACACGGTCGTCGCGTCCAGCGACGATGCACCGTGGGAGATCAAACGCTTCAGGTGCATCAGATCGAACAACTCGATGGCATCGGGGCGCAGTCCGTCGAGCACGACGACGATGGCGCGCCGGATCCCGGTTGCGTCATGCATGGGAGCTCCGTGACGAAGGATGATGATCAACGCACGAGTAGACTCTCATCCAAACATCATGATCGGCGAACGGGGATGTGCCGGGCGTGTAACGCCGAGCACACCGTCCGGCGACAGCCAGACGGTTACTAGCGGCCGATTCGTGACATGAACGCGATGTTCCGGTGACGACGCCCGCCGATCTTCGCATCGTTTCCCATCACATTCCTTCAAATAGGACCTCGAATGCTCGATCGCAGCGACTGCGCGCGACCGCGGGTGCTCTATTGCACGGACACGTACCCGCCTCAGGTCAACGGCGTATCGATCGTGACGGCTCTGTCGATCGCGGGCCTGCGCGCGCGTGGATGGGAATGCGCGATCGTCGCGCCGCAGTATCCGTCGACGCTACCTCGCGGAGCGGCGAACCCCGTCCTGCTCGATGAGGCCACTGTCAGTGTGCCGAGCGTCGCGTTCCCGCCCTACCCCGACATTCGACTCGCCGCACCGAGCTACGGCACCGTCACGCGCGCCGTCCGTCGCTTCGTACCGGACATCGTGCACTCGGCAACCGAGTTCATGATTGGACGTCTCGGGCAAATCGCCGCAGCGCGCGCGGGGATCGTGCAGCTCTCATCGTACCACACCGATTTCAGCCGCTACACGACCGCGTACGGCGTTCCATGGATGCGCGGTACTGTCAGTCGCTACATCGCGCGCTTTCACCGTCGTAGCGCGCGCGTGTATACGCCGTCCGCGCCAGCGCGCAACGATCTCAGGCTGCTCGGCGTCGAGGACGTGGAAGTCTGGGGCCGCGGTGTCAATACGGCCGCGTTCGCGCCAGACCGTCGCAGCGACGCACTTCGCGCCGCGTACGGCCTCGGCAACACGGTGATCTTCCTGCACGTGGGGCGACTGGCCGCCGAGAAGAACGTCGAGGTCATTGTCCGGGCCTTCGCGCAGGCGCGTGCCGCGCTCCCGGCGGGCGCTGCGCGTTTGATCATCGCCGGCGCCGGGCCAGAAGAGGAAACCCTTCGCGCACTCGCTGGACCCGACGTGCTGTTCCTCGGCGTCCTCGATCGCCAGCGTTCACTACCGCGCCTCTATGCGAGCGCCGACGCGTTTCTCTTTTCGTCACTCACCGAAACGCTGGGGTTGGTCGTGCTGGAAGCGATGGCGAGCGGCGTGCCCGTGATTGCGACGCCGGCTGGCGGCGTCGCCGATCATCTGCGCGACGACGTCAACGGAATCGCGGTCCCGCCGAGCGACGTCGACAAGATGGCGGCGGCCATCGTCGCGCTCACGCTCGACGCCCAGCGCCGGACGCGCCTCGCCGAGGGTGCGCGCGCCACGGCATTGCAGCTCGATTGGGAGAGTGAGCTCGACCGTCTCGACGCGAGCTACCGGTCGGTGTTGGAGCGAGCGTCGCACTCGTCGAGGCGCCCGTCGCGCGCGCCCGATATATTCGAGGAACCGCTGACGCGCAGCGCGTCGATCTAGGATCGTCAGCACAGGAGCCTCGTGTCGTCAGTCCTTCCTCTCATTCGCGACAAGAACGCGCGCGGCGCGCCGGCGCCCGGGTATCGACGCGTCGCCGCGATCGACATCGGCTCGAATTCGATCCGGCAGATCGTGGCTGACGTGTCGACAGAGGGCGCCATCGTCGTCGTCGACGAAATGAAGGCCGCGCCGCGCCTCGCGTCGGGCGTCTCCGCAACCGGCGCGCTGGCCGAGAGCTCGACGCAACTGGCACTCGAGGCCATCGAGCGCATGGCGACGTTGGCGCGTCAACTTGGCGCCGAGCGCATCGATGCCGTCGCCACGAGCGCGGTGCGCGAAGCGAGCAACTCCGCGGAATTTCTTGCGGACATCCAGCGCTTGACCGGATTGCGCGTGCGCGTGCTGGATGGCGCGGAAGAAGCTCGCTTGAGCTTTCGCAGCGCGGTGGCGCACTTCGATCTCGGCGTCGGTCGCACCGTCGTAGTCGACATCGGCGGCGGATCGCTCGAGCTGGCGCTCAGCGCCGACGGTGTCATTGAGCGATTGGCGTCGCTTCCATTCGGCGCGATTCGCTTGACGGAAGCGTTCCTCGATCGCGGCGTGACGCCCAAGGCCGTGAAGAAGCTCCGCGACGCAGTGTCCGAAGGCATTCGCGAGCATCTCCCGCGGCGCGATTGGCGCGGCGCGCAGCTCATTGGCTCCGGCGGAACGTTCACCAATCTGGCCGGCATCCATCTCGCGCGTCAGGGAATACTCACAGCTCGCTCGGTGCACGCGGCGCACATTCCGCATGCCGAGTTGGAGCACATTCTCGACATGCTCATCGACCTGTCGCCGGACGAACGGCGCGTGCTGCCCGGCCTCAATCCGGAACGGGCGGACATCATCGTGGCCGGCATCGCTGCGGCGGCCGAGGTGCTACGACGGATCGAAGCGCGCGACATCGTCGTCTCGCGCTATGGCATTCGCGAAGGTCTCTTGCTCGAGGCCGCGCGCGTGGTGCCGACGGTTGCCGATCCCGGCGAAGCGAGAGCTCGGTCCGTGTCGGACTTTGCGACTCGCTGCCATGTGGAACAGCCGCACTCGTTGCACGTTCGCCAACTCGCACTGACGCTCTTCGACGCACTTGGCGAGCGCATTGGCCTCGACAAGTCCGACCGCGAGGCTTTGTCCGACGCCGCGATGCTACACGATGCGGGCTACCACATCAGCTACGAGCGGCACCACAAGCACTCGTACCATCTCGTGCTGCACGGCGACTTGCTGGGCATGCCGCCGTCGGAACAGGTCGTGATCGCCAACGTAGCGCGATACCACCGCGGCGCCTCGCCAAAGATGGCGCATCGGAATTACGGCGCGTTGGACAAGACGCTCCGTCGCCGCATCAAGCGTCTCTCGGCACTCCTGCGCGTGGCCGACGGATTCGACCGCGGGCATGTCGGAGCGGTCGCGGATCTCAAGATTCGGTGGATGCAGCGCGCGATTCGCATCACGCCGGTGCCGAGCGACCGCCGCGCCAACATGCGGTTGGAGATGTGGGGTGCGCACCGGAAGTCCGCGCTGCTCGCGTCCATCGCGGGCGTTCCCGTCGAGATCGTGGCGCCGGATGGTCAGGTGCTGTCGTCCGATCACATCGAGTCGGACGAGATCGAATAGCCTCGAATAGCGCCTCGCGGCGAGGCAATCCGCCGCGAGTCAGTCCGCGCTGATTCGCTCCGGTTCGCTGGACACGTTGGATTCACTCGCCGCCGGCGCCAGATCGCGCGTCATGCCCCATGAATTCTGCAGCAGCCGCTCATGCGATGCGCGCACTGGGCCGTCCGGCTCGCGCTGAATCCACACGCCGTCGGACGACAGGTCCCACGCCTGCCGGTTGTCCTCGAGATAGACCTCGAGCAGCGACCGGAGTTTGACATGGAGCTGCGGATCTTCCACCGGCGCGATCGCCTCGACGCGCCGATCGAAGTTGCGCGGCATCCAGTCGGCCGAGCCGAGGTAGAATTCCTCGTCGCCGCCGTTGGCGAAATGGAGCAGGCGCGAATGTTCGAGGAACCGTCCCACGATGCTCAGCACGCGAATGTTCTCGCTGATACCGGGCAGCCCTGGGCGGAGGCAGCAGATGCCACGCACGATCAAATTGATCGTCACACCCGCCTGCGACGCCCGATACAGCGCATCGATCACCTCGGCGTCGACGAGCGCGTTCATCTTGCCGATGATGCGGGCCGGGCGTCCGGCGCGCGCATGTGCCGCCTCGCGCTCGATGAGCTCGAGGAAGCGGCCGCGCATGTTCACCGGCGCCACGAGCAGTTTGCGATAGAGTCGCTGGCGTGAATAGCCGGTGAGCGAGTTGAACAGATCGCTGACGTCCGCGCCGAGCGACGGACTGCAGGTGAACAACCCGACGTCCGTGTAGAGGCGCGCCGTTCTAGAATTATAATTACCACTTCCTAAATGTATGTATCGGCGGATTCCGTCGGACTCGCGGCGAACGACGAGCGCCGTTTTCGCATGCGTCTTCAGGTTCGCCGATCCGAACGCCACGTGGACGCCCGCATCCTCGAGCTGGCGCGCCCACACGATGTTGTTCGCCTCGTCGAAGCGTGCCTTGAGCTCCACGATGACGGCCACCTGCTTGCCACGCTGGGCCGCCTGGACGAGTGCCGCCACGAGCGCGGTGTCGCCCGACGTGCGATACAGCGTCAGCTTCATGGCCAAGACTTGATCGTCGTACGCCGCTTCCTCGAGAAAGCGCTCGACGGTGGCCGGAAAGGAGTCGAACGGATGATGCACGAGAAGGTCGCCGTCGCGAATCACATCGAAGATGCTCCGGCCGGCGTCGCGCAACTGCACCGGAACCGATGGAACGAATGGCGGGTCCTTGAGCGCCGGCAGATCGATCGCGTAAAGTCCGACGAGGTCGCTCAACGACAACAGGCGTCCAGCATCCTGGATGTCGCGCTCGGAGAGACGGCTCGCTTCCGAGACGTCATCCTCCCGCATCTCGTCGAGCAGCAGCGCGCGCAGATGCTGCGGCATGTCGTCCTGCACTTCGACGCGAATGACCTCGCCGAATCGGCGCTTGAACACCTGCTCCTCGATCGTCGCCAGCAGATCCTCCGGCTCTTCCACCGGAATGTCGAGATCCGAATAGCGCGTGATGCGGAACGGATACCAGGCGACGACCTCCATGCCCGGAAAGAGCGCACCGAGGTTGGCGCCGATCACGAGCTCGAGCGGTACGAAGTGGAACGGCCGTCCCGGCACCGGCACCCAGCGCGGCAGACTCTTGGGAACTTTGACGCGCGCGAAATGGATTGCGCCGCGCTCGGGATCGCGGATTTCCACGGCGAGCGAGAGCGACAGATTCGAGATGTAGGGAAACGGATGCCCCGGATCGACAGCGAGGGGCGTGAGCACGGGAAAGATCTGCGACTCGAAGTAGTCGTCGATCGCTCCCCACTCCGCCGGCGCGAGGTCGCGCACAGCAACGAGTCGCACGCCGCTCATCGACAGCTCGTCGAGCAGGCTGGCGAGGCACTTTCGCTGGAGCACCGTCAGCCGCGCCACTTCGGCGTCGATCGCGTCGAGCTGCTCTGCCGGCGTGAGTCCGTCGGGCGGCGTCTGGACGACACCTGCAGCAAGCTGACGCCTGAGGCCCGCGATGCGGACCATGTAGAACTCGTCGAGATTAGCGCTGAAGATCCCGAGAAACTTCACCCGCTCGAGCAGGGGAACTCGCGAATCGAGCGCTTCGTGAAGGACGCGGCCGTTGAACGCGAGCCAACTCAGCTCGCGATTTAAGTAGAGTGAAGAGCCGGTTTGAACTTCAGTCATGAGAACGGTGTCAGAGACGTGCGCAGAGCCCTGAAGTAATTACCGGTGCACCTGCGCGCCCGGCTAGGCGCACCCGTGACCGGGCATGTCACAAACAGGTCACATGGGCGCAAATGCCGGTCCGGGAGGCTCTTGGACAGGTTCACCGAGCTCGTCCAATGCGCGTGAGGCCGGCTGTATCCGTCAGCGTGCCCAGGAATTGAACGATCGCTCGGATCTCGTCCGTCGACAGATGCAACGAGTCGGCGCTCAACGTTTGATTGGCGATTCGCGCACCGGCCCCCTGGCCGCCCCCGCCATCATAAAAGTGGATGACCTGCTCGAGGGTCGAGTACGTGCCGTTGTGCATGTACGGCGCAGTGAGAGCCACGTTGCGGAGGGACGGCGTTTTGAACGCGCGCAGATGTTCAGGGCGATGATCGATGCGCACGCGTCCGGAATCCGGATCGAGCACTGACGGCTTGGCCGGCGACACCGCCGTTCCAATCACTTCCACGTCCGAGCTGAGATAGAGGGGCGGCGTATCGCCGCTGAACAGCGGGGCAAAGTGACAGGTGCCACATCCCGCCTTGCCCATGAAGAGATTGAAGCCGCGGCGTTCGACGGCCGTCATCTGCGCCGTGTCACCGCGCACCGCACGATCGAATCGCGAATCCAGTGCGACGAGCGAACGAACATACGCGGCAAGCGCGCGCTGCAATCGCTCCGGAGTAACCGCCGGCTCCGTCTGCGCAGACGCGCGCGCAAACACGTCCGAAAACGCGACGCGATAGTCGGCGCGCTTCGAGATCGCGGTCGCAGCAATGTCCAACGAGCTCGCCATCTCCGTCGGACTCGCCAAGACGAGTCGCACCTGATCCTCCAGCGTGACGGCGCGCTCGTCGTCAAACTGTGCTGGCTGTATCGCGGCGTTGATGAGCGTGGGAGTATTCCGCGCAACGCGCGATCCGTGACCTGCGAGACTCGCCGCCCGAGACACTCCGTCGCTGAATGCACGATCCGGCACGTGACACGACGCGCAACTGCGTGCGCCAGTGCCCGACAGTGAAGGATCAGAGAACAGCGTTCGGCCAAGCGCGATCAGCGCCGCCGAGGGTACCGGCGCGAGCGAAGGCGCGTACACGCGGGTGTCGAAAGCATTCGCGTCGTAAACCGACGCCGCAGTTGCTCTCCACGCGCGCGGGATCTGAACGGCGACCGCGCCGGTCGCCTCACGCAACTCGTTGAGCGCCGCGGCCGCCGGTTGCGCATAGAACGCGAGAAAGGTGAGCCGGTCGAACGTTTCGAACTCCGGATGCGCCTGCAGATACGTCACGGCACGACGCAACGTCGAATCGAGCGTCGCACGTTGACTGATTTGTGCGGGCCAACGCACCGGACCGATGTCGGCGTAGAATGCGCGAACCCCATCGAGCGCAGCGGCCGCTTCGAGCATCGCGTCTTTGGTGACCGGCGCGTCGAAGCCGGCAATGCCCATCGTGGAGACGCGCGCGAGCTCGAGACGAGCGAACTCGATCAGTTGCCCGTCCGTCGGCACGATTGCTGTCGCGAGCTGCTCGAGACGTTTGACCGGACGATGCATGTCGTCGACGAGATGCAGCACCGCACCGGCATTCGCCGGGTCCATCGCCGGCCACACGAGCGTGTCCAACGCCGGAAAACCACCGGCCGACAACGTGGACGGCGGCGGCGCGTCATCGTCGTCCACCTCTTGCCGCCGCGAGTTCAATGCCGCCGCGACGGCGGGCGCATAGAACTCCGCCTCCGCCTCGATCCGCTTGTACTGCATGCGGCTCGATCGATACGCGGCGCGCACACGCTGCGCGCCGATCGAATCCTGCGTGGATGTCGCTACTGCCTGTCGTGGCGCAACGATCGACGCATCCAGCGACTCGGCATCTCGTTCGAGAAACCGTCGAACTTCGGCGTTCGAGTGTTCGAGGCGCGACGCCGCCGTTGGGCGTTGGTCGCGCCAGCTCGCGCCGCCGAGTACTCCGGCGGCGACGAGCGCAATTCCAGCGACCGCAACTCTTCGAGCGCTCACTTCCAGGTGATCTCCACCGAGTCGCGGAGCGTTGCTGCGACGGCCGGTGCCGTCGTCGCATAACCGGCCGCCGGAATGTCACGACCGTAGCTCTTCGAGAACACGCGCCCGGAATTCGTGACGACCACCAGCGTATAGCCGAAGTAGTTGCCGGTGCCCGCAATGGTGGGATCGAGCGTGGCGTCCAGCGGCGTGCCGCCATTGCCCGCGATGATCTGCCACGTCTTTCCAGTCGCCGGTTGCGACCGATAGAACACGTGGTTGTGCGCCGAGAAGACGCCTTCGACCTGATTGTTGTTGAGCACCGTCCAGAACGCGTCGCGGGCCGGCGTATCGAACGTCAGGCCGTCCGTCGGAACCGTGGGATACGGATACGCCGGCTTGTGCTCGATGACGAAGATGTGCTTCGCGCCCTTCGCCTTCGCCGCCGCGAGATCCGCGGTCACCCACGCCGTGGGCACGTGCCAATCCTTGCCCACCGGATCGGTATTGAGCGTTACGAAATGAGCATCCTTAAAATCGAACGAATAGGTCAACTTGCTCTGATCGGTCGTCAGGCCATCGGCGCCGCCGGCCGTCGGACCGTTTCCGCCGCGCGTGATGTACGCCGCCAGGTCGCGCAGCCACACACGTTCGGCTGGCGCAGTGGCCACCTTGGCCGCGTTTTGCGTTTCGTGATTGCCCGGGACGGCCACGAGCTCGATGCCCGACGACGCGAGCGCCGACGCCTGATACGCGGCAACCCATCCCTTCAACTCGCGATCGAGCGCCGTGGTGTCGTTGTTGTAGCCGAAGACCTCATCGCCGGCGAAGAAGAAAAAGTTCGGCTTGGGGTTCATCGCCGCAACGTCGGTGAACGTGCGGTTCAGCTGCTGCAGGTTCGCCGTGCTGGTATTGCCGACGGTATCCGGCGCCGCCTCGCGGTTGCATCCGACGACGACGAACGAATACGCGACTCCGTTCGGGTCGAGCGACGGAGCTGTGGTATCGGACGAACAGGCGAAGAGCGTGGCGGCAATCGCCACCGCGGACAGACCGGCAATGGCCGGACGCGACATGTGCATGCTGTGCCTCGAAAAATTGGGAATGACGCAAGACGTCGGATTCCCGAGGACAGTCGATGGACCTTGTCACGAACGCGCTGTCGTGTTGTAACGGCTGAACAGCTGACAACAGCTGACAACAGCTGACAACAGCTTACATCGGAACGATGCGCGCCAGCAGAAAGTAGGCGACCGCCGCCATCACACCCGCGGCGGGAATCGTGAGCACCCACGCCCAGACGATGCGACCGGCAATGCCCCAGCGTACCGCCGACAACCGCTGCGTGGCACCAACGCCCACAATGGATCCGGTAATGGTGTGCGTGGTGCTCACCGGAATTCCAAAACGCGTCGCGATCAAAATCGCGATCGCCCCGCCCGTCTCGGCGCAGAATCCGCCGACCGGACGAAGCTTCGTGATGCGCGAGCCCATCGTGTACACGATGCGCCAACCGCCGAAGAGCGTTCCGAGCGAGATGGCGCTGTACGCGCAAATCTCCACCCAGTACGGAATCGTGTTGTTGTCGGCGAGATACAAGTGGTGCAGCCAACCGGTCTGCCCAGCGAAGAACATCTTCGACGAGACGAGCAAGCCCACGATGATGCCCATGGTCTTCTGCGCGTCATTGCCGCCGTGCGAGTACGACAGCAGCGCCGAGCTCGCGAGCTGCGCCGGCCGGAAGAATCGGTCGACGCGCGCCGCCGAGGTGCGATGGAAGAGCCAGAACACGAGCACCATCAGCAAATAGCCGGCAACGAGTCCCACGAGCGGCGAGATGACGATGAACGACAGCGTCTGCACCCACTTCTCGCCCCAGGTGATCGCGGCTGTGCCACCGCGCGCCATCGCTGCGCCGGCGTAGCCGCCGATCAGCGCGTGCGACGAGCTGGAAGGAATGCCGAAGCGCCACGTGATGATGTTCCAGGTGATCGCGCCGAGCAGCGCGGCAAGGATCACATTGGGATTCACGAAACTCTGCTCGATCATTCCGCCGCCGATCGCTTTCGCGACGGCGAGCGAGCCGGTGAACGCGGCGGCGAAGTTGAACACCGCCGCCCACATCACCGCGGCGAGAGGGCTGAGCACGCGCGTTCCCACGATCGTGGCGATGGAGTTCGCCGAATCGTGGAAGCCGTTGCTGAAATCGAAGATGAACGCGATCAGGACGATCGCGACGACGTAGGCAACCACCGTCGCTACGCGTTCTTCAAGGAAATACTCTGCAGCACCTGCGCGACGCCCATGCAGCTATCGATTGCGTGCTCGAGGGTGTCGTACATCTCCTTCCACTTGATGACCTCGAGCGGGTCGGGGCGGCCGGCGAACAGCGCGCCAACGGCCTCGTGATAGATGGCGTCGCCCTCTTCCTCGAGCTGCTTGATCAGCGCCACGTGCTGCGTCACGAGCGCCGGTTTGCGCATGTCGCGCACCGCCGTTTTGATCTCGTTCGCCGCGCGCATCAAGACGCTCGCCAACTGCCGTGCCGGCGGGAGCACCTCGGTGATGTGCAGCATCGCGAACCGGCGCGACGTGCCGTCGAGCAAGTCGATGACGTCGTCGAGCCGTGAGGCGAGCGTGTGAATGTCTTCCCGGTCGATGGGCGTGATGAAGCTTTTGTCGATTCGCTGATTCACCCTCATGGTGAGCAAATCGGCCTTGTGCTCCACGTCCTTGATCGCCTTCACGTGTTCATTGACGTGCGGCGCATCGCCGAACAAGGCGTCGACCATCTGCGCGGCGGTCGCCAAGTGTCCGGCCAACTGGTCGAACAATTCGAAGAACTCGTCGTCGCGCGGGAGAAGACGGCCGAGCATTGACACTCCGTAGGATGGGCTGCCACGAAGATACCCGGCTGGTACAACCCGGCAAAGTAGCCGTTACGAGCGCGGGCTATTCGCGAGTCGCTCTCGCCGGATGGTATTGCGCGTTGCGACGTACGAGCGATTCTCGAACAGCTTGATCAGCGCCATGCCGGTGACGAACCCGCCAATGTGCGCCCACACCGCCACGCCGCCCGACACATCGGGGCGCACGGAGCTCAACTGCGGAAGGCCCGTCAACACCTGCACGCCAAACCAGTAGATGAGCACCAGCCAGGCGGGGATCGCAAAGATTTTGAAGAAGATCAGGAAGTAAAAGAGCATGTTGACGCGAACGCGCGGATAGAGCACGAGATACGCGCCCAACACGCCGGAAATTGCGCCCGACGCGCCGACCGTTGGCACTGGCGACGTCGGTTGAATGAGGACCTGCGTCGCGGCCGCGGCGAGACCGCAGATCAGATAGAACGCCAGGAACCGTCCCGGCCCCATGCTGTCCTCGATGTTGTTGCCGAAAACCCAGAAAAACAGGCAGTTCCCGAGGATGTGCGCCCAGCCGCCATGCAGGAACATCGAGGTGAGCGGCGTCAGGATGTTGATCGCATCGTTGTCGATCACGCACGCCAAGCCGGGCGCGATCGGCACGCCGAGCCCGAGCGGCGCGCGGTGGGTGAGCTCGCCGGGCACCATGCCGAGGTTGCAGATGCTGGTCGCGAGCTGAATGCCGTTGCCGGGCAGCCCGCCGCCCTGCACGACGAACCAGACGGCGAAGATCGCCCCGAGGATGATCCAGGTCATCACGGGGGTTCTGAGCGTGGGATTTTCGTCGGAGATGGGGATCATGGGGGCGGCTACGCCGCCGGTGGAACGGTGATAGGGTGGAACGGTGGAACGATCTCTAGACGACTGTCATCCCGAGCGGAGCGAGGGATCTAGCCGGATGACACGAGATTCCTCAGTCGCAGAGTTTACCCTGAGCGAAGCGAACGGGCTCCTTCGGAGTGACAGGCTGTTTTCGTTCCACCGTTCCACCCGATCACCGTTCCACCGGCAGGCGCGCCGCGCGCCTGCCACTTTGGCGCAGATTCCCGGTCCCTCTCTTGCCCTGCCCTCCCACAGTCTCCGGCAGCGCCAACATGGCCTGCCCAACATCCATTCGTTGAGGAAGCAATGGCCGACAAAGTCATTGGCATCGATCTAGGGACGACCAACTCGGTCGTCGCGGTCATGGAAGGCGGTGATCCCATCGTGATCCCGAACGCCGAAGGTGGTCGCACGACCCCGTCGGTCGTCGGATTCACCAAGGACGGCGAACGACTCGTCGGTCAGGTCGCCAAACGCCAAGCCGTCACCAATCCGCAAAATACCGTCTTCTCGATCAAGCGCTTCATGGGGCGCCGCATCGCGGAAGTACAAGACGAAATCAAACGCGTCCCCTACAAGGTGGTCGCCGGCCAGAATGACGTGGCCGCCGTCGAGGTTCAGGGCAAGCGCTACACGCCGCCCGAAATCTCCGCGATGATCCTGCAAAAGATGAAGCAGACCGCCGAGGACTACCTTGGCAACACGGTCACGAAGGCCGTAGTCACTGTGCCCGCCTATTTCAACGATGCGCAGCGCCAAGCCACCAAGGACGCCGGCAAGATCGCCGGCCTCGAGGTGCTCCGTATCATCAACGAGCCCACGGCTGCGGCACTCGCCTACGGTCTCGATAAAAAGAAAGACGAAAAGATCGCCGTCTTCGACTTGGGCGGCGGCACGTACGATATCTCCGTGCTCGAGCTGTACGACGTTGAAGGCTCACGCCAGTTCGAGGTCAAGTCGACGAACGGCGACACGCATCTGGGCGGCGACGACTTCGACCAGCGCGTGATCGACTGGATCGTCGGCGAGTTCAAGCGCGATCAGGGCATCGACCTTTCCAAGGATCCGATGGCGCTCCAGCGTCTCAAGGAAGCCGCGGAAAAGGCGAAGATGGAGCTCTCGAGCACCAACTCCACCGACGTCAATCTGCCGTTCATCACCGCCGACCAGAGCGGACCGAAGCACCTCAACTACACGTTGTCGCGTGCCAAGTTCGAGCAACTGGTCGACGACCTGATCCAGCGCACGCTGGAGCCGATGAAGAAGGCGCTCAAGGATGCGGGCCTCGACCCGAAGGACATCGACGAAGTCATTCTCGTCGGCGGCTCGACGCGAATCCCGAAGATCCAGGAAGTCGTAAAGGGCTACTTCGGCAAGGAGCCAAACCGCTCGGTGAATCCGGACGAAGTCGTCGCGATCGGCGCAGCCATTCAGGGTGCGGTGCTCACCGGCGAGCAGAAGGACGTCCTCCTGCTCGACGTCACGCCGCTCTCACTCGGCATCGAGACACTCGGCGGCGTGACCACCGTGCTCATTCCGCGCAACACCACGATCCCGACCAAGAAGAGCGAAACGTTCTCCACGGCTGACGACAATCAGACCACGGTCGAGATCCACGTCTTGCAGGGCGAGCGCGAATTGGCGCGCGACAATCGTACGATCGGGAAATTCCAGCTCACCGGAATCCCACCCGCTCCGCGCGGCATGCCGCAGGTCGAGGTGACGTTCGACATCGACGCCAACGGCATCTTGCACGTGTCGGCGAAAGACAAGGCCAGCGGCAAGGAACAGAAAATCCGCATCGAAGCCTCGAGCGGTTTGTCTGACTCGGACGTCGACAAGATGGTAAAGGACGCCGAGAAGAACGCGGCGGAAGACAAGAAGCGCCGCGAGGAGATCGATACGCGCAATCGACTCGACAGCATGACGTACGAAGTTGAGAAGAACGCGAAGGAATGGTCGGACAAGTTGAACCCGGATCTCAAGGGCAAGCTCGATGCGTCCGTGGAGCGCGCGCGCAAGGCACTGCGCGGTGACGACATGGCGGAGATCAGAGCGGCGTCCGAAGAGCTCAACCGTGTGTTCAGCGAAGCGGGCCAGTCGTTCTATGCGCAGAACCAGGGCGCTGCTGCTGAAGCCGCATCGGGTGGCGCTGCGCCTGGCGAAGCCGGAGCGAACGGGCCAAGTTCGGGAACGGCAGGTGAAGCAAAGAACGACGATGTCGTCGAAGCCGACTACGAGATCGTCGACGACTCGAAGAAGTGAGAAAGAAGTAAAGATTTCGTTGTGATCCGGCCCACGGGAAACCGTGGGCCGGCTCCTGCGTGTCGTACCGTGGCGTCGGTGCAAGGCGAGACAGTGCGGACGGTTCGCACCCGAAACAGATTTCACGCCGACGTGTACGACGACAGGTCAATCAACTTTACACAGGGTGGGTTCGTCTTATGTCCACTAAGTACACACGTGCACGATTCGGCGCCGCGGTCGTCGTCGCGTTCTTATGCGGCCTCGTGTTCGCATCCGGATTCGATCTGACCAAGTTCAGCTGGGCGCAGTCGCGACTCGGCTCCGCAGCCACGAAGCCGTCGCCAGCGCAGGTCGCGTCGGCGGCCGAAACCGAGACCGCATTCGAAGCGGTCGCCGATCACGCGCGCCCGGCCGTCGTCTCGATCGAAGTCGAGACGTTCGCGCGCGCCCGTCCGATGACCAATCGCCGCGGCCGTGGTCAGCAAGGCCAGGGTCAGGGTCAGGGCCAGCAGGATTTGCCGCCGGGCATCGAAGATTTCTTCCGCCAATTCGACGGCGGCCAGACTCAGCCGTCCGATCAGCCTGAAGAGGCGAGCGGCTCGGGCTTCATCGTGAGCCCCGATGGCTACATCCTCACCAACAACCACGTCGTTGCCGACGCGGACAAGGTGACCGTCACGCTGTTCGACAAGCGCGAGTTCGAGGCCAAGGTCATTGGCCGCGATCCCACGACGGATGTCGCCGTGATCAAGATCGATGGCAAGAATTTCCCGACCGTCTCCCTCGGCGACGATGCGAACGCACGCGTCGGCCAGTGGGTGCTGGCGATCGGCAATCCGCTCCAGCTCAACTTCACTGTGACGGCTGGTATCGTCAGCGCCAAGGGACGCAATCAGTCGGGACTGCTCAACAACCAGTACGCCATTACGGACTACATCCAGACGGACGCGGCCATCAACCCGGGCAACTCCGGTGGTCCGCTGCTCAACATCCACGGCGACGTCATCGGCATCAACAGCGCGATCGCGAGCGGCACCGGCTACTACGCCGGCTACGGCTTCGCGATTCCGATCACGCTGGCCAAGCAGGTGATGGACGATCTGATCAAGTACGGCAAGGCGCGTCGCGCGCTGGTTGGCGTGTCGCTCAATGATGTGACGGCAACCGATGCTCGCGCCGCGGGTTTGGCGACGATTGGCGGTGCCAAAGTTCAGGGTTTCCCCAGCGAGGACAGCCCCGCCGAGAAGGCCGGCATTCAGATTGGCGACATCATCGTTGCGGCAGGTGGTCATCCGATCGATCAGGTGAGCACGCTGCAGCGCGTCATCCGCGGCTTCAAGCCGGGCGACAACGTCAACCTCGACGTCATGCGTTTTGGTCAGAAGAAATCGTTCACGGTCAAGCTGGGCGAGCCGCCCGAGGCGAACAGCGCGGTGGCGGCGAATGCCGTAACGCCGACGGCCGATGTTCCGAGCGTCAATCCGAGCATTCGGTCGTTCGACAAAATCGGCATCTCCGTCGCGCCGGTCTCGACCGAGATGGCCGCGCAACTGACGCTCACGTCGGATGAGAAGGCTGGCCTACAGGTCACTCACGTCGCGGGGAACGGTCCGTCGTATCGCGAGCTCGCCCCGATGGACATCATTCTCTCGGAGCTCTATCCGACCAAGCGAGCGATTCACTCGACCTCCGATCTCGACGCCGCACTGTCGTCGGTGAAGCCGGGTGACGTCCTCGAGATGGTCGTGTGCTCGCCGGATCCCACGACGCGCAGCTGCGCCACGCGCGCGGTGAGCGTGCAGATCAGCAAGTAACACGCTGATGATGAAACTGTAAGTACGAAACTAGTACAAAGAGAGCGGGCGCCGCGACTGCGGCGCCCGCTCTTTTTATTCCATCGCGAACCGACGACGGCCCTATTGCTGCCGCGCGTACGTCAGCCGGCTGCCGTTGTAGACGATCGTGAGCGTCGCGCCGCTGACCGATCCGCTGAAGTTCACCGCGCCGTTCAGCGTCCGAACGAAGTCGATCTGATCGTGCGAGATCGTGTACGTACCGGTGCTCACGCTCGTCGTCGACTGCTCCGTGCCGTCGATGAGCGATTGCAGCGCGATCGTGGTCGTCTCGGTCCACTGGCCGTCGCCGCCAATCTCGAATTCATCCGCGGTCTGATAGATCTCGGCCGTCCCGTCGAGCGTCTCGCCGGCATCGATCGGCAATTTTTTCCCGTCGGCCGACACGAGCGCGAACGTGCCGGAAACATTGGCATCGGTGGGAGCGAGACTGAAGTCGCCCGAGTCACCGCACGCGAGCGCGAAGAGCAACATGGGAGCGGCCGAAACGAAGAAGAGACGACGCATTGCGCCACCGGCGAGAAAGAGGTGAGTCGTACGGAGCATGCGAAAGGGGGGACTCGAACCCCCAAGCCTTGCGGCGCCAGATCCTAAGTCTGGTGCGTCTGCCAATTCCGCCACTCTCGCATCATCGTCTCCACGCGTGCCGCAGCGGCGGCGGCGCTGGAGACGATGTTGAACTGCAATCTAGCGAATCAAAACGCGATCCCGATCGTGAACCGACCGGTGAAATAGGCGCGGTCGAGGCCAACGCGATTCCGATCGTCTTCGCTGGCCAGTACGCGTTTCGCTCCGACACCCGTTCCAACGATGAACCGGTGATCCATGCCGAGCATGAAGTTGTAATCCGCGATCACGCCGACCGTGGGCGTCGATACGCTTTGTCGAACAGTGGTGCCGCCCGGCGTGCAGCATCGCGGCGTGCTGTAGTCGAGATAGCCCACCGTGCCGCCGAGCGAGAACCCGCGAAGCACGACGTCGCCTGGATAATACCGAAACTTGAAGTCCGCACTTTCCCATCGATCGTGGTTGACGTCGGTGTACGATCCCACAGCGCCCAGCGTAATACCCTGTGCGACGCCCGTCTCGCCCTCAACGGAAAAGATGTCGAACGGAACACCCAACGGATTGATGCCGATATAGCTGCGGTTCGCAATCGGAATCAGCGCAGGCTGTGGAGAGGTTTGCGCCGAGGCGCGAGAGGCGACCGCCATGGTGGCGAGCCCTGCGAGGCCGAGCGACAAAGCAACCAAACCACGAAGGCGCATGGGGAGTTTCCTCTAGGCGGCAAAGCCGCCGGTGGAAGGGTGAAAAAGTGGAACGGTGGAACGATAACAGCACCCGCGGCTAGCGCGACCATTCGTTTCACCCTTCCACCGCTCCACCGTTCCACCGCGGCGAAGCCGCTCTACCGTTCCACCCTTTTGTCCGCCCCACTACCTTTCCCTGGATGAACATCGAGATAACTCCAAAGAAGAGCGACGGGCTCGAGCGGTTGATCGAAGTCACCGTTCCCGTCGAAACCGTCCGCGACGCCGAAGATCAAGCCGCGAAGCGGTATGCGACCAGCGTTCGGCTGCCAGGGTTCCGTCCGGGCAAGGCTCCGCCGGCCATGGTCAAGAAGCGCTTCAAGGACGCGATTCGGCAGCAGGTGCTCGATTCGCTCGTTCAGGAAGCGTTCAAAGAAGTCATGGATCGCGAGAAGCTCGACGTCGCGTCCCAGCCGCACGTACACGATCTCAAATTCGAAGAGGGGCAGCCGCTCAGCTTTGAGTTACACGTTGAAATCCGGCCCACGATCGAGTTGGCCAAGACCGACGGATTCCACGTCACCCGCGCACAAGCCGCGGTGACCGATGAATCCGTGCGCGAGCAGGTCGAGCAGATCCGCGACCAGAAAGCCTCGTGGGCGCCAGTCGAAGATCGCGCGGCACCGGGCGACATGGTGCGCGTCGAACTCACGACCGCCGACGATTCCGGCGAGTTCCCGGAGGCGCGCGAATATCCGCTGGTCCTCGGCAGCGCTCAGGCCATTCCCGGCGTCGAAGAGCTGATCATGGAGCTCAAGGCTGGTGAGAAGGCAGAGCGCGCCGTGCGTTGGCCCGATGACTTTCCAGACGAAGCGCAGCGCGGCAAAACGAAGCCCGTTCGCGTGACGCTGCTCGACGTCAAGCGCAAGTCGCTGCCGGCGCTCGACGACGCGTTCGCACGCGAAGTCGGCGACTTCGAGTCGCTCGATGCGCTCATGGCCACGGTTCGCAAAGACCTCGAGGAGCACGCAACGCGCGAGGCTGACGCCGGCGTGCGGAAGCAGTTGCTCGACCAGATCGGTGAATCGAATCCGTTCGACATCCCGCCGAGCTGGGTGAATCAGCTCATCGACGGATATATGAATCAGTATCAAATCCCCGAGGAAGAGCGCGAGCGCTTTCGCGGCGAGTTCCGCCCGATTGCGCAGGGCCAGGTGCGGCGCGATCTGATCATCGAGACGATCGCGCAGCGTGAAGGCCTCAAGGCGACCGAGGCGGACATCGACCAGCGCGTCGCCGACGTTGCCGCCAAGCGTGGCGCGGACGCCGGCCAGGTATACGCGTCGCTCCAGAAGGCAGGCCGCCTGCAGGAGATCGAACAGAGCATTACCGAAGAGAAGGTGTTCGACTGGCTCATGCAGCGGAACGAGATCGGAAGCTGACCCTCAAAGGCATTCAACACGAACCTGATCTGCGCCGTTAGCCGATAATCAGCTGCAGGCATCAAGCGACCGATACTTCCAGTACTTCCAGAGACACATGCCGACCATCTACACGCCGTACATCATCGAACGCTCGCCGCGCGGCGAGCGCAGCTACGACATCTTCAGCCGCCTGCTGATGGATCGCATCATCTTTCTCGGCACGCCCGTGAACGATGACGTCGCGAACATCATCATCGCGCAGATGCTGTTTCTCGAGGCGGACAACCCCGAGCGCGACATCTTTTTGTACATCAACTCTCCGGGCGGCAGCGTGTCCGCGGGTCTCGCGATCTACGACACGATGCAGTTCATGAAGTCGCCGGTGAATACCATCTGCATGGGCCTCGCGGCGAGCATGGGCGCGTTCCTACTCGCGGCCGGCCGCAACGGCAAGCGTTCGGCACTGCCGCATTCGAGAATCATGATTCACCAGCCGTCGCAGTCGGGCGGCGGCGGCACGGCGTCGGACATCGAGATTCAGGCGAAGGAGATCCTCTATCTTCGCGCGAAGATGAACGAACTGCTCGCCAAGCATACTGGACAGCCGGTGGAACGGATCGAGCGCGATACCGATCGCGACCGCTATCTGTCCGCCGATGAGGCGAAAGACTACGGATTGGTCGATAATGTGATCACACAACGTGGTGAAATCGTGGAACCCAGTACGTTGACGGCGATTACGAAGTAGGTTCGACGGGCGGACTCGGTCATTCCGAAGGAGCACAGCGACTGAGGAATCTCGTGTCGTCCGGCTAGATCCCTCGCTTCGCTCGGGATGACAGCGCCGGCGACCCGTGACCCTCTACCCGCAACTCAAACACCCTCGACCGGCCGTTCAAGTCCCCGTTCCAAAACTTTCGTCCGCGTCGCTCGTCTCTTGCTTGACCCGTGCGGGACCCTTAATTCTCAAGCAGTACCCCCGCCGGTGACCGATCCGTTCGCTTCCCCGCCCCAGCCGTATCCGCCGGATGCGACTTCCCGGGCAACTGCGTTACCAGTTGAGTGATCTGTCATGTCGCACGACAAACACCTGCGCTGTTCGTTCTGCGGGAAGTCCAAAGACTCCGTCCGGAAATTCATCTCCGGCCCGTCGGTCTACATCTGCAACGAATGCATCGCGCTCTGCAATGAGATCCTTGCGGAGGATGAAGAGCGTGAGGTTGCCGAGGCGATCACGCAGGTCCCCACGCCGCAGGAAATCAAGGACACCCTCGATGCGTACGTGATCGGCCAGGAGAAAGCCAAGAAGGCGCTCTCCGTGGCTGTATACAATCACTACAAGCGCATCAACTCGGCGTCCCTCCGCGACGACGACGTGGAGCTCGACAAGTCGAACATCATGCTCATCGGCCCCACCGGCGTCGGCAAGACGCTGTTGGCGCAGACGCTGGCACGTATCCTCGACGTCCCCTTCACGATCGCTGACGCCACCACGCTCACCGAAGCCGGCTATGTCGGCGAAGACGTGGAGAACATTCTCGTCCGCCTGCTCCAAGCCGGTGATTTCAACGTCGCCGAATGCGAGAGAGGCATCGTCTACATCGACGAGATTGATAAGATTGCAAGGAAATCCGAGAATCCAAGTATCACGCGCGACGTCTCCGGCGAAGGTGTGCAGCAGGCGCTGTTGAAGATTCTGGAAGGCACGGTGGCCTCGGTTCCGCCGCAGGGCGGCCGCAAGCATCCGCAGCAGGAATACATCCAGATCAACACCAAAGACATTCTGTTCATCTGCGGCGGCGCGTTCGACGGTCTCGAGAAGATCATCGAAGCACGTACCGGCCGCCGTCAGATCGGCTTCAACAACGGCGACGGTTCGCGCACTCCCGTGCAGGCGAAGAACCCGTTCGCCGAAGTCGAGCCGGACGATCTCCTCCGCTTCGGGCTCATCCCCGAGCTCGTGGGTCGTCTGCCGGTTGCCGTTGCGCTCGAGGCCCTCGATGCCGATGCGCTCGTGCGCATTCTCAAGGAGCCGAAGAACGCGCTCACCAAGCAGTACGCCAAGCTGTTCGAGCTCGAAGAGGTGAAGCTGACCTTCGAGGACAGCGCGCTTCGCGCCATCGCGCAGAAGGCGCTCAAGCGCGGCACCGGCGCACGCGGCCTTCGCGCGATTCTCGAAGAGCTGCTCACCGAAGTGATGTTCGATCTCCCCACGCGCGAAGACGTGGAAGAGGTCAAGGTCACGGAAAGCTCTGTCCTCAATGGCACGGCGCCGTTGCTCGAGATCTCGCCGCAACGCAAGAAGAAGGAGGCGTAACCGCCTTCGTCCCATGCAGTAACAGAGGCCCGCGCACGTCGCGGGCCTCTTTCGCGTTGTATCTTTCGGCATGGCCTCCCCCGAACAGGAATCCCGCCGGCTGCCGGTGTTGCCGCTTCGCGACGTCGTGGTATTTCCCTTCGTCGCGATGCCGCTCATCGTGGGGCGCCAAGCCTCGCTCGGCGCCATCGAAGCCGCTGCCGCCGAAGGCGGGCTGCTCTTCCTCGTGGCGCAGCGCAACGCCGACACCGAGGAACCTGCGGCGGGCGACCTGCATCGCGTCGGCACTGTCGCGCGCATCGTCCAAGCCACACGGCAGAACAACGGTACGGCGCGCATTCTGGTCGAGGGAGTCTCACGCGCGCGCGTTACCCGATACGCGCCCGCCTCGGGCCACCTGCGCGCCTCGCTCGCCGAAGAAGCGAACGAGCCGGATCAGGACACGTCCGACCTGAACATCCTCGCGCGGCGCGTGCTCGCGCTGTTCGAGGAATACGTCGCGCTCCATCGCCGCATCCCGAACGAAGTGGTCGCGCTGGTCCAGAGCGCCGAAGGTGTGGCGCGACAGGCGTACGGTATCGCCGCGCATTTGGCGGTTCGCGTCGAAGTGCGCCAATCGCTGCTCGATGCAACGAACGTCGGCGATCTCCTGGAGGCGCTGAGCCAACTGCTGGCGAGCGAAATCGAATTGCTTCGCCTCGAGCGCAAGCTCGACGAAGAAGTTCGCGGCTCGCTGTTCCAGAATCAGCGCGAGTTCTACCTGCAGGAACAGCTCAAGGCCATTCACCGCGAGCTCGGGCAGGACGACGCCGACGACGTGGTCGATCTCGAGCGCCAGATCGAAGCGCGCAAACTGCCGGAGGCCGTGAAGACGCGCGCGCTGCGCGAAGTCCGTAAGCTGCGCCGCATGTCTCCGCTGTCGCCGGAATCGACCGTGGCGCGGAACTTCGTCGACTGGATCGTCGCGCTTCCGTGGACCGAGCGCACCGACGACGTGCTCGATGTCGCGCATGCGCGTCGCGTGCTCGACGAAGATCATTACGGTCTCGAGGACGTGAAGGATCGTATCCTCGACTATATCGGCGTGCTGTCGCTCGTCGAGCGCATGGAAGGACCGATCCTCTGTCTCGTCGGTCCACCGGGCGTCGGCAAGACGTCGCTCGGACGTTCCATCGCCCGCGCACTCGGCCGCAAGTTCGTGCGCATGTCGCTCGGCGGCGTGCGCGACGAAGCGGAGATTCGCGGCCATCGTCGCACGTACATCGGCTCGATGCCGGGGCGCGTTATTCAGGCGATGCGGAAAGCCGAAGTCGTGAATCCGGTGATTCTGCTCGACGAGATCGACAAGCTCGGTCAAGACTATCGCGGCGATCCAGCGGCGGCTCTGCTCGAGGTGCTCGATCCCGAGCAGAACAAAGCGTTCAACGATCACTATCTCGAGGTCGACTACGATCTGTCGCAGGCGCTCTTTCTCACCACGGCGAACTATCTGCCGCAGGTGCCGGAGCCGCTGCGCGATCGCATGGAGATCATCCGTCTGTCGGGCTACCTCGATCAGGAGAAGTACGCGATCGCGCGCCAGTTCCTCGTGCCGAAGCAGCTCAAGCTGAACGGCGTCGACCCCACCACGGTGGAATGGGAGACCGACGCGATTCCCTCAATCGTTCAGGGGTACACGCGCGAAGCTGGCGTTCGCGAGCTCGAGCGACGCATTGGTCGCGTGGCGCGGAAGCTCGCGCGTCGTCGCGCCGAAGCGGCGACGATCACTACCAACGACGCGGCCGCCCCGGCGCCACAAACGTCGGTCGTTCGCGGCACCGAGCTCACGGAGCTCCTCGGCACGCCGCCCTACGATCCGTCGTTGCTCAGCCTCGAGCACAAGATCGGCGTCGCGACTGGCCTCGCGTACACGAGTGTCGGCGGCGAAGTGCTCGAGATCGAAGTCAGCGTCGTGGGCGGACGCGGCAAGCTTCAACTCACCGGCACGCTCGGCGACGTGATGAAAGAATCTGCGAGCGCGGCGCTCAGCTACGCGCGCAGCCGCGCCAGCGTGCTCGGCATCGATCGCGAGTTCCATCGCAACCGCGACATGCACGTGCACATCCCGAGCGGCGGAACGCCAAAGGACGGCCCGTCAGCGGGCATCGCCATCGCGACCGCAATCGTCAGCGCGCTCACGGGAATCCCGGTACGCGGCGATGTGGCCATGACTGGCGAGATCACGCTGCGCGGTCGCGTGCTTGCCATTGGCGGATTGAAAGAGAAGTCTGTCGCCGCTCACCGGAATGCCGTGCGCCACGTGATCATTCCGTATCAGAATCTGCGCGACATTGAAGAGCTTCCCGAGGAAGTGCGCGCGAGCACCACGTTCCATCCGGTAAAAACGATGGACGACGTGCTCGCGCTCGCGCTGCTGCACACCGATTTCGCCAGCGACGTTCCCGCCGTCGCGCCGCACTGATGACGACCACACCTGAACCGCTCGTCATTCGATCGCTCGAGTTTCTTGGCGGACAAGCGGCCGCCGATTCGTGGCGCCCCGATTCCACGCTGCCGGAAATTGCGTTCGGCGGCCGGTCGAACGTCGGCAAGTCGTCGCTGCTCAACCGATTGATCCATCGAAAGAAGTTCGCGCGCGTCAGCAACACGCCGGGCCGCACGCGCGAGATCAATTTCTTCAAGGTCAACGACTCGTTCGTGCTCGTCGATCTTCCCGGCTACGGCTATGCGCGCATCTCCAAGGAGAAACGCGCCGAGTGGCGGCCGTTGATCGAAGGGTATCTGCGGCGGAGTACGCAGCTTCGCGGCATCGTGCAGTTGCTCGACGTGCGCCACAATCCCACCGCCGACGATCGCGCCATGCTCGACTTCCTCGGCGAGATTGGCGTGCCGACGATCATCGTCGTCACGAAGATCGACAAGCTCACCGCGGCGCAGCGGAAAAAGCGCGTCGACGAGATCGTGCGCGATTTGGCGCTCGATGCGGATCAAGTCGTGCCGTTCAGCGCGCAGACCGGCGAAGGCCGCGACGAGCTCGGCGAAGCGGTGGAGAGCCTACTCGCACAGCCGTCGTGGAAGGAGCCGCAGCCGTGACTGCGGTCGCGATCAAACCCGCGATCACGTATAAGATCGCCGGAGTCGCGATCATCGCATCGCTGACAGCGTGCGCACAACTCGCGGCGTCGACCGCGTCAGGTGCAGCGGCGCCCGCGGCTCCTGCCGTTCCAGTCACACGCGTGACGCCGGACTCGACGTCGTCGAATCTCGTTCCGGCCGGGTTCGGAACGCTCAAGCAGGAGGACATCGCCATCGTCCTCCAACCGAACAACGTGCGCATCACCGCGATTCCGCTCGACGAGTCGGTGATTCGCACGCTGGCGCCCGACTCCTATCGCAATCTGCGCGCGACGCTCGAGAGCAAGCGCCAGCCGATCACGCAGCGCGCAACCGCGCACGGCGTCCGCGATCCGCGCGTGTGGTACGTCTCGTTCGCCGGACTCGTGCCGGACTCGCGCTTCAGTCCAACGGACATCACCGTGACGTCGGGCGGGCGCGACTATCGGCCAATCGACGTCATTCCGCTCACGCCGGGCTTTGGCGAGCAGCGTCTCGACCCACGCGAGGTACAGCGTGGACTCCTGCTGTTCGACAGTGGCGTAGACGTTTCGCAGCCGCTCGTCGTCACCATCGGCACCGAGCAGAACACCGACTGGTCGACGGACAGCGGCGAATCCATTCTCAACAAGATCGACGCCGAGCGTGCGCAGATTCGTGCGCGCGCGGGCGGGCGGCCTCAGTAGACACTCATCCATTGGCCGCTGACATCACGACAGGAACTCGAATGCCTTACCTCCCTCTTCGCAAAGTTGCCGATTCTCCTACCCGCGCGCTCGCCGATCAGTGGCTCGAAGAAATTCGCGCCGGCCTCGCCGATCCGAACACCGACCGCTCGGAGCTGTGTCGCCGCGCGTTGACGGCCATTTACTATCCCGAATATGCCGATCGCTGGGAGTCGGCGATGAACGATGCGTCGCTCCCCGCCGCGACGCGTCTCGCGCTGTCGTCGATGGATCCGCGCAACATCACCCTCGAGCCCGAGTACTACGGCGACTGCAACGAGGAGCGGTTTCAGCGCGTCAAGCCGCTGCTGTGGCTCTGGTATTCATTCGATCGGAGTCCCATCGGCGGCCAGAACGTGTGGCTCGGGATCGAGCTGCGACGGTTGCTCGCGCCATTCATCTTCAAGCGCGTGGGCAAGAACTTCAAAGCCTTCCAGTTCGTCGAGTTCTCGTTCGGGTACAACATGGAAGTCGGCGACGACGTGGTGATTCACCGCCACGTGCTGCTCGACGACCGCGGCGGCATCATGCTCGGCAATCGCGTGTCGGTGAGTGACTACGCGAACATCTACAGCCACACCCACAGCATCGTCGAGCAGCGCGACGTCACCAACGCCACGACCAAGATCGACGACGACGTGCGCATCACGTACCACGCCACCGTCCTCGCCGGCGTGCACGTGCACGAGCAGGGCATGGTGGGCGCGATGGCCGTGGCCACGAAGGACGTCCGCCCATATCACGTGTACGTCGGCATTCCGGCCAAGAGCGTGCGCGTGAAACCGAACGCGCCGGCGAGCCCGAACATCATTCTCAAGACGAGCAGCGACCGGAAAGCCGACGGCGATTAGATAATTCTCATCACGTCGTCGATCGTCGCCGTTAGCCAACAGCTCGACTCGGTCGCAAAGGACGTCGCCGGCGTCGAACAGTATATCGTCGACGAAGATCAGGCCCGCCGAACGTTTGTCGCCGCCACCTTTCGAGACCGATACTGTGCACTTCGTCCAGCCGCTACCAGCCTCCGGGCGATTTCAAAAGGCTGACTCGCACAAACGAATGCTCTGCTTTTTCGGTGTAATTGAGACTGCCGTTGGTGGAGTGCCGCTTCGTCGCGGCATTCCACGAGCTGTACGTTTGTACGCTACCTTCCCCCTCCTGCCGGCGGCCGCTGCGCGTTAGGCAGCACCGGCGGATTCTCCCCTTTGCTTCTCCGCTTCATTTGCAGCGTGGCGTCGGGAGGCGTTGGCGGCGCATGTCGCTTTAACGGACTGCTCGGGCGCTTCTTTAAGAGGCGGCCAAACGCGGATCGGTTCGGAATTCGATCTGCCGAAAATGTGCCGAACGTTTTGCGATCGAAACTGCCATCACATGCCTCGTCCGACGATATCGCTCGTTGAGGCGTACCACCCATTCTCGAGTTCCGAAACTGAATTGAGCAGAAAAGCAGCGTGCTTTTGTCTGGATACGAGCTATCGATCTGCGCTCCGAACACGGCAGCCACCGACGAATCGTTCTCTGAGAACGCCATCGAGTAGACAATCGTGTCCGGCATCGCACGAACGAAGTGAAGTGTAGGCGTGCCCCCGTGAACGTTCAGCGAGTAGATGAGCGTCGTGTCCGGGCTGTAAATAAACTGGTTATAGTAGCAGGTCCTCGTCGAATCCGTTTCGTAGATCGTACACTGATACGGGAGCAGGTTCAGCTTCTGCTGCATTCGAGAGATTGCAACGAGCGCCGTGTCGCCGCGCTGGGGATACGCGATCGGTACGTACGCTGTCTGGCGTGTTAGCCCCGGGGGACTCCCGTTGCTCAGGTCGACGTAGGCAGAGTCCTGATTATAGAGTGAATCGTAGACATAAACAGTGGCTCGTTCGACGCCCGACGGCACACCGGGTTCGCTGCTGCTGTCATATACCGACACGGCAGCGTAGGCAGTCCAGTCGTGCGATTGGCCGTAGCCAGAGGCGTAACTGCCGTTTGGCGTGTCAGTAAAGTCCGGCCCGTCGGTCGCTCCCCACGCGCCCGACGTGAATCGGAGATGTCCTCCGCCTGACGGCGTTTGGTAGTCGATCCACTTGCCGCCGTGAAAAACGTCGACATCCCAGGTCGTGTCGCCGGTCGACACAAGAATCTCAGGTGTGCTCGCGGAGTCTCTCCCCACGTAAATGTTGTGATTCGCTGCCCATACCTGATTTCCGCAGATCGGCGCGCCGGTTCGTTTAGCTGCCAGCTTTAACGACGCGTAGGCATCCACAATCGGATACGTGTCGCCATGGCCGCTGGTAGCAACAAGACCACTCTGCTGCGCTCCGAGAATGATCAGGCGCTTGACTGAATCCGCTGTGAGCCGCGGATCGAATGAGTAAAGCAGCCCCGCGATGCCCGTTACTGCCGCTGTGGAAAACGACGTTCCGCTGATATTCACCTCGTCGCCGGCGGCGTCGATCGCCCAGATATTCTCTCCCGGTGCCGCAACTTGAGGTAAGGACCCGTAATTGGAAAACGATGCTATTGAAGAGGAGGACGATGTTGAGTTGGTACTGGCGGCAACGACGAGTACTCGACTGCTATCTGCTGCCATATGCGCGAGAAGCGGAAGTGCGGCAATCGCTGCGTCTACCGTTTCGTTGCCCGCCGAAATAACAAGGAGCGGTCGCGGAATGCTCTTGTGGTCAAAATCGACGAGCTGATCGTGCAAGTAAAGCGCCTCTCTCTGCACCGCGCTATCCTCTCGTGCGGTCAAGACGTGCCCGGAGGGGTAATGCGCGCCAACCGAGATGTTGACCAAACGCGCGCCCTGACTGGCGACTGCCTTATCGAGCGCCTTCGCAATGAGGTCGATCGACAACCTCGGGTCCACGCCGGAGTTGTCCATAACGTACCCAGTGCCGGTACTATCCATCACCCCGGCATCATCTTGATAAACCGAAGCACGCCACATCGTCCCAGTCATCCCGGTGCTGTCATTGCCAACTGCCGCCAGAACGTCTGTCACGGCGTCTCCGTGCCATGTCAGCACATCTGTCGCGTTCGTAGTGATAGCATTGTGGCGCGTAAAATATTTTACGTTGCCTGCGTTATCTGCAACTGAATGGAATGCGGCATCGATGACTCCGATATGCACGCTCGTGTCACCAGTCGAGCATCCCCATGCGAGCGGTAGATTCATCAGTTCAGGAGCCCAGTTGTGCTCGGACCCGACGTCGGTCTTTGCCAACTTCCAACTGCTCCAGTTCGTCCCGTCCACTGGCCGTAAATAGGAAAGCGCCGTCCCAGGAAGGTAGTAATACGGAGATGCAAACCGCACCTGGGACAGGGCGGTCAGCCGATCGGCAGCGACGGTGACGGAATCCCCAGTTGAATCACCAGCAATGCTTACATAGTAGTATCCGTCGGGGCCGCCGGCCGACGGCCGCCCACCGATGACGACTCCACGAATCGAATCGACGGCCGCCTGCCGTTGTGCCTGCGTCGCTTCGTCCTGAAATCGAACGATGACGATCGACTGATTTGCATAGACGCTGTCGGTTCCGCTCACGATTACAATCTGTGACGGATCATTCAATTCCGCCGGTGTGAGATCTGGCGGATCTGAAGGAACGAGATCGAATCTCGTGGCCTCCGGTTTCACGTGACGCAAGCCAGGCTCGGTGGGTTTGTCGCACGCCACGATGATGGCGATCACCAGGCATGCCAGTCCTAGTATAGTACGATTGTGATGTCGCATGATACCGCAGGTTGAGATGAAAGGTCCAAAGCTCCTCCATCAACGCTGCTGCATCGCACGCGTGATATACGTCGCTCATGCTACCGGCCTATGGGAGAACCACCGCCGGTATATCTCCGAGAAAGCCTGAGCCCTTGAGATAGCAAAGGGTAGACGACGAATGCCCGGCGGCCGGGCTAGGCCGCGCACCCTCAACCTCAGAGTTTGCTCTCCCGCCGTGCACTACGTACGCGCGTCCGTGCACCGATAGCGCAACAATGTCGAAGGTCATCATTGGTTCTTTCTCGGACCCGTAACCTCGTATCACGACGCGTGCTGTGGTCCCGTCCGGAAATTGGTCGGTCGGCTCGTCGAACGGCTCGTATCGGAACACCGCGGCATCGAATGCCGTGCCTGGTTTATCGGCGTCACTACAAATCGTGCGCGGCATTTTCAGCATGACGGCTCCTCCCTCGACCGTCGGGCCACGAACGGGGCGATAACGAGCACACTGTGGCAATAGCGCGCACATCGCGACGACGAGGAGACTGATTCGGGCGCCGGTGCGCAACGATCCTTCTTTCATGTCATCGGTTGGTTTCATAGGAAACTCTCGTTGGTGATTGCGCCACCCTAGTGCGGTGCGACTCGAGTCCAGTTGCGATCGCCATGGATCGTGGGGCGCTCAACTTTGGCGCACTGCGGCAAGTCGCACTGACCCGGCGGACAATGATTGTCCCGCGAGAGATATGGATCATGAGTACTAACTCGGGGCGAGGCGCAGGTCGCTCTTTTACCGCAACGACGGGCCATCAGCGGCACCGGTCAGTTCATCTTCCAATAGACGAACCGCCGTTCAGTGAGCAACTGACATTTTCGGTCGTCAAAATTGAACTTTTCTAATGAATTCTCATCATCCCAGATGAGGCCGCTATGAGATTCCGCTCTGGTACTGGGCCTAGCAGAGTTCGCTAAAAAGATTGTCGGCCGATTTGCCGAGGACACTTACGAAAAGATTAAAACGTTTGGTGGCAACCTTGATAGGACGATTGATCGCAGTCGTGAATTTGCGGAGGCACGTGAGAAAGCGGGCCACAAGGGTCTACCGCACATTCTCGTTCCCATCCTGAACGCCGCCTCAATCAGGAATGATCCCGAGCTACGTGAACGTTGGGCAGCATTGTTGGCGACGGCAGCGACGAGTGATATTCCCGATGACATCCCGCCCGATTTCGCAACGATTCTCTCACAACTCACTCCGTTTGCGGCGCGCGTACTGAAGGAAATGCCACGCGCTGGCGTTCTTCGCGCCACCATCAGAGCCACGGCGCGGGGGGCGGTACCCGTTCGCGGCGTCGAGCTACTTCACATCGCCGAGCATCTCGGTGTCCCTGCCGACGATCGACTCGGGTCGACTCTCGACTTGCTTGTTGGTACTGGAGTCGTCGACCGGGCCATCGATACTCCAGACGATTCCAACCTGCTGGCAATGAGGCTGGGTCCCGCTACGAAGTACTCGGTGACGATACTCGGAGTCTCTTTTTTGTTGGCATGTGAGCCGGTAATCACCGAAGAGAGAATCACGCCTCAACAGAACGAAACCGCACCAGGCCGTTAGCCGGGATGCGTTCCTCGGCGATTCACCTTCCCTCTCTCGCCAAGCAAAGGGCACTCCCGAAAGAAGGCGATTATGATATATTTCTAATCTGCGCTCCCGACGACCGCTCTAACTTTGGCAGCTTTCATACTGTAACGAATACATCAAACGCAATCGAATTGCCGACCGGTTCCTGAAGAAGGTTCCCTCGCGTAGTTCCGCGTCGCGCTAATTCAAACCGTAGTAGTGGTCCATAGCTATCGACTCGATCGCCTGCAGCAGCTGTAGACATTCGAGTTCGCCGGTGGCCAGAAGCGACCGCCCGTGCATGATCCAATGACGATTCGCACGCGGCGGAGCTGGTTGATCGAAAGATCGTTTTTCAAACAGTGAATGGACAAAAGCTCGAACAGCCACCCATCCAAGCCAATGCAGGATCTCGTAGTCTTCCTTCGGCTCAGCCGCTTCGACGATCGAATCTGCTACGGCCATCACACGGATTGTCGGTGTTGCCAATAGACCAGCGTATTCGAGCAACATCGCCTCCAGAAGAGCGAAGAGCGCCGGGACGCAAACCAGGAACATCCTTTTGCGCATACCGGACCTGACCTGCCTCAGGAGTTCGGCGCGCGATGTTAGGACGGGGTATCGCTCCATGTCCGTGAATAGCTGCCGCAGGCGTCGACCGCGATTCTTGCGATATTCACGAAGGAAGTAGGCATCCGCAGCAGCTTGGCTAGTCCAGATTCCGCCGTTCTCGAAAAGGACTTCCGATCCCCAGGGCGGAGCGACCCATCCCCATGATCCTAGTCGCTCATACACCGGTCGTAATAAACGGCGACGCTCGGCAACGGCGCGTCCGAAAGCTGCTTCAGCTTCCTTACGTTCGTTCTCGTCGCGGAGGAAGCGACTAAGATCAAAGGTCCCGTCTGGATCTAAGTAAGGTGACACCTCGTACGCGAATACGGAGCGTAGCGCGTATCCGGATGCAGTCCATGCAGCCATTGTCGCGGCAACTTCTCTTGACGCGTACATCGTCCGGACCGGGAATGTAGCATTGCGATGAACGCACGCGTCGACGATCGTCGTCCCGCCGAGGTCCAGAATACCGTCAGCAGAAATATTTGGTGACATGGTAGGTCGACCGGTTTAAAGGCTGGACTCGGCAGACCTAAGGTTAGCCACCGAGCCGATTGGAGTTCGCGGGAAAACCTGCTCCGGCCACAGCCATCGTCGCAAACGCGGCGGCCTCGATCATCCGCAATACTTTCCGCTCGACTCCCAGAGGCGCCGCTCCTTCGGGACGTGAACCCCCACACGGGGAAATACAGCACCGACCGCCAATGCAAGGTTGGGACTTACGGCGGTGCTTGAAAGATCTAATCTCGCGCAGGAATCCGCCTTCGAGGCCACAACTATCTGCACTTGCAGCTGCGCGGCCCATTGTTGAATTGACTCCGTGCGCTGTCATGCTGCCGCCCGACGAAGGGTATTCGCCGATGATTCGAGGACTATGGCTGCAGGCGAGTAGCGACTCACGAATGCATCGAGACGGAGCTAGATAATTCTCATCACGTCGTCGATCGGCCCCGCATCGCCGCCTGCCAGCAGCTCGACGGCGACGCGAAGCGACTGCCGTTCCTCGGGAAAGCTGAATCGCGCCAGCGCATCGTCGACTGACAGCCACTCGGCGGCTTGATGTTCACCGCCGATCACGACGTTGGCCGGTTCGGCAATGAAGGCCGCGAAGACCACCGCCAACTGCACGATGTGCTGTTTGTGCAGGTAGAATGGCGCGACGCGCACGTTGTACAGTCGCTCGACGGCGAGGCCTGTCTCTTCGCGCAGCTCGCGCACGGCGGCGTCTTCCGGCTCCTCGCCCGCCTCGATGTGCCCGTGCACCGTCTCCCACGATCCCGGACAGCGCGTGCCCATCCCGCGCTGGAGGGCCAGCACTCGCCAACCGTCGGGGCGAGGGCGAATCACGAGCACGTCGACCGTGCCAACTTGTGCTTGAGCCATGTCGTGAAAAGTACGACGTCGGCGCGCCGGTCGCGCGAGCGTGAGATCGAGATCGTCGCGTAACCGAAACGCCTCGTTCTCGAATAATGATATTGGCCGAGGTGGCGGCAACGGCGGCGTGGCCTCCGATACTCGTGCACTTTCGTCAGGCGTCGCCACACGAAGAACCTCTTCGACAGTGGTACGCCCTTCCGCGGCGTGCACCATGCCGCTTCGCCAGAGCGTGCGCATTCCGTCGGTGCGCGCGGCGTCGGCGATGCGCTCGGTCGACTCACCGGCTGCTACGCGCCGCTCGAACTCGGGCGACGCCACCAACACTTCGACCAGCGCCAGGCGTCCGTGGAAGCCGCTGCCTCCACACGCGCGACAATCCTCAACGGCGCCCGTCGCGCCGCTGCACGACGCGCAGATGCGTCGCACGAGCCGCTGCGCCAAAACGCCCTTGACTGCGGTCGCGATCTTGTAGCTCGCCACCCCGATGTCGATCAATCGCGTCACCGCACTCGGCGCATCATTTGTGTGCAGCGTCGACAGCACGAGGTGTCCGGTCAGCGACGCCTGAATCGCGATCTCAGCCGTCTCACGATCGCGAATCTCACCGATGAGCAGCACGTCGGGATCCTGCCGCATGATCGATCGCAGCGCCGACGCGAATGTGAGACCTGCTTTCTCGTTCACTTGCACCTGAACGATGCCCGGCAACCGGTACTCGATCGGATCTTCGACCGTAACGATGTTCACGCCACGCTCCTTGAGCTGGCGGAGCGCCGCGTAGAGCGTCGTCGTCTTGCCCGAGCCCGTCGGACCGGTGACGAGAATCAAGCCTTCGCGCGACTGAAGCAGACGACCCAGTCGCTCGAGCTCATCGGCGTGAAAACCCATGCCGTCCAGCGTGTGTACGGTAGACCGTCCGTCGAGCACGCGAATGACTACTTTTTCGCCGTGCGAGGCAGGCAACGTCGACACGCGCAGATCGACCGCGACACTGTTGATGGCGACTCGCGCTCGGCCGTCCTGCGGCCGCAGCCGATCGGCGATGTCGAGGCCTGAGAGAATTTTGATGCGCGACACGAGCGCCGGACCAACGGATCGCGGCAGCGTACGCGCCAATGCGAGCAGCCCGTCGATGCGATGTCGCACCGCGATTCCCTGCTCTTCCGGCTCGATGTGAATGTCACTCGCTCGCGAGGCGATGCCTGCGGCGAGCAGTTCGTCAACGAGCATCGTGATGGTCGAGCCGGCGCTATCGTCTCCCGAGATCGGCGGCGCGCCTTCGTCCGCGTCGGCCAGATGTTGGACCTCGATCAGCGAATCGGAATCTCGAGCCTCGGATTCGCCGCGATAGACTTCGTCGATGCGGCGCCCGATTGCGTCGGCGTCCGCAAGTGCGAGACGAATGCGGCGCCCCGTGGCGAATCCAAGCGTCCTCTCACAATCGACGTCGAGCGGATCCGCCGTCGCGACGACGAGCTCGTGCTCGGTGGCCGACAAAGCGACGACGTTGAAGTGTCGCGCCCATCGCTCGGGCACCAACGCGACCGCCTGCTGCGACGCATCGGCGAGATTTGCGAGCGGAAGCTGGTATCGCCGCGCGAGGACTTCGATCGACTCGACGCTGGCGCTCGGGAAAGGCAAGGATGAAATGGCCATGAAGCCACAATGCACGGGCGGCGCCACTCGCCCATCATCAATTTGCTTTTGTCGTTAGCAAATTCTCGCAGCCCTTTCGAGCATCGTCCGGCCAGCGTCCGATCGCCGCAGTAAACGTGCACAAGAGAAAAACTTGTCTCATTTTTGCCGCAGGTGAACACTGAAAAACTGCGGATGAACGCCGAAAGAGATCAAGGGGCGTTTCCGCGACCATCAGCGCTTTTCCCGCGTATTCAGCGGCAAAAAGGACGAGGGGCCCAAGGAAGCACGCTCGGCCACCATCAGAAAATGCTCCAGAACTCCCGCGACATGTCGACGCCGAACGTCCACCGTCCGCCAGTCGCCAACCCGCGCGCCACGTCGAGCCTCACGAGATTGAACGGCGCGAGAAACCCAACGCCAACCGATGGGTAGACCCGCGTCGCGGAGCCGCCGAGTGCCGGCTGCTGCACCAATGCCGCATGCGCGAACGGCGCCAGCGCCGCACTCCCAGGAACGCGCCCGAACCGCCCCAGCGAGAACGACGGAAACGGTACCGGAAACTGCCACTCCACTCGCTCACCGACCGCCGCGCGCCCTATTAGAGAATGATAATCATACCCCGGCGCCGTCACCGGCCCGCCGAGTCGAATCAACTCCTGTGAAGGCTCGGGACCTGACGCCCACAGCGCCGCAGCAGTCGTGTGCGACACGAATCGGTCCGCGCCCACAGGCCGCTCGAGCTCCGCGCTGAACGCCGCGCGCAGCGTACGCATCGAGGTCGTCGAGCCGAATGCATCGACGGTAGGATCGCGGTCCCACGTCGCGCGAACGTCGGCGTGCGCCGTCAACTCTGTCCCGCCGAACCACAGTCCCGGCGCGCGATCGCCGGCGAGCGACACTCGCCACAATCGTCGACCGTCGGCCGGCAACGCCGAGGCAAAGTCATGAATCACCGGCTGCGCATGCACCGCAAGCGAATCCTGCCGCTCGATCGCTCCGTCGAGCTGCCAGCGGAACGAAAGCACCGTCGGCAGATCCAGGCCAACGCCCGCACCGCGCACCAAGTACGGATCGGTGTAGTCGCTTCCAAACTCCTGCGCCGCGAGACTGTTCACCGCGCCCGATCGTTCCGGCTCGTCTCCCGCATCGCGAAAGTCGCGCACGCCGAATAGGTGCACGCCAACGCCAGACGGTCGTTCCCACGACAGTGTCGCCGCGCCGAACGCATCGTGATCGTCGATCCCGTATCGCGCGCGCACCATGCCCGCGACGCCTGCGCCGAGCTGCTTCGAGACGCCGGTGCCCAGCGCGAGGCCTTCGACCCGATTGTAATGCGCAATGTCCGAGATACTCCGCGCAGAGACCCTCGCATGCTCGGCGCGAGCGAGCGCCTGCGCTCTGACGAGCGCGCGCGCTTCCTCTTGCACGCGCTGGATGTCCTCGTCCATCACCATCCGCACGTCGGACGGAAGCGAATCCAGCACGTGTCCCGTCCACGGATATTGCGCGAGCTGCTGCGCCGGCACCTGCACGATCTCCGGACCGATGAACGTCGCGCGCGGCACGCCGATGTTGAGCTTGTACTCGCCGATCTCCCACCGGCCGCGAATGATGCCGCGCGCCGGAAAATCCAGCCACGTCCCCGAGCGCTTGATTTCGATATCCTGGTGACTCGGCAGCCAAAACAGTCCGTCGACGAGCCGGTTCTCGAGCACCACCGACAGCTCTTCGAGCGACTGGTCGATGAACGCGGCGCGCGTGAAGCTCAGGTTCATGCGCACCACCTGGCCTTCGGACGCGTCGATGTAGATGGCGCCGACGACGCGCGGCTGGCGATCGTCCTTGGGCCGAACGTCAATCTCTCGCACCCGGACGCGCTGCGAGCCCGTGCCGATCGAAAAGCTATCGGTGACCGCGAAGTCGTACTCTCGCAGGCCGAGCGCGGAGAGCGGGTGTGGAACGTCGCGGATTTCGTCGCCGTCGCCGATCCGGATCACGTTGGGGAAATTGTTCTGGACAATGCCCAGATGATCCATGTGATACGCGATGTCCGTGGGCAGCAGCAGCGTGTCGCGACGCCCAATGATTCGCTGCTTGCTCTGGTTGGGCGCGTGCCAGTAGACTTCCAGCTCCAGCTCGTCCGCCTTCACGATTTTGGGCGGCGTGCGAAGGCCCTCGCCAAGCTGCGCCAGGAACGTGACGTACCCATGCGCGGTTGCTTGGTAGTCGCTGAGCGCAGTGTCCGCGAGTTGTAACGCGCGCCGCGCCGTGGCCCGGTTCACCAGGTCCAGGCTCAGCGAATCGTTCCACTGTTGTGCGGTCTGCGCGCGCGCGTCGCGCGCCGACATCGCGAATATGATTGACCAGCCTAGGCGGCCTAACCAGCACGCGGCGCGGTTTGCCGCGAGGAATCGACGCATGATTGGCGAATATCGTGGGGTGCCACGACCGGAGCAACCCAAGCTCCAACGTTCGAGAGGCACCAGAGGCAACACCAGAGGCGCCACCACAGCATGAGCATCGACGATTTTCGCGCGCGTGTGCGCAGCGCAGGCAGCGTAGACGGAGCGACCAGCTCCCGCCTCGTCCCCGTCTGGCGCGACGTCCTCCTCGACCGTGAAACGCCTGTCGCGGCGTTCGCCAAGCTGCGTCACGGCGCGTTCGCCTTCCTGCTCGAATCCGCGCCGGCCGGCGGCGAAACGTGGGCGCGGTACACGTTCATGGGCACCGCACCCCGCGCCGCCTGGAAGCTCATGGACGGCGTCGTACAGGACTGGACGCCCGATCGCGGCTGGCACAACGATCGCCGTCCCGCCGATCCGCTCGCCGATCTCGAAACGCTGCTCAAGGCCAGCGAGCCGGTTGACGTACCCGAGATCGGCGATTTCTGGAGTGGCGCCGTCGGCTACTTCGGCTACGACGTCGCTCGCGTGATCGAACGACTGCCGGCGCCGCCTGCCCGTGGCGTCGACGTGCCCGACGCATTGTTCGTCTTCACCGATGCGCTGGTGATCTTCGACAACCTGCGTTCGCAGGCGCGCGTCGTCGCCTCCGCCGTGGTGGAGGCGAATGCTTCCGACGCGGATGTGCGCGCAGCATACGACCGCGCCACCGCAACTATCGACGCCACCATCGAACGACTCCGCGGCCCGTCGGTGCTCGAACCGCTCGACCTGAACACCACCGCGCCCGCGGCCGAAGGGACGTCGCGCTACGACCGGACGAAATTTCTCGCGGACGTCGAGCGTGTACGCCAGTACATCATCGCCGGCGATGCGTTTCAGGTGCAGGTGGCGCGGCGCATCGACGTCCCGCACGACTTCTCGTCGACGGATCTCTATCGCGCGCTACGCGTCATCAATCCGTCGCCGTACATGTACCACTTGGTCCTCGATGGCGTCGAGATTGTCGGCAGCTCCCCCGAGCTGCTCGTTCGCGTCAGCGCGAATCGGACGGTCACGCTTCGTCCGATCGCCGGCACGCGCCGTCGCGGCCGCAGCGAAGAAGACGATCGCGCGATGACCGAAGAGCTCCTCGCCGACGAGAAAGAGCGCGCCGAACACCTCATGCTCGTCGACCTCGGCCGCAACGACGTCGGTCGCATCGCGAAATACGGCAGCGTGCGCGTGAGCGAGCTGATGGTCGTCGAGCGCTACTCGCACGTGCTCCACTTGGTGAGTCAGGTCGACGGCGAGCTGCGCGACGATCTCTCCGCCATGGATGCCTTCCGCGCCGGGTTCCCCGCCGGAACGCTCACCGGCGCTCCCAAAGTGCGCGCGATGCAGATCATCGACGAAATGGAACCGGAGCGTCGCGGCCCGTACGGCGGCGCCGTCGGCTACATCAGTGCGGGAGCCAAGCGCATGGACCTCGCGATCACCATTCGCACATGCGTAATCGCAAACGGCGTTGCGTCCGTGCAGTCCGCGGCCGGCGTCGTCTATGACTCGATCCCCGAGCGCGAATTCCTCGAGCATCAGAACAAGGCGCGCGCGCTTCTGACCGCCATCGGGCAGATTCGCCGCACCGCAGCGCCGCGGTGAAGCCGGTCGTTGGCTTGACGGTCGCTGCGCCCCATATTTGCCGGTGATGGCCTATAAACTGGTCTCCTCCGACAACACCCACACGTTCGACCTGCGCAACGGCGCGGCATTGGTCGTGGGCCGAGCGCCCACGAGCGACATCCCGGTCATCGACGCCACGATTTCACGGCGGCATGCCGAGGTCGAAGTGAGTGACAAAGGCGTCACGGTGCGCGATCTCGGCTCGAGCAACGGGACGTTCCTGAACGGTACGCGAGTCGAGTGGTCGGCCGTCGCCATCGGCGATGTCATCACCTTCGGCAAAGTCGGATTTCGGCTGCAAGAGAGCGTCGCTGCCGCGCCGGTGAACACTGCGAACGCACCGCTCGGAGCGACCATCGTTCGGCAGCTTCCCGTGCACGACCCCTCGGCCACCATCGCCGGCCTCAAAAGTCCGCTCGGCACCGCGCAGGTTTCGCGCGATAGTCTCGCGCCTGCGGACAAGAGTCGGCAGAAACTCGCCATTCTGCTCGAGGTGTCGAAAGGGCTCGGGCGCGCCACCGACATCGACTCGCTGCTCGACAAGATCGTGGGCTACGCGTACCAGATCCTCGAGGTCGATCGCGTCGCAATTCATCTGCTCGACGACGCCGGCGAGCTCGTGCCGAAAATTGCGCGCGACAAACGCGGCGGCGATACGGCGCGCGCCGTCCCGCAGTCCATCGCCCGCACGGCGCTCAAGGACAAAGTCGCGATTCTCTCCGACAATGCCGGCGAGGACACGCGATTCGGCGGTCAATCGATCCTCATGCAGCAGATTCGCTCGGCCATCTGCGTCCCGCTGATCGGCGCCGAAGAGCGCGCGCTGGGGATTTTGTATGTCGACAACGTGACGGCGACGCACCGCTTCACCGACGACGATTTCGAGTTCTGCATCGCCTTTGCCGGCATCGCCGCGGTAGCGATCGAGAATTCACAGTTTGCTCAACGCATCCAACGCGAGCTGCTCACGCGCAGCAACTTCGAGCGCTTCTTCACGCCCCAGCTCGCGAAGCGCATCGCCGAGTCGTCGGAGACGATTCGCTTGGGCGGTGAAAAGCGACACGTGGCTGTCTTGTTCAGCGACATTCGCGGCTTCACGGCGTTGGCCGAAACGATGCGTCCCGACGACATGGCGAGTTTGCTCACCGAGTATTTCACGCAGATGGTCGACTGCGTGTTTCGGCATGAGGGAACGCTCGACAAGTTCATCGGCGATGCGGTGATGGCGCAGTGGGGCGCGCCGATCGGCGGTGCGGACGATCCCGACAAGGCAATGGCCGCCGCGATCGAGATGGTGCGCGAGCTGGACGAGCTGAATCGCGGCTGGCGCGCCGCCGGTCGTCCCGAGCTGCACATCGGGCTCGGGCTGAACTACGGCGAAGCGTTCGCGGGCAACATCGGCTCGGAGCGCAGGCTGGAGTTCACCGTCATCGGCGACACGGTCAATACGGCGAAACGCCTCTGCGACGGCGCGGAAGCGAGACAAATTCTTATCTCTGACGAATTCCGCCGCGCGCTCCACAATCCGCCGCCGGTGGTCGCGTGCGCACCGATGCCGCTCAAGAACAAGAGCCAGCCGGTCACTGTCTATAGCGTCGTGCTCGACTGATGGCCGATACGATCGCCCCGCCGGGCTTCGTCGCCTTCGAGGCCGGCGAGGCCCGCATCGTTTGCGCGCCCCACGTCGCTGACGCCGTGCGCGAGATGCTTCGTGCAGGCACGCTGTACGACTACGCGCGTCACGATCCTGACGTCCGCTCGCTCACCGGCCGGATCGCCGTCTATGCGCTCACGCTTCCGGGTGGATCGGAACGCGCGGTCGTTCGGCGCAACCACCACGGCGGATTGATCGGAGGCCTGCGAAGCGATCTCTTCCTCCCACCCACACGTGCGCCGCGCGAGCTGCGCACGTCGGAAAAACTTCGGGCCCAGGGTGTCCCAACGCCGGCCATGCTCGGTTACGCCGTGTATCGCGCCGCCGGGGGCTTTCGCCGGGCGGACATCATGACCCGAGAGGTTCCCCATGCCGTCGACCTGTCCACGCCACTCAAGTCGGAGAGCGCCGGGGAGCGCGTCAGGGCCCTTAGCGCAGCAGCGTGTCTCATTCGCGAGCTGAACGAGGCCGGCGCACGGCACCACGATTTGAACGTCAAGAACGTCTTGCTAGAGCCTTCAGAGGACTTAGTGCCAAAAGCGCTGGTGCTCGACGTGGATCGGGTCACATTTGGTCGGAAGGGCGCCGACGTCCTCGAGCAGAATCTTGCACGACTGCTCCGCTCAGCGAGAAAATGGCAGACAGTCCACGGCGCTCACGTCACGGACGCCGAGCTCGACGAGTTCGCGGCTCTCGTTCGAAACGCATAGGCCTACCGGTTGAGAACCTCGGCATAGACTTCGATCGTTCGATCGGTCATGACTTCGATGGAAAATTCCATTGCTCGACGGCGCGCATTGTTGGTGACGCGCTCGCGAAGCGCATTGTCTCGCAGCAGCGAGACGACAGCGTCGCCGAGTGCGCGCGGGTCGCGCACGGGTGCGAGCAGACCGGATTCGCCGTCGACAACGACTTCGGGGATTCCGCCCGCGCGTGTCGCCGCCACCGGCCGGCCAAGCACGAACGCGTCGAGCAACACGGAACCCATGCCTTCCTCGCTCGAGCTCAGCGTCGCGACGGTCGCGGCGGCGAGCAGCGAGTCGGCGTCGGTGCGATATCCTGCGAGGCGCACCACTGCGTCCAATCCGAGCGCGCGTATCTCCCGCTCCACCTCACCGCCAAGCGCACCGTCACCGACCATGAGCGCGGCGGCGTTCGGCACCTGCTCGTGCACGCGCGCCATGGCGCGCACGAACGTCAGCGGGTCCTTGTGACCCACGAGCTGCGCGACCTGAACCACGAGCGGCGCACCGCGCGGAATGCCGAGCGCGCCGAGCGTGTCCGGCGACGCGGGCTCCACGCGCCGGTGTACGTCGACGCCGTCGGGCACGACGCAGATTCGCTCGCGTGCAATGCCACCGCGCTCGAGCACACCGGCCACCGCGTGCGAGATCGCGATGAACTTCGCCGTGCTGGCGTACTTGAGCTTCGTGCCGAGGTTGCGATTCAAAGCGAAGTCTACGCGACGCGATACGACGAGCGGGATACCGGTCCCCGCTGTGGCCAGCGCAGCAACGCCCACGGCCTGCGCGGTGTGCGCATGCACGACGTCGACCGCGTGATCGCGCAGCGATCGACGAAGGCCCATCGCGGCGAGCATCGCCAGATCGTTCGCCGGTGCGCACTCGATGCATGTCAGTCCCGCCGACGTAGCGCGCTCAAAGAGCGGTTCGCCGGCTCGCGCCGCGATCACCGTTCCGTAGCCGCGTCGATGGAGCTCCCGCGCGAGCCACAGCGCTTGTCGCTCGCCGCCGCGCCAGCCGCGCTCCGTATCGATGTGCATCACGCGAAGAGTCACGGCGCGCAACTTCCGCTGGCTGCCTCGACGCCGCAAGGCTCGCGGCAATGAGACGCACGGACCGCATTCCAGAGCGCATACTCATCGTGTCGCTCGACAACTTGGGCGATCTGGTCTTCACGTCCGCGCTGACCACCCCGCTTCGCAACATGTTTCCCGACGCGGCGATCGACGTGTGGTGCCGCGAGTATGCATCGCCGGTGGCGCGACTCATTCCGCACATCGGCAACGTGGTGAGTGCTGATCCATTCTGGGCGCGACAACCGCACATCGCGGCTGTTTCGCCGCGACAGATCCTGCGCAGCATTGGAACCGTGCGCGGTGCGCGATACGACGTGGCCATCGTCACCGGAGCGCCGTGGCGTACGACTGCCGCCGTCGCGCTCACGCGTATTCCAGTGAGAGTGGGCGCCGCGCGTCCACACAACCGCCACTTTCTCACGCACGTCGTACCGGCCGAAGACGTACGCAAGCCCGTCGTACAGGAGCAGGCGCGATTACTCCGGCCGCTCGGCGCTCGTTCCGAGAATCCGCACTATCAGCTCGATCCGTCGCGGTTCGACCCACGCGCGCGCGCGGCGCTCAGCGAATTGCCGCCGCGGTTCGTCGCGCTGCATCCATTCGCCAGCCAGCGCGATCGATGTGTTCCGCTGGTTGAGTGGGTGCGAATCGCATTCGAGTTGCACGCGCATGACGTGCCCGTGGTATGGATCGGGATGCCGCACGAGCTGGAAGAACTGCGCCGGTCGTTCACGCACCCCGTCGCGCAATACGTCGACTGCATCGGCGACGGCTCGTTGCACACCACCGCCGCCGTCCTCTCGCGCGCGTCGCTTTTCGTGGGACACGATTCCGGTCCGCTGCATGTCGCCGCCGCATTCGGTGTTCCGGTGATCGGCGTGTTTGCTCCCGGACAGCCCGAGCGCACGTTCCCGCAGGGACCGGGACCCTGGCGAATGATCCACCATCCCAACGCCTCGGGCATCAACGCGCGAAGCATGCTGTACGAGATCGAGGAACTCGGTCTATTTTCCACGACATGATCGATGTTCCTCTCCGCCGCGTCTGCATCGTCATGATGAGCGCGGTGGGCGACGCCGTGCACGTCCTGCCGGTCGTCAATGCGCTGAAACGACACTCGCCCAACGTCCGCATCACCTGGGTCCTCCAACCCGGGCCGGCGACGCTCGTGCGCGGCCATCGCTCTGTCGACGAGATTCTGCTGTTCGATCGTAGCAAGGGCTGGAGCGCGTTCGGCGAAATTCGGCGCGAGCTTTCCGCGCGCGAATTCGATCTCGTCATCAACCTGCAGGTGTACTTCAAGGCCGGTCTCGTCACGAGCTTCACGCACGCACCAATCAAGCTTGGCTTCGACCGCGCCAGAGCGCGCGACTTCAACTGGCTGTTTACAACCGACCGCATCCCGCCGCACGCCGTTCAACACGTTCAAGATCAATATTTCGAGTTTCTCACAGCGCTCGGCGTCCCGCACGAGCCGGTGACGTGGGATCTCGGTCCATGGCCCAACGAACGCGCGTGGCAGCAGGAGTTCGTGTCGAACTTCGACCGGCCGATCGCGTCGATCGTCGTCGCGACGAGCAAGCCGCAGAAAGATTGGCTGCCGGAGCGATGGGCCGAAGTGGCCGACGCGCTGTATCACGACTTTGGCTTGCAGCCGGTGCTGGTCGGCGGCACGTCGCCGCGCGAGATGCACGCGCAGCAAGTCATCGGTGAGCGCGCGTCATATCAACCGCACTCGGCACTCGGCAGCGGACTGCGCAATCTGGTTGGAATTCTCGATGCGTCGTCGCTCGTGCTGGCGCCCGACACTGGGCCGCTGCACATGTCGGTGGCGCTCGACCGGCCAACGATCAGCCTGATGGGCTACACGAATCCGCGTCGCACCGGCCCGTATCGCCGATTTCACGATCTCATCGTCGACGCGTATGGTGATCCTGGTGAGCAGTACCTGCCGACGATGGAGAATCGCCTCGACCGCATGCCGCGCATTTCCGTGCGCGACGTGCTCGATCGCGTGGAGCGCTGGCGCTCGGTGTATCAGCCCGCGGTCACCGGGCCGAACGCGTAGCCGAACCCCAACGACTCGATCAGGCGCACGAGTCGGTTGAGCGGCAGACCCATCACCGCGAAGTAGTCTCCGTCCACACGATCGACGATCGTGGCGCCGTAGCCTTGAATGCCATACGCACCGGCTTTGTCCATCGGCTCGCCTGTATCGACGTAGCGCGCGATGTCGTCGTCGCTCAACAGGCGAAAGGTCACATCGACTTCCACGAGATCTGACACGAGCTGTTCGTTCCAGCGCACGGCGACGCCGGTCATGACCGTATGCGAGCGTCCACTCAATCGCCGCAGCATCGATTCGGCGTGCGCGCGATCGACGGGCTTTCCAAGCACATCACCATCGACGACAACGATCGTATCGCTGCCGATGACCAGCGCATCGCGCGCGTCGATCTTAGACGCCTTCTCGCGAGCCAGACGCTCAGCGTGCTGGCGCGGCGTTTCGCCCTGCTGGTACGACTCATCGATATTGGCCGGCAGGACCTCGTGTCGAATACCGACCAGGGCCAGCAGCTCGCGCCGTCGCGGCGACGCCGAGGCCAGAATGACTCGCGGCTCGGTCATCGCTCGAGCCACAAGGTGACCGGGCCATCGTTCACCAGATCGACGTCCATCATGGCGCCGAATTCGCCGGCTTCGACCGGTTGGCCGCGCTCCTTCAGAATCGCCAGGAATCGCTCGTAGAGCGGCAAAGCGGCCTCCGGACGGGCAGCGTCGATATAGCTCGGCCGCCGCCCTTTCGAGGCATCGCCGTACAGCGTGAACTGTGAAACCACCAAAATGGCGCCCCCGACGTCGGCGAGGGACAAATTCATCTTCTCATCCTTATCTGCGAACACTCGCAAGCCGATAATCTTCTCAGCCATCCATTGCAGTTCAGTCTCCCCGTCGGAATGGGTCAGCCCGACAAGGAGCAGGACTCCACGGCCAATTCGTCCGGTGACGCGCGTTCCCACGCGCACCTCAGCTCGGGATACGCGCTGAAGAAGAACTCTCATCGATGCGGTTTGGAGTCGGAGCCCGTGTACGGAACGCGATAAGCTAGCAGCACGCCGACGACGGCGCGCTGGGCTCTGGTTACGCCTTTGACAACCTCAGCGTCGTACTACATCGTGGAACACGTACAGCAGTCGCCGCAAATGACCGACGCCTCCCGCCGAGCGCACTTTCGCATCGTTTATCCGCTCACCGAGCGGCCCGCCTTCGAGGTGGGTCGGTCTGTGTACGAGGTCATCGATTGCTCTGAGCTCGGACTTCGCTTCGAGGTCAGAGACCGCCGCGTCTTCATGGCCGGAACGCCGATGGAAGGCGTGATCCAATTCCGGCGTGGCGAGTCCGTCGAGGTCAGCGGCCAGGTGCTTCGGTCGGACGGCGGCATGGTCGTGCTCATTCTCGACGCGCCGGGCATCACCTTCTCCGGCATCCTCGGCGAGCAGCGCTACCTGCGGTCCAAAGGGTTCACGCTTCGCGAGTGAGCGGTCGTTCCATTTCGATGGCGTTCAGCAACAAGCCTCCGATCTCGATGATTCGAGACCGGAGGCTTTTTTTTCGTTGCGTGATCGTACGCGATTAGGCTGCAGCCGCTTGGCGCACCAGCTCCACGTCCAGCGAAAGCTTGACCTCGTCGCCAACCGCGACGCCGCCTGCCTCGAGCGCTTGATTCCAGGTCAAGCCGAAGTCGCTGCGCTTGATCTTTCCGGTCGCGTGCACGCCGACGCGGTCATTGCCCCACGGATCCTTCACCCGGCCCTCATTCGTCACGTCGAGCGTGACGGAATGCGTCGCGCCGCGGATCGTCAGGTCGCCAGTCACGCGGAACTCGCTCGCAATGTCGCCGTCGACCTTCGTGCTCACGAAGTGCATGGTCGGGTGATTGGCGACGTCGAAGAAATCGGCCGAGCGGAGGTGGTTGTCGCGCATCTCCTGTCGGGTATCGACAGAGGTCACGTCGATCGTGACGTCGATCTTGGCGGACTCGGGATGCTTCTCGTCGAGCGTCACGCTGCCGGTGACCGCGCCAAACCGGCCGCGCACGGACGAGATCATGAGATGGCGGACGGCGAATCCAAGCTCCGCATGGGCGGCGTCGACGTTCCAGGTGCTCGTGGCATTTTCAGTAGCTGCGGCGGTCATGGTCTACTCCGTTTCGGTGATGAGTGCTGAGTTTGTTACTGCTGTACTGTTGGTATATCGAAAATTCATATGTGAACATCGTGTCCAAAAAAAACTCCCTAGCCCAGCGCCGACAGCATCCGTTTCAGCGCTTCACGGTCCGCAGGCGACACAGCCGCCGCGAACTCCGCGTGCAAATGGGCGACCGCTTCGGCACCAGCTGCCTGGCGCTCGCGACCCAGGTCGGTGATTGCCGCGTTGACCGCGCGACGGTCGTTGGGGCAGCTCACTCGCTGCACCAAAGCCTCCGCCTCGAGCCGGTCCACGAGCTGCGTCATGTTGGAGCGGACACAGCTCAGGCGCGCCGCCAACTCGCTCAACGAGAGCGGATGTCCCGACGACACGAGCTCGCTGAGCACCGAAAATTTGGGCCCTGACAGTCCAGCCGTCCCGAGCGCCGCCTCGAGCTTGTCCTCGAGTGTCCGGGCGGCATGCAGCAGCGAAAAGATCGTCTTGTCGCCGGATCCCTCAGCAACTGTCGGTTCCGCGCCCATTTGATTCAAGTATGAATAGTACAGTCGATAGTGAAATCCGTCAAGTCCCTTTTTTCTTCGCAGCTGAGGCCGAATCAGGCTGCGGCGGGATTTCGCTGGGCGGCACCATGGATTCGAGCTTTTTCCGCACAACACCCTCCGCCACGGCATAGGCCGAGCGAAGTTCATCCTCACTCGTCACGACCTCACCGATGTAGTTCTTCGCCGTTTCGACGGCCGGCGCCGCGCCGCCCGGACCGAAGTTGCTCGCCGCCACGACGGACTGCATGCCAGTTCTCGTATCCTCGCGAAACCGGTCCTGGAGCGTGTACGTGAGCGAGAGCGCCGACACGGTCTCGTAGTCCAGCTTCGTCAACACGCCCGTCGCTACGGCGGTCAGCCACGCGGTTTGCAGAAGCGCCGGCGCCCGCAATCCGTCGATGCCAACCTCGTTCTGAAACTCGGAGGGAGTGCGAATCGCGTGCGACGAGTCGAGCTGCACGAGCATCGTTTGCAGGCCTTTATGGTACGGCAACGCGTCGTCGAGTCGATTTTCGTTCTGCTGAATCTCGGTCAGAAAATTTCTGAGCGAGATGACCGATAGCTCGCGACTCTTACGGTTCTCTTTCCACTGGTCGGTCCAAAGCGCGAGCAGAATGCTGAACACGATCGCCAGCGACTGGATGACCACTTCGCCCAGCCACTTGGGCTTCCGGATTTTCCAGCGTCGCTCCGCCATGACGCCGCTACTTGAGTATGTAGCCGGGATCGGACGGCAACTTGCCGTCGATGCGCAGCACTTTCACGTCGCCAGTCACCGATGCCGCCGGCACGAAGGTGATCGAGCCCTTGATGGTCGCGATGAGATTCAGCGCCATGTCCGTGCTGTACACGATCTTGGGACCTCCGGCGACTTCCGCGCGGAACATTTTGCCAATCCAATACTGCCGAAACTGATCCTCGTCCATCTTGTAGATCTTGTCGAGGACGGTCGCGCGTTCGCGCGCTGTTGGCGCGCGCACGAGCAGCGTCACCTTCGAGCGATCGGCCCAAAACTGCTGATCGCCCATGAAAATCTTTCGAAGCTCGGCAAATGACAGATCGCTAATTGGCGACTGCGCGTTGACGACGATCGCGATCGTCTGCTTGGGCGCGGCTTGAGCCGCCGCGGGTGCGGCGCTCACTCCGAGCGCCGCCATGAGCAACGTGAATAGAACGACTGGGCGCATCAGCTTCACTTCTGCATCGAGTTGTGATCGCCGCCGCCAAGGTCCGGCACCGTGAACGCGGCTTGTACGTACAGTCCGCGCGACCAGCCGAAGCCTTGAAATTTTTCGCGACGGAATTCTGCCTTCAGCGCGGCGTACTGCTCGAAGTCGTACCGCGTACCCGCGATGAACCCTGTGTATCCGAGATCGAGCGGACCGTAGATCACGTCGTTCGCCGCCGTCGACACACGCTCGGCGCGGACGTACGGCTTCCACTCGTGCGCCACACCGGACAAGCGATACCCGAACTGTGCATAGCCCGTGTGATTTGTCGTTGACGGTCCGGCGAGGATTGGATCGTGGTCGATGCGTTCGTACTCGACGATCACCTCCGGCCGCTCGCGTTCCCACGCGACGTAGCCGGAGCTGATGCCCTCATTCGCACCGGCCGTGAGCGGCGGTGTGACGCGGTCGTGGTAATAGCCGGCGCCGACTTGAAGACCATAGATCGAGATGGGCCGCGCGAAAAGCGATGCGCTGATCGCACGGGCGCTGTTGTTGTCGCCGGCATCGCCGCCGCGCGAGATCGTTGAGCCGCGGCCGTTGCCGACGCCGAGCATGTACGAGAGCCCAAGGTCGCCCGACGGCAAATTCCCCTCGGCGAACGCGCCGACGAAGTGCGTGGGAATGAGCTGCGAGCCGAACTTGATCATCTCAGGGCGCGACACCGTGGTTTGCAGCCACGACCCATGGTGAAATGCCGTGTTCCAGTAGCCGATGGGCGTGTGATATCTGCCCACGGAAATTTTGACGGCGTCGTTGAAGTCGTAGCGCAAAATGGAACGCTCGACCTCGAACGCGTAGCCCGTTGGCTGCGCGGTGGCGCTCAGTTCAGTAAAGAACGTGAGATGGTCGCTCAACGAGGCATTGAGGTGTCCAACGAGCTGCCCGAGCGCGAAGCCGGCCGGGATCTTTCGATCGGTGGCGATGTAGGTCGCGTCGCCAAAGAGCATGGCGTGAACGGACGGCGAGAACTGATCGTCCGCCTGCCCGCGAGCCGCGGCGACGGGGATAGTACACAGCAGGAGAGCTGCGGCTCGGTGAAACCAGCGCATATGTCGAAGACAGCAGAAGAGTGGCAGGACCGTGCAATCAGGGCGGAAACGTATGGTTGCGTCGCCCCGACGACAAGCGCGCCGCGGTCACTCTACTGTCACCGACTTCGCCAAGTTGCGCGGTTGATCGACATCCAGCCCGCGCTTGGTCGCGATGTAGTACGCGAGCAATTGCAGCGGAATGATGGTGAGGATCGGATAGAGCATGTCGACTGTTTCCGGAACCCGAAACTCGAAGTCGATGAGGCCCTTGAGCGCCGGCTCGTCGCGGCTGGTGATGCATATGACCTTGCCGCCGCGTGCTTTGACCTCTTGGATGTTCGACGCGACCTTGTCGAACACCGAGTCGTGCGGTGCGATGAACACCACCGGCATGTTGTCGTCGATCAGCGCGATCGGCCCATGCTTCATCTCCGCCGCCGGATAGCCCTCGGCGTGGATATAGCTGATTTCCTTGAGCTTGAGCGCGCCTTCGAGCGCGACCGGGAAGTTGTAGCCGCGGCCGAGATAAAGAAAGTTTGATGCGTCCTTGAACTGCTCGGCGATGGCTTCCATTTCCGGCGCGCGATCGAGAATCTGCTGCACCTGTCCGGGCAGCGCCTCCATCGCCATCGCGATCTCGCGGCCGCGTGCCACCGACATGTCGCGGCGCCGCGCGAACTTGAGCATCAGCAGCGCGAGCGCGATGACCTGACTTGTGAACGCCTTGGTCGACGCCACGCCGATTTCCGGACCGGCATGCAGATACACGCCGCCGTCGTCTTCGCGCGCAATCGTCGAACCGACGACGTTCACGAGCCCGAGGGTCTGCGCGCCGCGTCGCTTCGCTTCGCGCATGGCGGCGAGCGTGTCGGCCGTCTCACCGGACTGCGAAATCACCACGCACAGGCAATTCGGCGTGACGATCGGATTCCGGTAGCGGAACTCGGATGCGTACTCCGTCTCCACTGGAATGCGCGCATTCTCCTCGATCATCAACTCGCCGATCAATCCCGAGTGCCAGCTCGTACCGCACGCGGTGATGATGACGCTGTCGATCTTCTCGAGCTCCTCGCGCGTGATGTTCATGCCGCCGAGCTTGGAGTAGCCGTCCTCGACGACGAGCCGGCCGCGCATGGTGTTGGTGATCGTCTGCGGCTGCTCGAAGATTTCCTTGAGCATGAAGTGCGCGAAGCCGCCTTTCTCGATCTGGTCGAGATCCCAGTCGATACGGCTCACGCCCTTGCGGACCGGACGCGCGCGCAGGTCGCACACGTTGAAGCCGCTCCGGGTGATCACGCCGACCTCGCCGTCGTCGAGATAGACGACTTCACGAGTATGCGCGAGAATGGCCGCGACGTCGCTGGCGACGAAGTACTCGCCCTCGCCAACACCAATCAGCAGCGGGCTTCCCTTCCGCGCCGCGACGATCTTGTCCTTGTCGCGGCTCGACACCACGGCGATGCCGTACGTCCCTTCCACGAGATTGAGTGCGTCCATCACCGCATCCTCGAGCGTCGTCTCGAAATGCTCCTCGATGAGGTGCGCCAACACTTCGGTGTCCGTCTCCGACACGAACGTGTGCCCTTTTTCCTTGAGCACCGTGCGCAGCGCGATGTAGTTCTCGATGATGCCGTTATGAACGACCGCGATGGTGCCCGTGCAGTCGACGTGCGGGTGTGCGTTGCACTCATTCGGAACGCCGTGCGTGGCCCAACGCGTGTGCGCGATGCCGACGGTGCCGTGAATGGGTTTGCCTTTCACGACGTTCTCGAGCATCGAGATTTTTCCCTTGGCCTTTCGCGTCTCGAGGCCATTGCCGTTCTCCATGGCAATGCCAGCCGAGTCGTAGCCACGGTACTCCAAACGCTTCAGGCCGTCGATCAGCAGGCTCGTAGCAGCGCGATCTCCGACGTATCCAACGATTCCACACATACTCGAGTTCCTTCGTGAGTGTTACGCGGGTTACGCGGTCAGCGCATCCAGAGGCGCCCGCGAGCGCCCAACGAGCTCCAGCGCTTCGGCCTCAGTCGGCGCCTCGGCAATTACTCGCACGATCGGTTCCGTTCCGGACGGACGAACGTGCACCCATCGGTCCGGCCACGATAGCCGCAGGCCATCCTGCGTGTCCACGGTCGCGTCTGAGAACGCTGAACGCAGCGCGTCATACACGGAGTCCAGGCTAGCATCTGGACGGTCGAGCTTGTCTTTGACGATCACATACCGCGGCAGAGACGCAACGATCTGCGACAGCGGCCGATTCTCTTCGTGCAACAACTGGAGCACGAGCGCCGCGCCAACGGGTGCGTCGCGCCCGAGATGCATCTCGCCCAGAATGACGCCGCCGTTCCCTTCACCACCGACTGGCGACCGCTCGTCGCGCATGCGGATCGCCACATTCACTTCGCCGACCGGCGCCCGAATCACCTGCACACCCGCCGCCGACGCTACGTCTTCCATGATCCGGCTCGTCGAGAGGTTCGTGACGAGTGGTCCCTTTCTGTGCCGCAGGACCAACCGAGCAGCGAGGGCGAGCGTGAAATCCTCACCGATCGCTTTGCCCGCGTCCGACACGAGCGCCAACCGATCGACGTCGGGGTCCACCGCGAAGCCCACCGCCGCACCGGACCCAAGCACGAGCCGTTCCAGTTCGCCGAGGTTCTCGGCAACAGGCTCCGGTGCGCGTGGAAAGCGGCCGTCGGTCTCGAGATTGATCGCGGTCACGTGACAGCCAAGTCGTTGCAGCAACTCGGGCATGATGATCGCGCCGGCGCCGCGCACGCAGTCCAGCGCGACGTTGAACTTCCGCGCGCGAATGCCGTCGACGTCGACGTACGGTATCGCTAAGACACGTTCGATGTGTCGCTGAACGGCACGGTCGTCGATCTCGACGTGGCCGAGATGATCCCACGCTGCGCGCGGAATTCCGCTCTCGACCAACGCGCGCATCTCCACGCCTTCGGCGTTCTCGAGAAAGAGGCCCGTTGGTCCGATGAACTTGAGCGCGTTCCACTCGATCGGGTTGTGGCTCGCGCTGATCATGAGACCACCCGCGGCATGATGGTGCTCGACCGCCAGTTGACAGGTTGGCGTGGTCGTGAGCCCGATGTCGATCACCGTGCAGCCGACCGACTCCAGCGCTGACAATACGACCCGGTGAAAGAGCGGCCCGGACACGCGACTGTCGCGACCGACAACGACACTCTTCGAGCCGCCGCGCCGAGTGGCCCATGCGCCGAATCCCGCAGCGAATTTCGCGACGACTTCCGGCGTCAGCGCTTCGCCGACGCGTCCACGAATTCCCGATACGCCAATCATCAAACCATCGTACGCCATGACACCTCCGGAGGTGGCGAAAGGTAAAGCGCCTGCGGCGCGGTGGAATGGTGGATACGGTGGAAGGGTTGAAGGGTTGCAACACTACCCTGTCATCCCGAGCGACAGCGAGGGATCTAGCCGGACGACACGAGATTCCTCGGTCGCTTCGCTCCTGTCGGAATGACAACCCTTCCACCCTTCCACCGTTCCCCCGTTATTCCCAAAGTGCTGAATCCTTACTCGCTCCTTCCCCTCGCCCTCGCCGCCCGCGGCGGGCGTGTCGACGAATACGAAGTTCAACAACTCGTGGCCGCCGGGCTCACGCTCCTTCAGCGGAGCGCTCCGCTCGTCCGCACGCTCAGCGGCAAGCGCGCGGCCATTTTCCTTCCTACGTCGCCGCAGTTTTTCGTCGCGCTGGCGGCGTGCGAAGGGCGCGGCGCCGTGCTGATCAATCCGCTGACCGCGCCGTTAGAGATCTCTTATCAACTCACGGACGCGCGCGTTGGCGCGGTGTTCACCAATTCCGTGCTCGCCGCCAAGCTCCCGGACGCATTCCCGCGAGTCATCCTCGACGACGGCGTACAGTCGGCGCGCGTATCGATCGACGGCGCCACTCGCGAGGTCGATTTAGGCTCGCATCACGGGCTCTCGATCGAAGGCGATACCGAAGTCGACGGCAGCGACGATGAGGCGGTGATCGTCTACACCTCGATGTCGGAACGACCGAGTGCGGTCGTGGTCTCGCACAAGACACTCTTGACCGACGCACGCTCGACGTTGGCCGCGGTCGGCAACACGCACCATGATCGCGTGCTGGCGCTGCTGCCGTTCAGTCAGTTGTTCGGGTTCACAGTCGCGGCGATCGCGCCGTTGCTCTGCGGCGCCTCTGTTCTCACGATGCCGCATGTCGACCCGACGCGGTCGCTCGAACTGATTGCCGCCGGCGAGATCACCGAAGTGGTAGGAGAGCCGGCCGTTTTCGAGGCGCTCGTGGCGGCGATGAAGGCACGCGGCACCCGTGGCGGGCTAGGAGCGTTGCGCACGAGCATTTGCAGCGGCGCGCAGGTCTCAGCCGTGTTGCAAAATCAGTGGTACGATGCGACGGGAACGGTGTTGCGCCACGGCTACGACCTCACCGAAGCCGGTGCTGACCTCAGCGCAGCCCAACACCCGCCGACTATTACGATTCTTTAAACTTTGGCCGTCGCCATGGGGTGCATGCCCGTGCGCGGTAACAACTGGATCTCTCCGCGCTCAGCCGCCGCAACGAGCGCCTCGACCACGGCCGGATCGAATTGGGATCCGCTGCACCGGCGAATCTCCGCGACCGCGAGATCGAGCGTCATCTCACTGGCGCGGTAGGGACGGTCGCTCGTCATCGCGTCGAACGCGTCGGCCGCGGCGGCAATGCGCGCCTCGAGTGGGATCTCCGTACCGGACAACCCGTCGGGAATACCGCGCCCGTCGAACCGCTCGTGGTGCGAGCGCACGATGTTGAGCGCGTTTGGCGTATCGCCCAGGAGCGGCGCAAGAATGCGCCAGCCCAGCACTGGGTGCGTCATGATGTGCTGGTATTCTTCCGCCGTGAGACGGTCCGGCTTGTTCAACACCGTCTCGCGTACGCCGATCTTGCCGATGTCATGGACGTGCCCGCCGAGCTCGATTTGCCGAAGCATCTCGCCGGTGAGGCCCATCCCGCGCGCGATGACGCTCGAGTACTGGCTCACGCGAATCGAGTGTCCGCGCGTGTACGGATCCTTGAGTTCCAGCGCCTCGGCCAGCGACTGCACGCTGGCGAGAAAGAGCTCCTCGAGGCGCCGCGCCTGCTGCTGCACGCGCTCCTCGAGACTCTCGCGATAGGCGCGATTTTCCAGAATGAGGCGCCGCTTCTCGAGCGCCTGTGCAACGCGTGCGCGCACGTCCTCGAGCTGGTACGGCTTGATGACGTAATCGGCGGCGCCGATCGCGAGACAATTCACCGCGATCTCCACGTCGGCGACGGCGGTGATCATCACGACGGCCGCGTCGGGATAGTGATCGCGAATCTCCCGCAGCAGTTCGAAGCCGTCCATCTTCGGCATGCGAAGATCGCTGAGGACCAGCGTCACCTGGACTTTCGCCAACTGTTCGAGCGCCTCGATGCCGTTGCCGGCTTCGACGCACTGGAATCCGTCGCTGCGCATGAGATGCACCATCACCTGGCGCAGGCGCGGCTCGTCGTCAACGATCAGGCAAAACGGTGCGGTTTCGGGAGCGGTCATCCAGTCGGTTCAGTTACGGCCCATGGGGCGCACGATTAACTTCCGCACACCTCAAGGACAAGAGTATCGTCATGACACGCGTTTTTGATGAGGACAGCGCCACGGGATTTGGCACCCGGGCGATTCACGCCGGCCAGCGCCCCGATCCGCTCGCGGGCGCAATCATGACGCCGGTCTATCTGACTTCAACCTACGTGCAGGAAGGGTTGGGCCGGAACAAAGGATATGAGTACGCGCGCGGTAAGAATCCGACGCGCGAGGCGTTCGAGCGAAACGTAGCCGCGCTAGAGAATGGCCTCCATGGCTTCGCTTTCGCCAGTGGCATGGGCGCCCTCGACTCGATCATGAAGCTGTTCCGGGCCGGCGACCATATCGTGTGCGCCGAGAATGTGTACGGCGGAACCTTCCGTTTGTTTGACAAGATTCTGCAGCATTTCGGCCTGACGTTCTCGTACGTCGATACGCGCGATCCGCAGCGAGTGGCCGACGCCATGACACCCGCCACCCGCGCAATCATCGTCGAGACGCCAAGCAATCCGCTGATGCGCCTGACGGACATCGCCGCGGTCGCGGACATCGCGCATCGGCGCGGGGCGCTCTTGATCGTCGACAACACCTTTGCGTCGCCCTATTTCCAGCGACCGCTGGAGCTGGGCGCCGACCTCGTCTTTCACTCGACGACGAAGTATCTAAACGGCCATAGCGACATGGTCGGTGGCTGCGTCGTGGTCCGCGACGACGGTCTCGCCGAGCGCCTCCAGTTCATTCACAACGCGGCGGGCGCGGTTGCAGGTCCGTTCGACGCATGGCTGGCCCTGCGCGGCACCAAGACGCTGCATCTTCGGATGCGCCAGCACGACGCGAACGGCCGTGAGATCGCCAAGTGGCTCGCGGAGCAGGTCGGTCCGGAGAACGTGTTCTATATCGGCTTGCCCACGCACCCACAGCACGAGCTCGCCAAGCGCCAGATGACGGGCTTCGGCGGCATGATCAGCGTAGAGATGGGGACTCGTGAGCGCGCCGCGCACCTTCTCGAGCACGTTCGCATCTTCGCGTTGGCGGAATCGCTGGGCGGTGTGGAATCACTCATCAGCCAGCCGGCCGGAATGACGCACGCTTCGGTTCCGCCCGACCTCCGCGCCGCGATGGGCATCAGCGACGGTCTGGTGCGCCTCTCCTGCGGCGTCGAGGACGTTGGCGACCTGCTGGCCGATCTCGAGCAGGCGTTCGAGAAGCTTCCCGGCCGGAGCGCGGCCGGTGCCAAGAAGCGCGACACTATCAAGAGTGGTGCTGCGTAGGGACTGCAGGTCGTCCCTCAACCCTCGCCCCTACGATCATGCCTCGCGTCCCGCTCACACAGATCTCCTCGCGCTCCTGGGAGCATCCCGCCGACCGCGCTGCACTCAACACGCTCCGGGCCATTCCCGGATTCGATGAGATCGTGCGAAAGATCGCCGGCTTCTTTGGCGAACGCGGGATTCGGCAGCTCTTTCTTGGCGACGCGGTGAAGGTCACCGCCGGCCAGCGGCCCAAGCTGAACGCGATGTGGACCGAGGTGCTCGAGACGTTGGACTGGCCGGATCGGCCCGAGCTGTACGTCACGCAGACGCCTCTCGTGAACGCGATGGCCGTGGGTTTCGACAAGCCGTTCGTCGTCATCAACTCGGGCATGCTCGAGACGTTGAACGACGAAGAGCTTCGCTCCGTCCTCGGCCACGAGCTCGGGCACATCATGAGCGGGCATCCGGTCTACACGACGATCGCGATCATCCTCATGTACTTCGGCGTGAGCAACCTGCCTTTCCTCGCCGCGGCGGCGATCTTCCCGTTCCAGCTCGCGCTCCTCGAGTGGTATCGCAAGAGCGAATTCTCAGCCGACCGTGCCGGGTTACTCACCGTGCAGGATTTGAACACGGTGATGAGCACCGAGATGAAGCTCGCCGGTGGCAAGGAATACGGCGACGAGCTCCGCGTCGAAGAGTTCATTCGTCAGGCCGAGCAGTACGAGACGGGCGGCGATGCGTGGGACACGGTGCTCAAGATCTTGAACACCGTCATGCGCACGCATCCAATGCACACGGTGCGCGCTGCCGAGCTGCTGCGGTGGCATCGCGGTGGCGGCTATGAGAAGATTCTCGCTGGCGACTATCTGCGTCGCGGCGCGAACGACGGTGGTCCGCTCAGCGAAGACTACGCGGACGCTGCCGGCTATTATGGTGCGAAGACCCGCGAGACTGTGGATCAGTTCAAGGATGGCCTGGGTCGCGCACGCGACGCTGTAACCTCTGCATGGCGAAATCGATGAAAGTATTACTCGTGGGCGCCGGCGGGCGGGAACACGCGCTCGCCTGGCGCCTGCGACAGGAAGATCCATCAATCGAAATCATTGCGGCACCGGGAAATCCAGGCATCGCCGAGCTGGCGACGTGTGTGGCAATTGGCGTGACAGACGTGCAGGGACTGCTGCAACTCGCACGCGACCGCGCCGTCGACTGGACGCTCGTTGGACCCGAAGCGCCGCTCGCCGCCGGACTCGCCGATGCCTTTCTCGATGCCGGCCTGCCGATCTTTGGCCCGACGCGCGGCGCCGCTATGCTCGAGACGTCGAAAGCGTTTTCTAAAATGCTCATGGTCGAGGCCGGAGTTCCGACCGGCCGCGCGTTGACGTGTACGACGGTCGACGAAGCGTTCGCTGCGATCGCCGAGCTCGGCGCGCCCGTCGTAGTGAAAGCATCAGGCCTCGCCGCGGGCAAAGGCGTGATCGTCTGCCAGGCTGTTGACGAGGCACAATCGGCCGCCCGCGGCATGCTCGAGGAGAACGCCTTCGGCGATGCCGGCGCAACGATCCTGATCGAGGAGTTCCTCGAGGGCGAAGAGCTGTCGGTGTTCGTGCTGACCGACGGCGAGCGCATGGTGCCGCTGCCGGCCGCGCAGGATCACAAGCGACTCCTGGACGGCGATCACGGCCCGAACACCGGTGGAATGGGCGCGTATTGTCCGGTCTCGCTCGTCGAGCAGAATCCGGAATTGATCGACGAGGTGCTGGCTACAGTCGTGACACCGACGCTTGCCGCGATGCGCGAACGCGGCACGCCCTTCAAAGGCCTGCTCTACGTCGGCTTGATGCTCACCGAGCACGGCCCGCGTGTGATCGAGTTCAATTGCCGGTTTGGCGATCCGGAAACGCAAGCCGTACTACCGGCGCTGCCGAACGATGCGCAGTTGAGCGAATTGATGTTCACGATTGCTCGCGGTGATGCGTTGCCACGGGGCGTGCGTCTGGACACCGCGCGCGCCGCCGTCACAACCGTACTCGCCGCGCCTGGATATCCGGAGAACGTTCGCAGCGGCGGCGCGATCACCATTCCAAGCGTGCCGTCGGACGTCATCGTCTTTCACGCTGGCACGAAGCGAACGGCGGACGGAACGCTCGTGACGGCAGGCGGCCGAGTGTTGACCGTGACCGGTTTGGCGCCGTCACTCGACGACGCGCAACGCCTCAGTCAGGAATTCGCGGCCCAGATCGACTTCGACGGAAAGCAGTTCCGCACCGACATCGGGTGGCGGGAGCTCGCTCGGCGTGCCGGAGCTTCCTGAGACTGAGACGATCGCCCGCGACCTCGAGCGAGAGGTCGCCGGCGCCCGCATCGTCGACGTCGTCATCACCAAACCGGATGTTCTTCGCGACATCTCGCCGGCAGCGCTGAAAAAGCGCCTATCGGGCGCCACGATCGTTCGCTGCTGGCGCCGCGCCAAGTTGATCGTGATCGATCTGTCGACCGACGAGCGGCTCGTCGTGCAGCCACGGTTCACGGGCGGTCTGCTCATCGACACAGGCGAGCTTCCGGACCGCGAGCGGCAATATTCGACGATCGAGTTCCTGCTCGCCGACGGCCGCTCCGTCCACTATCGCGACATCCGTCGGCTCGGCACCGTCGAGCTCATGCCCGCGCAACGGTTCGCCGCGTACACAGCGAAGCTTGGCATTGAGCCACTTGACCCGGCGTTCACCGGGGAGCATCTATCGGTACTTCTTCGGGCCTCGCGCCAGGCAATCAAGAAAGTGTTGATGGATCAGCGACATCTCGCCGGAATCGGCAACATCTACGCGAACGAGGCACTCTGGCGCGCCGGGATCGACCCGTCGCGCGAAGCTGGCTCCGTTACCGCCGCTGAGGCGAGTGATCTGCGCGATGCGATCGTGAACGTGCTGACCGAGTCGATCGCGCTGCGCGGCACGAGCTTCCGCGACTATCGCGACGCGAGCGGCGGCCGCGGCGGGTTCGTCGAGCATTTGGCGGCGTACGGTCGCGAAGGCGAGCCGTGTTTGCGCTGCGGCCGGCGTTTGATCGGGACGCACGCCATCGATGGACGAACGACGGTGTTATGCGCGCACTGTCAAAGCTGAAGCTCCTCCGTCCGCCGACGCCGGACGCGCAGATCGCCGTCATGCGATCGCACGTGCGCGACAACGCGACCGATCGGCCTGGTGTGTACCGAATGATTTCCGACGACGGCGAGATCGTCTACGTCGGCAAGTCGAAGCGGCTTCGCTCGCGGCTGCTCAGCTACTTTCGCTGCACCTTCCCCGAGGACAAAGGTGCGCGCATTCTGCGCGGCGCGGACCTGATCGAGTGGGACTATGTGCCGAGCGAGTTTGCGGCACTGCTGCAGGAGCTGCGGCTGATCAAGCGGTACCGGCCGCGCTTCAACGTGTCGATGAAGCGCGACGGCCGAAATTACTGTTTCATCAAGATCGTGCGCGGGCCGGCGCCCAAGCTCGTGGTGGTTCGCGGGCCGGGCACCGACGACTCGTCTGTCTATTACGGCCCGTTCATGGGCGCGATGGGCGTCGGCGAAGCGGTTCGCGAGCTCAATGACGTGCTGGGTCTTCGCGATTGCGCGACCGATCAGCGCATGCACTTCGCAGATCAGCCGGAATTGTTTTCGACCTTTCCACGCACGCCGGGCTGTATTCGCTTCGAGGTGAAGAAGTGCCTCGGCCCGTGCGTCGGCGGATGTACGGTCCACGAGTACGATGAGCGGCTGGGGCTTGCGCGCGCATTTCTCGACGGCGTCGACGACGGGCCGCTCGAGCATCTCCGTCGCGAGATGGAAGCGTCGAGCGAGCGCCTCGAGTACGAACGGGCGGCGGTCCAGCGCGACAAGCTCAAGCGGCTCGAGGCGCTGCGCGGCCAGTTCGCGAGGCTGCGCTTTGCGGTCGAGACCCTGTCGTTCGCGTATTCGGTGCCCGGCCATGACGGCGACGATCGCATCTACCTCGTCCGTCGCGGGCGCGTCCGGGCTGAATCGCCCATGCCGAAGACGCCCACCGATGCCGCGGCATTGGCTGGCTTGATCGACCAAGTGTTCACGCCCGTCGAGCGCGAGACGGCGCAGATTCCGACGCACGAGATCGACGAGTTGTTACTGCTGTCGTCGTGGTTCCGTCGTTTTCCGGAAGAGCTCGAGCGTACAAGCGCGACTGGGCAGACCGCTCCGCTCGCCGTCGCATCGTGACGTCGGCGCCGTAAATCGCTGGCGTCGCAGACACTAACACTAGGTTGGCGCGCCTCCTGCACTAGCAATGCACGACGCGCATCTCGCGCGTAGCGGACACCGTGGAGCGCCGATGACCATCTCGTGGCAACCGACGACACTGATTCAGTGCATCAGCACGAAGCCGTGGCTCGTCTATCCGGGTTGTGACGAGCCGGGCGGTTGCCACGACCTCACGCTCGGGAAGATCTACGAGATGCTCGGCGTCGAAGGAAAGGGGTCCTTCTACCGCATCGTCGACGATTCCGGCGACGACTTCCTGTATCCTGTCTCGCACTTCAAAGTCGTCTAGCTCGCGAAGCGCTGTACTTGGCGATGGATTCGCGCCGACGCGAACACGATCGGGATGCGGCTCACGATGAGAATTGTGCAGCGGGTCGAGAGATCAGCGGCCGACTTCATCTACGCGGCGCAGTGGCAGCGTGGCAGCGTCTGGTTCGATCGCAGGTATGGTGGGCACTGATTGAACGCGAAGACCTGCACATGAACGCGAAAACGCGCGAATAAACCAGATCAATTACGCGCGCGCGAGCCTTGCGCCTTATTCGCGTTCATTCGCGCGTTTTGTGCTGTTCTTCGCGTCCAAAGGTTACGGGCGTCCAGGTCGAGTGGCCGGCAATGCGTGACACGATAGAGCGTCAGGATTTGCCCGCCGCACAATCCGTCAGTTTTCGTTTCGTCCGTTCGATCCGTCTCATCAAATCGTTACGGCTGCTTCGCGGGATTTCACTCCGCTCAACTGCCGCCGGTCCGACCATAACGGAACAATGACGAATCGAACGAATGAAACGGAGTGGCGATTCGCGGTTCCCCTAGACGGCCAGCTCGATCAACTCCACTGAGACCTGTCCGCCGTCGATCGTCATCCGCGCCACCGACGGCAACAGATCGAATCGCCGCTGTCCCGCGGCGCCTGGATTGATCACCCAACGCCCTTCCGCTTCGACCACGAGCTGCTTGTGCGTGTGTCCGTAGACGATCACGTCCGCGCTGTATCGCGCCAACAGCTTCGCGGGCGTCGGTGCGCCGACTTCGTGCCCGTGACTGACGTGAATGCGCACACCGTCGATCTCGATGTCGATCGCCGGCGCCAAACGCGGATCGCCGGGAGCATCAGTATTTCCATACACCGCCCGCACCGGCGCAATCAACTCGAGCTCGTCGAGAATCGCGTCGCCGCCGACATCGCCGGCGTGCAGGATGAGCTCAACGCCCGCGAGCGCCGTGTGCACGTCGGGCCGAACGAGGCCGTGCGTATCCGAGATCAGCCCGATCGTACGCACGGCCGTCGCTGTCATTCGTCGTCGGTCGAACCCCAGCGCGGCGCAACCGCGTGCGGCACGTGCAGATGGTCGAGAATGCGCGCAACCATAAAGTTGACTAAGTCAACTATCGACTCCGGGCGATGATAGAAGCCCGGCGCGGCCGGCATTACGACGGCGCCCGCTCGCGTGACGCGGAGCATGTTCTCGAGATGGATCGCGCTCAGCGGCGTCTCGCGCGGCACGAGCAACAGCGGCCGACGCTCCTTGAGTGCCACGTCTGCTGCGCGCTCAACGAGCGATCGCGATGACCCTGCCGCGATCGCCGACAACGTGCCCATCGAGCACGGGCACACGACCATTCCGGCATTGAGCGCGGAGCCCGATGCCGGTGCCGCGCCGCGATCGTTGTCGTCGAAGGTCGTGATCCACTTGTCCCATCCAGCCGCGCCAACTCGCTCCCGCAACGCTGCCATGGATGCGATGTCTGTTTCGGTTTCCAGCAGTCGGAACCCATGACTCGACACGATCAACTGCACGGGACGCTCGGCGACAATCAACGCCTCGAGCAGCCGCACCGCGTACGGCGCGCCCGACGCGCCAGTGATCGCGACGACAATCGGTCGTGCGTCAACGGCACCACTCGCGCTCACGAAATCCGCCGCAACACCGCGTACAGACCGACAGGCTGGTGAATCAACCGTTCAGTGAGCACACATACGAAGAACGTGATGCTGATGATGCCGTTCATCATGAAAAATGCCGCATCGAGACGCGAGAAGTCGTCAGCGCGTACGAGAGAATGCTCATAGATGAGCAGTCCGGCCGCGATCAGGACGCCAAGTGCGTAGAATGCACCGTTGTGCGTGCCGGCAAACGTCGCGAGACCGACGAGCGCGAGGCAAACGACCGTTGCGACGTGCAGCAGGCGTGCAACGGCAAGCGCGCGTCGCTCACCCAGCGCGACCGGTAACGAATAGAGGCGCTGACTCTTGTCGAAGGCGACGTCCTGCAGCGCGTACAGCACGTCGAAGCCGCCTCCCCACGTGGCCACCGCGAGCGCGAGCACCACGAGCAACCACCACGGCCGGCTCCACGCGCCGACCACGGCGAGATAGCCGCCGACCGGCGCGATCGACATACCGACGCCGAGTACAAGGTGACACCACCGGGTGAAGCGCTTGGTGTAGCTGTAGAAGAACACCCACCCGAGCGCGACCGGCGACAGCGCGGCACACAGTGGGTTGAGCTGCCACGCCGCGTAGACGAACAACGCGGATGCCACCGTCACTGCCGCCACTGCTTCGGTCACGCGCAGCATGCCACTCGGAATCTCGCGCTGCCGCGTGCGCGGATTGCGCGCGTCGATCTCGCGGTCGACGATGCGGTTGAAGCCCATCGCCGCGAAGCGCGCACACGTGAACGCGAGCACGATCCAGCCGATCATCGACCACGTCACCGGCGCGCGATACGACGCCAACACCACGCCAACGAGCGCAAACGGCATGGCAAACAACGTATGCGGCAACTTTACAAAATTGGCATAGACGAGCCACCGCGAGCCACGGTGGGCAAATGTCTGCCCCTCGCGTGGCGGGTGTGACACGGCCTCGGGCGGCCGCGGCGCGTGCGTCACCGGGAAGCTCCCGAGCTCGCGATGCCAAGCTTGGACCACATCGCATCCACCTTTTTCTTGGTCGCGTCGTCCATCTCGATCACCGCCGGCCATTCACGCGTGAAGCCCTCTTCCGGGAATTTGCGCGTCGCATCGAGGCCCATCTTGGAACCATACGTGAACGAGCGACTCGAGTGATCGAGCACGTCAACGGGACCCATCGTGAAGCGCGCGTCACGCTCGGGATCGATGTTGTTGAGCGCCACCCACCATGCGTCCTGCGGGTCGCGCACGTTGACCCACGAGTCGACGATCACGAGCACCTTCGCGAGTGACATGAGCCCCTGCCCCCACAGCGCGTTCATCACCTTGTACGCCTGGCCGGGATATTCCTTCTTGATCGAGACGAATACGAGATTGTGAAAGATGCCTTCCGCCGGCATGTGATAATCAACGATCTCGGGAATCGTCAGCTTGAGCAAGGGCAGGAAGATGCGCTCGGTCGCGTGACCGAGGTAGAAGTCTTCCATTGGCGGCTTGCCGACGATCGTCGTGGGCAGCACCGGATTCTTGCGCATCGTGATGGCCGTGACGTGCACTTGCGGATATAGATCGGCCAGCGAGTAGAAGCCAGTGTGATCGCCGAACGGACCCTCCATGACCAACGCTTCCGCAGGATCGATGTAACCCTCGATCACGAAGTCAGCCTCGGCCGGCACCTCGAGATCGCACGTCACCGCTTTCGTCAGCGACACCGGTTCCGCGCGCAAAAATCCGGCGAAGAGAAACTCGTCGATCGTCGGCGGCAGTGGAGCGCTCGCCGAGTACATCGACGGTGGATCGGCGCCGAGTGCGATGCACACCGGCATCTTCTCGCCGCGCTCGGCCATCTCGCGCCAATGCGCCGCGCCGACTTTGTGGCGCTGCCAGTGCATGGCGAGCGTGTTCTTACCCGTCTGCATGATGCGATACATGCCGACGTTGCGAATGCCGCGCTTGGGGTCGCGGGTGATGACCATCGGGAACGTGATGTACTGGCCGCCGTCTTCGGGCCAGCACTTCACGAGCGGCAGCTTGCCGAGATCGATCTGATCGCCGCGCCAAATCACTTCCTGGCACGCCGCGTCGCCGCGTTTCATGCGCGGCGGAAATTTTCCCACCTCGAGCAGTCGCGGCAGCATCGAGAGTTTGCCCATCAAACCTTCAGGCACCTTCATCTCGAGCAGCTCGGTGATGCGCGCGCCGACTTCGTCGAGCGATTTGACGCCAAGCGACATCGCCATGCGGCGATGAGAGCCGAAGAGGTTGATCGCGACGGGAAACTGCGAGCGCGAGCCGTCCATGAGCACGGGATGCTCGAAGAGCAGCGCTTTGCCGCCGCCCGGTTGTTTCATGACGCGATCGGCGATCTCGCACAGCTCGAGATTCACCGACACCGGATGCGAGATGCGAATCAGCTCGCCGGCTTGATCGAGCTGCGCGATGAATTCAGAAAGATTATTCAAAAGCCTGTGGGCAGCAGTCGGTGGGCAGCGGTCAGCACACTATTCAGCGCTTGGTGCCGACGTGGATTGCGGCAACGCCAAGCGTCAGCGTTTTCCAATTGACGTCAGCGAAACCCGCGCGGCGCATGCGGTCAGCGAGTGCTTCCTCGATCGGAAAATTGGCGACCGAGCGTGGAAGATACTTGTACGCCGTGCCGTGGCCGCTGATGATCGCGCCGATCTGCGGGAGCACGTGATGGAAATACAGGTGATAGCCGGCGCGCACGAGTGCGGAGCGCGGCGTGGTGAACTCGAGGATGACGAATCGCTTTCCCGGCGCAAGCACGCGGTGGACCTCGCGCAGCCCGCGATCGAGATCGGCGACGTTTCGAATTCCGAAGGCGACGATCGCGCCCGAGGCGCTGGCGTCGGGTAGCGGTAGGTCCACCGCGTCCGCCGCCACCGGCGACACGATCGACGTCGGCGATTTGCCGACGCCCGCGCGCAACATCGGCTCGGCGAAGTCCGCGCCAAGGATGCGTCCGGCAAAGCCTGGCCGTTTCGCGAGCTCGGCCGACACGTCGAGCGTGCCGGCGCAGAGGTCGACGTAGACGCCGTTGGGCGCACGCTCCCAGCCGAGCGCGGCGATAGCCTTCCGGCGCCACGCTTTATCGATGTTGAAGCTGAGAAGGTGATTGAGGAGATCGTACCGCGGCGCGATTTGCGAGAAGGTGCGCTGGACGTACGCGCGCTTTTCGTCGCCGCCGGCGGCTGCCGCATGGGCTTCCGCCGTCTCCAACTCGCTGACTGACATGGGCGAAAGTTGCCCGTAGTGTGAAGGTGAAGCAAGGCAACGCGGCTGGTTTGCAGCACCGGCGGGGCGTAGTTTGTGACTACTCGTGCTCCCAGCCCTCGACCTCCTCAATCTTCCGGACGCCGATGTCGTCGCGCTGGCCCAGCAAGGCCGCGACTCGGCGTTTCGCGAGCTGATCCGGCGCTACGAGCGTCCGGTCTTTTCGCTGATTTACCGAATGGTCCGGGATCGCGAGCTCGCCGAGGATCTGGCACAGGACACGTTCATCAAGGTCCTGAACCACATCGACCGGTACCGCCCGGAATTCAAGCTGTCGAGCTGGTTGTTCAAGATCGCCAACAACGTGGCGATCGATCACCTGCGCCGGCGACAGCTGGATACCGTGAGCATCGACGGGTCGCCGCACGCCCAGACGGCGGACGCGGTGGAGGCGACCCGCTTCGACGTCGTGGACCAGCAGGAATCCGCGCTCGACGAGATGGAGGCGCGGGAGCTGGGAACGTCGATCGAGCGGGCCATTTCCGGCCTGAGGCCGGAGTACCGATCCTGCATAATGCTGAGGCACGTGGAGGGGCGCTCGTACGAGGAGATCGCCGCGACCCTCGATTTGCCGCTTGGAACCGTAAAGACATACATCCACCGCGCCCGGCATGAATTGCGGGAGGCGCTGGAGGATCTACGAGAAGGTGGATAAGGCGGAAAGCGGTGGAAGGGTGGAAGGGTGGAAGGGTGGAAGGGTGGAAGGAAGACAACTCCACGGCTGTCATCCCGAGCGAAGCGAGGGATCTAGCCGGACGACAGGAGATTCCTCAGTCGCTGCGCTCCTTCGGAATGACAAGCGGCTTCGTTCCGCCTTCCACCCGGCCCACCGTTCCACCGTTCCACCGTTCCACCCGTTCCACCGTTACCTGAAACCAACTCGGGACGCATCCCGTACGTATTCCCGGAGACCCAATGAACCATCGACACCTGCTCCCAGACGAGATCGACCTCCTCCTCGATGACGAGGTGGGCTTCGGGGTAAGTCCCCTGAAGTCCCATCTGCGCGAGTGTGGGGAGTGTCGCCGGCAGGTGGAAGACGCCCGCCTCGTGGTCGATGCACTGGAAGACATTCCGCACTTCGCGCCAGCTCATACGTTCGCGGATCGGGTGATGTCCGAGGTTCCAGTGTTCGTCCCGTGGCACGTGGCAGCCCGCGAGAGTGCGCTCCGCTGGCTGCCACAGTCGCGCCCGGCACGGATTGCGGTTGGTGCGCTCGCCACCTCCATGGCGTCGCTGCTCACCGTCGCAATGCTGTGGATCGCGACTCAGACCGACGCGCTGCAGGTAGCGTCCGGGCTGGCGGGCAACCAGATGCGGGGTGTGGTCTTCGACGCAGGCCGGCAGGTTCTGGCGACAGTCTTCGGGGATCAAATGTTCTTGATCATCCAACGGACTGGGACGCTCGGGATCGCGGCCGCCCTCCTCGGCCTCGTTGCCGCGGCTGGAGGGTCCATCGCCGGACTACGAGCCCTCGCCGTCGCGTCCAGCCGTCGCCGGGCGTAGTCATGCGTTCCCTGTTCGCGCTCGCCGCACTGGCGTTGGGACATTTCCCGGCGCTGGCGCAGGCTCCGTCCACAGCGTCCCCAGCAACACCGCAGGCTCAGACCACTGATACGTCCACGCTCTCGACGCAGATCGCGTCGCAGCGCGCCGCAGGCGCCAAGTTCCTGCCCGACGCCGGCAACTTCACGTTCGGCAATCGGACCATCGCGGCTGGGACCGTCGTCGACGGTCCGATCGCCGTCGCGCGCGGAGACGTCGACGTCTACGGCACCGTGGATGGCGACGTCGTTGCGATCGACGGGAACGTGCGCGTGCACCACGGCGCCCGCGTCACGGGCGACGCGTTCGCGGCGGCAGGGAGCGTCGTCATCGACGGCGGAACTGTTGACGGACGCAAGCGCGCACTCGCGATCTCTCGTCCAGTGTTACCCGTGTCGCGTCGGACTGCGCCGCTGACCACGTGGGAAGCGTGCAAGCTCGTCGGCGGCTGGTTCGCGCTGCTGACCATCATCGGACTCGGCGTGATGGTCTTCGCCGAGGGAAATCTCGATGGCGTCGTCGTGGCGCTGGAGCGTGGGTTTGCGCGGTCGTTCTGGATTGGCGTTGCTGGTCAGGTCGTCGCGTTGCCCGTGTTGCTGGCGTTGGTGCTCGGGTTGGCGATCACGGTGATCGGCGTGCTGCTCATTCCGTTCGCGATCGTTGCGTACGTCATCGCCTGTGCGGGCTTGGTGACACTCGGCTTCTTGGCGGTGGCGCGACTGACCGGCGGCGCGCTCGCGTCCGAGCGCGGCACGACCTCACCGCGCGGGCTCCATCTTCGCGCGCTGATCTTCGGGCTCGTCGTTTATCTCGGGCTCTGGTTGGCTGCGGCGCTGCTGACGTGGACTCCGATCGCGGGCGCGATCCTTCGCGCGCTTGCAATCGCGATCACATGGGTGGTCGCGACCGTGGGACTCGGTGCAACGCTACGGTCGCGCGCCGGAACGAAGCGCGGCAGTGTCAAAGGCCGGCCTTCTGGCGACGACTTATCGTGGCAGACGCCGACGCCGGTGAGCGGTGTGGCGGCAGCCACGAGACGCGTAGCCGCGGTCAAATAGCGGAGCCTCTGTTCCCGCCAGGTCAGCCCGCAGGTCGCTGACTGGCTCGCGGTTTGCCTCGCCCTTGGTTCGCATGGTGATCAAGGGCTATCGCATCGGACCGCTGCTCGAGAAAACCGTTCGCGAGATCGGAGACGACAACGTAGGCACGCTGGCGGCATCGGCGGCCTACAACTTTTTCTTCTCGCTCTTTCCGCTGCTGCTCTTTCTGACGCCGCTGCTGAGCCTCGTGGGCGACAAGAAGGCGATGGTCGGATTTCTGACCCAGCAACTGATGTCTGTGCTTCCCGCCGAACAGGCGGCAGCGTTTGGACCGGTGCTCGACAAGGTCGTCTTCGCGCCGAATGCGCCCGGCTTGATGTCCATTGGACTCGTGCTCGCCGCGTGGTCGGGCTCGAACATCTTCGGCACGCTGATGGGCGCGCTCAACACGGCGTACGACGCGCACGAAACGCGGTCGTGGATCAGGCAACAGCTCATCCGACTGATGACGTTCGGCGTGAGTGTGGTGATCGTGATTCTGTCGACGGTCATCTTTCTGCGCGGGGAGTTCATCGCGGATCGGGTCGGGTCGGCGCTGCGCCTGGGACCGGCGTTCGTGCTTGCGTGGAAGATCGCACAGTATCCGGTCGCGATTCTTGGACTCGTCGGCCTCACGTTCATGATGTTCTACGTGCTGCCGAACGTGCGGCAGCACAAAGGCTACGCTTTCGTCGGCGCGGTCGTGGCCACCGTACTCTGGATCATTGCGACGCTGCTGTTCCGACTCTACATCGTGCATTTTCCGCCCAACCCGACGTACGGGTTGATCGGCGGTGTCATCATACTTCTCACATGGATGTACTACTCCATGTTCGTCGTGCTGATCGGCGGCGAGCTGGCGTCCGAGCTGCAGCATGGGACTGGGGCGATTGCGCCGGACAAGGGCGCGATCTATCTCGGACGGATCGTGAGTGGATCGGGACCGGGGAGTGTGTCGGTGGAGCGGTGAGTGTTTCTCGATGGCCGATCACTCTATCGGGACGGGAAATCAAAAAAGCGAGACACGGATTGTGCGGATTGGACGGACAGTCACGGAGAAGCGTCAAAGGCGGTTACTCGTGCAACTGAAGACAGCCGTTCACGCTTCTCCGTGACTAATCCGTCAGATCCGCACAATCCGTGTACCAATTTTTGTTGATTCATTCAGATGCGCGGTAGTCGACTCCTAGCTGCTCCTGAAAATCACAGTCGATCCGCGCGAGAGATTCAGCACGCGCGCCGCATCGCCGTTCCGTACGGCGATCTCGATGAAGCCCGTCGAACCAACGACGGCGATCGGCTCGCCCTCCGCGACTTCGGCATACGTGCGCCGCAACGGAAGCTCGAGTCCGTCGACAGACACGATGCCGTCGCGCAGAACCGCCAGATTCGTCACCGCGTTTCCGAATCGGTCGACGACGATCACCTGACCTCGTAGAGCTCCATCGGCGCCACGAATCGGCTCCGGCGTCCGCCGAATCACTGGCGCGTCTGCAATCGGACCAAGTGCTTCGATCGGTTCGCCGCGTGCGAGTGCCGCCGCGGCAGGCGCAAAGACATCGCGGCCGTGAAACGTTGCCGATGCGCCACTCGGGAGCATCAACTCGACGGCGCGGGCACCCGGCAGCAAGAGTGCGGGCGACAACACGCCGTTATCCGGACCCACGAGCCACTTCCCGTCACTCTCGACCGCAAGCGCAGCGCGCGCCGAGCCGACGCCGGGGTCGACCACGACGAGATGAACAGTTCCGTTTGGAAACCGTCGCCAGACGCGCGCGAGCGTCAGTCGCGCACGCTCGACGTCCTGCGGCGCAATGTCGTGCGTCAGGTCGACCAGCTCCGCGTCCGGCGCGAGCGACAGCAGGACGCCTTTCATCTCGCCGACATAGCCGTCGGCGGTGCCGAAATCCGTGAGCAGCGTGATGATCGAGCGCAGCATGATCACACAGATTTGTGTTTCCAACCGCCCTTACGCCAGAGCGCGGCCATCGCGATTCCCCGCCCCGCCGCGGTAATCGAGATGACCCATCAGATCCCGGAGCTTCCCCACCGCATCGCGGCCCAGCCGGCGAGAGGTACCCGCGACGCAGTGATTGCCGTCGACGTGAGCATGGGCGGCACCGTGTGGCCAGCGCCGCCGAGTGCGCCTTCGAGCACGATTTCAGAACAAATGGCGAGTTGTGAGAATGCTGCAATACGCAAATACTTAACCGCCTCGGCGATCACGGCGGGATCGTTGGAACGAGTGGCACGCAGCATGTGACTTGTCGTCGGACGAGTCGCAGTCAGCGACGGCGAAGCCGCGGGCGACGAGGAACGTCGCGAGGTCGTCGGAGCGCCGACGCGTGCAGCGAAGAGATGGTTCGTCGTTTGGTTCAAGCGGCGGCCCGGCGTTGCAGACCTCTTAGTGCTCCAGGATTTCGTCATGAAGAAACTCGGGTCCGCAGCGGCCGAAGATGTGCATCGCGTGCATCATTCCGGCGCGTGATGCGGTGAAGACGGGCCTGATGGTTTCCATCCGCGCCGACTAGCTGCACCAGCCCGTGTGTACGAACGGCCGTCGTCGTCTCAGCCCCAATCGGCAGTGCTTTTCGATACCGCGTGAGTCTGCTCGTGCGGGCGGAGATTAGAATATGTTAATGTTTGTGAGAGATCGGGCAAGCAGCAACCTGCCGCATGACTTCGTGCGCGGCCGCGGGCGACTACGTCCGAAATCGATCCCGGCGTGTCCGAAAACGGACCGCTCGCCCTCCGTCGCGACGACATAACATCGAGTCGCGCGAGCACACCCAGATTCGCCGGACACATCTCTGCGTCGCGCCAGCTCTTTCAGCCGAGGAACCATGGATGATCTGAAGCTCCGAGATCGACGTCGGCGGTTTGGCTATTGCGCCTCCGCTCTTCTGGCAACCGTGGGACTGCTCAGTGCCTGCTCAGATAACACCGAGGCCACGCGACCTCTCGCTCAACGGACGACGGCGTCGTTCGCGGCAAGTCCGTCGGCGCTGCACATCTCGACAGTGTCGTTCGATCTCGCCGTGCAGAGCACGCACCTTGGCGGGAAGTCACGAAGCATGCAGGCGCACGTCAACAGATCTGCCACCGCAAACGGCTGGCGCACGACCATCACTTTGATCGAGGATCCGCGAGAGGCACGACTTCCGGCAGCACCGTGGCGCCCGAACCAGCTCGTCATCGACGAATCCGACCATCTCACCGTCTATCGAGCGGATGGTCAGGTTGCGCGAGTGCCCGATCCGAGCCGGTTTCCGGGTCCAAACGGGGCGCCCGCCGCGCGCACGACCGCGGCGAGCCAGCTCATGGCGGGCACGGGCTGGCTCGACGATCTCTTGCTGGCTTCCGACGCGAGAGCGCAAGAGAGCGCAGCGAAGATCAACGGCGCTGCACGCGGTGATCGAGATGCCCAGGGGTTGGACCATTACGTGAAAACGGCGGGCGGGCATAGCATCGACTATTCCGTCGATCCGGCAACCGGAATTGTCAAAGGCCTGTCGCTGAGCGATGGCCAGCGAACATCGCGCGCGGCTTTTCAATATGTGAATACGGCGTCCGGGGTCTCGATTCAGACCAGTAGTCATTTCGAGCATAGCGGCGGCAGGATCACGGACTCACAAACGATGACGATCTCGAACGTCGTCATCGACGGCAAGGGGATGACCTCATGATACGCCGCACACTGTACACGATCGCCGCCTGCTGCGCCGTTGCCTCGAGCGCACGCGCGCAAACACCGGTGCTTCTCATTCATGGCATCGAATCGAACGCAAGTACGTGGGACAGTACAAAATCGCTCCTGAACCTAAGCGGAAGCTATGCCGCGTCGGCGATCGGCCTGACGTGGACCGACCACCTCAGCAGCCAGGCGAGCGCCGTGTCCAGCTATCTCTCTGGCACCGGCGTTGCGGACTCGACGATCCTCGTCGGACACAGCCAAGGCGGTCTCGTCGCGCGCATCGCAACGCGAACGACTCCCGTTAAGGGGATTCTCACGATCGGTACGCCACACGATGGTGCCCCGATCGTTAATTCCAGCTCGGAACTAATACTCGATGAATCAGAGATCGGCCTGGATGAGTATCTGGCGGTCACGAATCTGCCAACCTTCTGCGGCAATCACCCGGACGCTGATGTTTGCGAGGCGTCGCCCCGGGCAGTGGATGTAGCCGCCGTGGTACTGGGGTTGTTCGAGCTGGGCGGTGGCGTTGCGGGTGAATGGACCCTTAGCCATGATGACCTGCCCGAGATGAATCCGGTTTCAACGACAATCGCGGGGCTTCAGTCCGGATACGCATCGGAACAGACAGGGGGTCGGCGGGTTTCGATTCGGGTGGATGATGAGCAGGAGGAGGCGGGGCCATTCCGGTTCCTATCCGACGCGGATTTTGGGAGCAGCTATTCCGCGACGGCAGAAAACAACGCCTCAGAGATGGACACCATCGGTTATCTCTTCGAGCTGTGGGGATTCCAGGCGGAGACGTTGATTGACCCCGAGGAGACCGGTGCCTTGGACGAAGGAGACATGGCCGGGTCTATGGAAGACATGGGTTTCTTCTTTCAGCAGTTCTGCGCGATCGATTGGAACTACGATTTCGTTGGAGGCGGAGCGAACGATGGGATCGTACCCTGGTCGAATCAGGTCATGCCGAGTTCCAGCGCACTGACGCTTCTATACAAGTCACACGCCGAGGAAACCAAGCAGGCAACCACAATTCTTGGCGCACTCAATTCAATGACGACTCCATGACGGGAATGCGATGAAACGTGGTATGCGTTCTCTAGCATTCCTGTTGGTACTCGCCGCCTCGGGCGGCGCGTGCCAGCAGGAGGTCGTCAGTACATGTCGCGGATGCACGCATGAGCCGCCCCCGGTCGTACCGAACATCATCTGGAGCCAACCGGGATACTCCGGGGTTCGGCCGGTGGTCGACGATCGCGCGCTGTATGTACTGGGTGAGCACATCGTCTACGCGTTCGACAAGACAACGGGCGCGCCGCTTTGGACAACCCCATTACTCGACGGCACGTCCTTTCTTCAGGGATATGGAACCGCGCTCGCCGCGGGCTTGCTCATCATCGGGGACATCGACGTATTTGGGATCGATCCGGCCACCGGGACAATTCGCTGGACGTTTTCGCCGCGTCTCCAGTACCCGAACGAGCGGTCGTTCGAACGCCTCACGACGGACGGCACCACCGTGTACATCGGCGGCGTTTGGGGGAACGTCTATGCCGTCGACGCGGCGACCGGGGCAGAGAAGTGGGTTAGCCATGTCACCACGCTGCCCGACAGTGTCGTGCGCGTCTTCAATCCCGTGGTCGATCGAGGCGCGGTCTACGTGGCGTTCGCCGACCAGCCGCGTGGCACGCTCCGCGACAATGGCGGCGCCGCGGCAATCGACGCGGCCACGGGGCGACTGCTCTGGTCGCAGCTCTTCCCGAGCCGATTCAGTGAAATCACCGAATCCACGGACATCACCGTGACACCGACGCGGGCGGTCGCCGGCTCGCTCGATGGATATCTGTACGGACTGGATCGGCAGACAGGCGCGATCATCGATACGATCTCGCAGACGGTGTTCGGGTTTGCCGCCGGTTCGCCGCAAGCGACCACGTTCCATTTTGCGACGACGGGCGACACGGTGCTGCTCGCGGCAACGGACAACGGTTACGTCACCGCGTTCGACGCCCGCAATCTCACGCATGAGCTCTGGCAGGTATACATTTACGGCAGCCCGTTCGATTTGATCGTGGATTCGAACAAGATCTACGTGCCGTATGGTGGGACACTCCTGGGAGAGATCTCTCCGGCGACACGCAAGCTTCTGTGGGACTTCGGTCCGAAGTTCAGTCCGGACGCGGAAGACTTCAATGCTGCGCCGGCGCTCGATAGCGGCCACATCTATTTGGCCAGCGATAGGCACGTCTACTGTCTCACGCGTCCGTAATCTCGGACGAGCGATGTGCGCAACTGCTCGGCTGTGTCAGTGTTGGAGAGCTGCGCCAGTCCGGTGCCCAGGCGCCGCTTGAGGGCCGACCGCATCGCTCGAGTGTTCGCAAATCCTGAAATTCGCGCCACCTCGGAGCTGGTCAACTGATGCCGGGCGAGCAGGTCGGCGATCCGCGACCACCGGAGCTGCGTGATCAAGACGTCCGGTGCTGGCAATCCCGCGCTGGCGAAGCGCCGCGCCAGCGTCCGTGGGGTGCAGCCGAGTGCGTGTGCAACGTCGTTGACGTTGGGCGCGTTTGCCGCGTGCGCGAGCACATGCTCTGCGACTGACACTGCGAGCGGATGGAGCGTGAGCTCGAGACCGTGTGGAAGGCCCGTAGCCGATGAGCCATCGGCGTGCTCCGAAATCTGATTTCGCAGGGTTCGGAGAGAATCCGTGCGGCTCTCGAATATGATCGTGTCGAGGCCGGCTCGGGCTGTGAGCAATAAATCGTCATCCGCTCTCGCGCTGAGCGAGCAGTAGCCGATCACGTAAGTATTCGGCCGTTCGCCTTTTACGAAACGCACGAGCCCCGTCGGATTTCGAACCGCTATTCCGCCGATCTCAATCACCAGGACCGACGGCCTGAGACGATATAACTCCCTCATCGCCTCGTTGTCGTTGTTACAGAACGCTACATGGATCGCGGCGTTCGCCGCCGAGCGGACCACGGAATGGACAGGGGACCCGCCGGCGCACAAGACCATGCTTGGTCCGTGCGTAGCCCGCGCTACGCCACCCTCAACTGGATTGCTCAGCGGGACATGCGGCACGGCGATCTGCAAACTCACATCTGCTACGGCAACCCGGCGGAGAATGGGCTGCATCGCCCAGCGCATTCGTTGGAATGCCAATCTAAAAGCGAATGCGCGAACCATCAACAGCAAAGATATGAAGAGTTATAAATCGTGCGTGAGGAAATGCACATGCGACGTGCAATGGTAACGAATGTCACGAATCGAATACGGCGTTGCAGCGGGTAGCGCCGAGTCGGCGGTGCCGAAATCCGTGAGCAGCATGATGATCGAGCGCATCATGGTCACACAGATTTGTGTTTCCAACCGCCCTTACGCCAGAGCGCGGCCATCGCAATTCCCCGCCCCGCCGCAGTGATCGAGATGACCCACCAGATGCCGGAACTGCCCCACCGCATCGCGGCCCAGCCGGCGAGAGGTACTCGCGACGCTGTGATCGCCGTCGACGTGAGCATGGGCGGCACCGTGTGGCCAGCGCCGCCGAGCGCGCCTTCGAGCACGATTTCGGAACAGATTGCGAGTTGTGAGAATGCTGCAATACGCAAATACTTAACCGCCTCCGCAATCACCGCGGGGTCGGTCGTGAACAACGACGCAAACTCTCGCGGAACCGTGAGCTCGAGTATGCAGGCAACCACGCCGAGCATCGTACAAAAGCCGGTCGCCAGCCATGCGGCTCGTTCGGCCCGATCGGCGCGGCCGGCACCGAGATTCTGCCCAACGATGGCCGCGGTCGCTGCGCCAAATCCCACGCCAATCATGAATAGCCAGCTCTCCACGCGCTGGCCGATGCCGAGCGCCGCGAGGGCCGGCGTGCCGAAGCGCGTGGTGATGCGCGTGAGAAACACGTAGATCACGCTGAACATGATGCCCGTCACGGCCGTCGGAAGTCCGACGCGACACACGGCGCGGATCGCAGCGAGGTTCGGCTTGTGGACGCGCAACAGTCCTCTACGCAGCGCGATCGCGAGTCCGATTACGAACGCGACGCTACGAGTCGCAATCGTCGCGATCGCCGCACCGGCAATCCCGAGCCGAGGAAATGGCCCGAGGCCGAGGAGCAGCGCTGGATCGAGCACCAACGTCAACGCGACTGAGCCCAGCAACAACACGAACGGTGTCCGCGTGTCGCCCGATGCGCGAAACGCCGCGTCGACGGCGAAAAAACCGTAGATCAGCGGCGTGCCGACGAGATATGTCTCGAGATAGCGCTCGCCGAGCGCGGTGACGTCGGCCGGCGTTTGCATGACGTCGAACATCCAGTGCAACGCAACAGTTCCCGCGATCGCCACGACGATGCCGAGCACGATCGCGAACAGCAGCGTGTCGCCAACGAGACGCGATGCATCGCCCGCGCGGCGCTCGCCATGCCGGCGCGACGCCACCGCCGTCAGGCCGACACCAATCATCTCGGCCAACGAGACGATCATCCAGATCCAGAACAACGACGTGGAGACCGCCGCGAGACCGGTCGCGCCGAGTCGCGTGCCGACCCAGAACGCGTCGACCGATGAGAAAAGTGTCATCAACAGCGACGACGCGACAGCCGGCAGCGCGACGCGAAGTACGGTACGGCGCAGCGAATCGGAGACGAGATGCGCCGACTCCCAGTCGCCGGTGACGGCGACGGGCGCTACGCCTTCATGGATCTCGACCGGGAACGACGGCGGGTGCGCCTGCGCCTGGTCGGACACGAGAGCGTATCAGCGCGTGGCCGGCGCGCCGAAGTACGAGACGACCTGATCGGCGATCGACACGAGTGCTTTGGCGGCCGACGACTCCGGATCGCTCGACACGATCGGCGCTCCGGTGTCGCCGCCTTCCAACACGCGCGGATAGAGCGGAATCTGTCCGAGCAGCGGCAAATTCACTTCCGCCGCGAGCCGCTCGCCGCCGCCGCTGCCGAAGATCGGCGTGGGCTTGCCGCAGTGCGGGCACTCGAACCAGCTCATGTTCTCGACGATGCCGAGCACTGGCACGGTGACGCGTTCGAACATCTTGACGCCGCGCAACGCGTCGCCGACAGAGACTTCTTGCGGCGTCGTCACGATGATCGCGCCGCTGAGCTGCGTGGCTTGCACGAGCGAAAGCTGCGCGTCGCCGGTGCCCGGCGGCATGTCGACGATGAAGAAGTCGAGCTCGCCCCATGCGACGTCGCGCAGAAACTGCGTGATGATTTTCATGACGATCGGGCCGCGCCAGATCGCCGGCTGGTCGCGATCGATGAGAAACCCGATGCTGATGAGCTTCACGCCGTGTGCCTCGAGCGGCACGATGCGCTCGTTGATCACCATCGGCGGCTCGTTGACGCCCATCATGCGCGGCAGGTTCGGGCCGTGGATGTCGGCGTCCATCAAGCCAACGCGCGCACCTTGCTTGGCGAGCGCGACGGCGAGATTCACGGCGACAGTCGATTTGCCGACGCCGCCCTTACCGCTCGACACCGCGATGATCTTGCCGAGATTGGGCTGCGCAACCGGCGTCGGTGCGGCGGCACGCGCGGGAGCTGGCGCCTGATTCATCACGGGCAACGCACGGCTCGCCGCTTTGCGATTGGCCTCGAACGCCGCCGCGTCGCCGACGTCGATCTGCACCTCGGTCACGCCCTCGATTTGCTCGAGCGACTGACGAATTGTGCGCGCGATGACGGGATCGTCGCCCGATGCGAGCAGCAGCGTGAGACGGACTTTGCCCGACGTGGTCGTCGCGATGTCGCGAACGGCGTCGCTCGTGACGAGATCTTTGCCGGTCCGCGGATGGCGAATGCGTTCGAGCGCGGCGGAGACACGCGCGGTGAGTGGAGAAGCCATGATTACGATTTCGTAGAAAGGAACTCACGCGCCGCGGCCAGCACGCGATTGCGGACGTCGTCGAGTGAACCGGCGATCAATGCGCCCGCCGCCTTGGCGTGGCCACCGCCGCCGAACTGCCGAGCGAATGCGTTGACGTCGACCGCGCCGGTGCTGCGGAACGACAGTTTGACCTTACCATATCCGAGATCTCGAAAGAACAGCGCCATGCGCGTTCCGGCGATCGATCGCGCGTGCTCCACGATGCCGTCCAGATCCTCCTGGCGCACGCTGTACCGCTCGAGCATCCCCGCCGGCATCGACAGCCACGCGAGACCGTACGCGGGATCTGTCCCGAGCGTGCTGAGCACGTCGGCGAGCAACCGCACTCGGCCTTCAGGCGCGGAGGCATAGATGCGCACGTACATGTCTTCCGGATCGACACCGGCGTTCAGCAGATCGGCTGCCATCGCGTGACAGCGCGGCGACGTGTTGCTGTAGCGGAAGCTGCCGGTATCGGTGAGGATCGCGGCGTAGAGTGCGCGGGCGATCGCCGGCGTCAATTCATAACCGAGGACACAGGCGAGATCGTACACCAGCTCGCCGGTTGCACAGGCCGTGACGTCGGTGAGGATGATGTTGCCCGCCGGATCGCTCGACGCGATGTGGTGATCGATCACCAGCTTCGGTACCGTGAGCGCGCGCACGGTCTCGGTGAGCGCACCGAGACGGGTGACGTCGCTGATGTCGAGGACGATCAGCAGGTCGATGCCGTCGAGCGCCTTGGGGCCCTTCGGCGTCTCGTTCTTCACCCCGTCCTCGAGCAGGAAATTGAACAGCTCGGGCCACGGCGTGGGATTCACGATACGAACATCGAAGCCGCGCTGCGCGAGCATCAGCGCGAGAGCGACTTCGGAGCCACAGCCGTCGCCATCGGAGTTCATGTGCGTCGACAGCGCGACGCGTCGGCCGGGCATGAGCTCGCGCTCAAGGCCGTGAATGGCGGCGCGTCGGGGCTCGGGGACGGCGAGATAGTCTCGGGGCGTATGCATCAGGGCTGAAAAGCGAAACGGCGCCCGAGGATTCGGACGCCGTTTCAAACTTAACCGCAGTGGAACTCCTTGGAGCTCAATCGCCCGCGAGCGACGGATCCTTGCGAATGCGCGAGTGGTTCACGCTGTACCCGAAATAAACGATCAGGCCGATCGCCATCCAGACCACCAGTCGAATCCACGTGTCGCCCGGGAGGCCGTACATCATGAATCCGCAAATCAGGATTCCGAGAATTGGCACGGCGGGCACGAGCGGCGTGCGGAACGGACGCGGAATGTTCGGACGCGTGTAGCGAAGGACCATCACGCCGAGGCAGACGATGACGAACGCCAACAGCGTACCGATCGAGACGAGCTGTCCAAGCAGGTCGATCGGGAAGATGCCGGCAACGATGGCGGCAACCACGCCGGTAATGATCGTCGTGACGTACGGCGTCTGGAATTTTGGATGAACCTTGCCGAACACCGCCGGCAGCAGGCCGTCGCGGCTCATCGAGTAGAAGATGCGCGGCTGGCCCATGAGCATCACGAGCACGACCGACGCGAGACCGAGGATGGCGCCGATGTTGACGAACACGCCGAGCCACGCGAGCGCGGGACCAGCGGCGGCGATGGCGACGAACACCGGATGCGGAACGTTCAGCGTGTCGTAGTGCGCCAGACCCGTCATGACGAGCGCCATGAGGATGTACAGCACGGTACAGACGCCGAGCGATGCGAGAATACCAATCGGCATGTCCCGCTGCGGATTCTTGGCTTCCTGTGCCGCGGTACTGACCGCGTCGAACCCGATGAAGGCGAAGAACACCACGCCCGCGCCGGTGACGATACCGCTCCAACCAAAGTGTCCAAACTCGCCGCTCGTGTTGGGCGGAATGAACGGATGCCAGTTCGCGCTCTTCACGTACATGAAGCCGAAGCCGATCACCAGTAGAACGATGGCGACCTTGATGAACACGATGACGTTGTTGAACGATGCGGATTCTTTGATGCCGACCACCAGGAGGCACGTCATCAACCCGACGAGCAGCATGGCCGGCAGGTTGATCATGCCTGGCGTGAGCACGCCGGCCGTACAAGCGCCGTTAACAGCGGCGACCGCAGTTCCGTCAGCGCTCACGCACATCAGGTTGCGGACGAGCGTGTGCGTACCGATCACGTTGAGCGGCGCCTGCGTCCACGCCGTGGGCAGATTCACACCGAGCTCTTTGATGAACGCCACGAAGTAGCCGGACCAGCCGACAGCCACCGTCGCCGCACCGAAGAGATACTCGAGGATCAAATCCCATCCGATGATCCAGGCGACGAACTCGCCGAGCGTCGCGTAGCCGTACGTGTACGCGCTGCCGGCGATCGGAATCATCGCGGCGAACTCGGCGTAACACAGACCGGCGAACAGGCACCCAAACCCCGCGAGGATGAACGACAGGACGATGGCGGGTCCGGCGAACTGCGCCGCGGCGGTGCCCGTCAACACGAAGATACCGGCGCCAATGATCGCACCGATGCCGAGCATGGTGAGATTCAGCGCTCCGAGCGCCCGCTTGAGGGTAACTTCCCCTCCCTCAGCCGCCGCCTCCGCTTGTAGAAGCGTGATACTCTTTCTGGACCACAAACCCATAGCAGGAGTCTCCAGGGTCGGACGTAAAAGACGGCGGCACTTGAGGCGCCGCCGGTCGGCGGGAGAGAACTACAAACGCATACGACGCGGGCTACACGCGCGAACGTCGCCGGGTGGAACGAGCGGCGACGCAGACATCATGTATACAGTATGTGCCGCGGGAAACTGCGGTCGAACTAACGTGAAGTCAAGGAAAGGCTCTCGTTCCTGACAGGCCTCTGACGATGTCGCGGCGTAATACGCCGCGATGTGGATCTGAACACTCGAGGTCCCAGGTCTCCGGTCTGAGGTCTCGGTTACTACCCAACTGCGTGCTTGCCGTTACAGCGACCTCAGACCCGAGACCAGAGACCAAGAGAGCCAGTCGCCGGATTGATCGCGATTAATCGAGACGCATCTCTCACACGGAATAATTTGGAGCTTCTCTGGTGATCGTTACATCGTGCGGATGCGACTCCCTCAGTCCCGCCGTGCTAATCCGGACGAATTCCGTTTCAGTCCGCAGCTCGTCGATCGAGCCGCAGCCAACGTAACCCATTCCGCTGCGAAGCCCGCCGACCATCTGGAACAAGACGTCCGACACCGGACCGCGGTACGGAACGCGTCCCTCGATGCCCTCGGGGACGAGCTTCTTGGGCGAGAGCTCGCCTTCCTGGAAATAGCGATCGGCGCTGCCGTCCTGCATGGCCGAGAGGCTGCCCATGCCGCGGATCATCTTGAAGCGGCGGCCCTCGAGCAGGAACGTCTCGCCCGGAGACTCTTCGGTGCCGGCGAGCATCGATCCCATCATCACGCTCGAGGCGCCGGCAGCAAGTGCTTTCACCGCGTCGCCGGAGTATTTGATGCCGCCATCAGCGATCACCGGAACGTCGCCCGCGCCTTCGACCGCGTCGAACACCGCGGTGAGCTGCGGAACGCCGACGCCCGTCACGACACGCGTCGTACAGATCGAACCCGGGCCAACGCCAACTTTCACCGCGTCGACGCCACGTTCGACCAATGCCGCCGAGCCTTCGCGCGTCGCAATGTTGCCGGCGATGAGCTGAATGTCGGGGAACGCATCGCGCGCCTGAGCCGTCGACTTGAGCACTGCGTCAGCGTGACCATGCGCGGTGTCGATGATCAGCGCATCCACGCCGGCGTCGACCAATGCGCGGGCGCGACTCATGAAGTCGCCGCCGGCGCCGATCGCTGCGGCGACGCGCAAGCGACCAAACGTGTCCTTGTTCGCGTCGGGATACTGCCTGCGCTTGTGGATGTCCTTGATCGTGATCAGGCCCTTGAGCGTGCCCTCGGCATTCACAACAGGCAGCTTCTCGATACGATGCTCGGCGAGAATCTGCTCCGCTTCGTCGAGCGTCGTGCCCTCGCGCGCCGTGACCAGGCCTTTCTTGGTCATCGCCTCGTGCAACGGGCGCTGCGGATTCTTTTCGAACTGCAGATCGCGATTCGTGATGATGCCAACGAGCCGCTCCTCTTCGTCGACGATCGGCACGCCCGAAATGTGAAAACGGTGCATGAGCGCGGTCGCTTCACGCACCGTATCCGACGGCCGCAACGTGATCGGCTTGAGAATCATGCCGCTCTCGGAGCGCTTGACGCGATCTACCTCAGCGGCCTGCCGGTCGATCGACATGTTCTTGTGGAGCACGCCGATTCCGCCGGCGCGGGCCATCGCGATGGCCATGTCCGATTCGGTCACGGTATCCATCGCCGCCGCAACGAGCGGAATGCGGAGCTCGATGCCTCGCGAGAAACGCGTCGCGACGGTGACGTCCTTGGGGTGCGTGAGCGAATGCCGCGGCACGAGGAGCACGTCGTCGAACGTGAGGCCAAATTCTTCACGAACGCGGGCGCTGGCGCGCGGCGTTCGGTCCTGAAGACGCAAAAGCCCGCTCCCCTCTTCCGAGGTCGCGGGCCGTGATGTGTGTCGAGATGTGGTCGCCATAGCCAAATGTAGGCGCGCGACTCAGCCAAGTCCAGAGAATTTGCCGCCGGCGCCTACCGCCCGATCACCCGCAGCCGGCGCCGAATCCGCTTGGGAAGAAAGAACGCCGCCGCCGAAAGCGCCCCGCGAAGATTCAGCTCGGCCAAGTCCGCCGGATTTCCCGTCCAGTGGTCGAGCACAACGAATCGTCCCGCATTCTCGATCAGCCGCTGCAGCGCGAGAATCAGCAGGAACAGATCGTCGATCTCGCCGAAGAACGGAATGAAATCCGGAATGAGATCGATCGGCATCACGATGTACGCGAGCGCACCGGCGACGAGCAGCTTGTCGACCATCGACACGCGCTTGTCACCGAGCAAGCCGCCGAGCAACCGCACGTACTGCGGAAGTTGCTTGATGTAGTAGATGACCGTGCGCTTCGCACCTGTGCGCGGCGCCCCGGCGGCCGGCGAGTCTGCTCGGCGTTTACTTCTCGCTGCCGTCGCCATCAGAGTTTCTCCCCTGGACCGCCAGGATCTTTGGTGTCGTGCGCCGGCGACGATGCCGACGTCGGCGTTGCCGGCGGCGGTTGTGGAGTCGGCGGCTGCGTGCCGGGCGGATTGGTCGACGCCGTGCGCGCGCTGGTCACCAGATCGCTCGCCATGTTCTTACCGGTTTCGACGGCGTTGTTGAGAACGTTCGCCGCACGATTCATGAAGCCCACCGTTTCGGCGATCGCGCTCGCCGAGACTTTCCCGGCGCGCAGCTTGTCTTCGATCGCTTCGGTGAATCGCGTGAACGTATTGGCGCTCGGCGCCTGCCGCTCCGCGTAGCGCGACTCGAGAAATTCGACGAAGTCGAGCACCTGATATCCGCGCTCGTCCGACAGGGTCTCCAGCTTTCTGAGAATGCGGTCGCGCAGATGCTCGTTCATCGTCGGTCTCTCTCCTGAGTCAGCCCGTCCAGCGCGAACGCTTGCCGCGCGCGTCGATGTGCACGTATGGCGTACGGTAGTGACGGCTCGTGTACAGCCCAAGGCCTCCGACCAGATCCGGATGCTCGCTCTCGACCTGATCGACCGCGCGAGCTACGAGAATCTCGTCCTTGAGCGTCACGCGTCCGTCGCCATCGGCGTCGATCGCGACATCCGCAGCGTCGCCGTATTGATGCCGGCTGTCGCCCGCCGCCCGCCACACGCCGCGATTGTGCGCCGGCGTACGGAAACCGCTGTGCACGTCAAATGCCACGTCCGGCGCCGCCTCATCGGGTCGGGACAACTGTGCGTGCGATCCGATCGTCGCGAGAACGAGCTCGAGCTTGTCGAGCAGCCGCGGATTGAGCGCCACGTACTTGGGCCACACGGCGCCTTGCGAGTCGTGCGTGACGAAATCGGCCAGGCGCAAATGCGTGCTGACCTTGAGATTCAGGTCTGCTTCGCGAACCTGCAGAAATCCCGCCGGATGATCGGTGTGGCGAGTCAGACGCTCGGCGAGATAGGTGCCGATGTGATAGCCGTTGAGCGTCGCGCCGACTTTCTCGGAGAACGGCACCATCACGGCGAGCGTCGGCTCGCTGATGATCTCTCGCTCGGTGCCGCGCAAAATCGCCAAGTGATAGAATCCCGGCGCCGCCGGCGCGACGAACGACGACCCGATCATGGGCCGCTCGGAGGACTCGGTCGTGGAATCGTGGCTGTCCACCCACACGTAGCTGAGCTTCGACGGATCGCCGCTCACTTCGAGCGGGAACTCGACGTCGTTCCCCGGCAGCGCAAAGCGGAGACGCACTTCGCGGCTCGCGCCGAACGCATCGAGCGTCGCTCCGGCGTCGATGTGATCGCTGGCGAGCGCGGAGAATGGCTCGGTAACCGCGGGCTTGGACGGATGCGCGATGGGCAGCGCCGCGATCACCGCGGCAATGCCGACAGCGAGCGTCGTTCCAATCGTGCGGCCATTCGGACGAATCACTGCGATCACTCCGTGAGACCCCAGCGCGAGCGAGTGCCGCGCACATCGATGTGTGTGAATGGTCCGTGCGCGCGCGTTCCCTTGTACACGCCACCACCGCCAACCAGCTCAGGGTGCGCCGCTTCGACGCGCTCTTCCGCCGCGAGGATCACCTGCGCATCACGATAGTCGATACGACCATCGTGATTGAGATCGTCCATCTTGCCGTCGAAGTCGTTGTCGACGAACACGTCCGATGCGTCGCCGTACATGTGGCGACTCATTTCCACGCGACCCGACGGATCGCCGCCAGTCGCGTTATACTGCGGCGTGCGGAAACCGCTCATCACCGTCATGTGCTTGACTGGCACGCCGTTTTTCTGAAGGTCCTCGATCACCAGCTCGAGCTTGTCCACGAGATCCGTGCGGAGCACGAGGTACTTGGGCCAGACTTTCGTCTGATCGTGCGTGAGAAAATCGCGCAATCGGAAATGCTCCGACACACGGACATCGACATTCGCGGGCGTGACTTCGATGAAGCCAACTGGATTGGCGTAGTCGCGACTCACAGCGCGATGCTCGCCGGGCCAGAATCCGATGTGATATGCGCCGAGTGTCGCGCCAGGCTTCGCGGAGAACGGAACCAGCGAAACGAACGCGAACGGCTCGGCGAGCGAATCGCCGCTCAACGGGTACACGCCAGGTTCGTCGAGCGTGCTGTCGCCGAACAACTCGGTGAGCTCGGGACCCGCAGGCGCATTCACGCCGGGAAGCACGAAGCGAGCAAACAATTTTCCGCTACGACCGCGGAGCGAATCGTCGACGAAGTGAATCAGATCGTTGCGACTCGTGAGTCGCGCGGTGCGCGCGGAAAGAGTCGTGTCGGGCGGCGCGAAGTGCGGCGCGGCCTCCGTGCGTCTCGTCGCGCTGATGACAGCGACCGAAGACAGGACCATCGCGGACGCGTAGCCGAGGGTGCGGCGTCGGAAGGTGACTGGCATGGAGGGGCGATCGAGGAAGGATTGCGCCGGCGCGGCGCGGCGGGACGGTTCGATGATACGCGTAGGGAGACGAATCGTAAACCCCGAAGGCAACTGAATTTAGGTTAGGTTCACACCAGCTCGCCACAGAGCGCTGAGCGTTCCCTTAGATTCCCGCTCTCACCTGAACCGTTCACTCGTGCCGAAAAGTCCCATCGTGCTGGTGGTCCTCGATGGTTGGGGATACCGGCCTGAGCGTGAAGGAAACGCGATTGCTCTCGCGAATACGCCCACGTGGGATCGTCTCGTCGCGCGATATCCGAGAACGCTGCTGAACGCGTCGGGACGCGCCGTAGGATTACCCGACGGGCAGATGGGCAACAGTGAGGTGGGTCACCTCAATCTCGGCGCCGGCCGCGTAGTCGTCCAAGATCTCGTCCGAATCGACGATTCGATTCGCGACGGCTCGTTCTTCGAGAATCCGGTGTTCGTCGGCGCGTGCGACGCGGCAAAAAAGAGTGGCGGGACGCTACATCTCGTTGGGTTGATCGGCGACGGCGGCGTGCACGCCGTCGACAGGCATTTGTTCGCGCTCATCGACCTGTGCGCCAAGCGCCAGGTCCCGCGCGTCGCCGTTCACGCGCTCCTCGATGGCCGCGACACAATGCCGCGCTCGGGTCTCGACTACATGCGCGAGCTGCTCGACCGCGCGAAGGGCAAAGCCGAAATCGCGAGCTTGGGCGGCCGCTACTTCGGCATGGATCGCGACAAGCGGTGGGATCGCACAGAGAAATGGTATCGCTCCGCGGTGGCCGGCACGGGCCCGGAAGGCACCGATCCGCTCGAGGTGATTCGCGCCGCCTACGAGCGGAATGTCACCGACGAATTCATCGAGCCCACTGTCATCGTCCGCGACGGAAAGCCAGTCGCCCCAATGCGCGACGGCGATTCGGTGATCTGCTTCAACTTCCGCGCGGATCGCATGCGGCAGATCGTCGCCTCGCTCCTGCAGTCGGACTTCGACGGCTTCGACGTGGGCGATCGCCCCAAGCTCCACGTGGCGACGATGACCAACTACGACCGGCGCATGCAGCTCGCCGTTGCCTTCCCCGCGCAGTCGATGGCGAACATCGTGGGCGCAGTGGTGTCCAAGGCTGGCATGGCAATGCTGCGCACGGCCGAAACGGAGAAATACGCCCACGTCACCTACTTCTTCAACGGTGGCGTCGAGACGCCATTTCCCCGCGAAGATCGCCGGCTAGTGCCGAGCCAGAAAGTCGCCACGTACGATCTCATGCCCGAGATGAGCGCGCCGGGCGTGACGGACGTGCTCTGCGACGCAATCGCCAAACGCGAGCACGATTTCATTCTTTGCAACTACGCCAACGGCGACATGGTCGGTCACACAGGATCGATTCCGGCCACGATCGAAGCGGTGGAGACGGTGGACCGCTGTCTCGCGACTGTGATGGCCGCGGCGGAGAAAGTCGGTGCGCGCCTGCTCGTGACCGCCGATCATGGTAATTGTGAGATGATGATCGACCCAAAAACCGGCGGCCCACACACGGCACATACGACCAGTCCTGTGCCGTTCATCATCGTCGATCCCAGCGGCGACACACCCGATGCACCACTCCGCACCGGCGGCGCACTGTGCGACGTCGGCCCCACGTTGTTGAAGATGCTCGGACTCGAGCAGCCCTCGGAAATGACCGGGGTTGACCTACGCTCTCAAGGAGAACGCGCGTGAAGAATCGGATCGCGCCGATCGTTTTTTCGGGACTGCTGGTGTTGCTGACGTCGACCGCGGGTGCGCAGGTCGTGGGCTATCCACCCACGAGCAGCCCGTACCGGGATCTCGAGTACACGCAGGAATGGACGCTCCTCGTCGGTCAGTATCACGCGCATCAGGACGAAGCGCAGGTCGGACCGCAAAGCGGCACGCTCCTCGGCGCGCACTACGAGTGGCGCGCCGGCGGACCGGCGCACTTGATCGGGGAGATCACGCGGATGTCCTCCGATCGCCGGTTGATCGATCCATTCAAAGCGGGCGCAGCGCGCGAGCTCGGCACCGTGAGCCGTCCGCTGTATGCCGCGGATGCCGGTCTCGGACTCACGATGACGGGCGGAAAGAGCTGGCATCACCTCGTTCCCGAGATCGACGGCGGCGCGGGCATCATCTCGGATTTGCGCACACAGCCCGACTCTGGCGGGTTCAGGTTCGGCACCCGCTTTGCAATCACCTACGGTGCCGGACTCCGCTTCGTGCCGGGTGGACGTTGGCAGCTCCGCGCCGACATCAAAGACCGGCTGTACTCCATGGGCTATCCCGAGGCGTACTACACGGTGCCGGCCGGCGGCGGATCGCCGGTGGTTCCGACGTCGCAGTCGAAGTCGTTCTGGATGAATAATCCGGCATTCACCCTCGGCATTTCGCGCCTCTACTGATGTAGGAATCGCGCGCGCCGGGGCTACCGCTCACACAGGTGCAGCCATGGCGCGCGATTACGAAGACATCGACGATCTCGACGACCTGAGCGACGACGAGCTCCGCGGACTGGTGCGCGATCGTCTCGCCGCACACAACGCGCTCGACATCGACGATCTCACGGTTCGCGTTGAAAACGGCCGAGTGCTTCTCGCCGGCCGCGTGGGAACCGACGGCGAGCGGCTCATTGCCGAGCACATCCTTACCGATACGCTTGGCATAACGGACTATCAGAACGACATCTTCGTCGATCAAACGCGCCGCGCGTTGAGCCCCGAGGCGATCGACGAACACCTCGCCGATGAAGATCGGCGCGAAGGCCTGCTGCTCGGCGATCGCGCCGTGCCGATGGAAGCCGAGAACGACGAGGTGGCGGACGATCTCGACTCGGAGCTCTACGGCACCACCGACGTGCGCAAGGCGATCGAGGAAGGCACGGCGTGGATTCCGCCCGAGAGCGCGACGCAAGAAGGCTTCGTCGAAGATCGCGGCGAGACAGGCGAAGCGCACTGATTGTCATCCCGACGAGCGTGGCGCCCCCACTGTCATCCCGACGAGCGTAGCGAGGAGGGATCTCCCGTCGCGCCAATTATAAGACGGCCGACATTAGATCCCTCCCCTTCGCTTCGCTCAGGCTCGGGATGACATATCTTCCCGCATGCCCACGTTCCTCACCCGCCGCGTCACGTTCGCGGCGGCGCACCGCTACCGCCGTCCTGATTGGACCGACGCGCGCAACGCGGAAGTCTTTGGACTCTGCGCACGCGAAAGCTTTCACGGTCACACGTATACGTGCGACGTGTGCGTAACCGGGTCGGTTGATCCGGAGACCGGTTTCGTCGTCGACCTCGCGCTGCTCGATCGCGTACTCGACACCGAAGTTCGCCAACGCTTCGACCATCGCAACATCAATCTTGACGTGCCCGAGTTCGCCGACGGGAAGCTGATGCCGACCGGCGAGGAATTGGCGCGCTTCATTAGCGAACGCGTACAACGCGGACTTGGCGACGCAGCGCGCGTGACCAGCGTCACCGTGGCGGAAGACGCAACGTTGTCCGTCTGTTTCCGCCCCGACTAGCTACGCATCAGTTCGTTCGTGACCTCGGAGACCTCTCGTTCTTCCTTTCCCTGAATCGCAGCGTGAAGGACGAGCCGGTGGAGCTCGTCGACGCGTTGCCCAGAGAGATGCTTCCGTTGTCGCCGTCCGCCTCGACACGTCGTACGAGCTTCGCCAGCCGCACGCTCGCGGAGCAGTTGCAGCCGATCGTTCAGGTGCACGAGCTCGTGCGCGGTGAAGCACGCGGTCACGTTGACGTCGAGCGGGCGCGCGCACGAATTGCCGCGGGACGGAACGGCTTCGACGCCGCGCCCGTGATTCGAGCCGCCGGCGATCTACGCCCGGCATTCGAGCGCACCGCGGCGGCCTTTGAGAGTACTGGTATCGCATCGACGGCCGATGCCGCCGCCGTGCGCGAGCACGCGACGGACGCGACGCCACTCGTGCTCGCGTGGGCGAACAGTGAGTCGGTGCCGCGCAAGCCGATCCAGCGTCTCGCGCGCACGGTGGCGAGCATCGTTGGGAACGCAGTGTTGGCGCGCGCGTCAGACGACGTCGGGAAGGGATTTTCATTCTCGGCGTGGACGCGCAGCAATTGCCCGTGCTGCGGCGCGTCGCCCGATCTCGCGCTGACGACGAAAGTCAAACGCACGCTCGTCTGCTGGCGGTGCGACACCCAATGGCGCACGACGCACTGGGGCTGCCTCGGCTGCGGAGCCGACGGCGAGCCCGAAGTGGCGCGCGTCGCGTCGCCGTATCTCGGCTACGAGCTCGCGATCTGCAACGCGTGCGGACGCTACCTCAAAGAACGACGCGGCTCACTGACGCACGAGTTGATCGTGGAACGCACGTTGACGGCCGGCCTCGACGAAGCAGCACAGCAACGAGGATTGCGCGCCTGATCGGCGCCATCATCGCGGGCGGCGCGAGCACGCGGTTCGGCGGCGATCCGAAAGGCCTCGCGCTCGTCGGTGGTCGGCGCATCGTCGATCGTGTCGCGCACGCGCTGTCGGGCCTCGGCGGCGACACGAGTGAAATGCTCCTCGTGAGCAACGCGCCTGAGGCGTCGACGTGGCTTCCGTCTGCGCGCGTCGTGACGGACGTGCGCGCGGAGCGCGGTAGTCTCGTGGGATTGCACTCGGCCCTCGTCCATGCGCGCGACACCGTGCTGGTCGTCGCCTGGGACATGCCGTTCGTCACTCGCGAGCTCGTGAGTTTGATCGCGTTCCGTGCGGCGCGCTCCGAATACGCTACGGTGCCAATGAGCGAGAGCGGCGCCGAGCCACTCTGCGCGGCGTACACGCAGGCCTGTTTGCCGGCGATTGAAGCCGGGTTGGACGAGAAAGACTTTCGTCTGTCGTCACTCTTGGCGCGCCTGCCGAGCGTCGACTACCTCTCCGCCGACGAGCTCCGCACCGCCGGCGATTCGCAGCGACTGTTCTTCAACGTGAACGGCTCGGCCGATCTCCAGGCGGCGAACTTGCTCGATTGATGTCATCCCGAGGAGCGTAGCGACGAGGGATCTTTCGTCCCTCAATAGTGACAGGAGATTCCTCGCTACGCTCGGAATGACAATCGGCAGCGTCCTCCCGTCGGTTCCAGGGCGGCAGTATCCTTCCCTGCGCAGCAACCGACATCGATCCGGAGACTCGAATGCGAGGGACGACACGAATGCTCGCCGCGGCGAGCGCGATTGCCGTAGTGGGGGCGCTCGGCGCCTGCCGCCCGGCACCGGGGGCTCTCTTGCCGCAAAGTGCGCCGTCGACCGGCTCGAATGCCGCCCTCCGCGCCGCGATCGACTCGATGGCCGACGCGCCGCAATTCTCCAATGCTAATTGGGGAATACTCATCGTCGATCCCGAGCGAGGCGACACGCTGTACGCGCGGAACGCCGGCAAGCTGTTCATGCCGGCGTCAAACATGAAGCTTCTCACGACGTCCACCGCGCTCACCCAGCTCGGGCCGGACTACCGCTACTACACCACTTTCTCCGCTCGCGGCGCAGTGGCCAACGGCACGCTCGGCGGCGATCTCGTCGTCGCCGGCCGCGGCGACCCATCGGTGAGCGACCACATGCTCGGCGACGCCATGCTGCCGCTGCGCACCATCGCCGATTCGATCGCGGCACGTGGCATCACGCACATCACCGGTCGTGTGGTCGCCGGCGGCGATGCGTTTCCAGGTGAAGTCTTCGGCTACGGCTGGACATACGACGACTTCGAAGATTCGTATTCGGCACCGATCGACGAGCTCCTATTCAACGAAGGATTCAGCGAGCTCCACGTGCGCGGCGGCGACAAACAGGGCGATCCGGTCCAGGTCGACGTTCGCCCCGCACACAGCTATCCAATCGTTCACGTCCAGGCTACCACCGGCGCACCGCGGGGAACCGGCCGCCGCGGCAATACACTCGCGGCACGCAAGGACAGTGTGACGTGGGACGTTGTGCTGAGCGGTGAGATCGCGCCGCACGACACCGCGACGATCGAGGTCACGCATCACAATCCCGATCAAGCGTACGTTGCCGCCGTGCGCGAAGCGCTGCGCGACAAAGGCATCACGATCGACGACGCGGCGAGCGACACGCTAACTGCGGTCACGCCGCTCGCCACGCTCACATCGCCGCCGCTGCGCGACATCCTCAAGGCGCTGTTGAAACCGTCGCAGAATCAGATGGCCGAAATGCTCTTTCGCACGCTCGCGCTGGAGGCGACGGGTTCCGGTCGCACCGATAGCGCGCGTGCAGTCGTCGAGCGGCAAATTGCCTCGTGGGGCGTCGCCGTGCCGAGCGAAGCGGTCGTCCGCGACGGCAGCGGCCTCGCGCGGTACGACTATGTGTCGCCGCGCACGCTCGTTCGCATTCTCGATGTCATGCGCAAGTCGCCCAACTTCGGCGTCTTCTACGATGCGCTGCCAATCGCCGGTGTAGACGGCACGATCAAGAGCCGCATGAAAGGCACGGTGGCCGAGAACAACGTCCACGCGAAGACGGGCTCCGTGGCGCAGGCGCGATCGCTCTCCGGCTACGTGACGACGGCTGATCATCATATGCTCATCTTCAGCTTTCTCGCGAACAACTGGACCACGAACGTGCGCGCGGTGGAACAGATGCAGGATGCCATCGCCGAGCGGCTCGCGGCGATGCGGCTGCGATGACGCTTACCGTCCACGAGGCGAGCGAGCGAATTCTCGCCGCGGCGCATCCGCTTCAAATCGAAGAGGTACCGCTTCGCGACGCACTGGGTCGCGTGCTCGCGCACGACGTGATCTCACCGATCGATCACCCGCCGTGGGCCAACTCGTCGATGGACGGCTACGCCGCGCGCGCCGCCGATGTCGCCGGAGCTACTGAAAATTCAGTAGTTACATTGCGAGTTCTCGAAACCGTCCGCGCCGGGCAGCAGCCAACCCAACCCGTGGTGGCTGGAACCGCGATCCGCGTCATGACTGGCGCGCCGATTCCGCCTGGCGCCGACAGCGTGATTCGCGTCGAAGACACGGACGACGGCGTCGAGAACGTCGCCATCCGCGACACGCGCGACTCCGGCAGCAACGTTCGTCCGGCCGGCGAAGACCTACGAATCGGCGAGACCGCCGTGCCGAGCGGCACGACACTCGGACCCGCGCACATTGGTGTGCTCGCGTCGGTCGGCTGCGCGTCGGTGCCCGTCCGACGCAAGCCGCGCGTCGCGATTCTCTCGTCTGGTGACGAGCTCGTTGACCTCGATCAATTCGAGCTCGTTCGGCGCGGCGAACGCATCGTGTCGTCAAACTCCTACGCGATCGCCGCCGCCGCTCGCGCCGCGGGCGCCGAAGTCTTGGAGCTCGGCATCGTGCCCGACGACCCGGCCGAGTACGCGCGCCGGATCGGCGAAGCGCGCGGGTGCGATCTGCTCGTGACGTCGGGCGGCGTATCAGTTGGTGCATTCGACTTCACGAAAGACGTCCTCCAATCGCTCGGCGCCGATCTCCAACTCTGGCGCGTCCGCATGCGTCCCGGCGCACCGCTCGGCTTCGGCATGCTCGGCGACATGCCGTGGCTTGGTTTGCCCGGCAACCCTGTGTCGGCGATGGTGACGTTCGAGCTGTTCGGGCGACCGTTCATTCGGCGAATGTTGGGCGCGACGTCAATTTTTCGGCGCGCGATCGACGTCCGCGTGCGCCAGGACATCACGCTCGCGGCGCCGCTCACTCACTTCATGCGCGGCATCGTCGAGTGGGACGAGAGCGGCGCATGGGCGCGCCTCACCGGACCGCAGGGGTCGGGATTGCTCACGTCCATGGCGCGCGCGAACGCGCTACTCGTGATTCCCCCCGAGCGCGCGCTGGTGCGCGCCGGCGGTACGGTTCGCGCCCTGCTCCTCGGCGAGGAATCGCTGTCGTCTCCAACGCTCGATGTGTGACGACAGCCCATAGCGACGCCGCGCTCGAAACCTCGCTGCGACGGCGCTTCCGCGTCATCGAGACCGTCGTTGAGATCGACGGACGCTCATTAGAGATATTGCATCCGGCGAGCGCTGAGGATCTCATCAATGAGCTGGATTTCGAACGCGACGAACGGCTGCCGTATTGGGCCGAGTTGTGGCCGTCGTCACGTGTGCTCGGTGAACTGGTGCTCCAGATGTCGGGCGCGGGACGCACGCTGTTGGAGCTCGGCTGCGGATCGGGACTCGTCGCGACTTGTGCGGCACTGGCTGGCTTCGACGTCGTCGCGTCCGACTACTACGAGGACGCGTGCCGTTTCGCGGAAGTGAATGCGTCGCGAAATGGCACGCGCGTTCGCGGAATGCTGCTCGACTGGCGCGCACTGCCGGCGGAATTGCCGCGCTTCGACGTGGTGATTGCCTCCGACGTGTTGTACGAACGTCCCTATGGCGCGCTCGTGGCGGGAGTGATCGACGCTGCCATCGCGCCGGATGGAATCGCGCTCTTGGCCGATCCGGGTCGCGTGGGTCGCGACGAATTTCTGGCCCACCTCGAGCCGAACGGCTTGGTCCTGCGTGAGCGGAGCGACCTGCCGTTCAGCGACGGCGAGATTAAACAAACGATCGGGATTTTCGAGGTTGGGCGTCGCGGGCGCGAATCGTCGCCCCAAACATGACGCACGTCACAAAATTGCTCGTCTGACGGATCAGCCAGGCGGTTCGGGCACTTCGGGCATTGCCGTGGGGTGCGCCCACTACTAGGGTATGCGGGCTCGGCCTCCTCAGGGGAAAATGGGGAGGCCTTGGCATTGTCCTGACTGAGAATCGGAGATTCATGGGGCGAGCGTTCGGCGGCAGCCGGACTTCGAGGTTCGTACGCCGGGCGGCTCTGCTGCTCGGCGCCGCTGCATGTGGGCTGGCCGCCGTGTCGTGTGGCGATCAGCCGACGGCTGCCGTCGCCCACCGTTTGCATTCCGGCAATGCGTCGCTGTCGATCGCGCCGACGTTCGCGCCGCTGCCGCCAGGTGCGCCGAGCATTCAGCTCTCGAAGATCAGCGGCGTGCTGGTGGGGCCTGGCGGCGACAGCATCGTCGTTACGGCAAAGTTCGATGGCGACAGCGCGATTCTCGTCTTCGACGTGCAGGTGACTGGGAACGCGACGGAGTTCACGCTCAACCTCATCGCGTTCGACATGAACGGCGTCGTCGCGTATCAATCGACGCAGTCCGTGACCGTAAAACCGGGCGACAATCCCGGCTTGCCGACGCCGGTGCTCGTGTATGCGGCGCCGGACTCCAAGATCCAGACATTGCACGTCAGTCCGTCGAGTGCCGTGATGAAGGCAGGCGAGACCGCGTCGTTCAGCGCGACGGGCACCGCCGCCGACGGCACGACGATTCCGCCGATCCGCCTCGGGTGGACAGTTCACGATCCATCGGTGGCGACCGTCGACGACGACGGCAACGTGCACTCCGGTGCGTTCCAGGGATCGACGTGGGTCGTGGCGCGAACGGCGAACAACGTGGCGGATTCCGCGTCGATCACCGTGCACGCGCCTGTCGATCACGTGAGCCTGTCGGCGACGAGCGTGCAGATCGTCCACGGCAACAGCAGCTCGGTCACCGCGCAGCTCATCGACGCGGGCGGCCACGTGATCGACGATCGGCAGGCGGCGTGGAGCTCGTCTGATCCAACAGTCGCGACGGTGTCGTCGAGCGGCAGCGTGCAGGGAGTCAAAGTCGGTACCGCAACGCTGACGGCGTCGGCCGAAGGAAAGTCGGCGGCGGTGGCGGTGAGCGTCGTGTCGGCGGTGGATCACATCGATTTGACGCCGTCGTCGCTGACGTTTGCAACGCTCGGCCAGAGTCAGAGTGTGTCGGCGCACATCGTGGCGCGCGCCGGCGCGTCGGTCGACGGAATCGTTGCCGCGCTCACGAGCTCCAATCCATTCGTCGCGACAGTGAGTAGCGACGGCAAAGTCACCGCGATGTCGGAGGGCAGCACGACGATCACCGCGACCGCGGACGGCGTGACGGCCACGACCTCGGTGACGGTGAAGCAGGTGCCCGCATCGGTCACGGTGTCGCCGTCGTCCGGCAGCGTCACCGCACTCGGCGACGCGTTCAACTTCAAGGCCGCGGTGTATGACGCCAGCGGCAATGCGATTCCCTCCGCGGTGGTGAGCTGGTCGACGTCGGACTCGAAGGTGGCGTCGATCGATTCCGATGGGCGCGTCATCGCGGGCAAGCTTGGCAGCGCGACGATCACGGCGACGGACGGACCGGTGTCTGGCAGTGCGAGCTTCACGGCGACGCAGACGCCGAAGACACTGACAGTGACGTCGGACAAGTCGACGTTCATGGTGACGTACACGGCGACGCTGACGGCGAAGGAGTTCGACGCGAACAGCAACCCGATCACGCCGATCAAGCCGGTGTGGTCGACCACCACGCCGACGATTGCGAGCGTGTCTGCAGACGGCGTGGTGACGGGAGTGGCGGTGGGGACGGCGCACGTCGTCGCGACGTCCGACGGACTGACGAAGGCGATCGATCTCACGGTGACCTCGTTGCCGGCCGTGACGCTCGTGCTCAATGCGACCACCGGCAACCTGTTGCCGTCGGGAACGATGCAGTTCTCGGTGACGTCCGGCGGCACGGGGCCGTTCGCGTGGACCGTAAACGACATCTCGGGCGGCAACTCGACCGTCGGCACAGTGAGCAGCAGTGGGCTTTATACGGCGCCGAGTACGATTCCGAGTTCCGCGTTGGTGAGTGTGTGCGTGACCGAGGTGAGTCCGCCGGGGAACGCGTGCGCGGATGTGAAACTCACGAGCGCGCCGGTTCTTGATGTGGCGACGACGGAGGTGATCGTCGGCGAGACGCATCAATTCTCGGTTGCGTCGGGCGGGACGTCTCCGTTCACGTGGCTCGTGCACAATGCGGTCGGCGGTGACGCGACGTATGGAACGATCTCGTCGAGCGGCTTGTACACGGCGCCGTCGAGCGTGCCGTCGACGGCGACGTTCGATGTGTGCGTCACGCAGGCGGCTCCGTCAGCTCAGGCATGCGCGCACGTGACGGTCGATCCCTCGCCGACATTGGATGTGACGACGTTGTCGATATTCACTGGCGGCGCGCACCGATTCACGGCATCGGGGCTCGTCGGCACGCCGACGTGGACCGCGACGTCGGGTACGATCACGAACGCTGGCACTGACACGGCGACCTACACCGCTCCAAGCACCGTGCCGTCGGGAACGGTGCAGGTGTGTGTAAGCGAGTCGACCCCGCTCGCACAGACGTGCGCCACCGTGACAGTTAACGCGGCAACGGTCACGTTGACACTGAACGTGCCTAGAATCGAGAAGCTGCCCGGCGGCACGCAGTCGTTCACGGTCAGCGGCGGAACCGGTCCGTACGCGTGGAAGGTGAACGACATCCTGAATGGCAACTTGACCTACGGGACGATCAACGCGAGCGGCAACACGGCGACGTACACAGCACCGGCTGCAACGCCGTCGCCGGCGACGTTCGACATCTGCGTGTCGCAGGCCGGGCCGCCAGCTGCGTCAGTCTGTGCGTCGGCGACGATTGATCCAATTCCATCATCTGGCGAAGACGTCGTCGTGTTGAACGACTTCAACATGTTCGATAACCTCGCCGGTCAGGACGTGAACAACCAACTGCTATATCAGAATCTCGTCAATTTCACGACGACGGGGACGCGAGGTTCGAACACGGACGTAATGTTCTACATCGGGCACAACCCGCTGACGACGCCTGACAACATCGTCGCCGAAACGATTACCGATGCTAATTATACGGTAACTACAGAGTCTCGCGATCTCGACAACGCCATCGGCTCGCAGTACAAGGCGGTATTCTTGTGGTTACCGAAGACGGCCTTTTCGGCCACGGAAATCAACAATCTCAAGTCGTTTGCATCGGAAGGCGGAAGAATCATCTTTATCGGCGAATACGGACAGGTATACGGAAACGGAATCGATGTAGAGAACGCTTTCCTGAGTGACATGGGCGCGCAGATGACGAACACTGGCGGAGCTTTTGATTGCGCCGGCCAAGACGGATTTTCGGGTTATCCGATGCTCCCCTCCAGCCGCATCTCGACACATCAGGTCACGACGGGAATGACCGATCTCACCCTCGCCTGCGCGTCGGCCGTCACGCTAGGACCGAACGACTACGCATTATTCCGCAGCTTTGACGGAACCAAAGTGCTGGGCGGCGTGGCCAAGATCGACGTGACACCGCTCTCGATAAACCGTATCCCGCTGCGGCGGCCGAGTCTCAACGTCTCGCCCACGACGCCGACGGGCCGCAAGCCTTGGACGGACCTCACGCGACCATCGCCGGGCAACGTTCCGAAGCCATAGTCAGAACTCAAAAGCGGCCGCGATTCTCATCGCGGCCGCTTTCGCATTTTCTAACGTCTCGCGCTACACCAACTGCCCCGCCACCACCTCAGCGATATCCATCACCGGCACGTCCGACGCCACCGCCTTCACACCGTCGCTGATCATCGTCATGCAGAACGGACACGCCACCGCAATTGTCTCCGCGCCGGTAGCTAGCAGCTCCTCGGTGCGCTCGATGTTGATGCGCTTCCCGACATTCTCTTCCATGAACATGCGTCCCCCGCCGGCGCCGCAGCACAACCCGCGATCCTTCGTGCGCGTCGGCTCGACGAGATTGATCACCGGCAGCGCGCGCTTGAGCGTCTCGCGCGGCGCGTCATAGACGTCGTTGTAACGGCCGAGATAGCACGAGTCGTGATAGGCGACCGTCAGTCGCTCGCCTTCGGCCGTGCGCAGCGGAACGAGATTCTCCTGCAACAACCGTTCGATGTACGTCGAATGGTGGATGACTTCGTAGTTGCCGCCGAGCTGCGGAAATTCGTTGCCCATCTGGTGGAAGCAATGCGGGCAGCTCGTGACGATCGTTTTCACCTCGTAGCGGTCGAGCGTGCCGATCGTGTCCTTCGCGAGCATCTGATAGAGATACTCGTTGCCCATACGCCGGGCCGGATCGCCGTGACAGTGCTCTTCCTGGCCCAAGATCGCGAAGTTGATGTTGCAGGCCTTGAGGATTCTCGCAAACGCGACAGTGATCTTCTTCGCGCGGTCGTCGAAAGAGCCCATGCAGCCGACCCAGAACAAAATGTCCGGCTTCTCGTTGCGCTCGAGCAGCTCGGCCATCGTGCTGATCTCGAGCCCTTCGGCCCACAGCGCGCGGTCGCCGGGATTGAACGCCCACGGCGATCCGTTGCGCTCGAGCGATTCGAACGCCGGCTGGATCTCCTCGGGGAAACGCGACTCCGTGAGCACGAGATTGCGCCGCAGCTCGTTGATGATGTCGAGCTGATCGATCGACACCGGACATTCCTGCACGCACGCGCGACAGCTCGTGCACGCCCACAGCTCTTCTTCGCTGATGTAGGTGTCGAGCAGCCGTTCATCGAGCACGGCCGTGGTCGACGTCGCGCCGGCGTCGCCGCCTTCACCGTGCAGCAACGCGGGATGCAGAAATTCCATCCGGTCGCCGAGTACGACGGGCGCCTTCTCCATCAGGCGCTGACGCGTGTTGATGACGATCTTGCGCGGGCTGAGAAGCTTGCCGGTGAGATTCGCCGGACACGACGATGTGCAGCGTCCGCACTCGGTGCACGAGTAGCCGTCGAGCAGATTCTTCCACGACAGGTCCTCGACGTCCGACGCACCGAATTTCTCGACGTCGGCTTCGAGGTCCATCGCGCGCATCACGCCCTTCTGTCCGGGACCGCTCGTGTTCGACAGGAAGACATTGAAGAGCGACGTGACGACGTGCAGGTGCTTGGAGTACGGCAGATAGTTGAGGAACGTCAGCACGAGCAACGCATGCGCCCAGAAGAAGCCCGTGGCGAGATGCGTTGGCTCGGGATCGATCGGCCGAATCGCCATCGCGATGAGACGCGACGCGAATTTTTCCGGACCGATCGTGCTCGGCTCGATCAGATACTGGCACGCGTTCGCCAGCAGCAGCGTCGCCATCAAGCCGCCGATCATGCTGAGGATGATCAGCGCGTCGGTGTGCTCGAGGTTGTCGCCGTCGAGGCGCTTCGGGTGCAACACCAGCCGGCGATAGAACGCGAAGCCAATCGCGCCCAGGACCAACACGGCAAACGCGTCCTGCGACAGCGCGTAGAGTCCGTAGATCGGTGTCGGCAGGAACAGGGCGTATGAGAATGTGCTAAATACGCCCTGAATCAGGATCTCGACGGTGCCCGCGGTGAGCACCATGAAACCCCAGAAGATCGCCGCGTGCATCGGACCGGCCACCGAATCGCGGAAAATCTTCTTCTGCGCGATGCCGATCTCGAGGAAATTCTTGATGCGGACCAACGGATGGTCGATGCGGTTCTCGCCGTGC
>DASYDJ010000056.1:0-1849 GCA_036499625.1 Gemmatimonadaceae bacterium
GTTCGACCAGCGCTCGCACTCGGCACCGCGCGCACCACCTGCTCGCCGTCGCCGCCGCGACTATCTTCGCCACGCAGACGTTGCACGCGCAGGCAGCGCAGCTCGCGCCGGTCGTCTTTCATGTGAGCTTGGGACAAGCCTATGCGACGCCAGTCTCCGGTCGTCTGCTGGTCTTCGCGAAACTGCTCGGCGCCAACGACAAGCGACCCGTCACGCGCGTCGACATGGACCAGATCGACACGCATGCGAGCTCGATCGCGGCGCGTGAAGTCGGGCGCCTCGAGCCTGGCGCCACTGTCGATCTCGACGCGGACGTCACCGCGTTCCCTGCACCGTTCTCGCAGCTCAAGCCCGGTCACTACGCTGTGCAAGCGGTGCTCGATCGCAACCACAGTTACAACTATGACGCGCGGAGTTCCGGCGATCTCGTGAGCGGTGTGGTGGAGATGGATCTGCCGAGTGGTGCGACGCAGGTGCTGACATTGGCGACGGTCGTGGCGCCATCCGATCCGCTTCAGCCGTTATCGAACGTGCCTGCGGCGATGCGAGAGATTTATCCCTCAGCGGCGGGCGACATTCACGCGTTCGATTTCGTCAGCCCATCGCTCAGCGCGTTCTGGGGTCGGCCGATCACGCTGCACGGCTGGGTAGTGACGCCGCCGGATTACGCGGCGCATGCGAGCCAGCACTATCCGACGGTCTACTACACTCAGGGTTTCGGTGGAACTCTGCGCTCGCTTCACGACGTTGGCGTCGCGCGGTGGAATGAGATGAAGACGGGCAACGCGCCGGCGATGATTTGGGTCGGCGTCGACCAGTCGAATCCCGGCGGCACGAGTGAGTTCGTCAACAGCGTGAACAACGGACCGTGGGGCGAAGCGCTCGTGGCCGAGTTGATTCCAAATCTCGAACGACAATATCGGATGGATGCAAAACCGTCCGGCCGCTTCGTGACGGGACATTCCTCCGGCGGATGGGCGGCGCTGTGGTTGCAGGTGAGCTACCCCAAACTCTTCGGCGGCGCGTGGCCCACATCGCCCGACCCGAGCGATTTTCACAACTTTCTAGGAATAGACCTCTACGCTCACGGCGCGAACGTCTACCACAAACAGGATGGCTCGCCTTGGCCACTCGCGCAGGACAAAGGGCAGATGCTCGTCTCGATCGAGGACTTCACGCGGCGCGAAGTGGTAGTCGGCGAGTACGGCGGACAGATCGCTTCATTCGAGTGGGCGTTCTCTCCGCGCGGCGCTGACGGGCTGCCGGTTCCGATGTTCGACCGCACGACGGGCGCGGTGGATTCGACGGTGATCGCGTATTGGCGCGATCGCTATGACGTAGCTGAGCATCTTCGTCGGCACTGGCCGGAGCTCAAGCGTGATCTCGACGGGAAGATCCATCTCACCGTGGGCTCGGGGGACACGTTCTTTCTCGACGAGTCGGCGCAGTTATTAGAGAAGACTATGAAAGGGCTCGGCGCGAAGACTGACTTCTGCTATGTCGATGGGCGTGGGCACTTTGATCTATACCCGATCGCCAATGAGAGCTGGGGATTGTATCAGGCGATTGCGTGGGAGATGTATGCGGTGGCGCGGCCGGGATCAAATGCGGCGTCGGCGCCGATTAGGAGAGTGTGCTTGGCGGGCGCGAGGTAGGAGTTGATGTCATCCTGAGGAGCGCAGCGACGAAGGACCTCGGACCTGGCGCGAAATAGAGCGCCAGCGCGAAATCAGCGCCGCGAAAAGTTGCGGGTCATCCTGAGGAGCGTAGCGACGAAGGACCTCGGACCGCGCGCGAGGTCCTTCGCTTCGCTCAGGATGACCCGCCGTCGTCAGTCTTCAACTCCCAT
>DASYDJ010000057.1:0-109291 GCA_036499625.1 Gemmatimonadaceae bacterium
CGCGCGTCGATCGGCACGTTGACCACGCTGCGGTACGTCGGCCGTCCGGAGCGGGCCAGCCCCGCCGAGGGACACAAGTCGACGCACGACGCGGAGCAGGCGCGCATCGTCAAGGACGCGTTGGCGTACGCCCCGTCGTCCAAGAGACGCGCAGGTGCGGCACGCTGAGGTCCGTCGCCGCTTTTTTCACCGGAGTCGAATGTTGAAGCGGTTTTGCATTGTCGTCGTGGGAATCTGGTTGGCGCTGGCGCCGCGACTCTCCGCTCAGAATCGCGGCGCCGCTGCGTTGAGCGAGGCCGTCGCCGGGTTGGGCACGACGACGCGCGTGCTGATGATCGGCGCGCATCCCGACGACGAAGACACGCAGCTCATCGCCTATCTCGCGAAGGCGCATCACATCGAGACGGCGTATCTCTCGCTGACGCGCGGCGACGGCGGCCAGAATCTCATTGGCAACGAGCTCGGACCGGCGCTGGGAATGATTCGCACCGAGGAGTTGCTCGCGGCGCGCAGGATCGACGGCGGACGCCAGTACTTCACACGCGCGTTCGATTTCGGATTCTCGAAAAACATCGAGGAGACGTACCAGCATTGGCCGCACGATTCGATCATGAAGGACATGGTCGAAATCGTGCGCGCGTTCCGGCCGCAGGTGATCGTGGCGGTTTGGACGGGCACGCCGGCGGATGGACACGGTCATCATCAATACGCCGGCGTGTTGGCGCGCGAGGTGTTCGACGCGGCGGCGGATTCGATCAAGTATCCCGCGTCGAAGGTGAGCGGGCTCGAGCCGTGGGCCACGGCAAAGTTCTATCGCAGCGCGCGGCGCGGTGGTAACGGAGCGGGCGTGCTCGGGTTCGACGTCGGTGAGTACGATCCGCTCGTTGGACAGACATACTCCGAGATCGCGACCGTCAGTCGTTCGCAACATCGCTCACAAGGCCAAGGCTCACTCCCGCAAGCCGGACCGCGCTTCGACGCCGTGCGGCTCGAAGTATCGAAGGTGTCGAACGTTGCCACGCCGGAGCACGGCCTGTTCGACGGCATGGACTCGAGCTGGACTCGGTTCAAAGGCTTGTCGCTTCCGGACTCGGTGCGCAGCGCGATCGATTCGCTCGCCGGCGCGGAGGCCGATGTCGTACGCGCCACCGATCTCGTGCATCCGGCCAAGATGGTGACGCCGTTGCTGCGCTACGTGCGTCTCGCGTCGCGTGCGGCGAACGGAGTCACCTGTGTTCCGCTCGAGGCGCCGACGCCAGGCGCGAACACGTGCACGCCGGCGATGGGCGATCTCTCGCTCGCGCTCTCGGCAACTCGTCGCCACGCCACGGCTGCGCTGCTCGACGCTGCCAGCATTCGCATTGAAGCCACTGCGCCGCGCGAGCTGATCGCCGAGCGCGACACGATGCCGGTGACTGTGACGCTGTACAACGAGGGCACGTCGACCGTCGCCATGGAAAGCGCGTCGTTGACGAACCAGCTCGCGGTCGTCACGAAGCAGGCGCGGCCCATTCTGCCGGACAGTGTCGGTCGCGCCACGCTGATGTATCACGGCACCGATTCGCCGACGGTTCCCTGGTGGCTCGAGCGCAAGCAGCAGGGAGACATGTTCAGTCAGTCGTCGGCCGACATGGTGGTCGGCGACGATCGCATCGAAACCTCGGGCATCGACGTCGTGCTGCGCATGGACGGTGTTTCCATTCCGGTGCGCATGGGCCCCATCGTCTATCGCTACGGCGACAAGGCACTCGGCGAAGTTCGTCGGCCCATTGCGACGATTCCAGAGATCTCGCTGCTGCTCGAGCACGAGGTGGAGTACGCGCGCGCCAATGCGCCGTTCGATCGCTCGATGCTCGTGTACGTTCACTCGGCGGCTGCATCGCCGCGCGAGGTCGACGTCACGTTGGCGCTGCCGGCAGGATTGAAGGCCGACACCGCGGTGCGTCATCTCACGCTGCCGGCGTTCGGCGATGCGAACGTGTACTTCCATCTCACGGGTCGCCTCGCTGCCGGACGGCAAAAGATTGCCGCCTCGGCCACGAGCCACGGCGAGAAATTCAGCGTTGGCTTCGTGCCCGTTGAATACGACCACATTCGGCCGCAGCGCTACTATCGCGACGCGAGCGTGCAGATCGAAGCCGTGGCCGCGACGTTTGCGAACTTGAAAATCGGCTACATCCCCGGCGTCGGCGACAACGTGATGCCGATGCTCGAGGAGCTTGGGCTTCCCGTCACGCAGCTCGATCCCGCGACGCTCCCGCAGCAGAAGCTCGGCGGATTCACGACGATCGTCATCGGCAGCCGCGCGTATGATGGACCGAATGCGGCGACGCTGCTCACCAATACGCCGTTGTTGATGCGCTTCGTGCGCGATGGCGGGACGATCGTCACGCAGTACGGACAGGCCATGTCGCAGCCGGGCATTCTGCCGTACGAGGTTTCGCGCGCCGTCGACCGCGTGACCGACGAATTCGCATCGGTGCGCGTGATCGATCCAGGCTCGCCGCTGTTGGCGCTCCCGAACAAGGTAGGCGACGCCGACTTCGCGAACTGGGTGCAAGAACGGTCGTCGTACATGCCGCACACGTGGGATTCGCATTGGCGCAGCGTGTTCTCGCTGAACGATCCGGGCGAGCAGCCGAACGATGCCGCGGTGCTCGTGGCGCCGTTAGGGAAGGGCACGTATGTCTACACGACGTTCTCGTTCTTCCGGCAATTGCCGGCTGGTAATCCGGGAGCTGCGCGGTTGTTCATCAATCTGATGGCGGCGGACCAGAAAGCAGCCAACCGTCCGCCAACAGCGTCGACGCCGGTTCGCCCGTGAGTCGGTTTCGTCGCACGCTCTTGATGGTGATGAGCGTGCAAGTCGTCACGCTCGTGCTGCTCTGGCTTCTTCAGCAGCGGTACTCGGTCTAGGTGAATCCGCTCAACTGGGTGATCGTCGTCGGGTGGCTCGCGTACGTCGTGAGCCACGGCATTCGGCGGTCGCGCGGCATCACGGGCATCGACGGGTACATCCTCGCCAACCGCAGCATCCCGTGGTGGGCCGTTGGATTGTCGGTCATGGCCACGCAGCTCTCGGCCGTCACGATGATCGGTACCACGGGCCAGGGCGCGACAGACGGAATGCGCTTCGTGCAGTTCTACTTCGGACTGCCGTTGGCGATGGTCATCCTGGGCGTCACGCTCGTGCCCTTTCTGCACGGCGCGCGCGTCTACACGGCGTACGAATATCTCGAGCGCCGCTTCGACGCCAAGACGCGGTCGCTGACCGCCTTCTTGTTCCTCGTGTCGCGCGCCATGTCGTGCGGTACGATCATCGCGGCGCCTGCCGTGGTGTTCTCGGCCATCTTCGGTTGGCCGGTGAGCTTGTCGGTCGCGGTGATTGGCGTTCCCGCGGTGCTCTACACGATGGTCGGCGGTGTGACGGCGGTAACGTGGGTCGACGTGAAGCAAATGGTGCTCATCATCGCAGCAATGTTGGCGGTGGTGATCACGTTGCTCGTCCAGCTTCCAGTTTCGCCGTCCAACGCGCTGCACATTGCCGGCGCTGCTGGCCGACTCCAGGTATTCGATTTCTCATTCAGCCTGACCAACACGTACACGTTCTGGTCAGGCGTGATCGGCGGCACGTTCCTGATGATGTCGTACTTCGGCACCGATCAGAGCCAAGTGCAGCGGTACCTCACGGCCAAATCGGTCGACGAGGCGCGCAGCTCACTGCTGATCAGCGCCTATTGGAAGATTCCTCTGCAGGCGCTCGTGCTGCTGATCGGCGTATTGGTGTTCGTGTTCTACCAATTCGTGCCGCCGCCGCTGCTGTACAATCCGGATCACGAGCACCGGGTGCGAGCCGCGCAGCCGGCTGCGTACAGCGCGCTCCAGACCCGCTTCTCGGCGGGACTCGATGCACGCACGACGGCCGCGCGCGCGCTGGCCGGAGCGGAGGATCGCGGGGACGCCACAGCAGTTGCCGCCGCGCGGCAGACACTGCACGCGGCAGACGACAGCGTGTCCGCCGTACGCACGCAAGCGCTCGATCTGGCAACAACCGTCACGCATCAGCCGTCGAAAGATGTGAATTACATCATTCCGCGATTCGTCATCGATCACTTGCCCATCGGGCTCGCCGGCTTGTTCATCGCGGCGGTGATCGCGGCGGCGATGAACGCGATATCGGGCGAGCTCAATTCGCTTTCGACCACGTCGGTGATAGATTTTTATCGCCGATGGATTCGCGACGATTCGAGCGATGAGCATTTACTCAAGGTCTCTCGCGTCGCGACCGGTGTATGGGGCGTGTTTGCTTGCATCGTCGCCACGTACGCCGTGAATCTCGGATCCTTGATCGAAGTCGTGAACCGGTTCGGCTCATTCTTCTACGGGTCGATCCTTGGCGTCTTCCTGCTGGCAATGATGCCGCGGGCAAAAGCAAACGGTGCATTCGTTGGGCTGATCTGCGGCATGCTGGCCGTAGGCGCAGTCAACTTCGGTGTGCCATCGGTGTCGTTTCTCTGGCACAACGTGATCGGCGCGGTCACCGTTGTCGTAGTTGGAGGCGTAATCAGCAGCATGAGTGCAACACCACCCCGCACCGCATGACCGCACCTCTTACGATCCTTCTGGCCGACGACGAACCGGATACGCGTACCTTTCTCGCGCGCACGTTCGAGCACTTCGGCTATCGCACGCTCGAAGCAGGAACGGGCGCTGACGCGCTCGATCTGGCACGTTCCACATCGGTCGACGCGATCGTCATGGACATCGGCATGCCCGTCATGGACGGCATCGTGGCCACGCGCATGCTCAAGCGCGACAAACGCACCGCCAGCATTCCGATCATTGCGCTCAGCGGCAGCATGGCCGACAAGCAACGGCATGATGCGATGGCGGCCGGCTGTGCCAATTATCTAATAAAGCCGGTCTCGCCGCGCACGATCGTGGCCGAGGTGCTGCACTGGCTCAAGGTGCATGAGCCGGCAAGCCCCTAGCCGCGGCTGACGGCGGTCCCGCGAACCGCCCGGCGCGTTCCGTGCACGTCAGATCTTTCGGCAATGCCGGAAGATCCATGACCTCGACTGATCCCCTCGAATTCCAACAGGGCTACTGTCCGCTCGCCGGCATTCTGGCGGCGCGCCTCCGCGGGGCGCGTCTTGACCTGACGGCCCGCTGGCTCGAGCGGATCTCGGCGCGCGTCACCACCGAGCCGAACCGCGTTTTTCCGTCGGATCAGTTGCTCGACCACGTGCCGTTGCTCATCGACGGCATTGCCGACTATCTCGAGGATCCTTCTGCCGAGATCGGCAGCGATACCCCAGTGATCGGGAAGGCCGTCGAGCTCGGCGCCCTCCGGCACGAACAGGGTTTCGATGCCTACGAGATTCTCAAGGAGTACGAAATCCTCGGTGGGATTCTCTTCGCCTTTCTCGCACGCGTCGCCGACGAGGTGGAAGAGCCGTGCGAGAACGGCGAGTTGCTCGTGTGCGGTCATCGTGTGTTTCGCGCGATCTCGATCGTTCAGGAAACCACGACTGGCCATTTCTTGCGCTTGGCGGATGAGCAAGTGGCCGAGCGTGAAGATCGACTCCGGGCATTCAATCGCACGGTGTCGCACGAGATCAAGAACCAGATCGGCACCATCCTCGGCGCGAGCGAGGTGCTACGCGAGCTCGGCGACGAGATCTCGGACGAACAACGAACCAAGTTCGTCGACATCATCTCGAACAACGCGCGCGTGATGCGCGGCACGATCGAGAATCTGGTCGCGCTGTCGCGGCTGCAGCGCGATCCGCGGCAGCATCGGCACGTACGGTTGCCCGAAGCGGCGACGGAGTCCGTCCGACAACTGCGCGAGCGCGCGCAGGCGGCCGGTGTGGAGGTGGTGGTCGTGGACCTGCCGAACGTCGAAGTGAACGCCGCCGCCGTGGAGCTTGCGCTCAACAACTTGATTTCTAACGCCATCAAGTATTCGGATCGAAACAAGCCAAAGCGTTGGGTGCGGATCGAGGGAACAGTGCGCGGCGAGGACGATGACCGGACGCTCGAGATACGCGTTCGCGACAACGGATTGGGCGTCCCCATGGACGTCCGTGATAAGTTATTTCAGCGTTTCTTCCGAGCACATGAAACGGTGACGCGCGCCGAAGGCACCGGGTTGGGCCTGAGTATCGTCAATGATACTGTAAAAGCAGTAGGTGGACGCGCGTGGGCCGAGTTTACCGACGAAGGGTCCGTCTTCGCGTTTGCGCTTCCAGTGCGCCGAATTCCCGAGGCGAATGAATGACGACGGCTGATCCGCCGCTCACGTGAATCGTCCGCACGTCCTCATCATCGGCGCCGGCTTCGGTGGCCTCTATGCCGCGCGCGCGTTGCGCAACGCGCCTGTCGATGTCACAGTCGTGGACCGCACAAATCATCACGTCTTTCAGCCGCTGCTCTACCAAGTGGCGACGGCCACGCTCACGCCCACGGACATCGCTGTTCCAATCCGCTGGCTGCTTCGCGCGCAAAAGAACACCGAAGTCACGATCGGCGAGGTAACGCGCCTCGACGTCGATCGCCGAGTTGCGCTGCTCGCCGACGGGCGCGAGCTCGCGTACGACTACGTCATTGTCGCGGCGGGCGCGCGGCACTCCTACTTCGGACACGCGGAATGGGAGTCACGCGCGCCTGGTCTCAAGAGTGTCGAAGACGCCATCGAGCTGCGCCGGCGCTGGCTCATGGCCTTCGAGCGCGCGGAATCGGCGACGACCGCTGAGGAGCGTGAAGCGAACTTGACGTTCGCCATCGTCGGCGGCGGACCAACTGGAGTCGAGCTTGCGGGCATGCTGCCGACGATTGCCCGCTTCGCGCTGCCGAAAGACTTTCGCCACATCAACGCCGCCGCTGCGCGAGTCATTCTCATCGAAGGCGGCCCGCGGCTGTTGCCCGCGTTTCCCGAAGATCTGTCGGAGCGCGCGCGAGCCGATTTGATCGATTTGGGCGTGGAAGTGTTGACGAATACACGCGTCATCGACGTCGGCACCGACTACGTCGACATTGGCGATCGCAAGATCGTGGCGCGCACGATTTTCTGGGCAGCGGGCAACGCCGCCTCGCCTGTCGGTGCGTCGCTCGGCGCGCCGCTCGACCGGATGGGGCGCGTCGTGATCGAAGACGACTTGAGCATTGCCGGACATCCGGAATTGTTCGTCGTTGGGGATCTGGCGGTGCTCATGAGCCGTGGCAAACCGGTGCCTGGTGTCGCGCCGGCGGCGATGCAGAGTGGGCGGGCCGCGGCGCGCAATATCGTCCATTCGATACGTGGCGAAGGACGCGAAACGTTTCGCTACTGGAACAAGGGCGATCTGGCAACCATCGGGCGGTACAAGGCCGTGGGTGTCCTAGCCGGACGGCACCTCGGCGGCGCTCTGGCCTGGTGGACTTGGCTGCTAGTCCACATCATGTATTTGGCGGGTTTCCGAAATCGCCTGAGCGTCTTGCTCGAATGGGGATATTCATTCTTTACTTATGAGCGAGGCGCGCGGCTCATCACCGCCGATCGACCTGCGCCGGTGAATCGGCCGGGCACACCCGATGTTGCGCGCCAGCCCCCCGAATAGTCCACCGGAGGGCGCTTTTGCCTCTCCCACCGTGAAATCCTCGCCCGTTCTTCCCTCGCTCAGCCAGTGACGCAGCCCTCCGCCGGTCTCGACTTCGCACGCATCGGCATCACTGGCGTTCGGCTCGAAGCGTTGTTCGAGGCCGTTCCGCTCGCGATCGCGATCTTCGACGGCGATCTGCGGCTGATCCGCGCCAACGAGCGATATCGCGAGCTGACCGACGCACCGGCGTCGTCCACCGCCAACGTCTCGATCTACGACGCGTTCCCCAACGCGCTCGCCGATCTCACCGACCAGATCGACTCCGCGCTCCGCGGCTCGGCGGCGGCGACCGCGGCGCGCGTGCCGTTCCAGCATCGCGCGGGACGGCGTTTGATCGAGACGACGTTTGCGCCGCTGAGCGAAGAGACGGGCGGACGCGGAATTCTTTTCGCCGGCAACGACGTCAGCGAGCGCGAAGACCTCCGTGAAACTCTCAGCCGCAACGTCGCCCAGCTCGAATCGATCTTCGACGTTATTCCGGACTCCGTGCGCGTGTTCGACACCGAGGGACGCACGGTGCGCTCGAATACGCAGGCGATGCAGGATCATCCGTCGGGTCAGCCGTCGACGCTGCGCGAGCTTTGGCAGCTCGACCGTCCGCGCACGGTGGATGGCACCAGCCTGTTCATGCACGAGCACCCGACCGCGCGTGCACTGCGCGGTGAGCGCGTGCGCGGCGAAACGCTGGCCGTGCGTCGCGGCGCCGACGGAACGCCCGTCATCATCGAGGTCAACTCGAATCCGCTCTACGACGAGCACGGAAAAATCCGCGGCGCGGTGACCGTCGAGCGCGACGTCAGCATCAAGACGCAACTCGCCAAGGCGCTCGAAGAAGAAGCGCGTCGCACGGCCGAGCTGTACGAGCGGGTGTCGACGGAAGCGGAACGTCTCGAGCGAATGGTCCAGGAGCGCACGCAGGAACTCCTCGCGCTCCAGGAAGCCCGATCGCGTGAACGTCGCTTGGCAGCCGTAGGCCAGTTGGCAGCAGGCGTCATGCACGACGTCAACAACGCGCTCAATCCGATCATGGCCGCGGCGTACCTGCTCGAGGCCAACGCGGAGAATCCGGTGGCTGTGCGCGATTACGCGGTGCGCATTGCCAAGGCTGCCGAAACCGGCGCCGCCACCGCCGCACGCGTGGGACGCTTCATCCGGCAGGAGCCGCTGCAGGCGGAGCGCGAGGAGCTGATCGATCTGTCGGTTGTCTGCGACGAGGTCGTGGCGATGACGAGACCGCTCTGGGCCGAGCGCGCGCGTGGCGGGACGATTCACCTCGACCGGGAGCTCGCCGAAGGCGCGATGATTCGCGGTATTACAGGCGAGTTGCGCGAGGCCCTACTCAACCTCGTTCAGAACGCCTTGGATGCCATGGCTGGCGGCGGCACGCTGGGCATGCGGACGATCGTCACCGACGCCGAAGTTCGCCTCGAGATTCGCGACTCCGGCATCGGCATGTCGGCCGAGGTCCGCGAGCGGGCGTTCGAGCCGTTTTTCACCACCAAAGGTCGCATGGGCACCGGCCTCGGCTTGGCGGAGGTTTACGGTATCGTCAAGCGCCATCGTGGACATGCCGAGATCGAGTCCATGCCCGGCGTGGGTACAACGATTCGTCTCATCTTCCCCAAGTCTTCAGCAGTGGCGGACGATATTGTAAGCGAGGCGCCCAGACAGCGGGTTGCCCGGCGTGTGCTGCTAGTCGAGGACCATCCGGACAGCCGAGAGTTCATGCAGGCGCTGCTCGAGTCCGATGGGCATCAAGTGGATGTCGCCATGGGCGTTCAGGAAGCGACGGAACGACTGGAGGCTGCAGCGCCGCCCTACCAAGTGCTCGTCACCGACATTGGGCTGTCGGACGGGAGTGGGTGGGATCTCATCACGTTTGCGCGTGAACGGTGGCCGTCGATGCGGATCGGCGTCGTCACCGGCTGGGAGCCGAAGGTAGGTGCCGGAAAAGAGGGTGATTTCATCCTCCGCAAGCCGGTCCGCACATCTGAGTTGCTCGCGCAGGTCGCCGGCGAAGGTTGACCGCGTCATTTACGCCGCTGGCGTCCAAGTGTGTGTGGGGCCAAATTCCGTATGATGACAGAAACAAGTAATCGCATCCGTGTCCTGATTGCTGAGGACGACGACAACGCACGCTCGTTGTTGATCGATCTGCTCGGAACGCTCGGCCACACGATCGTTGCGGAGGTCTCGACGGGTCGTGAGGCTTTCGAGCGGGCAATGGACGTGGTGCCCGACGTCGTGCTGCTCGACGTTCATATGCCCGACGGTTCTGGAATTGAGGCCGCCGAGCGCATCACTCAAAACATTCCAGGCGTCGCCGTGGTGTTGTTCAGCGGCGACCACACGCTCACACTCAGCGATCGCGACGTGACGGCGACGGCAGCGATTGCGTTTCTTCCGAAGCCCGCGCCGCCGCGCGTGCTCGATTCAACGATTCGCCTCGCCGCGACGCGCGCCAAGGAGTTGATGTCGGCACGTCAGGATGCCGAGTCGGCGCGTCAGGCGCTGGAGAATCGCAAGACGATCGAACGCGCGAAGGGAATTCTCATGCGCCGCACTGGTTCGTCGGAGCAGGAGGCGTATCGCATCTTGCAGCGCACGAGCCAGGATCGGTCGGTGCCGATGGTCGAGATTGCGAGAGCGGTGTTGGCGAGTGAGCCGGGATTCCAGGACGGGACTAAGGATAAGTAGCGGAGTTGGGTGGCTACTGCACTAATCTCGATCGCTGAAAACCGGAGCGCTCTCGGTCTGCGGTCTCTGGTCTGAGGATGATGGGGAATAACCGGGTTAGCGAGAACAAACAAGCCCCGAGCGATGAGCTCGGGGCTTGTTGTTTTTCTGTATCCACAGACCAGGGACCAGAGATCTAGAGTCTTGAGTAATCAGTGATCGCGATTAATGCAGTGGCTCGCCATTCGCCGCGAGCCACCTGAGCAGTCAGACTATTTCGTTCTCACGATCGTGAATTGCATCAAAGGTGTTACTACCCCCCAATCCACCGACACGCTGGCATTCGCCGGAACCGCAAACCGAATGTACGCGGCGCCGCCGGCATCAACAGTCGTACTCACCGCGCCGTGATCAGATAAGGGAAAGACCAGCAACGGATACGATCCGAGCGACTCGTTGTCGTTGTTCACGAGCTGCGGAAAGATGTTGCGGAAGTTCCAGCTCGGCTGCGAGAAGCGCGTGTCGGTCTGACCGGTGAGATCGTCGGCGAACACCGACGTCGCCCAATCGCGAATCTGCGTCATGTAATTCGTGCCGAACACGTTCGCGATGTTTTGCTGTCCGGTGAGCGCCGTATTGTCGAGCTTCGACCAGGTGTCGGCGTCCGACGTACCGCGATGATCGGCGAGATAGCGCAGCAGGTTCCACGTTGCGCCACGCGTCTCCAGTGAATCGTTGCCGGCGTACACCGACGTGCCATTCGGCATGTCGAGGAACGACTCGTACCGGCCGACGTTATCGCCTTGATAATTGTTGAATGCATCGACGGCCGCTTGGCTTCGACCCAGCACGCTCGCCGTGATGTTCTGTCGAGGAGCGAGGCCGGCGACGCGATAGTAGAGCAACTCCTCGGCAACGTGGCTCAGGCCTTCATTGAGCCATGTGTCCTCGAAGCTGTCGGCGTTGTTCACGTAGATTCGCCGTGAGGCGTTGATCAGATGCTGGAACTCGTGAACGAGCGTGCCCGGTGTCAGTGTCTTCACCGACGAGTCACTGCGCGCGTCGCTGTACACGCCATGCGGGTCGGGCACCAGCGAGTAGTACATCTCCGCGTAGTTGCTGCCAGCGCATCCCTGCAGCTCTGCCGTGCTCGTGGTCGGGAAGAGATCACGCTCGAAGAAGAACCCGCCGACTACGCCCTCGCTGCCGCGTGGCGTGAGCTTGTTCACTTCCTTCGTGAAGAAGATGATCACCTTGCCGTTCTTGTCGATGTCACTCGGCGATCCAAAGTTCTGCACGTCGAGTGGACTGACCAGTGTGTCGAACGTCGTGGCGAAGACGGCGTATTCCGTATTCGTGAAGCCGCCGGCGGGATTCGCCGTGTCGGCGACGACGATGGCCTGGTTCGACACGGCCACGACTCGCGCGGTCACCGTGATCGGATTGTCGCACGCGTCTTCGCCTTGCGCGTTCAGCGTGACCAGCGTGCCGATGCTCGGATTCGCCGGGATCGTGGCGAATGAGGCGTGTTGCTGCGCGACGCGTCGTGCCGCGGGAATCTTCGACGTGAGCTCCCGGCGCGCCATGTCGCGCATGTGCGCGCTGAATGACGCTTGCAGGTTGCGCGTGCCGATACGCGCTCCGCTCATGCTCGGAGTCACATTGAACGCAGGCGCTTCCGACGCGGAGAATACCGGCGTCGCGCCGCCGGTGCTGTGCACGCTCAGCGTTGCGACCTGCGAGCTATCGGGATTTGCGTAGAAGCCCACGAGCGCGTACTCGGCGCCGCTCGTGCCGCCGCCGAGACAGATGCCGGTGCCGGTGAGTCCAGTCGTTGCACCGCCGACGGCTGGCGCGGATGCAGTTGCGCCCGGGATTTGACACGCCGGGGTCACAGTCCCCGTCGTGTTTCCGTCGCCAAGATTGAACACGGCCGCGAGACCGGTGTTCGCGACGGTGGCCGTCACCACGACGGGACCGGTCGCGGTGCCCAGCGTGACCTTGGTGGACGCGACGCCGTCGGCGTCGGTCGTCGCCGTGGTTGGCGACAGCGTCGCGCTGCCTTGCGTGACCGCGAAGGTAACGGACGCACCGGCGACGCCAGTCTGATTCTTTAATACATAAATAGAAATCGGCGCCAGCGCCGATCCCGGAAGCCCGACTTGCCCGTTCCCGGATGCAATTCGCACCGACGTGAGAGGATTTGTCGGTTCGTTGCCGCTCGTATTGCCGCCGCTGGGTTCAGTACCACTGTTTCCGCACGCCGTCGCAACGACGGCCAACGAAAAAAACAACGCTCCGCGAAGGCGAGGAGCGATCATGAAACCTCCTGGACGTGGACCGAGCGACGAGAGATCAAGCCGCCGGTGCGGCCTCGGGTTCGCGCTTCGGGCGTGTGTATTCCTCCATACCCAAGCCTAGCAGAATCGTGCCAGCTACCAGTGCGGCGGAGACGAGAAACGGCAAATGGAGTGACCGGTCAAACGCCCATCCGGCAATTCCGGGGAACACGACGCGCGCGGCGCCCCCGAAAGTTTGTTGCACCCCCATGTACATGCCGCGCTCACTACTTGGTGTGACGCGCGACAGGAGCGCCGTGACACACGGAAACGTGAACGCGGTGCCGAGGGGGATCAGGGCGACCGCCAGTCCCAGCGGCAGGTAGGGAATCAGCGCCACGATGGACACGGGAATTCCCCCGAAGCGATCGGCCAGTGCTGCAGGATCGGTGATGCGGTGCATGAACGGCAGTGCCGCGAGGCCAATGGCCAACAACGTCGATCCGAAACGCGACAGCCGCGCCTCGCCGAACTTGTCGACCGCCCAACCGAGAATGAAGAAGCGCGTCACCACCGCGATCCCGCCGATGTACATGAAAAAGAATCCGATGCTCTTTTCCGTCACGCCGAACTGCGAATCGAGAAAGAGCGCAAGAATCGCCATCACACCCGAGTAGGCGCCCATCGCGATTGCATAGATCCAGATCAAACGCGACGGCGCTTCGTTCGAATGCGTGATGACGTGCATGAGCGCTTCGCGCGAGCGGCCCGGCCGCTGGGTGTTCGACTTGGCTTCGTCCATGTCGCGCGACTCGACGAGGAATTTCCACGCAAAGCCCATGTTCACGACGCAGAGTCCCGCGGCGAACAATCCGGGTGCGTGCGTTCCAAAGCCGAGCATCAGACTTCCGAGAACCGGACCGAGCGCCACGCCGAGATTTGTCGCGGCTGAAAGCCAGCCAAGTCCTTTCGCGCGATTCTCCGGCTCGAGGGCATCGGCGACGTACGCCTGAATCACGCTCACCGTGCCGCCGCCGGCGCCCTGCACGAGGCGCGAAATGAACAGCAGCGAGAGCGAATTGGCGTACGCGAACACCACATACGAGATTGCCGATGCCGCAAGGCCAACGAGCAGCGCGGGACGTCGCCCGTACTTGTCGGAGAAGCGACCCCAGATCGGCGCGCTCACGAGCTGCGCGATCGCGAACGACGAAAACAGCAGCCCGACCATGAACCCGCTCGCCCCGAAATTCTTGGCGTAGAAGGGCAGGAGGGGGACGATCATCAACAACCCCACCATGTCCACGAACGCCGTGATCATCAGGACTACGAGCTTGCCCATGCGTGGTGTGCGGGTGAGAGGTGGAGGGAGTCGACGCGGAGGAGAGAACTGCTACTGATAATACGCGATCTGCAGGTCGATTCGGCGAGTATTGACGAATTCTGAACGCCTTGCGCGGCGGCCTCCCGTCACTCCGCGACCTGTCCCAGCGCCGCGGGCGGCGTGGCCCGTCCTACTACCCCGGCGAGCGCCACGATCGTCAACACGTACGGAATCATCTCGATGAATTGCGAGGGGATGATCTGCGTTCCTTGCAGTTGGATCTGCAGCGTTTCCGCGGCAGCGAACAACAGGCAGGCAAGCGCGGCACGGACCGGATCCCAACGCCCGAAGATCACCGCGGCCACCGCAATGAATCCTCGGCCCGCCGTCATCTCGGCGGTGAATTGATGCTGGTCGAGCGCCAAGTACGCTCCGCCCATCGCGGCGAGCAGGCCCGAGAGGCCCGCTGCAAGATAGCGAATTCGCGCGACGTTGATTCCCACCGAAACGGCGGCGGCTGGGTGCTCGCCCACCGCCCGCACCCGAAGACCGAACGGAGTCCGATACAGGAGCCACGCTGTGACGCCCACCGCGAAAATTCCCAGCCAGATGAGCGGATTGCCGACCAGCGCCGCCATACCGGCTGCCGCGTGTTCGCCCCCAAACCCCGCGATTCGGGGCGAATTCGACGAGCTGTGAAATGCCAAGCGCAAGAAGAATCGCGTGGCGCCGCTGGCGAGCAGATTGATGGCGATTCCCACCACCACCTGATCGGCTCGATAGCGGATCACCGTGTACGCATAGAGCAGCGCCATTGCCACACCGCCGGCCGCGCCGCTGAGTATGCCGATCCACGGGCTACCGGTGTAGTACGCGACGACGGCGGCGCAAAAGGCGCCCGTGAGCATGTAGCCTTCGAGGCCGAGCGCGATCAGCCCGGACCGCTCGGAGATCACACCTCCGCTGGCGGCGAAGATATATGGAATGGAAATGCGCAGCGTCTGCGCCAAGAATATGAGAACGATCATCGAGCCCGCCGTAGCAATCGCCGCACTTCGGGGACCGACGCGGCCACGGCAATGATCACGACCGCCTGTAGCACGTCGACCATTTGCTTGGGCACGACGGCGTTCACGGCCAGTCCGCCCTGCGAGATCGTCGCAAACAGCAGCGCCGCCAGCACGACACCGACCGGGTTGTTCCGGCCGACGATGGCAACGGCAATTCCAAGAAATCCGTAGCCCGACGCGAACGCTTCCTCATAGTAGTGCTTGTAGCCGAGCACGTAATTGAGGCCGCCCACGCCGGCGAGGGCGCCAGAGATTGCCATCGCCCGCCACCAGACGCCACGCACGTCGATACCGCCATACTCCGCGGCAGCGGGCTGCAGGCCAGTGGCACGCAACTCGAACCCGCGCCGCGTGCGGAACAGATACCACCACGTGCCGGCCGCGACGAGCAGCGCGAGGATGATCGTGACGTTGGCCGCCGAGCCGTGGAACGCCGCGGCATAGGTAGACAGTCGCGGCAGTTCGCCCGCGTGAATCTCCGCGGTGTGTAGCGAGTCGCCGGCGCGCAGATGCGCCGCGGTCAGATAGTTGAGCAGCGCGAGCACCACGAAATTCAGCATGATCGTGGTGATGACCTCGTGCGCGCCGAAGCGCGATTTGAGCACGCCCGGAATGCCGCCGACGATTCCGCCGCCGAGCGCGGCAACGACAAAGTAGACCGGAAGCGTCAACAGCGACGGCAAGCCCGGTGGGAGAATCAGGCCAACGAGTGCCGCCGCAAATCCGCCCGCTGCGAGTTGGCTCTCCGCGCCAATGTTGAACAATCCGGCGCGCAGCCCGAGCGCGACGGCAAGTCCGGTGAACGTGAGCGTCGTCGCCTTGTACAGAACTTGGCCGATGCCATACGCGTTGCCCCACGTCCCTTCAATCAGCAATCTATAAACTGTACCCGGATTCTGACCGAACGTGAGGATCAACACGTCGCCGACGATCGCGGCGATGAGCAGCGCCACGATCGCCGGAAGAATCGCTTCCTCGAAGTCCTTCAAGCGGCGTGCTCCGCGCCAACGCCAGTCATGTACGGTCCGAGTACTTCTTCGCTCGCGTCACGCCGCGGGAGCACCACCACGATCTTGCCTTCGTACATCACGGCAATGCGATCGGACAAGGCGAGCACTTCGGATAGATCGGCGGACACGAGCAGAATCGCGTTGCCGTCGTCGCGCGCCTCACGCAGGCGTGCATGGATGAACTCGATGGCGCCGACGTCCACGCCGCGCGTGGGCTGCGCGGCGAGCATGACCTGAAAGGATCGCGCCATCTCGCGCGCGATGACAATTTTCTGCTGATTGCCGCCCGACAGCGCGCGCGCAGCGATCAACGGATCAGGGGGACGAATGTCGTACGTCGCAATCGCTCGCTGCGCATTCTCGAGCATGGCCTCGCCATCGATCCGCACGCCGCGCGTAAAGCGATGCTGCTGACCGAGGATGAGATTTTCCGCGACGGAATAGTCGAGAATGAGCCCGCGCGCGTGCCGATCTTCGGGAATGTGCGACAATCCCGCATCGCCGCGCGCTTTGACCGACAGCGTCGTGGCGTCGCGATGCGCAATTTCCACGCGACCAGACTGTACCGGCCGCAGACCAGCGATTGCCTCGAGCAACTCTGTTTGCCCGTTGCCTTCCACGCCCGCGATGCCGAGGATTTCGCCCGGTGCAATCGAGAAGCTCACGCGGTCGACTGCAGTGAGTCGCCGCACATCCTCCACGACGAGATCGCGAACCACGAGCAGCGGTTGCGCCGGCGGCAGGTGACTCGGATTTGCCGATGGCGGGGTCGCGATGCCAGCCTGTTGCGACGCCAACTGCACCTCGCGGCCAACCATTGCGCGCGCGATCTCATTCGGCGTCGTATCCGCGGTGCGCAGGCGCGTGATCGTGCGGCCGTGGCGCATCACAGTAATGGTATCTGAGATCTCCATCACTTCGTCGAGCTTGTGCGTGATGAGCACGATTGTCTCACCGCGATCGCGCATCTGTCGCAACACCTGCCAGAGCTCGTCGATCTCCGGCGGCGACAGCACAGCGGTCGGCTCGTCGAGAATCAGCACCTTCGCGCCACGATACAGCGTTTTCAAAATCTCGACGCGCTGTGCTTCGCCCACCGACAGGTCAGCGACCTTGGCGTTTGCGCGCACCGCAAGTCCAGTTTTCTGACTCAACTCGGTGACTTCACGTTCCGCGCGGGCGAGATCGAGCTGACCGCGCGCGACGAGCTCGCGCCCGAGCATGACGTTTTCAGCCACCGTGAGGGTGGGAACGAGCATGAAGTGCTGATGCACCATGCCAACGCCCGCATCGATCGCTTGCGCAGTGGACCAACCGGTGACGTCGCGACCGAGAACTTCCATTCGGCCGCCCTCGGGCGCATACATGCCGCTCAACACGCGCATGAGCGTCGATTTCCCGGCGCCGTTCTCGCCAACGAGCGCGTGGATCTCACCACCCGCCACGTCGAGCGACGCGTCGTGATTGGCCTGCACGGGGCCGAACGATTTGCGAATGTCGGTGAGACGAACGGCGAACGGCGCGCTGCGCGAATCGGTCATACTTATCGCGTACTCGGGACGACGATCTTGCCGGCGATGATCTGCGCCTTGAGCTGCTCGAGGCGGGCGCGAACGCTGTCGGGGATCAGCGCGCGATTGTGCTCGTCGTACACGTATCCAACGCCGTTCTCGGCCAGACCAAACGTGTAGACGCCGCCCGCGAAGTCGTGATCGTGGACGCGCTTGATCATGTCGAAGACAGCGATGTCCACGCCTTTCACCATCGACGTGAGAACGCGTCCCGGCGCTTCACTGTACTGGTCGGCGTCGACGCCAATGGCGTACTTGCCGGTCTGACGCGCCGCTTCGAATACGCCGAGTCCCGTGGATCCGGACGCGTGATAGATGACGTTCACGCCCTGTTGATACTGATTGAGCGCGAGCTCTTTGCCTTTGCCCGGATTTCGAAACGCATCAGGCGTGACGCCGGCGTATTGAGAGATCACCGTGCAATCGGGGCAGACGGCCTTCACGCCGGCGCGGTATCCAGCCTCGAACTTCTGAATGAGCGGCACGTCCATGCCGCCCACAAATCCAACCTTCTTTGAATTGCCGACGAGGGCCGCAAGCGCACCGACGAGAAACGATCCCTGCTCTTCCTTGAACTTCAACGCCGCCAAGTTGGGCGGCGGCTGAATCACGTCGCCAGCTTTGTCCGTGGATAGCGAGTAGTCGACGCCCGCGAAATTCGTGTGCGGATACTCCTTGGCGAGCTGCGTGATGTCATCCGTGAAGATGAACCCCACGCCGATCACCAAATCCATGTGCTCGGCCGCGAGCAGGCGCAGGCCAGCTTCGCGGTCCGCATCCTCGCCCGGTTCAACGAGCCGGATACGCGCGCCGAGCTCTTTTTCGGCGAGCATGGCACCGCGGTACGCTCCGTCGTTGAACGACTTGTCGCCCAATCCGCCCACGTCGAGCACGATGCCGACCTTCACGGCATCGGGGTTCGGTGCCGGCTCGGCGCTCGAGACGCGGACAAAAAGGAGGGCGACGTGGACCACGACGAGCGCGGCCACGACGAGGAGCAGCTTACGCATGCCAAAGTTTCGTCTTTGGCAGGGGCAGGGGCAAGGGAGAGAGAGCCGCTAGCTCGCCTGTCGAAGTACTTTTCCCCCATGCCCGATCGTTTTCGAACGCGTTTTCTCGTCGTCGGCAGCGGCGTCGCCGGCTTGCACACCGCGTGGCGCGCCTCCGAGCATGGCGACGTGCTGCTGCTCACCAAGAAATCCCTCTTCGACAGCGCGACCGCCTACGCACAAGGCGGCATCGCCGCGGCGCTCGGTGCCGGTGACTCGCCGGCGTTGCATCGTCAGGACACGCTTGCAGCCGGCGCGGCACTCTGCGATGCCGCGGCCGTGCAAGTGCTCGTCGAAGAAGGTCCAGCGCGCGTGCGCGAGCTGCAAACCGCCGGCGCCCACTTCGATCTCGACCCCGCCGGCCGGCTCCATCTCGGTCGTGAGGCGGCGCACTCCAAGAATCGGATCGTCCATGCGCACGGCGATCAGACCGGCGCCGAAGTCGCACGCACGCTGGTGGAGCGCGTCTCCGAAACACCGCGCATCACGGTGATGGAAACCGCGCGCGTGCTCGAGCTCATCGTCAAACGCGGCGTGGCGTACGGCGTTCGCGCCAGCATCGCCGGTCGTGCCACCGAGATCGTCGCCGACGCCACCGTGCTCGCCACGGGCGGCTGCGGCCAACTCTATCGCTACACGACCAATCCGGTCGTCGCCACGGGCGATGGTTTCGCGATCGCGCACCGCGCCGGCGTGACGCTCGCCGACATGGAGTTCGTGCAATTCCATCCGACGGCGCTCGACACGCCGGAGAACCCGCTCGCACTTATTTCCGAGGCCGTGCGCGGTGAAGGCGCGATACTCGTGAACTCGAGTGGTGAGCGTTTCATGAAAAAGCGCCACCGACTCGCCGAGCTTGCGCCGCGCGACGTGGTGGCGCGTGCGATTTTCCGCGAGCGACGCAACGGTCCTGTCTATCTCGATGCACGCAAGCTCGGCAAGGGATTCACGACGCGCTTTCCGGGGATCTTTGCGCTGTGTACGGCGCGCGGTATCGATCCGCGAAAGGATCTGATTCCCGTCACGCCGGCCGCGCACTACATGATGGGTGGCGTCGTCACCGATCTGTACGGCCGGTCGAGCGTTCGGCGCCTCTATGCCGTTGGCGAAGTGGCGCGCACGGGCGTTCACGGCGCGAATCGTCTTGCATCGAATTCGCTGCTCGAAGGCCTCGTATTCGCTGAACGCGTCGCACGCGATCTCGTCAACAACAAGCGGCACACGAAGCTGCCGCCGGTCGGGAAGTGGAAGGTTCCACCGCTCGCCGATCGTGGCGCAGCGCAAGTCGCCGCCGACGACATTCGCGACGTCATGTGGATGAACGCCGGCATCGCTCGTACTGCTCGCGGCCTCCGAACGGCGCTCGACCAGCTCGACGACATCGGCACGCGGCTGCCGGAGGGCGCGACCGAGGAGCAGAATATGCTCCAGACCGCCCAGCTCGTTGTGGAAGCCGCGCTGATGCGAAAGGAATCGCGCGGCGGCCACTATCGAACCGACTTTCCGCGGGCCGTCGGTACGTGGAAAGGGCGCCACATCGAGCTCTGAAGCCGCATTAACTTTGGGCCTATGGCAACCAGCACAACGCCGCAGTCGCGCGCGTCGGCCATCGCGGCCATGCAAGCGGAGATCAAGGGCATCGCGGCCGAACGGAATGCGGTCATTCTCGCGCACAACTACGAGCGCGCCGAGGTGCAAGACGTCGCCGATTTCGTTGGCGATTCACTTGGGCTTTCGCGCGAAGCGGCGAATACTGACGCCGACGTAATCGTCTTCTGCGGCGTGCACTTCATGGCGGAGACCGCCGCGATTCTGTCGCCGCACAAGACCGTGCTGCTTCCCGATCTGGCCGCGGGTTGTTCGCTTGCGTCGACGATCGATGCCGAAGAGCTTCGGCGTTGGAAGAGCGAGCATCCGGGCGCTGTCGTCGTCGCGTACGTCAACACGACGGCGGAAGTGAAAGCCGAAAGTGACTATTGCTGCACGTCGGGCAACGCGGTGGAAGTCGTCAACTCCATTCCGGCCGATCAAGAAATACTCTTTCTGCCCGACATGTTCTTGGGTGCGCACGTGCGGCGCATGAGTGGCCGCGAGAACATCCACGTGTGGATGGGCGAGTGTCACGTGCACGCCGGCATCGATCCGGAGAACATCCGCCTGCAGCGCAGTTTGCATCCGCAGGCGGAGTTTCTAATTCATCCCGAGTGCGGCTGCTCGACGAGCGTGCTCGAGGCGATGTCTGCCGGCGAAGTCGACCCCGAGGGCGTGCAAATTCTGTCGACGGAAGGCATGATCAAGCGACCCGCGCTGTCAAATGCTGACGAGTTCATCGTCGCCACCGAGGTCGGAATCTTGCATCGACTGCGGCGCGACAATCCGGGAAAGCGATTCTTCGCCGCCAATGATCGCGCATCGTGTGCGTACATGAAGGTGACGACGCTACCCAAGGTGCGCGACGCGCTGCTCTACGATCAGCACAGAATCACCGTGCCGAAGGAAATTGCCGACCGCGCACGACTCGCGATCGAGCGCATGGTCGCCATTGGCGGCGGCGCAACGCAGCCACTGTCGCCGGTGCCAGAGGGAGTCGATCCCGGCGAATAAAAGAAAGGAACAACGGAGGCAACGCATGGAAACGCCCGAGGTTCCGCGCGAGCGCAGGTCAGCGCCGCGTACCATCACACCGATGACCACCCCAGCGCTGGATGGATTGGGCATGCTCCGTTTTCCGTTGCGACAAGAAGCGCTGACGGCGCTCGTTCACTCTGCGCTCGACGAAGACGGCGCGTTCAACGACGTGACGACGATGGCTACCGTCGTCTCCGATCGGCGTTCGCGCGCGAATCTCGTCGCGCGTCAGGCTGGCGTGATCTGCGGCGTACCGCTCGCGCTCGAGGCGTTTCGCGCGCTCGATCCCAAAGTGTCGATTCGCGTCGACAGCGAAGATGGCGCGCGCGTTTCGGCCGGCGATCCGGTGCTGTTCGTCTCCGGGCATGCGCGCGGGTTGCTCTCTGCCGAGCGAGTGGCGCTCAACTACATGCAGCGTCTCTCGGCGATCGCGACAATTACTGCAAAATACGTAGATGCTGTCGCGGGCACGAATGCGAAGATTCTCGATACGCGAAAGACAACGCCTGGCTGGCGCGCGCTCGAGAAGTACGCGGTTCGCGCGGGCGGAGGGATGAACTATCGCATGGATCTCTCGACCGGCGTCTTGATCAAGGACAACCACCTGTCGGCGCTCGACGGTGACGTCGCCAAGGCAGTGACGCGTGCGCGTGAGCTTGCGCCCAAGGACATGAAGATCGAGGTCGAGTGTGATACGATCGATCAGGTGCAGCGCGCGGTCGAGGCGGGAGCGGACATCATTCTGCTCGACAACATGTCGACGGGCGACATGAAGCAATGCGTGCAGATGGTGAGTGGGCGGGCGATTCTCGACGCCTCAGGTGGCGTCACGTTGGCTACCGTGCGCGGAATCGCGGAGACCGGAGTCGATTGGATTTCAGTCGGAGCGCTGACGCACTCGGCGCCTTCGATAGATCTGGGATTAGACTTCGACTAAGACCCGAGTACTGAGACGACAGAATACGGCAGGTAGAGGGTTGTTGGGTTGCGGGTCTAAGGGTTTCGGGTCACTACAGATCCGCGCAGCTCTTGTTGATCTGGTGGCAGGCGGCGCAAATCAGCTTGCACTTGCGCCACTCCAGGCGCTCCGAGCCGCAATAGTCACAACACTCGGCGGCCGGTGCTTCTACTCCGTGAGCGCGCGCGTCGCTATCGACACTCGTGTCGACGACGATCCCGGGCAGCACGAACGGCTTCGTGTGGCAAGCTGACATGCGATAACGAACGCTGTCGCGCTAAGGAAAAACAAGATCGTTTGACGAGGTGGGACTGCTCGGCTAGTCTCCTGTCCACCTCAGCCAGGCGCGACATGAGTCATAGCGATTCCTCGCAGCATTCGGACGGCGCCCACGCGCACGGCCACTCGCACAGCGGTGGTCATTTCGACCTGCACGCGGCCGCGCGGCGTGTTGTGCTCGCTGCAGGCTTCGAGGCGGATCTCGACCCGGCGGCGCAAAAGCAGGCCGATGCGCTCGCCGCGCCGGCGCCATTGCCGGCCGGCGTCAAAGACATGCGCGATGAGCCGTGGTCGTCGATCGACAACGACGAATCGCGCGACCTCGATCAGATCGAGATCGCCGAGGAGTTGCCGAACGGGAACGTGCGGCTGGTGGTGGCGATCGCGGATGTCGATGCGCTCGTGCCGAAGGGATCGCCGATCGACGAGCATGCGTTCGCCAATTGCACATCGGTGTACACCGGCGTCGACGTCTATCCGATGTTGCCCGAGAAGTTGTCGACGGGGCTGACGTCGCTCAACGAGAACGAAGATCGGCTTGCGCTCGCGATCGAGACGGTCGTCGACAAGGACGGGAATGTCGTGTCGTACGACGTCTACCGCGCGATGGTGCGCAACAAAGCGCAGCTCGCCTACAATGCCGTCGGCGACTGGCTCGGCGGCGGTGCGCCACCGGAGAAAGTGCGAGACAACGCGAAACTCATTGTGCAACTCAAGCTGCAGCGCGATGCGTCGCAGCGATTGAAGGCCGAGCGTGCGCGGAATGGCGCGCTCGAGCTGGACACGATCGAGGCGACGCCGGTGTCAAAGGACGGCAAGATCGTCGACCTCACGGTCGTGCATCGCAACCAGGCGCGCGACCTGATCGAGGATTTCATGATCGCCAGTAATGTGGCGATCGCCAAGTTTCTCGAAGCGAAAGGACGTTCGGGCATCCGGCGCGTGGTGCGCGAACCGGAACGGTGGTCGCGCATCGTCGAGCTGGCGTCGCGCTATGGCGCCACGTTGCCGGCACAGGCGGACTCGCTCGCGCTAGCGCACTTTCTCATCGACCGCCGCAAGGCCGACCCGGACAGATTTCCAGATCTCTCATTATCAATCGTTAAACTACTCGGCCCAGGTATCTACGCGCTCGACCTGCCGGGCAAGGATCCGGGCGGCCATTTTGGTCTCGCGACGCACGATTACTCGCACGCCACGGCACCCAACCGGCGTTACGCCGATCTCGTGACGCAGCGTCTCGTCAAAGCCGCGCTGGCGAATACGCCGGCACCGTACACCGACGACGAGCTGACGGCGGTGGCCGAGCGGTGTACGGAGCGTGAGGATGCGGAGAACAAGGTCGAGCGCAATGTGCGGAAGATCGTCGCCGCGCTGATTCTGCAGGACAAGATTGGTCAGAGCTTCGACGGCATCGTGACGGGCGCGAACCAGAAAGGAACCTTCGTCCGCACGGTGAAGCCGCCAGCGGAAGGAATGGTGGTGAGCAACCACGAGGGCTTCGACGTCGGCGACAAGGTGCGCGTGAAGCTTGTCGGCGCCGATCCGACCAAAGGGTTCATCGATTTTCAGGGACAGGGCGAGCGCTAGCGGGCTGGTGGCTGCGCTTCGCCGACTCTGGCGCCCGTTGTTGGGCGTCCGCAAGTTGTCGTGTCCTCCACACTCGATCCGATGTTCCGAGCCTTGACGCTGGTGCGCGCCGCCGGCGCGCTGTTGCTGCTGTCATCCGCCGTGCCGCTCGAAGCGCAGGGCCGTCCGGCCGACACCGCAGCCGTGGCCGCGATCCGGCGGCGGTACGTCAAGCGTGAGGTTCGCATCAAAGCGCGCGACGGCACCGAGTTGTTCACGGCGATCTACTCCCCGCGCGATACGACGCGCCGGTATCCGATCATGATGACGCGAACACCGTACGGTGTGGCCCCGTACGGCGCCAATGCCTACCCTGCGCGCCTCGGCCCGTCGACGCTCTTTAGTGATGATGGATTCATCTTCGTGTATCAGGACACGCGCGGCCGCTTCATGTCGGACGGATATTTCCAGTACATGACGCCGGATATCGAGAACAGGAAGAGCGCCAAGGACGTTGACGAGTCCACAGACACGTACGACACGATCGACTGGTTGATCAAGAACGTGCCGCACAACAACGGCCGTGTGGGCACGTGGGGCATTTCGGCACCCGGCTTTTTCACCGCGGCCGGCATGATCGACGCGCACCCGGCGCTCAAGGCCGCGAGCCCGCAAGCGCCGCTCATCGACTGGTACTTTGGCGACGACCGGCATCACAACGGCACGCTGACACTCGCGCAGAGCTTCAATTTTCTGATGGGCTTTGCGCGCGCACGTCCGCAGCCGAACGTGACCGACTACGGGCCGCCGATGACGATGAATCGCGACTACCCCGACGGATATCGCTTTTTCCTCGACATGGGGCCGAACAGCGAGGCGGACGCCAAGTACTTCGGCGACAAGCTCGCCTTCTGGGACTCGATGATGGTTCACCCCAACTACGATGCGTACTGGCAGAAGCGGTCGCTCGCGCCGCATCTCAAGAACATCGGGCCGGCGGTGTTGTTCGTGGGCGGGTGGTACGACGCCGAGGATCCATATGGTCCGCTGCGCGCGTCGAAGGCCATGGACACGCTGAGTGCCAAGACTCAGAAAACACTCATCGTTGGGCCGTGGTCGCACGGTGCGTGGGCGAACGGCGATCTCTCGAGCTTCGGTTTCATTCCGTTCGGGCAGACGACCGGGCCGTTCTTCCGCGATTCGGTGGAATTCCCGTTCTTCACGTGCGCACTCGAGGACCGGTGTAGCACACACCTCGCGCCGGCAATCATGTATCAAACCGGCGTGAACAAGTGGCGAACGTTCGATCAGTGGCCGCCGAAGGCGGTGGTGCCGCGAGCCCTGTATTTGCGCGCGAACGGCGGACTCTCGTTCGATGCGCCCACCGAGATCGGTGCCGCCGCGCGCGACAGCTACGTGAGCGATCCGGCGAAGCCCGTGCCGTACACGCAGGCGATGTCGTTCGGCTATTTCCGCGGATATCCGGCGGAAGACCAACGCTTCGCCTCGGAGCGACCGGACGTGCTCACCTACGAGACGCCGATACTCACCGACGACCTCACGCTTGCCGGTCAGATTGGCGTGTCGCTCGACGTGTCGAGCACCGGTACGGACGCCGATTTCATCGTGAAGGTGATCGACGTCTATCCGAATGACGCCGCGCCGAATCCCGAGGTGCCGGCGGCCGTCGCGACGCTCACGGGTGAGCAACTGCGCGGGTACGAACAGTTGGTCAAGGGTGACGTCTTTCGTGCTCGCTGGCGCGAGAGTTATACGAATCCTAAACCGCTCGTGCCCGGGCATCCGGTGTCGATCGATTATCGACTCCAGGATGTGTTCCACACCTTCAAGAAGGGGCACCGACTGATGGTGCAGGTGCAGAGCACGTGGTTCCCGCTCATCGATCGGAATCCGCAGACCTACGTGCCGAACATCAACTTCGCGAAAGCGTCGGACTTCAAGAAGGCGACGATGACGGTGTATCGCGCGAAAGGGATGGCGACGCATCTGACGCTGCCCGTGCTGCCGCAGTCCAGCGTGCCGTAGCATCTGATTGGCGCCTGGCGATTGCGCTCCTGCCAGACGCTGTATACAATGGCGCCATGCATGCCACCCCGCGCTCGCTGATTCGCTTCGCCTGGTCCGCGCTCTCGCTACTGGCGATGCTGATCTGCTGTGGCGTCGTCGCGAATGCTCAGCAGGACACGACGCGCGCGTCGCGGAGCGCCGACAGCGCGAGCGTCGATAGCGTTCCCGTTCCGCGTTCAGCAGGCGAAGCCGAAGCATCGGGAATCAAGCTGCTCGGTCTGTACGACGCGGCCGACGGACACTGGATCTCCGGCGCAACCATCCGCGACACGCTCGGCAACGAGAGCGTGACGTCGAGCATCGGCGTCGCGGTGCTGAATCGACTGACGCCAATTGCAGGCTACTATCTCGTAGAGATTCGGAAGCCGGGCTACGCCCCGCGTGCGCTGCGCTTTCGCATGGACACGACGTCCGAGATCATGCTCGCGCTCGCGCCCAATCCACTCGGCCAAGGTGCAATGCTGGCGCCGGTCGTCGTCACTGCCACGCGACGCCTCGCGGAAGATGACGGCACGCGGCAAGGATTCATCTACCGCTGTCAGACTGGTCTCGTGTCGTGCGTGGGACGGAGCGGGCTCGATAAGCATCCCGCGGGCGGGTTTGACGCGCTCTTAGATCACGTCGATGGCGTCAAACACACGTGCGGCAAGAACGCCGGGAGACCGAGTTTCTCCGGCGGAAATCCGAACGGGTTCGCGGTGTCGACGGCATGTCATGTTCAAATGACGCCGCTAGCCGGCGATAGCCCTCACTGCACGCCGACGTATTTCGTCAACGGTTTCGAATGGGCCGTGCTTGGCGGCGACGCACAAGCGCAACTCGAGCAATTTCTAAATCACTCCAACATCGACGGCATCGAAGTCTATCTGCCGGGTCATCCGGTCCCCGCGCGGTTCATGCCGCCTCCACTCACCAGTTGCGGCTCGGTCGTCATCTGGACCAGATGAGGCAATGTCCTTGACGCCTCGAAGTCGAAAACGTGGTGTCGCTGCAGCTCTGTGTGTGGCGATCGCAGCGCCCGCACTCTCGACTCTTGGGGCGCAAGCGACTCCGGCGCGGCCGGCCGTCTGTGTCGGTAGTGTCACCTCGACTGGCGGAATTCCAGTCGCTGAGGCACAGGTGACGTTCACGCCGTCCAGCGGCACGAGCCCCGCTCTCAGCGCACGGACCTCCAGCGACGGCCACTACGCGCTCGCGTGTCGAAACCTGCCTGGTGGCTACCAGGTGCGCGTCACGCATATCGGCTTCGCGTCGCAGTTCCGTCCACTCGCTGCCATTGCGACCGATACCGTCCGACTCGACTTCGTCTTGACGCCCGTCGCGCAGCGACTCAGCACTGTGAAGACGACGGCTGTTCGTCCGGTGCCGCGCGTGAGCACCAACGGCAGCGCACAGGGCCCGGGTGCCGACGCCGTGGCGCTCGACATGAGCTCCGACGCGAGCGGCGACCCAATGGGAGATCTCTCATCGGCGCTCGCCATGGTGCCCGAGCTCGCGATCACGCCCGATGGACTGTCCGCGTTCGGCGCCGGCTCGGACCAGCAGGGCATGACGCTCAACGGCGTCGAGCATGGCGATGCACTGCCGCGCGACGGCCTCCGTCCGGCAGCACTCTACCTGTCGAGCTACGATCCGCGTCAGGGTCGATTCAGCGGTGCACAGATCTCATATATGGTGCCGAGCGGCCAGGATGCGCCCAAGCGATTGTTGCACGTGACGGCGCAAGATCCGCCGTTGCAGTGGGGCGGCGCGGGAACGAACACGTTCGGACGCCTGCCGGCGAGAAACATCGTCAACGGCTATGCGTCGGGACCGCTCGTGGTCGGCCGCACGTACTACGACGCATCATTTCAATTGGAGCGACGCAGTACTGACGTAGCACCGATCGATGCTGCGTCGCCGAGCCTCCTCGAAACGCTGCGTCTCGAACCAGATGCCGTCGCGAATCTGCTCGGCGTCGCACGGTCCGTTGGTCTGCCAGTCGCAACGGGTCGACAGTCGCAGGAAACGACGGCCGGCACCGTCGCCGCACGGCTCGATCTCACCGGCGGCGCGTCGCCGCGAACCATTGTCGTGGGCGATCCGCAGGCGGATCAGTTCTATCTCCTCGGGACCGGAACCTGGAACAACAGCACCGGTGGCTTTCGCCCGACGGCGCTCGCGTCGACAGGCAGTGTGTCGCGGCACACGAGCGGGCAGCTCATGGCCAACTATGTGACGGGTCGGCTTGGCCCGGTGGCGGCCGATTCGAAATTGAGTATTTCCTCGAGTCACGACACGGGTCATCCGTCATTCGCGCTGCCGTCGGCGTCGGTGCTCGTCAATTCGCAACTCGACGCTACCGCGAGTGATTCGATCGGTGTGATTCCTCTGCTGTTCGGCGGCGCAGCGTTTGGCGCATCCGACGTGCGCGACACGAAGTTACAAGCCACCACCGATCTCTCGTGGTACACATGGACGCGTTCGCACCTGTTCGACGTCTATGGCGATGTCGAAGCAGAGTCGTATCACGCGCGACAGTCGGCGAATGGATTTGGAACGTTCACATACAATTCCGAGGCCGATCTCGCCGACGCAACGCCCGCGATGTTCGAGCGCAGCCTCGGCAACGCGAACGTGTCGGTTCCCGCGGTTCGCGGCACACTTGCTCTGGGAGACGTCTACACGGTCTCCCGCACCGGACTCGCAGCGGGTCTCACGCTGCAATACGGGTTGCGTCTCGACGCCGAACGCTATGGAAGCGCCGCGGCGCGAAATTCAGCCATCGAGTCGACGTTCGGTTTGCGCACGGACGAGTTGCCGAGTGCGTTTGCGGTTCAACCGATGGCCGGCTTCACTTGGAATGCCGGTCGCTACACGACGCCCGCCGGCGGCGGCGTGAGCAGACTGTCGTATCGCAACACCATTACCGGTGGCGTGCGCGAGTATCGCGGTGCGCTTGGGCTACCGACGCTCGCATCTGTCGCCCAACAGAGTGGCTTGCCGAGCGGAGTGACGACGCTGCGGTGTATCGGCGACGCGGTGCCGGAGCCGGAATGGCCGGAGTATGTCGCTGCCTCGGGATCGATTCCGACGACGTGCGCAGACGGCACGTCGCCGCTCCTCGCGCAACGTTCGCCGAATGCGGCGGCGTTTGCGCCTGACTTCTCGCCGCCTGAGCGTTGGACAGGTCAGCTCAAACTCTCGCACGAATTCAATCCATTCTGGAACGGCACCATTGGCGGCACACTCACGCGCATCACGCATCTGAGCGACCCGGTCGACGTCAACTTCAATCCCGTTTCGCGATTCACGCTCGCGACGGAATCGAATCGACCGGTGTTCGTGTCGCCGGCGAGCATCGTGTCGGGATCGGGTGCGGTGGCGAGCCTGGAGTCGCGCGCCTCGCCGGATTATGCGCGTGTCGCCGCGTGGCAGTCGGACCTGCGGTCGTCGCAGCGACAATTCACCGCCGGTGTGAACTACAACTTCGGCGGGACCTTGGTGACCACCGACATCGCAGGTTTTCCGCGCGTGTCCGGCCGCGTCGCATTGAGCTACTCGCTTTCGTCCGGCTCTATCGAGCGGCGCGGATTTGGCGGGACGACTGATGGTGATCCGCGCGACGTGTCGTGGTCGCCGCAGTCGACACCGATGCATTCGTTCCTCGTCTCGCTGTCGTTGCGTCGGCCAACGTGGTGGTCGCTCACGGCCACGGCGAGACTGTCCTCTGGGCTCGCGTTCACACCAATCGTCGGCAGCGACATCAACGGCGACGGTGCAGCGAATGACCGTGCGTTCGTTTTTTCACCCGGAGTGTCCGGCGACTCAGTTCTCGCGAACGGGATGCAACGGCTACTCGCGGCCGCGCCGGCATCGGCGCGCGGTTGTCTCGGGGCGCAGCTCGGAAGTATCGCGGCGCCGAACAGTTGTCGAGGCGGATGGTTCGCGTCGATCGGGACGGTCACGTTGGGGCTCGACTCGTATCGACTGCACGTCGGGCCGCGCGGAAATCTGTCGTTGTCGTTCACCAATCTGCTCAGCGCCGCGGACCTCGCGATCAATGGCGCGCAGCATTTGCGTGGGTGGGGGCAGCCGGATTGGCCTGATCCCGTGCTGCTCACGGTGCGGGGCTTCGACCCCCTCCGGCATGCGTATGACTATACTGTGAACCCGTTCTTTGGCACGACGCCCAGCATGCGGCGGGCGAATCTTGCGCCGGCCAGCGTCGTCGTCGATTTCCGGCTCGACGTCGGACCGTCGCGTGAATCGGAAGCGGTGCGATCGATCGTCGGCGGACTGGCGCCCGATGTCCTGCGTGATTCCGCGGCGGTGAAGACGCGACTGATGCGCACCGCCAGCCTTCTTGGCACCGATGGCGACATCGATGCCATCCTGAAGCTCGGCGACTCGCTGGCATTGAGTGCCGATCAAGCCGCGCGCCTGCGGGCGATCGACACCCGGCTGCGTGCGACTCGTGACAGCACGTACGGTCAACTCGCTGGCTTTGTCGCGGCGCATTCAATCGATGTCGGCGCGTCGTCAACTCGAGCGCAGTGGCATGCGGCGGGTGCGACGATGGTGCGAGCCGTGTTCGACGCCGGGCAAGCGGCGCGCGACATTTTGTCGGAGCGTCAGCGCGAGCAGCTGAGTCTCAGCGGCACGGCACCGTCGCTGCGATACAACAAGGATTGGCTCGAGCGGGAGTTGCGGTCGCCTGTGATCGTGCTGCGATGATCGTGCTGCGATGATCGCGCCGGTATACACCCTCTGCAAGAGGATCTCATGAATCGCCGACTGTCGCTGTGCTTGATATGTATTTTAATATATCAAATTAGTCATGTTTGTGTGATCGGCGCGCAGGCGCCGGCACAGCTCCGGCTCGGCGCTCCGGAAGCCGAGCTCGCCGAGCCGTTGATCACCGTGATGGGCGTGCGCGAGCTGCCCGATGGGCGTGCGCTGCTCGTCGATTCGCGCCGCAACGCGGTGTTGCTCGCCGATATCAAGGCGGGCAGTGTGGCGCCCGTCGGCACAGTGGGCGAAGGGGCAGGACAGTATTGTCATCCGACGCACTTGATCGCGCTCACCGGCGACACAACGCTGGTCTATGACGCAGCGCGGATGCGACTGGTCTCGTTCGCGCCAGGCAGTGTGTCGGGCGCGCCGTTCGACCTTGCAGTCGACTCCGCGACGCGGCGAGCATTCATGCCGCGCTTAGGTGCGGGCGCGACCGATGCGTCGGGGCGTCTCTACTTCGCTGGTATGGCCACACGAAGAGAGGCGTCTGGCCAATCAGTCGTTCTCGATTCTGTGGCGATCGAGCGATGGAATCGGCAACTCTCGCGCGCCGACACGCTTGGCAATCTTCCGCCGATCCGCACTCCCGGGCCGGACCCAGCGTTTCGTCCGGCGCCGCCGCTGAACCCATTCCCTTCCGGGGACCAATGGGCGGTGAGTCCAGACGGCCGCGTTGCAATCGTACGGGTGAATCCGTATCGGGTCGAGATCGCGGATGCGAGCGGTAAGCGTGTCGTCGGTCGGCCGCTGGCAAACACGCCAATTCCGGTGAGTGATGCCGAACGTCAACAGTGGTTGCACGAGCGCCAGTTTTCCGGCGACGGAGGCGTCGCGCCGAGTCGGCGCGCGAATGGAAAAACAGTGCAGGGACAATGCGGCGCGCTTGGGCTAATGCAAGACAGAGAAATCGCATGGCCTCGCGAGTTACCGCCATTCCCACCGGATGCAGTTCGATTCGCGCCCGACGGTCTGCTGTGGGTCGAGCGCAGCGTGCCGGCCGGCAGCCCCGAGTTGTTTGACGTGATTGACGGCGAGGCCAAGGTCGTCGCGAACGTGACGATGCCGCCGAACACCGTGCTCGTGGGCTTTGGTTCGACGTCACTTTATGCCGTTCGCATCGACGATAGCCACGCCGAGTTTCTGCAACGGTACCCGCTGCCGAAGATCTCTGGCCACAACTGAGTTGGCGACGGCCCCGAAGAACGTGTCTGCGATAAGGAGTCGGTCAGGACGACTTGAAACTCCAGGATTCGAGTTCGTGAATTAGCAGATGAGATGCGGTGGCTCGTCCGCCTTGCAATTTCGTCTAAGACGTCCGATAGTCAGATGTACGCCCCACAATGATTTCGAATGCGTTGGGCCGTCTCGAACACGCGCCCTTTGGGCGACGAGGTTCCCATGCGCGGACGTCTAGCCACCACCCTGTCCGTCGTTCTGACTGCGTCGCTTCACGCGCAAGCGGGAAGCTTTGGCGGGAGCGTACTCCGGGACACGCTTGGAAACGGGATCGCGCGGGCCGAAGTGCAAATCCCGGATGCGCATCTCACGACCGCGACTGACCCGACTGGCAGTTTCGCGTTCTCGAATGTCTCGCCCGGCCGCCACGCGATCGTCGTGCGTGCGGTGGGCTTCGAGCTTCTCGTCGACACGATCGATGTCGCGGCCGGCCAGCGACTCGAGGCGGACATCGTGCTGCACGTCACGCCGGTCAATCTCGCGACAGTGAAAACGATCGCGCCCGCGGAAAAGCGGCTGCCGTTCGGCCTGGATGAAATGGAAGATCGGCGGAAGTCGGGACTCGGCGGCTATTTCGTCACGGACAGCATGCTGCGCAAGAACGACGATCGGAAACTGACCTATTTTCTCGCCGAGATTCCGGGGCTTCAGCTATCCGTCACTCCAGTGCCTGGCATTGCGTCCGCAGGAACCGCCGTGTATTTGAAAGGCGGTCACAACGTCATCAAGTGCTACGTCGAGGTGTACCTCGACGGCGCCGTGTATTATCGAGGCCCTCCGTCGGAGGCAAATCCCCCGCCGGACTTCAACACACTGTGGGCGAACGGCTACTCGGGAATCGAGTTTTACCCCGGCGCAGCGTCGGTGCCCACCCAGTACAACGCAACGCACAAAGAAGACTGTGGCACGATGCTGCTGTGGACGCGTCGGACGCCTTTCTAGGGGTTTAGCGTATGCTCATGAGCGTCAATTCATTCGGAGTCGATCGTCGATTCCTGTGCGTGACTGTCCTCGCGATCAGTTGCGCGCTCGCCGCCAACGCGCACGCGCAGCAAAGCGGCCAGCGCCAGCCACCACGCGCTGACAGCGCGCACATCGACAGCGCAACCGTCGCCGCGTCGCATTCGCTCGCCGCCGACGAAGCCGCCGGCATGAAGTTCCTCGGCATCTACGACAAAGCGGATGGAAGCTGGGTCGCGGGCGCGACCATTCGCGACACGCTCGGCAATCAGGTCGTGACGTCTCTCGCCGGCGTCGCACCATTGAGCACACTCGTCCCGATCGCGGGCTACTACCTCGTCGAGATCCGGAAAGCCGGCTACGCGCCACGCTTCCTCCGGCTGGCCGCCGATACGACGTCGGAGATTCTTGTCCCGCTCGCACCGAATCCACTTGGCGGAACGACGCTCGCGCCAACGATCGTGACGGCGAAGCGCCAGCTCACCACTGACGCGGGCATGCACGAAGGATTCGTCAATCGTTGTCAGACGGGGCTCGTGTCGTGTCTGGGGCGCAACGACCTCGATCGGCATCCGGCAGGCGGCTTCGACGCGTTGCTCGGCCATGTCGACGGGGTTGTGCGAGAGTGCATGCATTCGGCGGGGCCACCGTCTTCCCTGATGTCCCGACCGGGCGTCGATCGGCCCGTGGGATGTACGGTGATGATGCGGCCCCTCGTTCCGACGGCCAACGGAACGGTGTGCGTTCCAAACTATGTTATCAACGGCTTTACCTGGCCGCCGGTCAGCGGAACCACCCACTTCAGCGCGGCCGACCAAGCCGAGCTCGAGAAATTTCTGAACTCCACGACGATCGATGGAATCGAGGTATATCTCCCGGGTCACCCGATCCCGCCACGATTCGACCCTGCGCCATTCAGCGCCTGCGGTGCAGTTGTAATCTGGACACGCTGACGGACACCAGCGCGCGATAGCCAACTCCGACGAGAGGTCTCTGTGCGCGGACGGGTTGCGATCGCGTTATCGACGCTGCTCAGCGTCTCGCTGCACGCACAATCGGGCAGCTTTGCCGGCAGCGTGCTCCAGGACACGCTCGGCCATGGCGTTGCGCGCGCCGAAGTGCAAATGCCGGATGCGCATCTCACGACCGCGACTGACGCGCGCGGCAATTTCGCATTCTCGAATGTCTCTCCCGGCCGGCACGCGATTGTCGTGCGTGCCATCGGCTTCGAGCTTCTCGTCGACACGATCGACGTTGCATCCGGCCAGCGGCTCGAGGCGGACATCGTGCTGCATGTCGCGCCGGTCAATCTCGCGACGGTAAAGACGACGGCGTCGGCGGAAAAACGGCTGCCGTTTGGTCTGGACGAAATGGAAGATCGACGGAAGACGGGACTCGGCGGGTACTTCGTCACGGACAGCATGTTGCGAAAAGATGACTATCGAAAGCTGACGTATTTTCTCTCGCAGATGCCCAGTCTTCGCCTGTCGCTCACTCCCGTGCCGGGCGTCGCGTCCGCCGGAACCTCCGTGTATGTGAGGGGTGGCCACGGTGGCTGCCATGGCTACACCACGGTGTACCTCGACGGCGTGCTTTATTACAAGGATCCCCCAGGACCATTGAATCCACCGCCGGACTTCAACGCCCTCTGGGCCAGCGGTTATTCCGGGGTCGAATACTATCCCAGCGCTGCGACGGTCCCCGCGCAATACAATGCGACGCAGGCCAGTGACTGTGGAACGTTGCTGCTGTGGTCCCGTCGCACGCCGTAGTTGACGCGATCGGCAAATAGTCGTACTGTGTTCCAACAACCTCGTTGGGGGAAGACAGAAAATGCCGCGCGACGCCAGCGACCTCCTGCACGGAACGCTCGATATGCTCGTGCTCAAGACGCTCTCCTGGGAGCCGATGCACGGCTATGCCGTCGGCCAATGGATCGAGCAACGCACTGCGGGCGAGATCGAGATCGTCGACGCCGCGCTCTATAAGTCGCTGCATCGCCTCGAACACTCGGGTGCACTGGCCGCAGAGTGGGGGATGTCGGAGAACAATCGCAAGGCGAAGTACTACTCGCTGACCGCACGCGGTCGGCAAATACTCCGCGCGGAAGCCGACACCTGGCGCCGATATGCGAAGGCCGTCGGCACCGTCATGAGCACGGTCTGAGGAGCGTGCGACCATGAGTGTCCTCGAACGCCTGCCGCACGGCATCCGCAGAATCTTCCGCTTGCCGGAGACGCCCGCCCGGCTCATGCACGAGCTCGACGACGAGATTCAATTTCATCTCGAGACTCGCATCGACGCGTTGCGTGCCTCTGGCTTGTCGGAGCACGACGCGCGCGTCGCCGCCCTCGCACGCTTCGGTGATGCCGACGATGTGCGCCGTCACTATCGGGGCATGTCGGAGCCGCGGCTCTGGTGGCGCGGCGCCGCGGAGTGGTGGGCCGAGTGGATGCAGGATGTTCGCTTTGCGTTGCGGCAATTCGCACGTGCGCCAGGCTTCACGACGATCACCGTTGTGACGCTCGCACTTGGGATCGGGGCGAACACGGCGCTGTTCAGCGTCGTGCATCATTTGATTCTCGCTTCGCCGCCGTTTCCGGACGGCAACCGCATTGTCTCGTTGACGGCGACATCAGGCGGCGGAAGAATCCACATCGAGGCCACGCAGCACATGGCAGAAGCGTGGCGGCAAGGTTCGCACATCGTCGACCAGATCGCATTCGCGCAGGAAGGCGAGCTCCTGCTCGGCGACTCGGCGAGCGGTAGCAGCGAAGACATCGGCGCCATGGCCCTCGAGCCGCAGATCTTCTCGATCGCGCCGGTGCATCCGATCATCGGGCGAAACATCGTCGGCGCCGACACGCTTGCCGGCGCGCCACCCGTCATCGTACTCGGGTACGATCTTTGGGTTCGCGAGTTCGGCCGCGATTCCACGATCGTCGGCCGTCTGATGCGCTTGAGTAATCGCTCATACACGATCGTCGGCGTCATGCCGCCTGGGTATTCTGTTCCGTTCGCCGGGGACATGAGTGACGTCTTCACTGCGCTGGAGACGAGTCACGACAACCGGCCAATCGTCGCGATCGGCAAGCTTCGGCGTGGCACGCAGCAGGATCAGGCGAACCGAGAGCTGGCGACGTTGCTTCCGCCGCATAGTGTCGTGAATGCAGGCGACGAGCCGCCGCGCGTCATGACGGCCGCCGACATCACGTCAAAAGGCACTCGAACCATCGTGTTGGTGTTGTTCGCTACAGTCTGCTGTGTGCTGCTCATCGCTTGCGCGAACGTTGCCAATCTCGCTCTCGCTCGCTCGTGGTCGCGCCAGCGCGAATTTGCCATTCGCGCCGCGCTCGGCGCAGGACGCAGGCGGTTGAGCCGGCAAGTCTTTACGGAGAGCATGTTACTGGCGCTGGCGGGCGGCGTCGCCGGGATAGCTGTGGCACTCGTGGTGCTGCGTATCGTCGCCGCGGCGCAGCCCGCGGGCTTGGGGTATCTCGACGGCGTGCATATCGAGTCTCCGGCGATTGCCTGGACGTTGGGGATTTCCATACTTGCGGCGGTGGTTTCCGGTGTTGCGCCGGCGCTCTTTGCCGCGGACGCTCGCTTCGGCGAAACGCTCAAAGCGGGTTCGCGCACCGCAAGCGGCAGCGTCGGTGGCCGGCGTTTTCGCAGCACGCTGATCGTTGTCGAGGTCAGTCTGTCCGTCGTGTTGCTCGTCGCCGCCGGGTTGCTCATTCGGACATTGACGGCATTCGAGCATCTCGATATTGGCATGCAATCGCACGGACTCGTCGGCGTGCAACTCCAAATGCCGCCCGAGAAGAAGCCCGATCCGGTACGCCGGCGTGCGTCGATGGACGCCATGCTTTCGGCGGTGCGCGCGATACCAGGGGTGCAAGGCGCGACCTACGCTGCGGCGCTTCCACCCAAGTTCGGTCTGGCATTCGGGCGCTTCGAGATCGAAGGACGCCAGTTCGCTCCCGGCGACACGTTGAGCGCGCTCGGCTTCGATGCCGTCACTCCGGATTTCTTCGCGCTTGCGGGAATCTCGGTCGTGCGCGGCCGAGTGTTCGCGGCGGACGCGCCCGACGATTCGTCTCAGTCGGAAATCGTGATCAACGAAAAACTGGCGCATCGATACTGGCCTGACGGTAACGCGATTGGCGCGCGCCTTCGTCAGAACGCCGGTCCATGGTCGACCGTGGTCGGCATCGTGGGCGACGTTCGGCTTCCGGCGCTCGATCAAGCCGGGCGAGATGTGCAGATGTACATCCCAAACAATTATCATAGCTCGACGATGCAGTTACTCGTGCGAAGCACGCTGCCGCTCGCCGCGCTGGATAAGGCTCTGCTCGCAACGATTCACAACGCCAGCGGATCGGTGATCGTTCGCGGCGATCCGCAGTCTGCCGAGGCGATCGTGTCACGGTCGATGGCGAATCAGCGCTTCGTCCTCACGTTGCTCGGAGCGTTCGCCGTTCTCGCTCTCGTGCTGGCGAGCATCGGTCTGCACGGCGTCGTCGCGTACTCCGCCGGTCAACGCACGCGTGAGATCGGCGTACGCATCGCACTTGGTGCGCAAAGTGGCGACGTCGTGAAGCTCGTGCTGGCGCAAGGCTTGAGTCTCGTCGCGATCGGCGTTGTCGTCGGTGCCGCTGTCGCAGCGGCATCGTCACGTGGGCTTGGCAGTCTTCTCTATCACGTTCGCCCCGGCGATCCCATGACGATCGCAGTTGCTGCGCTGTTGTTGTTCGCTGTTGCGGTCATTGCGTCATACGGACCGGCTCGACGCGCGGCCGCGCTGGACCCGATCGATGCGTTGCGTGCTGACTGAGCGTTACTCGACGGGCGGCACGCCATTGCGATGTTACAACGGAGGTCCCGGGCGTCCCGATGCGCGCGACTGGCAAGTCGCTAGCTGATCACGTCGACGGCTCCCGCCACTCGACTCCATCCTGCTCGATCAACTCATCCGCCTCGCGCGGTCCCCAACTTCCTGCCGCGTATGTCGGCATCCGCTTGGGCTTATTGCCTTCCCAATACTGTAATAGCGGATCGACCACCCGCCACGCCGCATCAACTTCATCGCTGCGTGTGAACAACGTCGCCTCACCGATCATCACGTCGAGCAACAACGTCTCATACGCCGGCGCCGCTACCTCACCGAACGCCTCGGCGTAGTTGAACTCCATGTCCACGGGCGCGATCTCGATGTTCGACGTCAGCGCCACCGCCGCGCCGGGCACCTTGACCTCGAAGTTGAGCGAGATGCCTTCATTCGGCTGTACACGCAGTACCAACGTGTTCGGTCGCATCATCTCGCTCGTCGCGCCGAACATCAGGTGCGGCGGAGTGCGAAACTGTACCGCGATCTCCGATACGCGTTGCTTGAGGCGCTTGCCCGAACGCAGATAGAACGGCACGCCGTTCCACCGCCAGTTGTCGATGAACAATCGCACCGCGGCAAAAGTCGGAATGGACGAATTCGGATCGACGTCCGGCTCCTCGGTGTAGCCGCGCACCGGCTTGCCGCCCATCACGCCGCCCGTGTACTGCGCGCGCACGGTGTTGTCCGGAATTGTCTCCGGCGTGAGCCAACGGATCGACTTCAGCACTTTCACTTTCTCGTCGCGTACCGCGTTCGCCGACATCTGCGGCGGCGGCTCCATCGCCGTGAGGCTCAGCAACTGCAATAAGTGATTCTGGAACATGTCCCGAACCACACCAGCCTCCTCGTAATACTTGCCGCGTTCTTCCACACCCACGTTCTCGGCCGCCGTGATCTGCACGTGGTGCACCCACTGCCGATTCCACAGCGGCTCGAAGATCGAATTCGCGAAGCGCAGCACGAGCAAATTCTGAACTGTCTCTTTGCCGAGGTAGTGATCGATGCGATACGTCTGATGCTCGGCGAACAATCCGAGCACGAGATCATTCAAATGCTGCGCGCTCTCCAAGCTGCGTCCAAACGGCTTCTCGATCACCACGCGCGTCCACGGGCGCGCCTCAGGGACCTTCGTGCGAGGCGCAAGCCCGCTCTTCGAGAGATTCGTCACGATCGGCTCGAACACGCTCGGCGGCACGGCCAGGTAGAACAGTCGGTTGCATCGTTCCGGCGCGCGACCATCCTCGATCTTTTTCAGCCGCTCGCCCACGAGCTTGTAGTCGTCGGGGTTCGTCAGATCCGCGGAGACGAACGACAGTCGCTTGCAGAGCTCCTGCCACAGTTCGTCATCCATTCCCCGAATCTCGTCCGACGACTTGAGCGCCTCGTGCATCTCGGTGCGAAATGTGTCGTCCGTCTGCGCTTCGTCCCGGCCTACGCCGAGTACGCGAAAGTCCTCGTCGACGAGATGTTCTTTCATCAATTGGTAGATCGCCGGCATGAGCTTACGCCGGCTCAAGTCGCCGAGCGCGCCAAAGATCACCATCGTGCAGGCGTCGGCCCGATCACGCCCGACCGGCGCCTGTGGGGTCACCGCAGGGCGCGGCGAGACTGTCGCTCCGCCGCCGCTCATGTACGCTTCACCGCGTGACCGCCGAACTCGTTGCGGAGCGCCGCAATCACCTTGGCGCTGAACGATTCGTCCTGTCGCGAGACGAACCGCGCTTGCAACGACAACGTGATGACCGGAGCCGGCACGGAGAGATCGATCGCTTCCTGCACGGTCCAACGGCCTTCGCCCGAATCGTCTACGTAGCCTTTGATGTCGGCCAGCGACGCGCTGTTGGAGAACGCGGTCACCGCCAGCTCGTTCAGCCACGATCGAACGACGCTGCCGTGCTGCCACACTTCGGCGATCGCGTGCAAATCGAGCTTGGGAAACAGTTTGGACGCATGCAAGATCTCATAACCTTCGGCGTACGCTTGCAACATTCCGTACTCGATGCCGTTGTGGACCATCTTCACGTAGTGGCCGGAGCCGGTTGGTCCGACGTGTGAGTAGCCATCTTCCGGCGCGAGCGTTTTGAAGATCGGCTCGCACTGCTTCACTGCGGCGTCGCTGCCGCCCACCATCAAACAGTATCCGTTCTCCAGTCCCCAGATACCGCCGCTCGTGCCGGCGTCGATGAACTCGATCTTCGACGGTGCGAGCTCCTGGCCGCGGCGCATCGTGTCGTGGAAGTTGGAGTTGCCGCCGTCGATGATGACGTCGCCGGGCGACAACATCGGCTTGAGCGTCGCGATGGTCTGGTCGACCGGATCGCCCGCGGGCACCATGATCCAGATGACGCGCGGCGCCTGCAGCGCTTGCACGACCTTGGCCAAATCCGCCGCGCTCTTCGCGCCCATCTTCTCGTACTTCGCCATCGTCTCGGCGCTGCGATCGTAAACGACCAGGCTGTGGCCGCCGCGCATCAGACGCTCCACCATGTTGCCGCCCATGCGGCCCAGTCCGATCATCGCAAGTTGCATTTCAGAGGTCTCGATTCTGGTTAGTTGTCAGCGTGTCATTCCGAGGAGCGAAGCGACGAGGAATCTTCCGTACCTCACGCGATAATTGGCGCGCTAGAAGATCCCTCGCTGCGCTCGGGATGACGACACATCACTTCAGCACGCCAAGTCTCTTCAAGTCACCCTTCAACTGCTCGGCGCTGCGAAACTGAACGGTTTGCACACCCAGTCCCGCCGCCGGCGAGAGATTCTGTGTCCTGTCGTCCACGAACAGCGTGCGTGCCGGATCAGCCTGCGTCATCCCCAGCACGCGTTGATAGATTGCTAATGTCGGTTTTCGAACGCCGAGCCAGCAGGAGGAAAAAAACGTCGGGAAGATGTCGCGCAGCCCGAACGCATCGATCCGATGTTCGTTGAGCTCCGCACTCTCGTTGTTCAGCGTCGCCATGCGTACGCCGGTGGCGGCCAGGTCGCGCGTGACGGCAATGCTATCCGTCCACGGTTTGCTCTGCGCGAACATGAACGCCTTGAACTCCGCGCGACTGAAACTCGGGTTGTCGCACAGCGCGGTGAGATCGAGATACTCGTCGAGCGAGATCTGTCCCGACTCGAATGCACCGACGGTTTCCTCGTGGCGATACTGAAAGTCTTCGGCGTCGAGATGAAACTGCTCGACCGCGGCGGCGCGCTGCTCGTGATCCCACCCATTGCTGCCGAGCACACCGCCGATGTCGAAGAGGACCAGCTCGATGGGTGCCGTCATCCGACGAGCACCGCCCGCGCCGGCGCCCCGTCGAGCCCCGCAAGTCGCAGCGGCAGCACGCGAAGCTCATATGGTCCCATCGCCGGCACCGAGAGATCCAGTCCCTCGACGATGATCACGCCATTCTCGAGCAGCGTACGGTGCGTGCGGTGATGCCCGGAGTGGAACTGCTCCACCGAGAGATAGTCGACGCCCACGAGCTTCACGCCGAGCGAGACGAGATACGCTGCGCCGTCGGGCGCCAGGTAGGTGTAGTCTTTGTGAAAATCGCGTTCACGATTGAAGCTGGAGTTGCGCGATTTGATCAGCACGCGCGTGTGCTTCTTGAGCTCGTGCAGCCTGAGCTCCTTCTCGCCGACGGCCATGACGTCGTCCTCGACGCAGATGAGCACCGCCGGTCCCATCAACACGTCGAGCGGGAGCGCATCCACAGCAACGCCGTCGTCGAAAAAGTGCTTCGGTGCGTCGACGTGCGTTCCAGTATGTGATCCGAACGCGAGCGCCGACACATTCGCGCTCGCTCCCTTCGACACCTCTTGCTGCGGCGTGATGCTGATCGGCGGATTTCCCGGATACACCAGCCCGTCGTTGACGATTGGAAGCGAGATGTCGTAGATGGTCGGCATGCGTACCCGGTGGAAATGTTTGCTGTCATCCCGAGCGGAGCGAGGGATCTTCCGTACCCTACGCGATAATTGCTACGAAAGAAGATCCCTCAGTCGCTACGCTCCCTCGGGATGACAACTACTCGACCTCCAAAATCGCGTCCGTCACTCCATAACCTGCATCCTCACGGACCCGGCGCGCCACTTCGCGCCTGAGCTCGTCCTGCGCCGACTGCAAAGTGAGCCGAGTGGAGCGGAATCGCCGCCCGGACTCTATCACAAACAAGTCACAAAGATCGAGCTCGCGCGCGCACTGCTCCACGCCGCGCTCCTCGATCAACCGCTGCGTGCGCGCGAGCGTGCACACAGTCGCGAAGACTTCCACCGCCATATCCGACAGACGCTCCAGCTCCTGCTGCCGGTCCACGATCTCACGCCGATAATGTCGAACCACGCGCTCCGTCGCCGCCATCAACTCGGCCACGTGCTTCTCGAGATGCGCACGATGCTTCGTCAATCGCTCGTGCAGCTCGACGTCGAGCGTGGGCGTCGCTCCCAGTGCGTTCCGCAAACGTGAGGCCGCAAATCCGCCGATCAACCCGAGATTTTTCAGCGGCCGCCGCAGCGCCGTACCCACTTCCTTCAACTGCTCGGCGGGTCCTTGAATGCCGTTCAGTGCAATGAACAATCGCAGAATCTCGTTCGTGCCCTCGAAGATCCGATTGATGCGCGAATCGCGCAGCATGCGCTCGTACGGATAGGGCTTCACGAACCCGCGCCCGCCGCCGATCTGCACCATTTCGTCCGCGGCGCGCCAGAGCATTTCGCTCGCGAACACCTTGCAGCACGCCGCCTCGAGCGCCCAATCCGCGTCAGGTGTCGACGCAAAGCGCGCCAGCTCGCCCAGCATCGCGTCCGACGCGTACACATCCGATGCGGTGCGTGCGAGCTTGCGTTGCGTGATCTCGAATTCGACGATCGGCTTTCCGAATTGCACGCGCGTTTCGGTGAATGCCGCCATCTCCTTCATGATGTTCTTCGTGCCCGACGTGCATCCGGCCGCCAGCGTCAAGCGCCCGCCATTCAATACGTGAACGGCGACGGCGAATCCTTTGCCGACAGTGCCGAGTACGTGATCGACCGGCACCTCGAGATTGTTGTACGTCAGCGCGGCCTGCGTCGAGCCGCGAATGCCCATTTTTCTGAACGTACCGGTGACTTCGAAGCCCGGCATGTCGGGCCGGATGATGAAGGCCGTCGGACGCTGCACCTGCTCGCCGCGCCGCTCAGTAGGCGTCTGCGCAAATGTTGCGATCACACCGGCGCGCTGACCGTTGCCAATCCACTGCTTACGCCCGTTCAGGATCCAGTGCGTACCGTCAGCACTCAGCGTCGCCGCCGTCTTGATGTTTTGCGCGTCGGAGCCAATGTCCGGCTCGGTAAGCGCATAGGCCGCGAGCGTTTCCCCGCGCGCCAGCACGGGGAGGTACCGCTGCTTTTGCTCCGGCGACCCGAACAGCACGATCGCTTTGGACCCCAGGCCGCAGTGGACGCCAATCAGTACGGCGAGCGACGAATCCGTCCGCGACACCTCGCCGAACACGCGAGCGTATCCAATCGACGATAATCCGGCTCCGCCGTATTCCTCTGGTATCGTCAGCCCGAGCAGGCCGTTGCTGGCCAGCGCCTGCACGGTTGGCTCAGGAATGGTCTCTTCTTCATCGAAACGCACGGAATCGATGAGACCTTCTGAATGCATCTGCCGTAGGGCGTCGATGAGTCGCCGAACCACCTTGGCTTCGCCGGGATTGCGCGCGTCGAGGGGTTCGGGGTAGGGAAACAGCAGGTCGTCGTGCAGAGCGCCGGAAAAGATGCCGCGGACGAATGAAGACATGGCAGTAAACTACCAGCTAAGTGCCCAGGGACTGTATGCACTCGTGCAGGCTGCAAGGATTCAGTAAACGCCCGATAAAAGTCTGGCCTGCCCGCGTTACAACCCTTTGTATTGAATGACCATGCGTCGCTCCCCCCGGTTGATTGGCACCGTGGCGCTCTTGATCCTCGCCCTGGTCGTGGCCGCTGTTCTGGCCTACCAGGCGCTGGATGCTGCGCGCTCGCAGATGCGGACGGCCGAAGGGACGTTGCACGATTATGCCAAGATTGCCGACTGGCAGTTGGCGCAGCAATCCAAGAACACGCTGCTGCGCCAAGTGGTGCTTTCGCTGGTGTCGCCCGCGTCCAACTTGCAGCCGAACAACCTCGAGAAAACGGTGCTCGCGCCGGCGGAGTTCGAGGATGTGGCGCGGAGCATGGTGAAGTGGTGCGACTGCCTTGGCGGCGTCCACTACTTCTTCAGATACGACTGGAAGGAAGGCACCTTCCGCACGACCGAGACGCAGCTCCCCGACTCGGATCTCGCGTGGGCGCGCGATACGGTCGTGTCCTACGCGAAGGCACTCGGCCCGGCGCGCGATCGCCAGGTGTTGGGGTTCGGTTCGGCGGACGGCACGTCCGACGCGCTCAAGCAGCTCGACGTCATCCTGACGAACGACTCGTACGCAATGTTGTTCGGCAAGCGCAATCACAAGTCGGCGCTCGTGGTGTTCGTTGTCGCGCGCGAGCCTGTGAGTGGGCTGCCGGTCGAGGTGTACGGCTACGTGACCGACCCACAGCCGTTTCTCGCGCCGGCGTTCGCCAACATTCGCGGCAATGCGAACGAAGCGAGCTCGCTCTTGCCTGAGTCGTTGATCGGTCACCTGCCGATCGATTCCATCCTCTCGATTTCCGTCACGACGCTCGCCGGCGACGAGGTGTACAAGTCGCCTGGCTGGGCCGCGCCCACGTACAGTGCCGCCGACACCGTGGAGCCGAGCTTCGGCCGGCTCATCATGCGCGTGAGCTTGAACAAGCAATTTGCGAACATGCTCGTGGTGGGGGGACTGCCGCAGTCGCGCGTGCCGATGCTCATCGCGCTCTTTGTCATCGCCGCCGGGCTGCTCACCGTGGCGCTGCTCCAGCTTCGCCGTCAGCAGGAGTTGGCGCGACTACGCACCGAGTTCGTGTCCGGCGTGTCGCACGAGCTACGCACGCCGCTGGCGCAGATTCGCTGGTTCGCGGAGTTGCTGCACCTGGGCAAGCTGCGCTCGGAGGAGGAGCGCGCGCGCTCCGCGGGCATCATCGATCAGGAAGCGCGCCGGCTCACGTACCTCGTTGAGAATGTTCTAAACTTCTCGCGCGGGGACAAGGGTGTGAACCGCGTGTCGATCGCTCCTGTCGACGTCGACAGGGAGGTCGAAGACGCCCTCGAGTTGTTTGCGCCGCTCGCTCGCGCGCGGAAAATGACCATCGCGACGCAACTCGCCGCGAACGCCATCGTGCCGCTCGATCGCGACGCCTTGCGTCAGATGCTTCTGAACTTGCTCGACAACGCCGCGAAGTATGGCCCGCCCGGGCAGACGATCACCGTGGGCTCGGAGTTGGCCGGCGATCGCGCGCGCATCTGGGTCGAGGATCAAGGCCCGGGCATTCCGCACGACGATCGCCAGCGCGTCTGGGAGCCATACGTGCGACTCGGCCGCGAGGTCGAATCGACAACCGGCGGCAGCGGTATTGGCCTCTCCGTCGTGCGCGAGCTTGCCACGCTGCACGGCGGTCGCACGCGCGCCGAGAGTGCGCCGGGCGGCGGTGCGCGTGTCGTCATCGAGCTGCCGCTGTCGCACGCCGAAAGCAATGACACGACTACGGCGCCCAACGCGGCGCCGGGTGAGACTGTCGAACCAGTCGATTCCACCGTGCAACTCAAGGCCGTCCCATGACCCACTCGACACTTCCGGATCAGCGTCACTCACCGTCGGAGACCCTGCCACTCGCCATGCCTCGCATTCTCATCGTCGAAGACAATCCGGATCTGGCGTACGGCCTCCGCACGGGCCTCGAGATCGAAGGGTACGAAGTGTCAGTCGCGGAAGACGGCGAGACCGGACTCGAGCGCGCACGAGGATGGACGCCCGATCTCGTCATGCTCGATCTCATGCTGCCCGGCATGGACGGATACCGTGTGCTGAGAACGCTTCGCGAAGGTGGATCGGACGTTCCTGTGCTCATCCTCACAGCGCGCGGCGAAGAAGCAGACAAAGTTCTTGGCTTCAGGCTCGGTGCAGACGACTACGTCACCAAGCCGTGTGGTGTGCTCGAGTTGCTCGCTCGTGTTGGTGCGCTGCTACGTCGATCGAGAATCGCCGATCAACGGGCGAACGGGGCCGAGGGGATGGAGCGGTTCGGCTCGGTAGAGATCAACCCGGCATCGCGCACGGTGACGAGAGAGGGCATCGCTGTTGCACTGAGCCCGAAGGAATTCGATCTGTTGTTGGCGCTGGTTCGGCGGCGCGGTGCGGTTGCGTCGCGCGTCGAGTTGCTACGCGAAGTGTGGGGCCATCGCGTCGAGGTCATGACGCGAACCGTCGACATCCACATCGCGGAGCTGCGCCGAAAGTTGGAAGCTGATCCGTCCGAGCCACGCCACATTCTCACGGTGTGGAAAGCAGGGTACCGATTGGAACCATGATCATGAAACGTCGCTCACTTTTTTTCACAACCCCGCGCCTCCTCGTCGTGGGGTTGTTTGCGTTGGGGACTGCGTGTCACCATCAGCGTCCCGCTGCCGCTCCGCGCCCCGTGCGGACAACGCCGGCGCCGCCGCGCGAGGCCGCTGGTGTTCGGAGCGCACCCACGCTCATCGACGCGATGCACGACCGCTACGCGGGCGATTGGTATCACACGGTCGCCTTCACGCAGAAGACGACGCTTGGTCTGCCGAGCGGGGGAGAGATCGTGCAGACGTGGCTCGAGTCGGCGCGCCTTCCCGGCCACTTGCGCATCGACACCGACGTCGGCTCCAAAGCCGGTGTGCTGTACGCGCGCGACAGCATTTTCAATTTCAATGGCGGCAAGCTCACGCGAGCCAACGCCGGAGCGAACGAGCTGCTCGTCCTCGGCTTCGATGTCTACACGCAGTCGCCTGCGCGCACCGAGGAAGCACTTCGCGGACTCGGCTTCGATTTGAGCAAGTTTCACGAGGGCATGTGGGACGGGACGCCCGTGTATGTCGTGGGAGCCATGCGTGGTGACACGACCTCGAAGCAATTCTGGATCGACAGGAACCGGCTGTTGTTCGTGCGCATGCTCGAGAGCGCACCGCAGGGGCATACGGACGTCCGGTTTAGCGGCTACGAACGAGCGGGCGGCGGCTGGATTGCGACGGACGTGACGCAGTCGGTCAATGGCAAACGCCGCATCCACGAGCAGTACTCCAACGTGCGAACGAACGTGGAGTTACCGGACGCGATGTTCGATCCCCAGCATTGGGATGCGGGGGCTCGCATCAGGCCGCAGTGATTTCGATTTAGAGATATCTAATTCGATCTACGGTCTGGTCCCGACAGTGATCGGTTTGGCCAGCGCATCGAAGTGTTGGCCGCGGAGAATCCGCTGGCCGTCGGCTGACAGCATGTAGTCGATGAATCGCTTCGCCGCGGCGGCATGCGGCGCCGTTCGTCCCGATGAGACGGCGAATAGGATCGGTGCACCGCGCACGGTGAGTGAATCGCCCGGGCGCTTCCCGACGACGCGCGTGGATGCGTGCGCGTAGATCGACGAATCGGCCGGCGCACCCAAGTCGATCGCGTCCGGCAGCTGCACGTATTTCAACTTGTCGTTGTCGGCCAAGTTCTGATACGTCCAGATGTAGTCCAGCTCGTGCGTCTGGAGCAGTCCCACCTGATCGGCTTCGCGCGGCCGGACGTTGCGCTCCGGCGCGGCGGCGAGCAGTCGCTTTCCGAGTCCCGGTTCGTGGTAGAACTGCTCGGCGAGCTGAAAGGTGAGCAGCGTACGGTATCCGGACGGGTCGGTGTTGGGATCGGCGCGGCCAGTCTCCACGCCAGGCCGTTGAATGATCGTTCGCCAATTCTGTGCGTTGATCTCGGCGGCTCCGCGCGATTTCGCCGTGTATGCCAGCACGATTCTGTTCCGTCCGAACAGCGCATACCAGTTCGTGTATGCGGGCATGAGCAACTGTGGAAATACCTCCGGATCCGCGAGCACGATGACGTCAGGCTCGCGATGCAGCTCCGTCACGCGCCGCGCGATCTCGAGGCTCGCGCCGGGTTCGAGTGCGTAGCGCATGTTTGTGCGTGCGGCGAACGAATCGAGTACTGCTTTCATCGGTTGCGTGACCGATGCCGCGTTCATTACGAGCAGGGGCCCGGCGCTGTCTTGCGCTGTGGTTTCGCGATACGAAGAACGTGCAGCGGCGCGATCTGTACTAATCAGCGTCGCGAGGGCGACCGCAGCGGCGAGCGGCCATACATACGCGTGCAGGCGCGGGCGATGCTTGTTGGACATGCTGATTCTCACGCGGGACGGGTCTCCGACAGTTTACTTCGCACGTCATTTCCATCGCCAGTTCGCTGGCGCGCGGCAACCGACAATTGCGTCGCGAGCATCTCGCCGCTCGTCGCCGGCTCGTCGCACGCGTACCCGCGACAGACATACGCCGTCGCTCGTCCGTCGCGCATCGTCCGGTCGGCCAGTAGCGCGACGTCGGTTGTTGCGGCGCCGCCAGCTGCGACGAGCGACGGCACGTACGTCTCTGCCGCAATGCGCTCGAGCGACATGAAGTCCGCAGCGTGCGGGTCGCCAACGATCGCCAACTCCACTGCGCCGTGCACGATCATATCCGCGCTGCCGAGCAGATTGCCGAACGCCGTTGGGAACCGCGCCATCGACGGCGCAAGCGATTCGACGACGTATGTCGCGCGGCGCCTGGCGTCGGCATCGTCGAGAAGCTCGGACAAGCGCAGCAGCAATTCGGCGACGAGGGACGTGCCTGATGGAACCGCGTTGTCCGGTATGTCACGCGGCCGAGTGATGAGCGTTTCGTGATCGGACGCCGTGTCGTAGAATGCGCCGGTTTCGTCGCTCCAGAACCAGCGCACCGACGCCACGCCTAACTCCCGCGCGCGATCCAACCACTGCCGGTCGAACGTGAGCTCGTAGAGCGAGAGCGCCGCCAATCCGAGCGAAGCATAGTCCTCTAGGTATCCGGCAATTCGCGCCGAGCCCTGCTTGTATGACCGAAAAACGCGCCCATCGCGATATAACTTCGTGAACAGAAACTCCGCGCCTGCCACCGCGACGCCGCGATACTCATCGCTGCCAAACGCACGTGCCGCCTCGGCGATGCCGCGCACCATCAGCCCGTTCCACGACGCGAGCATCTTGTCGTCGAGGCCCGGCCACACGCGCGCCTTTCGCACCGCGTACAGTGCGGCTTTTGATCGCGTCACAATCTCGGCCAACGCCCGCTCCGAGAGCTGATGCCGCGCCGCGATCGCACGCGTGTCCGCAGCGACCGACAGAATGTTGTGGTCCTCGAAATTTCCGCCGGCGGTCACCTGCCAATAGTCGCGCATCACTGGAGCGTCGTCGCCAAGTATCGCGTCGAATTCGTCGGTCGACCACACGTAGAACTTGCCTTCGTGTCCCTCGCTGTCGGCGTCGTAGGCCGAGTAGAATCCGCCCTCGGGGGAGCGCATTTCGCGCACGGCCCAGTCGATCGTCTCCTCTGTCACGCGACGCACCTCCTCGTCCTTCGTCGCCTGCCAGAGCTGTGCGCCGAGTCGGATGAGGAGCGCGTTGTCGTAGAGCATCTTCTCGAAGTGCGGCACGAGCCAGATGGCGTCCGTCGCATATCGTGCGAATCCGCCGCCGACCTGGTCGTAGATGCCGCCGCGCGCCATCTGTCGAAAGGTGTGCAGCACCATCGCCCGCGCGTGCTCCACGTCGCGTCGCGCGGCGTAGCGCAGCAGGAAGTCGAGCGACATGGTCGGCGGGAATTTCGGCGCACCGTCGAAGCCGCCATTCTCGTCGTCGTATCGGCGCGCCAATTCGCGGTACGCATTGTCGAGCAGCGCCGCGTTCAGCGGCCCTCCACTTCGCGTTGCCGCGGTGGCTGTGGCGTACATCTCACGGACCGACGCCACAGTTCGCGCGACGTCGTCAGGCTTTGTCCGATATGCATCCGACACGACGTTCAGAATCCGCATGAATGACGGCATGCCGGGTCGTTCGTCGCGCGGGAAGTAGGTGCCGCCGTAGAACGGAACGCCTTCCGGCGTGAGAAACATCGTCATCGGCCAGCCGCCGTGGCCCGTCATCGCCTGGACAGCTTGCATGTAGATGCCGTCGATGTCCGGCCGTTCCTCGCGGTCGACCTTGATGCAGACGAACCGCTCGTTCATGAGCGCGGCCGTGGGCTCGTGTTCGAACGACTCGTGTTCCATCACGTGGCACCAGTGACAGGCCGCGTAGCCGATGCTCAAGAGAATCGGCTTGTCCTCGCGCTTGGCGCGCTCGAGCGCCTCCGGACCCCACGGATACCAGTCCACAGGGTTGTTGGCGTGTTGTAGGAGGTACGGGCTCGTCTCGTGCGCCAGCCGGTTGGGCATTGTGAGAAGCGTGTTGGTTCGTCAGTTTCACGAGCGAGTCGCCGGGGTGCCGGCGCTCGCCTGTCATCACGCTCAAACTATACCGCGCTTGCCACGCTCCAGCCCAAAGTCGACTTCGAAGAAGTCTCCTGAACCCGGCAGACGCGCACGGCGCATTCCGTGGCTCGCGCTTGCGGTCTCGGCGCTCGTCGTCATCACGGCGTTCTTCGCCGTCGATCCCATCCGCGACGCCGCTACGCTGCAATCCGTTGGCGAGGCCACGCTCGAGCTGCCGTCGTCGTACATGGCGATCGAGCCGATCTCGAGCGCGCTCGATACGCTCACGCTACTCACCGTCGCGCAGCACATCGCGATACTGCTGTGGGCCATCGGGCTGTTCGCCCTCTGGCGCGTCCTTCGCGCGCGCACTCGGCCCGCGCGGCTCGTTCGCGAGCTGGCGAGCGCGGGGGTCTTTCTGCTGGCGATCGTCGCCATTTACGCTGTCGGCGCGCTGATGCCACGCCCCATGGCGGGCATCTCGAAGTCGGATCCGAACATCATCGCCGTCGACTTTCACGCGCATACGAAATACTCACACGACGGCCGTCCTGGCTGGACCGAGGATGACGTGCGCAACTGGCATCAGGCCGCCGGCTTCGACGTCGTCTACATCACCGATCACGCCACGTACGAGGGCGCCGAGCGCGGCATTGCGTCGAATTCTGGCGAGGCGGGTGAAGGAACGATGGTGCTTCAGGGGCTCGAAGCCATCTATCGCGGTGAGCATGTCAACATTCTCAGTGCGGGCCGCCAATATCACGGCTTGACCACCGAGAACATGAAGGACGTCGACGAACGCTCGTTGCAGCTCGCGAGCTTTCTTCCGCAGACGACGCCTGTCGTCATTGAAACCATGCCCGGCAATCTGGACAAGGTGCCGGTGACCACATCATCGGGTCCGGGCGTCAGTGCGATCGAGATCGTCGACGGCGCGCCGCGCGGGCTGGCGCAAACGCGCCGCGAGCGTGTTCGCATCGCGCACATCGCGGACAGTCTGAACCTCGCGCTCGTTGTCGGCTCCGACAATCACGGATGGGGTCGCACGGCGCCCGGCTGGACGCTGGTGCGCGTGAACGGCTGGCGCGGCATGCCGAGTGATTCGCTCGCGCGCAATCTCGAGGCGGAGCTGCGCGTCGTGCGACACAACGCGACGCGCACGGTGGAGCGGCGCGTGGCCGGTGCAACGAATCCGATTACTGTCGCGTTCGCGATGCCGCTCGTCATCTGGCGGATGTTCACGGTGCTGTCGGCAGATGAGCGCGTGATGTGGCTCATCTGGGCGTGGGGACTCGTCCTGCTCGCCCGCGGCGCTCGCGCCTATCGCGCTCGGCCGTCGTCCACCGCGTGACAGCCGCTTCTGTTCGTGAGCGTGACGCGCGGTGGACGCGCGCGCTCCTGCTCGTGTCGGCTGCGGCGCTGCTGCGGCTCGTGTTCGCGGCGATCATTCCAGTCTTCCCCGACGAGACGTATTACTGGGATTGGTCGCGCCACATCGCCGCGGGCTACTTCGATCATCCGCCAATCGTGGCGTTGCTCACGTTGATTGGCGGTCGGCTGCTCGCGCCATTCGGTGCGTCGGCGTCGTTCATCGGCGTTCGTCTTGGAACGATTGTCATCGGCTGGATCGCCGCGATGGCGACGATCGCCACTGCGCGCCGGCTTGCCGGCAACGGGGCAGCGTTGCGAGCGGCGCTGATCATCACCGTGCTGCCGCTCGCCGCCGCCGGTCTCATTCTCACCACGCCGGATGCGCCAGTGCTCGCGGCGACGGCGCTCGGCTTGTACTGCCTCGTGAGAGTTCTCGAACAACCAGCCGGCTCGGCGGAGTCGCTCCGCTGGTGGATCATCACCGGTGTCGTGCTCGGCGCCGCGTTCGCGTCGAAGTACACGTCGATCTTTCTGCCGGTTGCGGTGGTGCTCGCGATTCTCATTCGCGCGGACCTTCGTCCGCGACTTCGCGAGTCAGGACCCTATGTCGCGTGTGTCGTCGCGACGCTCGTCTTTGCGCCGGTGCTCGTGTGGAACGCGCACCACGGTTGGATCTCGTTCGCCTTCCAGCTTCGGCACGGATTATCCGCGCCAAAAGGCTCAGCGTTGCTCGCCGCGTGGAAGCACGAGGGCGATTTCTTCGGAGGACAAGCAGGGCTCGCGTCGCCCATTTTGTTCATCATGCTCGCCATCGCGACGATCGGCGCGCTCTCACGGCGCTCGCGTGACGGAATCGCCGCCGCGCGATTCATGCTCGCGATGGTCGCGGCGCTGACGTTCGTGTTTTTCATCTACAGCGCGATTCGGCAACGCGTCGAACCGAACTGGCCGGCACCGGCGTACATCCCGGCGATCGTATTGCTTGCGACCGCACCACTCGGCGAGCGTGCCAAGAAGTGGCTCGTGGGCGGACTGTGGTTTGCGGCTGCGATGTCGGCGCTCATTTACGTGCAGGCTATCGTGCCGGTTCTGCCGTTGAAGCCGGCGAAGGATCCGATCGCGCGCGCGTTTGGTTGGCGCGATGTCACCGTCGCCGCGGATCGCGAGGCGCAGGCAGCAACTGATGCAACGCACCATCCCACATGGCTCGGTGGCGATCGGTACCAGGAAGCGTCGGTGTTGGCGTTCTACACCCCGACGCATCCCGCGACATTCGCGACGAATCTCGGCGGCCGTCCGAATCAGTATGATCTGTGGCCGGGCTTTCGAAATCGCGCGCAGGCGGGCGACAATCTGGTGCTGGTGCTCGACGACTCGCAGACACCGCCTAGCCCGATCGTGGCACTCGCGCCGTACTTCGCGATGGTCCAGCCGGCGGAGGTGGTGACGCTGCGCCGAGGGAGTGGCGAGATCGGGACGCGTCGAATTTGGCGATTGACTGGCTGGCGCGGCGGCTGGCCGCAACAGCCAGCGGCGTACTAGGCGCTCTGCGGCTCGCGATTCCTGAGTTGCTGGGCGGATCGCACGCCTTCGAGCAGCTTGATGAGTTGGCGCTGCTCCGCTTCGGATAGCGTGCCGACCGCGATTTCGTCGGCCGCTTTCATTGCCTCTTCCAGCTCCGTGACGAGCTCCAGGCCTTTTGGCGTGATGTAGCAGAACACCTGCCGGCGATCGGGCGAGCAGCGCTCGCGGCGAGCGAGGCCGGCTTTCTCGAGCTTGTCCAATAGACGTGTGATGCCCGGCGCTTCGTGGATCATGCGATCGCGAATGACGAGCGTGGGCAGGCCTTCGTCGCCGGCGCCGCGAAGAATGCGCAACACGTTGTACTGCTGCGTGGTGATGCCGGTGCGCGCGACGACCTGCGCGAAGTAGCGCTCGATCAGTGCGGCAGTTCTGAGAATGCTCACAGCCACTTCGGCTTTGACCGAATGGAACGGTCGGCGTTGGCCGATCTCCGCTTGGAGACCGGCTCCGTCTTTGGACGCCGTTGTCACGTCATGGCCTCGGTCCGCGTGGCGGTTGTGTATCGCATGCACTCTCCTTCAAACGATTGGCGGCGTCCCTGGATGATAGACGTTTGCGAGTGGAGGCGGGAGTGAGCATAGTTCTCAGCACTCGGTCTCCCCGTGTGCGTTGGCCGCTTTCGGGATGAGGATGTCATGACGACACCGCGCTTCCGCCCGCCGCAGCAGCATCGCAGTCAAGAGACGTTGGATCGGATATTGGATGCAGCCGAAATCGTGCTCGATGCCAAGAGCTTCTCCGAGGCGACGCTCGTCGAGATCATGCAGCGTGCTGGCGTGACGGTGGGCGCGTTCTACCGGCGTTTTCCGGACAAGGACGCGTTGTTGCACCTGATGGACGAACGGTTCTTTGCCGAGCTGTACGCTCGTGGGGACGCGGTGCTCAGTCCGGCCAGATGGTCTGGTGCACCAATCTCGCGAGTGGTCGGAGAGTTCACGGGCGAGGCGGTGGCCATCTATCGGGAGCGCCGCGGGCTCCTTCGCAGCCTCTTTCTGCGGGCGCGGATCGACCCTGTCATCCAGGAAACAGCTCGCCAGGTGAACGCCCACCTGATCGACCGGCTGCTCGCGGTTCTGCTCCCGCGTGCCACGGAAATCCACCATCCTGACCCGCGCCGAGCCATCGAATTGGGGTACGTGATGTTGGTCGGCACGCTGCGCGAGACGATGCTATTCGGCGAGGTTTGGCCCAGCGCGTTCGACGCCGATCCCGCGGGGCTTACCCGAGAGCTCACGCGAGTCTATCTCGGATACCTCGGCGTTCGCGAGACGTAGAGCGGAAAACGCCGCAAACCCGATTGTGCTCGGCGGCGATGTACCGCTCACCGAACCGTCTGGACGGTTCACCGAATAGTTGAGGTAATCCGCGATGCACCGGCGTACGGTGCATCATGAGAACGTTTCACTGCCTCTTGTTGCTCGCTGCGGCGCCTCGTATGGCAGACGCGCAGGCTTACATCCTTCGGGGTGCTGTTAGCGTCGCGAGCGGAGCTCCTGTGGCCGGCGCGCAGGTATTCCTGCTGGAAGCGCTCGACGGCACATCGACCGATAGTGCCGGACGCTTCGTGTTGCGCACCGAGGCGCGGGGATCAGTCACGGTCGTCGTGCGGCACCTTGGCTTTGCACCGGCGTCGGTGATCGTTCCTGTCGACACGGCCGCAATCGTGAGCATTGTGCTCGCACCGCAGGCCGCGGCTCTCGCTCCCATCTCGGTGCAGGCCGGCGCGTATCACGCTGGGAACGAGCGCGGAGCCGCACTTACCGCACTCGAAGTGGTCTCCACACCGGGCGCGACCGCGGACGTCATGCGTGCCATGCAGACGCTCCCCGGTGTCCAGAACGTGGACGAAGGCACGGGATTGTTCGTGCGCGGCGGCGACGTCGGCGAGACGAAAGTTCTTCTTAACGACATTGTCATGCTGTCGCCGTACAACTACGAGACGCCGACCGGGAACTACACGGTGTCGGTGGATCCGTTTCTGCTCGACGGAATCTTCTTCAGCTCTGGTGGGTTTGGAGCGCGATACGGCAACGTCCTGTCGGGCATTGCAGACCTGCGCACCGCCGGACGCCCGACACAGAGTAGCGAAACCGCAGTGGCCGGACTGGCGAGCGTCTCGTCGGCTGCCGATCTCGCCCTCGATCACGGCGTCACCGTTCACGCCACCGCCGCGCGGAACGACACGCAACTGCTGTTCAAGCTCAACGGCGCGACGCGCGGCTACTCGCCGGCGCCGAACGGCGAGGACTACAGCGGCAGCGTCATCTACGGCTATCGCCCCACCGCCGAGATCAAGACGTTCGTCATCGATCGTCGTAGCTCGCTCGGTATTTCTGTCGACGACCCGTCCTACAGCGGCGGTTATGTTGCCGACGTCAAAAGCCGGATGACGCAGGCCGATTGGAAGGATGTATTTGGACCGATCGCGCCGACGGTGAGCGTGTCGTACGCCACCGCGCAACGAAGCGAGGAGTTCGGTGCGTTCAAGCTCGGCACGCGTGACGCCTGGGCCCAGGCATTCACGCAGGTGGCCTGGAGTCTGTCCGACCGATACAACGTTCGAATCGGCGGCGACGCCGACTGGCGCGACAGTCGCTTCGTCGGCTCGATTCCGCAGTCGAGCGCGGACGTGGCGCCTGACGCGCGTAGAGTGCTATTCGACTCGCCCGTTCGTGGTGGACACAGCGGAGCATTCGCCGAGCTGGATTGGCGCGCGCTGGACGATTTGCGGCTGATCGCCGGCCTGCGCAGCGACTACTCCGGACTCACGACTGTTCGCACCGCGGATCCGCGCATTTCCGCCGCATACAAGCTTGGCGTCGCGACGCTTACTGCTGCCGCTGGAGAATACCACCAAGTTCCCGATCCGATGTACCTGTCACAGGGCATCGGTTTGCCGGGCGCGGGCCCCGAAGGAGCGCGGCAATACGTCGCCGGCGCACAGATCGGTGAGACGGGAGATGTCGCGCGCCTCGAGGTCTACGACAAGCAGTATCGCGACCTCGTTGGTCTTACGCGCGACAGTCGAACGACGGTAGGCGGGGGAACGGGCAACGCCCATGGCGCGGATCTCTTTCTCAAGCGCCGGCTGTGGCCGTTCTTCTCGATGCGGGCGACATACAGCTACGTCGACTCCCGGCGCACCGATCCGGACACGCGCGTGATGGCCGCTGCACCGTTTGACATCACTAATTCGCTGACGCTCATTGGCGATCAGGCGCTGCCAAAAGGGTGGAGCTTCAGCGCGGCGTGGCGATATGCGACCGGCAAGCCGTTTACGCCCGTGCTTGGCGCCGCACACGACGATGAGACGGCAGTATGGCTGCCCCGCTACGGCGCGCCGAACAGCGATCGATTGCCCGCTGCCATCCGCGCCGACGTTGCATTGTCGCGCGTTACTCGACTCTCGTTGCACAACCAACTGGTCTACTTCTTCTCGGTCGACAACGTCTTCGACCGCGACAACCTCTACGAGTACACCTACTCGGCGGACTACACGCGGCGCATTCCCGTTCGAAGCTTGTTCAACCGGTCGCTGTACCTCGGCGGCTCACTCACACATACGGAGAATTGACATGAGCGCACGGCAGGCTCGGCGCATAGTGGCGGTGACGTTAGCGACCCTTTTGTGTGATTGCGGTCGAGCCGACGCACAGCAGGGAAGTGCTCCCAGCAAGTGGGCCGACACGATCAGTGCAGAGATAGAGAAGGCTCAATTGGCGGATGATGCAACAAGGCTCAATGCCGCGGTCGCGCTGGCCGGTCGCGTGGCGACCGCATATCCGACTGATGGACTCATCCTGCATTATCAGGGGTATGCTCTGTACCGTCGCGCCGTATCGCATGCAGCCAACAGTGCAGGCGATGCGGCGACGCTGGAATCGGCAAAGGTGGTGCTCGCCCGCTCGCTGCAGTCGCACCCGTTGCCCGAAACGCACATGCTCATTGCGTCGATCGACGGCCAGCTGATCGCCAGCGACCCCAATCGCGCGATGGAGCTCGGCATCGATTCGCAGTCTGAAACTGGCGCGGCGCTGGCGATTGGCGCGAAGAACCCGCGTGTCTGGCTGCTCCGTGGGCAGGGTGCGATCTTCACGCCGCCGGAGTATGGCGGCGGCCTCGATCAGGCGGAAGCGCAATTGAAGCGCGCCATCGAGCTGTTCGCCGCCGACGCACCGAAGCTGGGCGAACCGAGTTGGGGTAAGGCAGAAGCGTACGCATGGCTCGGGCAAGTGTATGAGAAGAAGGGCGACAAGGTGAATGCTGCGGCGATGTACGACAAAGCCATCGAGATCGCGCCGACATACGCTTTTGCTAAAGCCGCGCGTGCGGCACTCGAGTGATCTCACATTGACCAACACGGTGACGCTGATGCTGATCAAACGCGTGCAGGCGTGGCTAGGGTATGGGAGCGTGTGGTTGACCCTCGGATTGTTCTATTCGATGATCATGGCCGAAACACAGTCCGTGCCCGCCGCGCAGTCGCTCGTCGAAGGGTTCAGCTATGTCGTTCCTGCCGCACTGCTCGGTGCCGTTGTCTGGTATTTGACCGGCGTCATCGAGTGGCCGACACGCAACCGCTTCTGGTTCGTCGCTCTCCACGCATTTTGTGCGATCGGGCTCGCAGCCATTTGGCTCGGCACAGAGATCAGTGCGATCGCCATTCCGGTCGGATTCGTCCAAGCCTTGGTCATTGCAAAGTCGTTCGCCGGCTTCCAGGCGCTTGACGGAATCTTCGTCTACGGGATCATCGCGTCGGGATCATACGTCATCCGGATCGCGACGCGTCTGCGCGAGCAGGAGGCTCGAGTGGCACAGGCCGATATGCTGAGAATGCGTGCCGAACTCTCGGCGTTGCGCGGGCAGCTCAATCCGCATTTTCTCTTCAACACACTTCATACGCTCACCGCCTTGGTGCGACGCGACCCGGACACCGCGGAAAATGCACTGCAGCAATACGGCGACATGCTCCGCTACGTACTCGACGTCAAGCGCTCCGATCGCGAGGACGTCACGCTCGGCGACGAACTGCGCTTCGTGCGCAACTATCTGTCGCTGGAGCAATTGAGATTGGGTGAGCGGCTGAACGTCGTCGAGGCCATCGATCCGGAGACCCTCGACTGCGTGGTGCCTTCATTGACGCTGCAGCCTTTGGTCGAGAACGCGATCAAATATGGAATCGCGCCGCGCGCTTCGGTGGGGACGCTAACGCTCGCCGCCTCGTTCGATGACGATGCGCTCGTACTCGAGGTGCGCGACGACGGACCAGGCGCACGAGGCGAAACGCTGGACCATGCGGGCGGCGTTGGTCTGCGCGCTGTACGCCAACGGTTGGAAACGCGGTATGCCGGGAGCGCATCGTTCACGGTCACTACCGCTCCGCTGAACGGATTCGCCGTCCGGTTGCAGCTACCGATCGAGAGCACGCGCATGATGGCGACGAGCGCGTGAAGACGCGAGCGCTGATCGTCGAGGATGAGCCGATCGCTCGCCAGCGTCTCGGCGAGTTGCTCGACGAGGTCGACTGGCTCGAGTGTGTCGGCCAAGCCGCCGATGGTCGGACGGCGGTCTCGTTGATCGACGAGCTCCGGCCGGATCTCGTCTTTCTCGACATCGAAATGCCTGAGTTGAACGGACTCGGCGTGTTGGAGCAGATTCGCCATGATCCGGCAATCGTGTTCACGACGGCGTACGACAAGTTCGCAGTTGCCGCGTTCGAGCTCGAGGCGATCGACTACTTGCTCAAGCCGTTCGGCGCCGAGCGTTTTCACGCTGCGCTGGAACGCGTAAAGCGCTCGATGCGCGATGAGTCGGGACTGCCCGATGTCGCGTCCGTATCTCGGCGTGCGCATGAGGCGATCGATCATCTCGCCGGCGCAAGTCCGTTGACGCGTATCTTCGTGCGCGACCGAGGCCGCATCATTCCGATTGCCGTAGATGACATCGAGCGGTTAGAGGCCGACGACGACTACGTCGCCGTGAACAGCCGAGGCCGGCGCTTCCTCGTCTATTTAGGGATGAACGAATTCGAGGAGCGGCTTGATCCAAGGCGTTTCCTGAGAATTCACCGATCGCACATCGTGAACGTCGACCACGTCGCCGCGATCGTACCCTTCGATGCCACGCGCGTCCGGGTCGAGATGAAGGACGGGACCGGCCTCACGGCGAGCCGAGCGCGCTCGCGGGAGTTGCGTGCTTTGGCCATCTGAGAGAGGTTTTTCAGATGCCACTCGCCTCCGACCTCGAAGCATTCTTCGCGAAGAACCAGTCGCGCACCCGCGACGAGCTGTTCGACTTCCTGCGCATCCCGAGCGTGAGCGCGCGCTCCGAGCACAATGCCGACACGGCGCGCGCGGCCGAGTGGGTCGCGAGCTCGATGCGCAAAATCGGCCTGACGGCCACGATCCATCCCACCAAGGGACATCCGATCGTCGTTGGCGAATGGCGCAAGGCAGCAGCCGGCGCGCCGACGGTGGTCGTCTACGGCCACTACGATGTGCAGCCCGCCGAGCCGCTCGAGTTGTGGGACAGCCCGCCCTTCGAGCCGACGGTTCGCGACGGAAAGATCTTCGCCCGCGGCTCGGTCGACGACAAAGGCCAATTATATCTTCACGTCAAGGCAATTGAAGCGCACCTCGCGTCGCGCGGGAAATTGCCCGTGAACATCGTCGTGCTGGCCGAGGGCGAAGAGGAAGTCGGCAGCGACAACCTGGCCGACTTCATCGAAGGTCATCAGGATTTGCTAAAGTGCGACGCGGTCGTCATCTCCGACTCGGCCATGTTTGCACCGGGGTTGCCGTCGATTCTCTCATCGCTGCGCGGGTTGGCGTACTTCGAGATCAACGTGCAGGGGCCGGCCACGGATCTGCATTCCGGCAGCTACGGCGGCGGCGTGATGAATCCGGCCATGGCGCTCGCGCGCATCCTGGCCACGATGCACGACGCCAACGGTCACGTCACGATCGACGGATTTTACGACAAGGTGCGCGACTGGGGCGACACGGCGCGCAAAGAGATGCGTGCACTCCCGTTCGACGACGAACACTTCCGCGCCGAGACCGGGTCGCCTGAGCTGTTCGGTGAGAAAGGATATTCCACGCTCGAGAGAGTGTGGATGCGCCCGACTTGCGAAGTGAATGGACTGCTCAGCGGCTACACAGGCGAAGGCGCGAAGACGGTGCTGCCAGCCAAGGCGATGGCGAAGGTCAGTTGTCGTCTCGTGCCCGATCAGACGCCCGAGGAAATCAAGACGTTGCTCGAGGCGCACGTTGCGCGCGTGACGCCCAAAGGCGTGACCGCAACAGTCGCCGCTTTGCATGGCGGACGTCCGTGGCGCGCCGATCTCAATGGGCCGCTGTTCGACGCCGCACGCCGCGCGCTCGCCACTGCGTTCGATCGGCAGCCGGTCATCACCGGCGAAGGTGGCTCGATCCCAGTGGTCGGCGACTTTCAGCGCATCCTTGGCGCGCCAGTACTGCTCGTCGGATTCGGACTGCCCGGCGAGAACGCGCACGCACCGAACGAGTGGATGAGCGAGGAGAACTACTTCAAGGGAATGCGCGCGATGGCGGCGCTGTGGGACGAGCTAGCTACGAAAGCCTAATCGTCGCGCGTTCCGACTCGGCGTCGACCTCGATGCGCGTAGCATTGCGGCACGCATCGTAGGCCGCGGCGTCAAGTAATACAACTGGCATTCTAGTTCCATAAAGCTGCTGCGCCACGACGGCTCCGAGCACGAGGATCGGGTCGTTCTGACCGAGCAGAATGGCGGCGGGCGCGCCGCCACTGCGAATCGCCTCGGCGAGCACGCTGGAGCTCGAGCTCGAGCCGCGACCCGACGGCATTACCAGCACGCGGCCAGCCACGCTCTTTCCGGCCTGCGGATGATGTCCGTCGATGATCTCGCCCGTCGCCGAATCGACGCCGCCCCAGAAGCTCACTGGCTCGGCGAGCACGAGGGCCGCCGCGGACGCGACGCCCTCGATCAGCGTCTCGCCTTCAATCGTCACGCCAGAGTGATTCATCGCGCCAGAGTTCTCCGTTGACCGCGGTCTCCACACATTCACGCAAGCTGCCGAACACCGGTCGCAGCCCGGTGTTGCTCGGAGCATACCACGCCCACTTTGCGGAATTCGTCATTACTACGCCGGTGCGATACTTGATGATCGGCGTGATGTACGTACAAGTGTCGGTGACGATTTGCACGCCAGCGTTCTGCAGTTCTTTTAGCCAGCCTTGCTCGTCGATTTCATGCATCACATCGCGGCCGGTCGACACATAGAAGTCGATGCGTGGCGAAAGCGCACGTCCGCCGATCAAGGTGCGCAGCATTCGAAACTCATCGAGCGAGAAGTGCGGCGTACCCACGCTCACGGCGCCAATCGGCTCCGACACACTCGGACTCAACTCAGCCGCTGCCGCCAGTAGATCCTCTCGGCTCACGTCAATCACGCGCAATGGAGGTCGGCCGCCGAACGCCATCGGCAGCGTCTCCGCTTCGGGCGTCACTCCGACGACGTGAAACATGCCGATCGAACCCGACGACGCAGCCGCTGCGCCGAGTGCCTTGAGCTGATCTTCGCTCGCGTGATCGATTCCCTCGACGACAGGAATCTGCCCCTCCGCGTGCCGGCCGATGATGTGGCCGAGTGTCGCGAACAGCACGTCGCTGTCGGCGAGCCGGTGCGAGATGCGATCGAGTCGAAACAGAACTTGCCCGAGTCGATCTTCGTCGCGATGAAGTCCCGAGTATGGCACGCGTCCGATGATCGCCGCCGCGATGTCGATGAAATCACCATAGCGTGCTGTGCGCGCACCGAGCACCGAGTTGGCGAAGACGATCGCGTTGGACTCCGCCCATGCAATGTGCTCGCCGAATGCCGGGCGATCAGACAATTGGTATGGCGCGCACGTCCACGTGGATCGACAGCCCAGCGCAGCATACAGGCGTGCGAGCTCGCGCGAGGACGCGGCTGCCTCCGCGGATCCACGAAACAACTCCGGATGGATCATGTCGATCGCGCCGACGTTCAGCGTCGTCGGGACGCGAACGGCGCCGCCGGCGTCGACGAGCTGGCGTGCGAAGTCGGTGCTGACTGGACCGTGATACAGACACCCGTCGATGTGCGCGCTGGCGATCGGGATGAGACGATCGGCGCCAGTCGCTTTCGCCATCCGCACGACGATTTCGGCCGAAATCTGCGCGGCGCGGCCAGCGTCGCCGCGCAGGAGTGCCTGTTCTTCGTCGTCGAGTTGGAGAGGGCGCATCTGGCCGCGGCGGGTGACTGTCACAGCCAAATATACAACTCAGCCTAGAACCGCCACTCTCGCAGTATGAACCCGCCGTACGTGATCACCGATCGATACGGCTGGCTATTCAGCCTCGGCTCCAGCAACAGCACGCGAGGCTCGATGCTCGCGTTGAAGTGCCAGCCGTCGGCAGTGCGGTGCTCGATGCCAGCGCCGAAGTTGCGCGCTTGCTCCTGCACGCTCAGGAACGTGCGACCGTTGATGTACTTCCCGGCTTCGACCTTGGTCTGAAGAACGAAGTTGGTGAACGCGTTGCCGCCGTTGAAGAGTGGCACGTCGCCCGGCGTGATATCGAGAATGTCGGTGCCGAAGGCTCGGCCGGCTTCGACTTCCATTTGATCGACCGCGACGCCGAGTGCCACGCCGGCGAGCCGCGTGACGGCGATGCGTGCGCCCGCGCCGAACAGATCACTCGCGCCTTCGCCGCCCGCGATGCTCGATGAAGTGAACGAGAGTAGCGACGTGGTCGATTGACCGAATGCCAGAAGACTCAACAACTCCGACTGCGTTTGCGGCGGTTGCGCGTCGCTCGTCAGCGAGAGCTTGGGCTTCTTGAGCGTCCCGCCGATCTCGACACTGATGTTCACCGCACCGCGAGGCGCCTGGACCTCGTATTCGCCGGTGATCTGCAATGTCGGATTGAGATCCGGCGTACCGACGAACATCGCCGATCCACGCTTGATCTGGAATCGCTTGCTCAGAACGTTGTATTCGCCGCGATCGGTGGTGACGACGCCTGTGAGCAGCAGCGCCTGTTGGTCGTAGCGAATCGAAACCGGATCGTCGGTATAGATCTCGATGTTCGCCTCGCGATTTCTCACCCAAGTATTGTGATTGACGCCAATTGTCATCTCGACGCGTAAGTTGGCGACGAGCGGCGACGTGGGCGGAAAGAGATCGCGGTCGTTGACGTTCGTGGTGTCGAGCACATTGAAGAGCGCGGGATCGCCGGCTCCCAGGAGATGCTGGCCGCTCGTTTCCGGCGCGTAGATGACACCCTGCGTAATCGTCGTGGCACCGCTCAGGAACGCGCGATTGAACGGCCCGGTCAACGCAACACCGGCGTCGACGCGCAGATCACCGATGTCGTTGTTGAGCAGCTCGGCGCCGCTGGCGATCAGATACAGATTAAACGAAGGCTGGCGCCAGTCGCCCACGGCGATGTTACCGCGGAGTCGCACGTCGCCGCGGGCCTTCGCGGATACGGAATCGACGTACACAGTGTCGTTCGCCATGCGGACCACCGCCGTCATGTCGGTGAACGTCGCGCCGGTGGACACGAGCTTGAGCGAGCCCTTGTCGAGCGCGAGCGCGCCCACCAACGAGGGCTGTTTGAGTGTCCCGCGCATGCTGAACTTTCCAGCCGCGCGGCCGTGCACGTTGGTCACGAGACCGGTGAACTGCGGAATGAGCTCGAGCGGAAGGCTGTCCGCGACGACGTCGACCTGCATTGGATCGGGCAGCAAGCGGTCGCCGGTCACACCGGTGAACGCGAGATTGATCGGCAGGCGCGCATCGGCCACCATCATCGGCGTGCCACCGTTGCGCAGCGCGTCGACGTGCGTGACGAGCTGCATGTCGGCATAGCCAAAGGTGCCGTGCAACTCCGGCACGACGGCGCCATTGTACGTGCTTCCGAGCAGGCCGTACGCGCCTTTGAAAGCCGGATTGCTCAACGTACCCGACATCGATCCAGCGAGGCTGATCATGCCGGTCATGTTGATGTCGGTCTGTACCAGATCTATGATGTTCGCGACGGGAAAATTGTCGACGTCGAGCGTGAAGTCAGCGACGCCGCTCGTTGGCAGCAATCCGTTCGCGTACACGCGGCCGTTGCCGCGGTTGCGCAGCTCGAAGTTCGTGACGCGAAGTCCGGGACCGCCCCACTCGATCAGTCCCTCGTGCGGCATCGCCCAATACGCTGTGTCGAAGCGGAACGTCATGTCGGCGAGACGCAGCTCTTTGCGATCGGTGTAGAGCGCGTAGTCGCCCTTGAGCCCATAGTCCCGATTGCCGCCCTGCGTGACCGCGAGCTCGACGTGCCCGCCAGGTGATTGATACGTCACTCTCGCGCTCAGGGTATCGAATCCGAAGCCCATCGCCGACACACTGTCGGCGTCGAGTCCAACGGCGAGCATCGACTGCGGCGTACGCGCGTTCGTCCAGACATACTCGCTCTGGAATCGGCGTACGAAATTTCCGCGCGCTACGACGTTCTCACCGCCCGCGCGCCCGCGGAGATCGAAGTCGTAGAGGTTGCCGCTCAATTTTCCTGCGGCATACGCGCTGCCGGAAACCGTATCAGTGGGAACGGACTGCGGCAGTGCGACGTTGAGCGCCGGTGCCGCGCGACCGTTGATCATGCGCTCCATCTCCGTGGCCTTCGCGACGCGTGCCGAGTCGGCGCGCGCGCGCGCGACGGCGCGCTGCACGACTTGCGGGCGAGGAGCCACTGCCTTCGTCGACGCTGTGCTCTTTGGCAGCCACCGGTTGAACGCGCCCAACGAGTCGACGTTCACGACGTACGTGAGCGATCCCCGCTGTTCGCGCGTGAGTCCGAACGTACCCGACACGTTTGCCGACGTGTGTGCCCCGTGCGCGTAAAGCCGCTGCACGTCGAGCAGACCGTTACTGACTGACGCGCTCACTGACGCGGTGTCCACCGCGATGCTGTCCCACCGCGACGTCGACAGATCGGCCACCACCGAGGTTCGCATCGTGGCGAGCGTGGTGCCAGTGCCGCGGACCGTCGCGTGCGCCGAGAGCGACGTGACGGGCGCTTTGCTGTCGATGGTGCGAAGATTCAGCGTGTAGAGCGTCGACGTGAGATCGTAGCCTTTGTTCTTGCTCGCGAGATCGAGCGCGCCCTCGGTCACGAAACGGCCGCCGTCGGGCAGTCGCAGATCGGCGTTGACACGCAGATTGCGCAGTGAGCCGACGACGTGCACGGGGCCCGTTGCCGAGCCCTGGAGCCCGATCGCCGGTGCAAAGCGCCCGATCTCGACGAGCGACACGGGGCTCGCCGTTGCATCGACGTCGAAATACTGACCGCCGCTCGTGCGAATGGTTCCCTTGCCGTCCACCACCGACTCCGTGCCGCGATCGCGCAGATTCAAATTCGCGACGACAGCGAGTGCCGTCGTCGTCGATCCGTTCACCTGCGCCCGTCCAGTGACAGTTCCACTGATCGGCAGCGAGGGCATCCAGCTTCGCGCGAGGTCGACCTGCACCGGAAGCAACTGCAGATCGAGGTTTCGCGCGCGGAGACCAGCTCCCCGCATGAATCCGACCTCTCCCACCGCCACGACACGGCTCGATCCAGCGCGCTGATCGGCGAAGGTGACGTCGGCGTTCATTGTGAGCGCGTGAATACCTCCGCTCACTTTGGCGCGGCCAGAAAACACGCCGCGGCGTGGAGACTTGAAATTCGGAATGAGTTGCTCGAGCAGGCGAGTGTCCACGCCTGTGAAGCGAACGTTCGTATCGTGGATCGCCACGGAATCCGTGAGCGTCAAGCCGAAATCGCCGGCTGCGTGCGCGTTGCCAACGCTGACGTCCGCATTGGTGCCGAGGTAGTCCTGCGTTGCTCCTTTCCACGACAGCTCGAGATCGAGCTTGCCGCCGCCGGCTGGAAGTCGCGGATAGATCCATCGCAGATCGGCGAGGCTCGCCGGATCGCTGTGAACCGTCATCGCGAGATCGCCGGAGCTGAACGCATAGCTCCCGTCGCCCGTCGCTTTGGAGTTGGGCAGCGCAACGTACGCACCCTTCCACCAGACCGAATCGTTGTTGAACGGGAACGAACCCTTCACATCGCGAACGGCGGCACCAGGCGGACGAAAAGGATAGGCATTCATCGTCAGCGCCGACACCTGAATCAATCGATTCTTGATTCCCGGTTCTGAAAGACGCACGAGCGGAAATGCCCCTGTCACCGAATCGAGCTGTATGATTTTTTGAAAGCCGCCCGGGGCTTGTCGAATCATCAATCGCGAGCCGCCAGCGAGTGCGTCGCGCACCACGCTATCGCGCCCCGCGGCCGACAGCTTTCCGCTCGGCGTCCATGGTGTGCGCATGACGAGCTGTCCGTCGACGACCGTCGCGTTGGTGAAACGCAGCCAATCGAGCCAGCCCGTTTGCTGCGTGGGCGGTTTCGGCGTCGTGTCGCGCGGAAAGATGCGCTCCCAGTTCCACAGCCCGTTCGGCGGTCGATCGAGCACGACGACCGGGCGCACGAGGTGCGCACCGTCCACCCAGATGTGCTTTCGCAGCAGCGCCATTACCGAGTAGTTGCCGGTGATTGCGTCGACCGCAATGAACGGCGCGCCGGCGCTGTCGGTGATCGAGAAATCGTGCACCGTCATTCCAGTGAGCAGATTCCCCGAAAGCCCGCCGATGCGCGCCCTTCCGTGCACGATTCCGTTGAGCCAATTCTCGGCGTAGCCTCGCACGCGCTCGCGCCCCCAGTCGGTTCCGGTGAACACGAACACGGCGATTGCGCCAGCGGTGATCAGTCCGAGGATGCAGAGGAAGAACGCCGCAACTCCACGTCCCCATCGTAGTTCGTCGTCCTCGCTCCTTACCCCTCGCCCCTCGACGCTCACTAGTACGCTTCTCCGATCGAGAAATGCAGTGTGAGGCGATCGAACAACGTCTTGCCCTGCGAGAAGTTTCGAGTTCTGCTGAGCGCCACGATCGTCCTGCGTCCGGTCGCGTCGGGCACCGACGTCACCACCGCGAGATCCTCGGCGCGATTGGGATTGATGCCGAAGTCGATGCGAATCGGTCCGACCGGTGACTCGTAGCGTATCCCGAAACCCGGCGTCACCGCGGCAGTGCCTTTCACGATCGCGCTGATCCGCGGCAGGTTGCCGGTGTTGCCAGAGCCGACGACTGCGCCGTCGAGAAACACAGCACCGACCATGTGCCGGAGCAACAATCCGAGCGGAATCGGGAACCGATACTCCACGCTTCCCTCGAGGACGGACGTTCCGCCTAGCGGCTGCGGCAGAAAATCAGACGTCTTGAGATTCGGGGAATTCGGGTCGCAGTATTGCACCGACGCGAGCGTCAGCTTGCACGTACCGCCGCCGATGCTCTGCGCTTTCGCGAGCGTCGAGTCGTCGATCGTGAGAATGCGAGGTCCGAGCTGATTCTCGCCGTATCCGCGCACGGAGTTCGCGCCGCCGGCGTAGAAGCGTTTGGTCGGATGCAGAATGCCAGCTTCGCCGCCGCTCGTGAGCGGGCGCACGAAGCCAAACCGCAGATGCGCCGACAAGATGTTCCCGCTGCCGCTACGATGCGTGTAGGCCGCGGCATCGACGCTGATGCGGTTGTACCGGTAGTCCGACGCGGTGAACGCCGATGCGTGCTCGAGATCGACGCGCGCCACGTAGCCTTTCGTCGGCGAGAAGGGCAGATCGGATCGATCCACGAATGCGCTGAGCGTGAGTGGCGATAACGACTGGTGCGAGCGCAACGATGTGATCGTCGGAGTATCGCACACGCCGAAGTTCACACAGAAATAGACGTCGCTTGCCGAGACGTTATTGATCTCATATCGGTAGTTGAGACTGACTGGCGCGCGCGGCGCCACCGTGTGCGTGAACGTCGCCTGGCCGCCATAGCCGTGATCGATGAACACACCCGGGTTGATGTCGCGATGGGCGAACGCTCCAAACCCCGCGGCATCGGCGGGGCGGCTCAGAAATGACGGCTGCCTGAAATCGACACTCGCCGTGTACGTGGGCTGCAGGTACGGCGTGAGGCTCGTGTCGGAAAACGAGTGCGCCACATCGCTCTGTACGTCGCGGAACGGCCCGCGCCCCTGGAGCGACGAGGCGAGAAGGTTCCCCACGACGCCGTCAACGTCGAGGCGTCGAGCGCCGCCGAACATGTTGTAGCTCGTGTAGTGTCCCTGGAACTGCAGAAAATCGACGTTGTTCAGTCCCGGGCCGAGCCGCGCTTCGTGCAGCGGCGCTTCGGTCACGTCGATGTTCACGTCCTTCACGGTGTCGTACTGCACCGGCACGTCGACCGACACGAGTCGAAAGAGATTCGACTCGTACAGATTGCGCTGACTCTCGAGCCGGTCGCTCTCGCGATAGAGATCGCCCGTCTTGAAGGTGATCGAATTGAGAATCGTCGAGGTCGCGACGCGCTGATTGCCGGCCACCGTGATCTTGCCGATCGTCGTCGGCTTGTTCTCGACGAGGTTTACGCCAACGTCGGCGAGACGGTTTGCCGCATCCACTGTGACCGTCGTGTCCACCACCGCATCGCCGTAGCCGCGATTCCAGAGCTCGCCCTGAAAGAGCAGGCGCATGGAATCGAGCAAGACGAGATTGACCGGATCTTTCGCGTGCAGCAGCGTGAGCCGGTCGCGGATCTTGTCGGGGATCAGCGTCGAGTCGTAGGAGATCGCGATCTTCCGAACGAGCGTGGGCTGGTTCTCGGTGACGTTGAACGTCACCGCAATCTCCTTGGGACCGACCGACTTTACGGTCGTGTCGACCTGGGTCTCGCGATAGCCGCGCTTCCAGTAGTACAGCCGAATGCGCAGCACGTCACGCTCGAACTCGGCCTGATCGAAATAGTGCTTGAACTCGAACGTCGGCGACTGGCTGACGAGGCAAAACGGCCGCAGAAGAAAGCTTCGGCACTTCGACGCCTGTGTCGAAATGCTCTTGAGCAAATCATACTCGTCGACGTGCGTGACGCCGACGAGAGTGATCGCGCGAACTTCGGGATGCGGGTCTTTTTGAGTGGACTGTGCAGGACTGACGGCCGGAGCGAGAAGGAGAGCCCCGACCGCCAATACCGCCCGAGTCCACCTGCGGATCGGGAAAGGCATGGCAGGCATGAGCTTGAGCAAGGCTCGGGCCTGCTACGGCCCCGGGGGAGATCAGGGCTCCCCGTTCACTAATAGCGGACTCGGCTGCCCTGAAAACTCGAGGTCTCCGGTCTCCGGTCTGAGGTCTCTGAGTCCAACCGAGACCTCAGACCCGAGACCAGAGACCTCAAGAATCCAGCGCCGAGTTTCCCGGGATTAAACCAGTACGCTCTCTCTACAGCCCCGTCAACAGAGCGTCGTTACTGACCGTCGCCGCAATCCGCTTGATCAGCCACTCCATTGCGCTCTGTGGCGGCATCTGGCTCAGGCCGCGGCGCAGCGTAAACACGCTGTCGATCTGGTCGGGCCGGAACAACTTCTCTTCGCGGCGCGTGCCGCTCGTCCCGATGTCGATCGCCGGATAAATGCGCTTCTCGGCCAAGCTGCGATCGAGTTTGATCTCGCAGTTGCCGGTGCCCTTGAACTCCTCGAAGATCACGTCGTCCATGCGCGAGCCGGTTTCGACCAGCGCCGTGGCGATGATGGTCAGCGAGCCGCCGCCAGAACTGTCAGGGATCGAGCGCGCCGACCCGAAGAACGCCTTCGGTTTGGCCATCGCGGTGGCATCGAGACCGCCCGACAATGTGCGTCCGGTGCCACGCTCCGCGGTGTTGTGCGCGCGCGCCATACGAGTGAGCGAGTCGAGCACGATCACGACATCTTTGCCCGCTTCCACCATGCGATGCGCGCGATTGAGCACCATCTCGGTGACTTCGACGTGACGCTGTGCCGGCTGATCGAAGCTCGACGACACGACCTCGCCCACGCCCCAGGAAATTGCTTCGCTCACCTCTTCCGGACGCTCGTCCACGAGGAGAATCAGCAGCACTGCGTTGGGGTGGTTGATCGCCACGCCCTCGGTGATCGCGTGCAGCAACGTGGTCTTGCCGGCGCGAGCCGGGGCGACGATCAGCGCCCGCTGGCCGTAGCCGATTGGCGCAATGAGATCGATTGCTCGGCGCGTGAGCTCGTGTCCACCCTTGGCCGGTCGACCCGTCTCCAGAAATAGCTTCCGCTCCGGATACGACGCCGGCAGGGAATTGAAGTCGGGACGCTTTGCCGCGGTCGCCGGATCTTCTCCGTTGATCGTACGAATCTCGACCACCGTCGCGCGACCCCGGGGGTCGATGCCAACGGTAGCGTCGATCAAGTCCGACTTTCGCAGTGCATGCTGGCGGACGAGATGCGGCGGCACGTACGCGTCGCCATTCTCGGCCAGATAGCTGTTGTTGGGACGACGAATGAAGCCTGCGTCGCGAGCAGCCTCGAACCAGCCGCGCGTCTCAGTCGTTGCGACGATCTGCAACGGTTGCTGCGATTGGCCGCCACCGCTGCCGCCACCCTGACCCTGCGGTTGTCGTTGATTGTTGTCCTGGCGCGGACCACGGCCGCGTCCGCGACGGTGCCGGCGTCCATTGCGATCCATGCCGTTTCGATCATTCCGGTCACCGCGATCGTTCCGATCGTTGCGCGGCCCACGGTCATTGCGATCGTTTCTGTCGCCCCGATCGTTGCGATCACCGCGATCGCGATTGGGATTTTGCGAGTACTGCGGCGCCTGTTGGCTCTGATCCTGATTCGGAACGTACGTCCCGTTTTCAGGCGCCGGCGTCATGGAAGGAGCAGGCGACGGCGGCGTTTCGGTCGACTGCTGTCGCTCGGCGCGAGGCATTGGTTCGGACGGTGCCCCCTCGTCTCGCGTGACAGTTCCGGCGTCGACCTCACTTCCGCCGCCGGTATCACCTTCCTCGCGGTACGGATTGTCGCCGGTTTCTCCGCCGGAACGGCTGTTCGGACGTGGACCACGTCCGCGCCGCGGCGGGCGTCGACGTTCGTTCATGCACTTGTTGGGTAAGAAGGTGAATCTGTATCGAGGTACTGCTCTCGTCCCGCGATATGTCTGGACATACGCTCGGTTCGATCGCTCGCGGCTTAGCAACGATGCCGCGCGGGTGCGATGGGCCGAGGGGTATGACGGGATGAAACGATGAGACGCGACGCGTGCTCTGCTGTCGGTACCGTCGGCGCGCGGATACCTCACGCGTTGCCAACGATGCTGGCGCTACGGCGCGGCTCTCGATGTGCGGAGCCTGGTCGCGGTCGTGCCGGCGGACGCCAAGAGTATCGCCTACAAAACAGTTTGGCGCAACCCTGTCCTTCGCCGTTCCTCGGCCGCTCACCCTGCTAACTTCGTGCCGGGTCCCTACTTTTCGGGCCATGAGCACTCCGCCCGCTAGCCCTGGTTCCTCCGCCCCGTCGCCGTTCTACCAGCCGTCCAACGAACTGGAGGCGTGCGTTGCGGCCTACCAACAGTCGGCCGATCTGGGCCGCCTGCTCGACGATCTGAAAGCGCTCGCCAAGCGGACGTCTCCCGAGCTGCTCAAGACTGCCTCGCAGCCGTATCGCGAGATGCCCGAAGTGGTGATACCCCTGTTCGAGCGAATTGTGGCGGACTCGCCGAACGACGCCCAATCCATGGTCGTGCTGGCCAACGCCTACTGGCTCACCGGCCGCGGGCCCGACGTCGTGAGCCAATTGGCGACGCGCGCCAAGCAGGTGGACCCGGCGAACCGCGGTGCGTGGCACCTGTGGGCGCTCGCTGAGGCAAACCTGCGCCGGCGCGTCGACCGCTGGCTCGCCGTGACGAAGGAATTTCCCAGCGACCAACTCGCGCGCGCCGCACTGGCCGACAACGCCACCAGCTTGGCGAACGACGAATCCGATCCTGTCGCGCTCAAGCTGGCGATTTCGACCTACGAAGGATTGCTCGCCGAGGCCAAAGCGGTACCGCAGCGCCTGGCGCTCGAGCAAACTCTAAAGACTCTCAAGACGTTCAAGATATGAGCTCCGCCACTGACGGCCCGTCATCGTCCGAACCGCACGAGCATGGCAACGCGCTCACCGAGTTCCGCCTCTTCCGCGAGCGGATGAACAAAGAGATCCTCGGCGAGAACAACCTCGTGATCAACCGCTTCTTCGCGCTCGACGGCCGAGCGTATGAAGCCGGCGCGCTCGACGTGAAGACCAAGGAGCTGCTCGGCCTCGTGGCGTCGTTGGTGCTGCGCTGCGACGACTGTGTGACGTACCACCTGGTGCGGTGCGCCGAAGAAGGTGTGGCTCGTGACGCGCTGTTCGAGACGCTGTCGATCGGGTTGATCGTGGGTGGATCGATCGTAATTCCGCATCTGCGGCGCGCCGTTGATCGGTGGAATGAGCTGATGGCGACAACGGCGAAGGACTGAGCGTCGGGCTCACTGCTCCGGCACCTTCCTCGTCGCCATCCGTTGTATCTCGAGCTCGAGCTCTTTCACCTCGAGCTCCGCTTTCAGCAAATCGACGTCGCCAGCAGCGCCGACCGCCTGCCGCTTCTGCACGATCTGGAGTCGAGCCTTTGCCGCGCTCAGCTCGGCCTGAGTAGCCAATATGTCGGCGTGTAGCTGTACACTTGTCAATCGTAGGTCCAGCTGCGGGGCCGGCGTGCCGTGCTGGAGAAATTCGTTGCGCAAGTTCATTCGTTCCGCGAGCACCGACAGTTGACCTTGCGCGCGGATCACTGTGAGTTGCGCATTCGTCAGAGATCCCTCGTCTTGGCCCGTCAGACGGAAACGGCGCTCGGCCAACGCTTGATCCTGCTCGGCCGCACTGAGCTTCGCCTGTAACGCCGACAGCTGAAGCGCGATTCGTTCCTTCACGTAGTCGTGTCCTGCCACGAGCGGTGCGCCGAGGTCGTCGCGCGGGGCTTGGCCCGATGCGGTGATCTCCTGAATGTTGAGCCCCGTCGCCTTTCGGCGCGCTTCCATGTCGCGCAACTCGGCGACCGCGTCGTCGAGCGCCGACTGGTCAGCCGCGCCGACACGCACTTTCAAGGAGACGTCGTCCGCCTCGGCTTTAGAGATCTCATAGCGCGTCGTCGCCAACATTGCGTTCGCGCGTTCGGCGGTGAGCAGGGAGTCGCGCGCGCTGTTCTGACGACTCTGCGCCGACGCAAATCCCGCTGTCGCGCCGATTGAGCCCGACACGATGACGATCACGGCAGCCTTCGCAAATCGAACGGATCGCACCGAGCGCTGCGTGCGCTCGCGGACGTTGCGACGATGCCGGCGAAGGACCTCCCATTCGAGATTTTCGCGGAACTCATCAGTCGGTCGATATGAATTCGATGATGTCATTCGTCATCACTCCTCGGAGGTTCGTTTCCAACTAGTCCACGAAGTCGTGCGCGCGCTCGGCGAAGGCGACCCTCGACGGCGCGCGTCGTCAGTCCGGTGTTTGCGGCGATCTCGTTGACGGGACGCCGGTCGAAATGGAACGTCTCCAGCAGGCGCGCCTGAGCGGTAGGCAGTCTGTCCAAGGCGCGTTGCACCATCGACCGTTGTTCGCGCCGCTCGGCTCGATCTTCTTCGTCCGCGACGGTATCGGGATCGTCGTCGGTGATCCGCTCGACCTCTTCGTGTCGCCGATGGTTGCTGAGCAGCCGGCTTGCGACGCGCGCCAACCAAGCGGCTGGACGATCGGGTAGACCATTCCGCTCCCAGTCATCAATCGCGCGAAGCCACGTTTCCTGTGTAATGTCCTCGGCAAGCCCGCGGTCGCCGCGACAACGCCGGGCGACGAAGTCGAACAGGTCGTCGACAGTCGCCCGATAGGTAGTGCGGATATCGTCTTCCGACGGCCTGTGGCGCATGGCGTCTCCGCGGGGTTCACTGATTCTGACACGGGTGGCCGCCAAAACCCACGGGTCAGCTGCGGGATGGCCAAGTATAACTTTTGTAGCTATATCACTGGCCGGAGGTGGATCATGGCCAAGCGTCAAAAGTTGAAGAAGATCGGCGGCTCCGCGGCGATCGTCTTGCCGAAGCCGATGCTGGAGCGGCTGAATCTCGAGGCGGGGGATGAGGTGTCGCTCATCGAGACGCGCGATGGAATTCTGATCACGCCGCTCGACCCTGATTTCGTCGACGCGATGGACGCGTATGATCGCGGCGCCAAGAGGTTCCGCAATGCGCTGCGCCAGTTGGCGCGTTGATCGATGTCAGCTTCGCGGCGTGAGCCGCGCTGGATCACGCGATCGATGGTCGAAGCAGTTCAGGAAGCCCAGATTCGCGAGCACGGCGGCTCATACGGAATTCGCGACTCGGGCTTGCTGGAGTCGGCGCTCGGCCGTCCGCAACAGAAATTCGCGCACGTCGAGGACGCTGACGAAGCGGTATTCGCGGCGGCATCCCTTTTCGGCGTCGCGAAGAACCATCCGTTCGTCGATGGAAACAAGCGCGCGTCGTTCATGACGGCGTACGCCTTTCTCGGCATGAATGGCTTCGACCTCGATGCGTCGGAGCCCGAGATCGTCACGATCGTCGAAAACGTTGCCGCCGGAAAAATGAGCGAGGCGAAGTTGGTCGAGTGGTTTCGGGCCGCGCTGACGCCGCTCGAGTAAGGCGCAGCGCCGCCCAAACACAGTCGCGCCTCACGGCAACGACGCCATCGCTCCTCTGTACATGGTGCGCACGTCTGCGTCGCTGATCGCCTCGACTCTGAGGAAACCGGCCGCCTGCGCCACCGTCGCTGCGCGCTCCCGTTGTGCGGGTGTAAATAGCGCGAGCGCCAATCGCACTTCCTTCAAGTACGCGGTGTAGCTCGCAATTCCGGCGGCGTGCCAGCGCTCGCGAACTTGTTCGCCGTCGTAGTTGCCGTGGCGAGTTGCGAGATACCGGGCGAGGTCGGTGACGATCGAATCCCGAATCACCGAGAAGCGCTGGCCGATGGCCTTGATGCTGTCGACCTGTGCCGCGGTCAACGACAGGCTGTCCTTGACCGCGACGATCTGGTCGAGCGGATTGAAGCTCCGCGCGATTCGGAATTTGATCTGTTGGAGACTGAGCGAGTCGCCGTCTGTCGGCCGAAGCTGCAGCAGCGACGTCAGATATTGCGTCTCCCGGTCGCGGCCGACCTCGAGCTTCACGTCGACGGTGAGCATGAACGGCGATCGGTACGTATTTCTAAACTGCGAGGTGCTCCCGAACAGCGGATTGACCGCGTACTTGAAGCTGTTCGTGTTTGGATCGAAGCCGCGCACGGTGAGCAGGGTCGGGTCCGAGAACGCAGGCTGTCCCCAGCCATGCAGCTTGTTGGAACCGTGCAGCGCCTGATCGAGCCCGCTCAGAATGTTCGTGACGAGCAACTGCACCGACCCGCGATTGCGGAACCCGAACCGATATGGATCGGGCGAAATTGAGAGATTCATCAACGGCATCGACCATGGACCCGTGCAGCTGTTTCTGCCTGCGACCGCGCCTTCCTGCCGTTCCAGACAGCGCTTAACGTTCGGCGACGAGGACCGAATGAGCTGCGCCATCGACGTGCCAACTGTCGGATCGGACGCCGCGGCGGGATTGAAGACGAACGCGCGATCGTTCGCATAGCCGTCGCCATTCACGTCGCCGCTCACAAGTGGCGTGAATGCCATGCCCGACTGTGCCCGCATCTGCAGCAACAGGGTGCCGACGTTTGGCGTGTTCCGAGTGACCGTCGCCGTGATCGTGTGCCTGGCAACCGAGCCGCGCGACCAGTCGACCACGGATGGATCGCCGGCCGTCGTGCCGCCGAAGCCGCGAAATTGTTCGCGCGCATCGGTGTAATTGTAGCCGAGCGTGATGGCGGTGACGCTCGACGTAGGCGTGATCAAGAACGGCGAGAACGTGAGTGTTCCGCCGATCGTCCGCGTCACGCCGCGTAAGTCGGAGCGAGCTTCACTGACGTGTGCAAAGAGCGGAGACTGACGCGAGTCCACCCAGGACGACGTGCCGGTGGTGGGCACAATGCTCGACGGTGCGACGTACACCGGGCGGCCGCCTTCGCTCGCCAGCGCGAAACGCGGCGCGCCGTCAAAGTTCAAATCATACGACTCCGGCGTGTTGCGATTCATGGCGTACGTGCTGTTGAGCGACAGCCGGAACATTCCGTTGAGCAAATAGTTGAAGGTCAGCGCCGGCCGCCAGCTATCATAGAACGTGTAATCCGGTGAGAAGAGCGCGACCGCCGGCGCCGTCTGCGTGAGGACAGTGGCGGTGGTGCCTGCCGCACAATCGGTTGGAATCGACTCCGTCGACTGCTCGTAGGCGCGCCAATCAGGAGTGGGCGCCGCGATGCCAATGCAGTTCAGTTGCTGGATTGCATCGGGCAATCCGGTCTGCCGAGTGTACGAGTCGAGCGCGCGCGTCGAGAGCGTTCCGCGATACTCGCGCACGCCGCCGCTGATCGATCCGCGCCGGCCTAGCGTGAGTCCCATGAAGTGGTACTCGGGAAAAATCGGCCAGTTGAAACCGAACATCGGCATGATCCGCACTTCGCTCGGGACGTGATCGGTGCGAAGATGAAAGACGGAGTCGAGCGACGGATTGTAGTCGGGCGCGAAACCGTAGTGATTTCCCTCGAAGCGCACGCCGTACTGAACCGTCGGACGCGCGGGAACCGGTTTGCCGGGCGGTGTGCTGCCGGGCGGGTTGGGGTTATAGGTACCACCGAGACCCAGCGCGCCGGCGAATCCGGTGCCGCTCGTGCTCCGGCCCGTGAGTGTTTTGAAATAGCTCGCCGGAGTTCCGCTGGCGAAATCGGCAAGTGAGTTGAACGCGAAGGTGCCGAAGCCGGCGTCCTGCTGGATCGAGTAGCCGTCCTCAGTTCCGTCGAGCGTTACGGAGAACGAGTGGCGCCGATCCCACGTGTTCCACGACGTCTGGTTGCGCAACTCGGCGCTCCAATTGCGCGAGTCCGAGTGCGGCGCGCTGTTGCCGCCCACCTGCAGGGTTGAAAATCCAGTCGTTCCGTCGCCCAATCCGGACGCGAGCAAAATGCGCGCTGCCGGCAAGTCGAGATACGGATTCGTTGCGTCATCGGCACCGCTCACGCTCAGCGTCGCTTCGTTGAGAATGCTCTTGGGTAGATACTTGGCAGCCGTGAACTGCGCCCATCCGTCGCGGTGCGTCTGCTGGCCGCCGTACGACGGAACCGAGAGCGCGCCAATCATGGCGCCGTCGTTATTGCGCACGGTGCCACCGGCTTCGAGATAGTAGTCGTCGACAGTGGCGTTGTTGAGGAAGAACACGCCTGGTTGGCTGCGCGGGAGATTCGGCTCCCAGTCCAGGCGAACGGCCGCGCGGCCCTCGAGGTTTTCGCGCGAGCCGGGAACACTCGATGTGCGCAGGGGAATGCCGATAGGCGCGAGATCGTTCAGCAGTCTCGCGACCGAATCCGGATTGACGTGAAGCGCTTCGAGCGAGCTGGGGTCGGCGGACGTGAGGCTCGTGAGACCACTCGACCGGCGCGAGAATTGGAAGGACGTCGAGTAGAACACGCGATCGACGACGATCGGACCGTTCGTTGTCCCGCTGAGCACCGCTTGGCCGTAGCGGGTGCCGAGCTGCGAGGCGACGGGCGAGGTCCACTGTAAGGACGGCGCGTCGAACGTGCCGTGGAGCGACCGGCTGGAGACGTTTCCGCCCGGCGTCATTCTGAGCGACACCTGCACTCCGGCAAAGCCGCCCTTACTCGGGTCGTAGGTGGACGATACGACGGCGAGCCGAAATCCGTCGCGGGGCACCTGAGCACCGAAGTTCATCCCGTTCAAGACGAGCCCATTTTGATCGCTGCCGACGCCGAATGCCGAGATGACTGGCGTGCCCCCGTTGGCACTCGGCGTGACGGAAATGCCCGGAAGCGTCGCGAGCATCGACGAGATGTCGCCGGTCACGTCGCCGCTCAAGCCATTCGACAGGTTCTGATAGGTGACGGTGCCGCCGATGCTTGCGTCGCCGTTCAGGTCCGATCGCACGGCCTTGGGTCGTTCGCCTACGGTTTTGGTCGCGCCGAGTTGCGCGGCGACCGGCACCATCTTGAAGTCTGCCGTGGGCATTGTGCCGTCGGACCTGCGCACGACGAAGCGCCGTTGCGGCGCGTACCCGAGGGCAGTGACGACGAGCTGATACGCGCCGTGGCCGTCGTCGAAGGCGACGGTGAATGCGCCGGTGGCGTCGGTCCGCATTGGCTTCGCGACTTTGGCGGCGGTATCGGTGGTGATGATCGTGGCGTTGGGAATCGGGCTGCTATCGGCGGCAACGATGCGGCCGCGGATCACGTCGCGCGTCTGCGCGAGCAGCGCGGACGGAGCGATGAGGAGCGCGAGGGCGAGAAACAACAGCGTAGAGGCGACTGCGGTGCACGGTGCGCTGCGGCGGCAGCCGATCATTTCCCGCTCCGGAGGGGTGACTTCGGGTACTACGCGCGCGAGCGGCTGTGTGTTGCAGCTTGTCGGTCGCATCGAGATGGACGATTCTCGAGACACCGATCTTCGACTCCAGCATTAGAGATTTATAATGTCAGCTGCTGGGTCGGCAGTCCGGTCTCGGAGCGCGAAGGCCAAAAAAATCGGCCGCCATACGAGGCGGCCGCGGGGTCGAGCGATCGATGCTGCTGAATCGGCTCGACTTCAGCCCGCGGCGTCCTGGCTGCGTGGTGCGAGCGCCGACACGGCGTCGGTCAGATCGCGCAGGTCGAACGGCTTGCGAATGTAGTTGCACTTGCACGCCGCGATGAGGCTTTGCGCGCGGTCGGTGATGTCGCCAGTCATGAACAACGTCTGGAAGCGGAGGTGCGGCTGGTGTCCGGCCGCCACTTCGAAGATCACGTCGCCGCGCATGTCGGGAATGCGCAGGTCGATGAGCATCACGTCGACATGTTCGCTCCGGATGATCGCGAGCGCGCTCTCGCCGGACTGCGCGGCGATGGCTTCATAGCCAGCGCGCGTCAGCGCCATGGTGAGTGCTTTGCAGATCGACGGCTCGTCATCGACGATGAGCACGCGCGACTTTTTCCCGAATGCCATCGACTCCTTCGCCTGTGGCTGATGGTGCGGTGTTCGAGACCCTGGGTGCTGGATCCCACCTGACCCCATAACGACCTTCCACGTCATTGCTTCTTTCTCCGGCGCCGTACCTGCTCGGCGAGTAGGGTAACGAGCGCAGTTCCAGTGACTTCCTTTCGCACCTGTTCGGTCGTGAGTCCTGTGAGCTCGCGCATCTGCTGTGCGAGTTGCCAGGGTGAGTGGTAGCCGGCTTTGGCCGCCACATCTTTGATCGACCGTCCAGGGTCCTGCAAGTACGCGAAGGCTCTGAGGATGCGAGCCGACACGACCAACGAGCGTGCCGAGAAGATCCCGGCGGGTTCCAGATTCCGATAGAGCGTGCGGAGGTTCATCCCCGCGACTCGGGCGAGATCTGCCGAATCTTTGAACTGTCCCGGCGTTCTGAAGAGCTGTTCGATCGCCCGGACCACGGTAACCGGCAGCGTCGAGAGCGGTACGGCAAGCTCCTGAAGCATTTGGTCGCCGAGCGCGAGCACGGGGATGCTCTCGAGCAGTTCGAGGAAGCGGCCCGGTTCGTCGTCGAAACGGCTTAGGACGACGTGTTCGACCCCCGATTTTGCCAAACGGACGATCGCCTTGATGGAGGCGGGCGCCAGCGAGGTGTAAACGACCACGGGGAGCGACGGGAACTGCCTGCGGAGGTGCTCGAGTGCTTCGACCTGGACCGAGCCGTCGACCGCGGGGTCGGCGACTACGAGCTCTGTGCCTTGGTGTTGGACCATGGCTTGGAGCTCGGCCCAGCTCGCGACGGACGTGAGCGAGTGCTCGGATCCGAGGACGATTCTGAGGTGGGAGAGGAGCTGACGTGGGAGGTACGCGACGACGTCCACGTAGGAACAGTATCGGACTCGGATGACATAAAACCGCGCAAACGTGACACAAAATGCGAGTTTACGCTCCGAATCGCGACCCTAGAATGCTCCGCAGATGTTTTCCGCCAAGAAAATTCCTGCAGTCATTCTGACATTTATGGAGATCGTTCACATGTCCCGCCGCCCCCTCGTTCTCCTGTTGGTTGTGGTTTCCTCCTTTGTGCTTTCTGCGTGCGCTGACCTGACCGCGCCGCGTCATGATGATTGCAGTGGGTACATCGACTCCGCCGGCGAGTGCGTCACCCACTGAGCGGTACCTTGATCTGAGCTTTCAGGCGGGGCCAGCATCTGTCGCTGGCCCCGTTTCGTTTTACACGATTCCGGCCAGCACCTTCATTTCGTGAATGGCATCGATCACGGGCTGGATCGTTCGAATCGATGACCGATCTTGCGTTGGATTTGTATGCCGCTGCCGACGCATTGCATTGCTCAACGCCGCCTCGGCTTCGAACATGAGTTGGTTCAGTGCCTGCTCAGACGCGAGTTGAACTGCACGCTCGAGGTACGGAATTCCGAGCTCGGATTTGCCGAGCGCGTGATATCCTCGGCCGACATGCAGCAAGTAGGTCACCTGCAGCAGCGGTGTGAGATCTGCCGTCTCGAGGTCGCGACGGTATTTGTCGAAGTGAAGCTCGATCCCTTCATCGGCCGCCAGCTCCATCAAGTTCAGTTCAGCCATCCAGCGGACGTATTGCTCTTGCGCGGTAGTCGCGAGCACGAGATACGCGTCCCGCGCGACGTCGACCAAGCCGAGGTAGCGAAAGCCGGTTGCGATGTTCGACAACGTACGATCTCTGTCACGCGGTGATGCTGAAAGCCGAAGTGCGTCATACGAGTAGCGGATCGCGAGATCGTGCTGCCCGCGCAAACCGGCGATATGAGCTCGCGCATCGAGCGCGCGTGCGGTCAGATCCTTGAGTCCGTGTTCCTCAGCCCGGACGATAGCCTCTTCGACGATGGATTCCGCATAAGGCATATTGCCGCGCGCGATCGCGATTTTCGCGTCGCCGAGTCGTCCGCGCAGCACGCCAATGAGATCGCCGGTGGCTAGCGCGAGCTGGGACGCTTGACTGTAAGCCGCTGTTGCGGCGTCAAAGTCGCCAAGTGTCCGAAGGCAGAATCCGAGCTGGATGAACGAATTGACGACAATATCTGCCTCGTCCACCGGATTGCACTGTGTAACGATTGTTTGGTAAACGTCCGCAGCGAGCGACCACTTTGCGTCGTACTGCAAGGTTTGACCGTAAGCCATCAGCCGCGGGCAAAGCGCGTGGAAGTCGCGAACAGGCGACGACACGACCATATCCACGATGTTACCGAGCATTCGCCGCAACGGTGTCGTCTCCGGCACCCCGGCGATTGCTTCGCGCACCGCGCTCACGCTCCAAGAATCGAAACGCGACAGTGTCGCCCCATCGGCAATCCAATTGTCGACGAGACGCATAGTCACGAGCCCGGCGCTCACCGACCGCCAGCTCGCATCCGTCTCGTCCATTTTCCCGAGCTCCTCGAAGAACGCGAGGTGCCTGAGTCCTCCATCCGATTCGATCACGCCTGACCTCCAAAGTCGGCGGACTGCGTCAACATCACTAACTCAGCACCAAATAATGAAGTCATGCGTTTGTTCATCAAGTGCCAAGTCGTGACATCTATACTCAATAAACGTGACGTTTTCCACACGCGTGTGAGGAAAATCACAGTTCTCGAATACACATAACTAGGACCCGAAAACAATCGGGTCCACGGCGTCTCCTCTATTGTACGACTGCTGCGTACGAAATCAGTGACGCTGTATCAAGATGTTCCGGGACTCAAGTCTTGGCTTTGTCGAAATTCAGAGCTCGGCTGACCTCAGCAGCAATGGCTGTGTTCGTCACCTGACGTCGTCCAGACGGATGCGGTCCGCCACGAACGTCTGTCAGTTGAATTGTTCGTCTTCGATGCGACACACCCGGTCGACGATTGAGGCGGCGAGCGCTGAAGGTTCAAAGCCACTCCGCAGGACGCGTAGCGGAAGGCCGGTGACCTCTTCGACCAAATCGGACAGTAGTTCGGGTCGTGAGAATCTGAGTTGCTCTGCGACATGCCGAATGGTTCGTCCACCGTTTGCTAGCATACAGACCGCACGCGTGACTCTGCCGCTCGCGACAAGTAGTCGAGGCGAATTGATGCCTGCGGAGCGAAGGTGCCGATAAAGGGTTCGTCGTGGCATCCCGGCGTCGGCAGCCAGATCACTCGCGGTTCGATAACGCAGAGGATTGCGAAAGAGTAAACGGATGCTCGACCGAAGCGGTGCCGGTGTGTTCGTTAGTTGCAGGTCGAGTCGTTCGATGACTAGCCGTGTCAACGGGGCTGCCGACGCCTGCTCCACGAGCGATGCGAGTCGAGCGGGAGTGTCGTCGTGATCGGCGAGGACTACATCTGAGAGTTGGACGGCGGCGAGCCGTAACAGTTTACCAACAACCTCGGGCGTGAGGCGAGTATACGCCGCGACGGTAATCGGACGAAAGCGTTCGCACAGATCAATCATCAAGTCTGTTGTCGTCCCGTTGTCGCTGCTCGGGTCGGCGATGATCATCGACGTGCGAGCGAGTCCCGCGGCGGCGATCACGGCGGACTGCGATTCAACCAGCACAATACGATGCTCGGCTTCGGCCGCGCGTCGTGCCAACGGCGGCGGAAGGTATGCCACGATGCAGCCGGCGAGATAGCGGTCGGAGTTTACGTGTTTCGGAATAGCCAGTTCACTCGGTCGAGCCAGAGGGCCGCCTTCCTGACTCGTGGCTCGCGTTAGCAAATCGTCGCTTACGGGAGATACCATAATCTCAGTCCGCGAGCGCCCGAACGGCTCGTCCGACTACGCGATCGACGAATCGGTGGGTTTTGGCTTCGTCACCACTGCTCAATAGCTCGCTGATTCGTTTAATCCTGCGGTCGGCTTCGATGAGATACTGACCGAAACCAGTTCGAGATGCGAGATCTAGGCAGCGCTCCAAGGCAATCTTGGCCTGTTCAATGTCTCCAATCGCGTTGCACGCCACGCCCAGGGTCAGCAGGTAGTCAACTTGTAGTCGCGTTTGCATCGGACGTGCGTTTAGCTCGCCCTGGAGTTGCCGTACGCTCTGGCTGTCGCCTCTCAGCCCGGCGATGTGCATCAGATTGATCCGTGCTCCCGTCGCAATGCGAATTGTTTTTGCCGAGAACGTGAGCGCCGTATAGATCCGACGAGCTGCCTCGACATTTCCGAGTTGGACATAAGTAAACGCGATGTCGGCGACGATCGACTCACGATCGCCAAATTCGTCCTCGTGCCGCGAGGTCTCGGCAAGGGCGAGAGCTGCTTCGAGTTCAGAGAGGGCTTCCTCGAAACGGCTACGTTTGCCCAGCACCACTCCGAGGTTTAGTCGAACGCGAACACGAATCGCCCGGCTACAGCGAGCATCTGCAATGGCGATAAGCTCGCGAACCCTCGCTTCCGCTGCCGGCAGATTGCCTCGCAAGTGCAAGACGAGCGCGAGCCCGTTCTTGGCGACGACGTCACCGTCAGGAGACCCGCATTTACTTGCAATATCGGCGATTGCCTCGTAATCGGCGGTCGCGGAATCGAGATTTCCGTCCGCGATGTTCGCCCCGGCGCGAAATCGGCACGCCCGCCATTCGAGCTCTGGATCGAGCGTCGCGCCCCCGAGGATTAGAACGTTGGCGACTACCTCGCGCACGGAGTCCCGAAAATCGTTGTCGACGAGTGGTGAGAGAAGTCCCACGAGCGCCGCGAGCAATGGTGTGCTCGTACCGTTGCGCGCCAAGTCTTGCAACTCGCGCGCGACTCGGCGCGTCTCGAGCGTGAGCGCAGTGCTGTCTTCAACCAAATCAATCGACGCAGCCGCAGCGGCCAGCTGCTCGCGCGAAGCGTACTCCGTATCGTCGCGATCCGCTAAGCGATCGACGAGGTGAAGAACGGAGTACGTATTCGCGAGCGCTCGGGCCTGCAACGACTCAGACGGAAGCCGCTCGATTCCACTGAGGAGGTCTAGATGGCGCATTGCGATTGCAACGTAGGGTCTACTCGCAGCGAGACGCCACAGTGTACCATCCCCGGCGGCGCTCCGCGATGATCGTGGCACAATCTGCGGGTGCCGCGTCACAAAACCGGCGCCGACTATGTGTGATCATGCCAAGCGCAACTCCTGGATGTCGTGACTCAAAACCACCGATGCACGACTGCTGCCGCGCTCCTACAGTCTACGAAACGATACGTCGATCGCGCTGACTGCGAACACGATCTCAAACACTAAAGGGAGCTCCTTATGAAGACGCTAAAGGCGATGGTCTGTAAGGCATCTTTCCTGGTTTGGGTGCGTGTCGCTGCTTTGGCTACCATGCCAGCACCGGCACCCGCGCTGACCTAGCCAGTGCGCACGTCGCCTCCCGCTCCAGATCGGTTACGTGCGCCGAGGCTGCTGCGAGCTCCCTCTCGCTCGAAGTTAGACAATCGCACCGAGCCCCGAGCCGGCCTCGACCGTCGCCCCAGCCACCCACCGCCTGGGTCGATCATTGCAATACATATAAAGGACGGAAAGCACGGGAAGCATGGCGCGTGCGGCCGGTGCAACCTAGCATTGGAGTCTGTAACGGCACCGGACTCGACGTCACAGAGGAGCTCTCGTGGAAGAAATGCACCCCTTCACCCTCGTCGCTCGTACTCCCGAGCTCGCCGACTAGTCTCACCCGTGTCCCCGTCTCCGGCGCCCAAACGCGACTCAGTTCACGACATCGGTCAGCCGATCGAGGAACTCTACCGCCTGCTGGTAGACAGCGTCGAAGACTACGCGATCTTCGCGCTCGATCCACACGGATACATCATCAGCTGGAACACAGGCGCCGAGCGCATCAACGGCTACACCGCCAAGGAAGCGATCGGCCAGCACTTCTCCATGTTCTATCCGCAGGATCGTATCGCGGCGCGCTTTCCCGAACACGAATTGCGCGAGGCCGAACGCGTCGGCCGATTCGAGGACGAAGGTTGGCGACTGCGAAAGGGTGGCGCGCGCTTCTGGTCCAACGTCCTCATTACCGCGCTTCGCGATCCGGCCGGTCGCCTCATCGGCTTCGCCAAGGTCACGCGTGATCTGACGGAACGCCGCGCAGCCGAAGACGCCCTCCGCGTGAGCGACGAGCGCTTCAGGGTTCTCGTCCAGGGCGTGCGCGATTACGCCATCTTCATGCTCGACGCCCACGGCTTCGTCGCGACCTGGAACGCCGGCGTCGAACGCATCAAGGGATACACGGCCGACGAAATCGTCGGCAAGCACTTCTCCGTCTTCTACACGCCCGAAGATCTGGCGACGCGCAAGCCGGAACGCGAGCTCAAGATCGCCGTCGCAAAGGGAGTGTACGAGGAGGAAGGCTGGCGTGTTCGAAAAGACGGATCGCGTTTCTGGGCGAACGTCGTCATCACCGCGCTGTGGAACGCCGACGGCACGCTGGCGGGATTCGGCAAGGTCACGCGCGATCTGACTGAGCGCCGGGCGGCACACGCGCGCGCCATCGAGGATGCGCGCCGGTTCGCGGCGGAAGAAGGTGCCCGGCGCATCGCCGACGAGACTCGCGAACGCGCGCAGGTGCTCCAGACGCTCACCGCCCAGTTGGCAGCGGTCCACACGATCGACGAAGTGGCTGACCTGCTGTGCGGGCCGGCCAAGCGCGCCATGAAGGCGGACGCCATCGCCCTTGCTTTGCTCGACGAATCGGGAACGAAAATCCGCTTGGCCGCCGATCGCGGCTTCGCGGAAATTCCGGACTGGTCGCGTGAAATCGCGCTCGACTCGGCGGTGCCGCTGACCGAACCCGTTCGCACGGGCAAGCCGGTGGTGCTCTCATCTCGTGCCGATCGCGATGCGCTGTTTCCGGAGGCGGCCATCACGCTCGCGCGATACGGTTCGACGGTCGTGTTCCCGCTGTCCGCGCGCGGCGGAACTGTCGGAACGATGGCGATCCATCGGATTCGCGAAGAGCCGCTGCCCCAGGACGACTTCGCATTCATGGAGGCGTTCGCGCAACAGGCAGCGCAAGCGGTCGAACGCGCGATGCTATCCGCGGCGGAGCAAGAAGCGCGGGCCAAAGCGGACGAGGCGAATCGCGCGAAGAGCGAATTTCTCGCCTCGATGTCGCACGAGCTGCGGACGCCGCTCAACGCGATTGCCGGCTACGCGGAACTGATCGATTTGGGATTGCGCGGCGCGGTCACGGACGAGCAGCGCCTCGACTTGCAGCGCATCAAGCGCAGCCAGCAACATCTGCTGCGAATCATCAACGACATTCTCAATTATTCGCGCATCGAAGCCGGACGAACGAACTATTCGTTCGGGCAGGTCAAGATTCACGAAGTGCTGGACGCGGTCACCACGATGATCACTCCGCAAGCTCAGGCGAAGCAGCTCGAGTTCACGGTGACGCCGTGCGACGAGCACGTTGTGGTCTGCGCGGACAAAGCGAGAGTCGAGCAGATTTTGCTCAATCTCCTGGCGAACGCCGTAAAATTTACGTCCGCGGGACGCGTTGATGTGACGTGCAGCGTCGAACCGTTGGGCGACGTGGCCATCACCGTGAGCGACACGGGCCTTGGCATTCCCGACGATCAGCTCGAGCGAATCTTCGAACCATTCGTTCAGGTGGGTCGGTCGCTGACGCACTCCGCGGATGGAACGGGACTCGGTCTCGCGATCAGTCGCGATCTCGCCCGAGGGATGTCGGGCGACATCCAGGCGCAAAGCGAATTGGGTCGGGGTTCGACCTTCACGCTCACGCTGCCGCGATGGGCGCCCGCGTCAAACTCGGTGGACGACGACTAGCTGACGTGCCGAGCGATCTGTTCGCCGACGAGATAGCCCACCGCGGCGACGCCCAGTCCCACGACGAACATGTCCATGCCCGACCGGAACACACTCCGGCCGGTGAACACGGATCGCGCCGCACCGACGATCCAGTGCGACAACATCGATAGGCCGAACGACACGATCACCGCGGTCCATCCCATCCAGAAGAAAAATGGAAACACCGGAATCAGCGCGCCCACGGCCGTCGCCGCGCCGGTGATCCACGCTTCACGCATTGGCGACATCTGTGGATCGCCAATGCCAAGTTCCTCCTGCACCTGCTCCTCGAGCATTCGCGGCGGATCGGCCATGACTTCGGTCGCCAGCGTGTGCGCCGAGTCGCGCGTCATGCCCTTCGCCTCGTACAGCAGCGCGAGCTCATCGCGCTCGATCTCCGGCATGAGCGCGATTTCATCGCGCTCCATCGCAATCTCGTTGGCGTAGACCTCTTGCTCGCTCTTGGCCGCGAGAAATCCGCTCGAACCCATCGACAACGCATCGGCGATCAAGCCGGCGACTCCGGCGACGATCACCGTGTGATGCTGCGCCGACGACGCTGCGCCGATGACGCCGGCGACGAGACCGAAGTTCGCAGTGAGTCCATCGTTGAAGCCGTACACCATGTTGCGCAGAAATCCGCCCGACTCCGCGCGGTGCCACGGCTCGCCTTCGCGCCCGGCGATCGAGTTGAGCGTCATCGCATGCTCGGCTGATTCGCGCGCCAAGAGCAACGACTCGCTCGCGCCGGGTGCGCCCGTGGGCGAACGCCGGTGCATGTCGAGATAGCCCTTCACCTCGCGACCTTCTTCGGCCAGCAGCATCGGCAACAAGAAATTCGGGCCGAACATCTTGCCGAGTCCGGCGAGCAGTCGCGTGCGCGCGCTGGGGCGGAACTTTCCTGGCGCGCGGCCGTGCTGCCGCATCAAGTCGCCCCACACTTCGACGTGGCGGTCTTCGACCTCGGCGAGCCGGCGATACAGATCTTTCTTCTGCTCATCCGGCTCGGCACCGGACAACAGACGGTACAGATATGCGGCGTCCGCTTCGTCCTGCCAATGGTGCTCGAAGGTGTGGAGGTCGGGCGTGTGGGTCATGTGTGGAAGGTAAAGACCAGTAAACCCTCCGCCAGCCTCGGAGTGACTGAATACATGCAACTCAACAACATCTCTGAGGTCCTATGCGAGTCTATGCAATGCTTCCCACGGTCCTGGCAACGAGCGCGATGCTCGCGTCGCTGTCGGCTCAGGAGCCGCGCACCCTGAGTATGCGCCCGGGCGCCGTCATGTCGCCGGAGATTCGCGCGCTCAGCATGTTCGGCGCTGCAGAGCCACGTGCGGTCATCGGCGTATCCACGCACGCTGCCGCGACGTCGCGCGACACCCTCGGCGTGCTCGTCAGCGAAATCCAAAGCGGGAGTCCCGCGGAAAAGGCTGGCCTTCAAGAGGGCGATCGGATCGAATCGGTGAACGGCGTCAGTCTGAAGCTTGCCGCGGCGGACATCGGCGACGAAGAGATGAGCGGCGTGTTGTCGCGCCGGCTCACGCGCGAGCTCGACAAGCTCAAACCGGGAGATGCGGTGAATCTCCGCGTCTATTCGAACGGCCAAACGAAAAGTTTGAACATCAAAACCGTGTCGCCGGAAGATCTCTACGCGACACCCGCGATGCGCGCTGCCGCCGATCGCGCGACGATCGGCGTGAGCGTCGGATTGAATGGAAGCTCGCGCGATTCACTGGGCGTGTTCGTCATGTCGGTCGACGACAACGGACCGGCGGCCAAAGCCGGGATCGCCGAAGGCTCGCGAATCGCGTCCATCAATGGCATCGATTTGCGCGATCACAGCGGCGACAACGCGCGCGAGGTCTCGACGTCGAGTGTCAACAAACTCCAACGCGAGTTATCGAAGGCCAAACCGGGCGATGACGTCGAGCTCCACGTCGTGTACAACGGACAATCGCGCACCGTGAAGGTGAAAGCGGCTCGCGCCGCCGATCTTCCTCAGCGTGGTCGCTCGGTCATGATCATGGGCGGCAACAGCATGATGCTTCCGGAGATCGCCACGAATCTTCGAGAGATCGACGGCCAACGAGTCGGCGAGGTGGTGCGGCGCGCGATGGACGGAGTCGCCGGCGGTGTGACGAACATCCGTGCATTCGCGGGGCCCGGCGTGGTGCGCTGGTAGCGCTGTTGCCGGCGTGTTGAACTGGGGGCGTGCGAGTTCTTAGAACTCGACTTGCGCCCCCAGCTCCACCACGCGGTTGGGTGGAATCCCGAAGAACTCCGTGGCCGAACGTGCGTTGCGCGACATGATGACGAAGAGCTTCTTGCGCCAGCGGGCCATCTGGGGAAGCACGATGTCATCCGGAGCGCGCCGCGTGCCCGGCCGTTGCTCGCCGTCCGAAATGATGATACGCTCACGGCCGAGATAAAAAGTTGTCTCGTTTGGTTTGGCCTTGATGCCGCCTTCGCGGGCGCGCTGCAGGATCTCGGGAACGTTGGGCTGCTCCATGAAACCGTAGCGCGCGGTGATCCGGAAGAATCCGTGCGTCAGCTTGTCCACCGACACGCGTTCGACGGACTTGATCTCGGGAACCTCGTGCGTCACCACGGACATGAGGATCACCTGCTCGTGCAGCACCTTGTTGTGCTTCAGATGATGCAGCAGCACGACGGGAACGCCGTCGTTCGACGACGTCATGAACACCGCGGTGCCAGGCACGCGAAGCGGCTTGCGACGCTCGACGTCGCCCAGGAAGAGATCGAGCGGTAGCGCGCCGGCGTGGAGCGCCTGGTTGAGCAGATTGCGGCCTTTCTTCCAGGTGCTCATGAGCGTGAACACACCGATGCCGATGGCGATCGGCACCCAGCCGCCATTCTCGATCTTGATGACGTTTGCGGCGAACAGCGTGAGGTCGATCGTCAGAAACGCCAACGTGAGCGGCAGTGCGTGATACACGGACCAATTCCATCGGCCGCGCGCGACGACGTAGAACAACACAGACGTGATAGCCATCGTCCCCGTTACCGCGATGCCGTACGCTGCGCCGAGCGACGTCGACGATTGGAACGTCAAGACGAGCAACAGACAGCCCACCATCAGCGCGCGGTTGATTTCGGGAATGTAGATCTGCCCCGATTCCGTCTTCGACGTGTGAATCACTTCCACGCGCGGCGAATATCCGAGCTGTACCGCTTGTTGTGTGAGCGAGAAGGCGCCGGAGATCAACGCCTGCGATGCGATGACCGCGGCAAGCGTCGCGAGGATGACGAGCGGAATGAGCATCGCCTTCGGCGCCGAATTGAAGAACGGATTGTTCACGGCGAGCGGGTCGCGCAGCAACAGCGCGCCCTGGCCGAGGTAGTCGAGCAAGAGTGCAGGCAGCACGAGTGCAAACCAGGCAAACCGAATCGGCCTTCGGCCAAAGTGCCCCATGTCGGCGTAGAGCGCTTCGGCACCTGTTACTGCCAGCACCACGGCGCCCAAGGCCAGGAAGCCCACGCGACCGTTGGCGACGAAGAAATGGAATCCGTGCCACGGATTCAGTGCGCCAAGAATGCGAGGCTCGTGGGCGATCTGCGAGATTCCGAGGACGCCGATGGTGACGAACCAGAGCGCCATGATCGGACCAAAGAATACGCCCACGCGTCCCGTGCCGAAGCGCTGCATGGCGAAGAGGCCGAACAGAATCACGACCGACACTGGGACGATGAGGTGCTCGAATGCCGGCGTCGCGACGTTCAGTCCTTCGACAGCGCTGAGGACGGAGATCGCTGGGGTAATGATCCCGTCACCATAGAGGAGTGCCGCTCCGAACAGGCCGATGGTGATGATGAACATTCGGCGGCGCGAGTCGCTGGAGCGGCGTTCCTGCTGGAGAATCAGAGCGAGCAGCGCGAGAATTCCGCCCTCGCCCCGGTTGTCGGCTCGCATGATGAAGACGATGTACTTGACCGCCACCACGAGCACGAGCAGCCAGACGATCAGCGACAGAATGCCGTAGACGTTCGCCGGTACCGGTGCGATCGAGAGCGTCTTGGACGTGAAGCATTGCTGCAGCGCGTAGAGTGGGCTGGTTCCGATGTCGCCGTAGACGATGCCGAGGGCGCCCAGCGAGAGCAGCGTGAGTCGCTTGCCGGTGGGACGTGCCTCAACGTGTTGCCGTTGCGGAACAGCCGCGTGGAAGCCGCTCGTATTGGTTGGTGGCGGAGGTGCGCCGGGCGGGGGAGGAGAGCCCGGATTGGGCGGCGCCGAAACGGGAGCAGGATCGCCCGTTGATTCCTTGGCGCTCGAAGACTTTTGTGTCATTTATCTACTGCGGGCTCGGCCCGCCTCAAGCTGCGTTTGTCACCGAAGCTTGACGAGCGCCTCGGATTTACGCAAAAATGGGCCGCGGAAGATGTCCGCGGCCCATCGTTGAATCTAGCGTCTCGCCAATTGGCGTCCAGCGGGCCTATTTGGCGACGGCCTCGATCTGGTCCGCCGCATCGCGCAGGATGTCGCGGATCCGCTCGGCCACCGATCTGTCCTGCATGTGGGTTGTCGCAGTCCGGTAGGTCGCCCGCGCCAAGCGTTGGAACTGCTGGTTCAGCTCGGTCATGGGCGTGTCGGTGAAGCCTTCCACGAATCGCGCGATACGCGCGAAGATGTCGTCGACTGTAGTGCTGTGCTCCGCGAGGTGCTTCCGGCCTTCGTCGGTGATCTCGTAGATCTTTTTCCCGCCTTCCTCGGGAACGACGCGAGCGTACCCGAGGTCCTCGAGCATGGTCAACGTGGGGTAGACAGTTCCTGGGCTTGGCGCGTATGATCCGCCGAACCGGCTCTCGAGTTCCTTGATGATGTCGTAACCATGTCGCGGTTTCTCCTCGAGTAGGCGAAGGATGACGTACTTGAGATCGCCTTGCTCGAACAGTCGGGCCGCCCGGCCGCGCCACCGAGCCCGTCCTCGGGATTGCCCGCCGCCCCAGTCGCCGAATCCTTCCCAACCGCCCCAGTCCCCCCATCCGTGCGAATTGGAGCGTGCGCGTGAGGGACCGCCACTCCAATCGCAAAACGCTTCCCAGCGGGGTCGATGCATGGAACTGCTCCGATATATCGTGAAGGGCTGAGATATATCGGACGTAATATCTTTGGCAAGAGGGAAGAGACTCTAGGTCGCCGGTCTCTGGTCTGAGGTCTCAGTGACTACATCAAAGCCGCTGAGTTCTCGGCAGTCAAATGTCTGCCGCGAGCATCAGCAGCTACGCTGCGAACGACTCCGTTCCATTCGTTTGATCCGTTCAATTCGTTTTTGCTGCTCGTTATGGCCGGCCCGAGCGGCAGTCGCGCCGAATGAGGCCGCGCCGTTCAGGTTGTAACGATTTGATGATACGAGTCGAACGGAAAACGACGAAGCTGACGGATGACTTCGGCGAGCGGGGTACCGGCATATCCATTGCCTTCCTGACACGCATCGGAAAGCTGAGCAGCACCTCAATCCGGAGTACGCAGATGGCAGACGATCTCAGAAGCGACGGACTCGACAATCAAGCGAAAGGCTTGGGCAAGCAGATGGAAGGCAAGATGCGCAACGCGGTCGGCGGAATCACCGGCGACACGAGCGAGCAGATCAAGGGCAAGGCCAAGGATCTGGAAGGGAAAGCGCAACGTAAGATCGGCGAAGCCGAGCAGGACGCGGCCGTCGACGATTGATCTCGATCGCGCGTCCCCAAGCGCGCGGTAGGGAAAGCAAAGCGGGCCGGATGCGATTGCATCCGGCCCGCTTTGTCTTGCTTGTCGTTCGAGCGTGCTTACTCGTAGCGAAGCGCCGTGATCGGATCGAGTGAAGCGGCGCGACGTGCCGGCCACACTCCGAAGGCCACGCCGACGAACGCCGAGAAGGCGAACGCCATGAGAATGGCGGACGACGATACCTGCGTCGACCATCCGGCCGTCTTGCTCATGATGAGCGCGCCGCCCGTGCCCAACCCGATACCAATCACTCCGCCGAGTACGCAGAGCACGACTGCCTCGATGAGGAACTGAAGCAGGATGTTGAATCGCGTCGCGCCCAGCGCCTTACGCACGCCGATCTCGCGGGTGCGTTCGGTGACCGACACGAGCATGATGTTCATGATGCCGATGCCGCCGACGAGCAGCGAGACCGCCGCGATGCCGGAGAGCAGGTAGGTCATGACTTCAGTCGTCTCCTGCGTCGTTTCCAGGATGTCCGACTGGTTGCGGATCTGGAAATCGTCCGGCAGGCCTTGGCGAATCTTGTGTTCGCGACGCAACACGCGCTGGATCTCGCCCATTGCATCAGGAATACGATCTTCGTTCTCGGCGAGCGCGCTGATCGACTGCAGGCGGTCGGATCCGTTCACACGGAAGCGGGCCGTCTCGATCGGAACGAGCACTTCGTCATCAGGATCCTGGAACGCGTTGGCCGCGCCCTTGGGTGCCATGACGCCGACCACGAGGAACTGCGTGCCGCGAATACGAACTTCTTCACCGATCAGCGCCGCGGGCGTGGTGATGCCCATGTTGTTGACGACCGTGGCACCAAGGACGCACACGCGCTGGCGGCCTTCGTCATCGGCGGCCGTGAACATCTTGCCGACTTGGAGCGTGTACTTGCGGACTTCCAGATAGTTCGGCGTGGTGCCGACGATCGTGGTGCTCGCGTTCTTGTTGCCGTACACGACCTGCTGCATCGAGCGCATTTCCGGCTGTACGGCGAGCAGGAACTGCGACCGCTCGTCGACGGCCTTCGCATCGTCGATGGTGAGTTTCTTCTGCGCGCCGGCGATCTGAACGCCGCCGCCGCGCTGCTGGCCCGGGCTCACCGTCAACAGCGTGGTGCCGAGTGCCGCGATACGATCTTTCACCGCCGCCTGAGCGCCAGTACCGATCGCGACCACCGCGATCACCGCGCCCACGCCGATCACGATGCCGAGCATCGTGAGCAGCGAGCGGAGCTTGTTCGCCCTCAATGCACCGAGGGCGACGCTGATGATTTCTCCAATTAGCATGTGATCAACCTCCCCGGCCGCCGCGACCACCACCGCCGCCGCCCGGCGCGCCGCCAGGGCCCGGAGTGCCGCCGCCCAACGGGCTCGCGGCGTTGCGGGCGCGATCCTGCTGCTGCTGGCGCTGTGCCTGAAGGGCGAGCGCACCGAGCATCACGACGCGTTCCCCTTCCTTGAGGCCGCTCACGACTTCAGTGTAGTCGAGGTTGGCCTGGCCGAGCTGCACGACGCGCGGCGAGAACACCGTGCGCGAGCTGTCGCTGACGAACACGAGACCCGCACGAGTCCGAGCCGGGCGGCCCGACAACTCGTTCGACGTCGTGAGACCGCCAGCGCCCGCCTGTCCATTGCCCTGACCTGCTGCCGCGGCGCCAGCTACCTGGACGCCAGACTGCTGCCGGGCGCACTGACCGGCCGTGCGCTGATCGAGACCAATCGCGGTGTAGATGTCACGGATACGCGTGTTGATCGCCTGCATTTCCGGCGAGCCGCCGCGACCCTGACCCTGGGCGCCGCCACGATTGCCGCCGGCCTGCGCGCTATCTCCACCTGGCCGCCGACGCTGACCGCCACCCTGCGCGCCGCCATTGCCGCCACCGTTCGCTCCATTACCGCCACCGGCCCGGCGATTTGCTCCGCCGCCGAACCCGCCGTTGCGGTTTCCGCCGCCGTTCGCGCCGCCGCCATTCGCGCCACCATTCCGACCGGCCAACGACGCCGGACGAAGAAGCGTGAGCTTGGCGCGGAGGCTGTCGAGCTCCTTCTTTTCCTTCGGGTGCGCCTTGAGGACGGCTTCGACATTCTTGCAATCAGCATCGGACGCTTGCTGCTGTCCGTTGCCCTGACCCTGCTGAACGAGGCTCACTTCGCCGCCGCCGCCGCCAGCGCCGCCACCACGGTTTGCGCCGCCGCCGCCACCACCGCCGTTGCGACGACCATTACCAGCGGCGCCGCCCTGACCGCGACCACCGGCACCGGTGCTAAAGCCCTGCGCCTTCATTTCCGCGTTCACGCTATCGGCGCTCATGCCGAGCATCGCGCCCGTTGCCACTGCTTCGCGCGGATTCTTGATCGCGTCGTTCGGAATGGCCAGCACGCCGTCGCGCTCGTCGATCAACACCGAGACTTCGCCGTTCATGCCCGGCTTGAGCAAAGCTTCACCGTTCTCGAGGTTCACGAGCACGGGGAACATCGTCACGTTCTGCTGAATGACGGCCTGCGGCTCGATCTTTTCGACGACGCCGCTGAACCGCCGATCCGGATACGCATCGACCGTCACGTTGGCCGGCTCGCCCGCGTGCACGTTGCCGATGTCCGTCTCGTTGAACAGCGCGCGAATGCGCACCACGCCGAGATCGGCCATATGGATGAGAGTCGTACCGCCGCTCACCGAACCGGTGGCGGAGGCGATCACGGTGCCTTCCGACACGAGCTTGTCGATGACGACGCCTTCAGCCGGCGCCTTCACCGTGGCGTCTTCCAACGCCTGGCGCGCCAGGTCGAGGTTAGCCTTGGCGTTCACGACGCCAGAATTCGCGGTCGAATAGCTCACCGCGACCTGCTCGTACTCCTGCGCCGTGATCACGCGCGCTCTATACAGTTGCTCGTTGCGCTTCTTGTCGCTGTCGGCAACGGTCAGCTTGGCCTGCGCCGCATCGAGCTGCGCCTGCGCCTGCTGGTACTTGTTCTGAACGTCGCGCGTGTCGATCTGCACGATCACAGCGCCGGAATCGACATGCGTGCCTGTTTCGACGTTCATCTTGGTGATGACGCCTGACGCCTTCGACTTGACTTCCATGATCGTAATCGGCTCGATGGCGCCGGTCGCCTGCGCATCGATGATGATGTCGCGCCGGGTGACGTTCGCCGTCTGCACGCTGGGTGCTGTGACCTTCTTCGCGCAGGCAGCGGAGGCGACGAGCAGGGCCGCTCCGAAAATTCGTCTCACGTGAGTGTGTCTCCTGAAATCGGCCGGGATGGATGGCCGTGTGCGGGTCGGACTCTCTGGATACCTGTACGCGTTCCCTTGCGGAAATGCTGAGGTTTCGCGGGGTCCGAGAGGCGGGAAAAACAAGGCACACCGAAGGAATTCCGGTGTGCCTGTCCTGCAGCTGTCGATCGGTTCAGCAACGCCGGGCGGCTGACTGGCCGCCTCGCGCCACTAAGTACTGCTATGTGCTGCTAAGTGCCGCTCGAGGCGGCTTACGGCAGATCGCGGCCGATTGCGGCTTCGATCTGTGCTCGGGCGTTCCGGTAGTTGAGGCGCGCCTGGATGAGCTGCTGCTGTGCGGTGACCAGCGTCTGCTGCGACGTGAGCACGTCCAGGAGGACGCTGGCGCCGAGGGCATACCGCTGCTGGACGACGCGAAGATCTTCTTCCGAGGCGGCCACGTTCTGCGCCTGCACCCGCATCGTCTCTTCGGCGTTGCGAAGGGAGGCGATACCCGTGATGACGTTCTGCTGCGCTCCGAGACGAGCATCGCGCGCCTGGGCCTGCGCGTTGTCGAAGCTGATCTGCGCGGAGGCTACCTGATTCTCACGCTGAAAGCGGTTGAAGATCGGATAGCTCGCGCTCACGCTCAGACCACGGGTATACGGAAACGGATTGCCGTTCAAGCCGTAGATCGCGCTCGTGCCGCTGCCGCCGAAGCTCAGGTTCGCGCTCACGGTGGGGAGATACGCCGTTTTGGCCGAACGCTCGCTTGCCTGTGCCGCGGACACGCCGGCATCGGCCGAGCGAATCGTGGGACCGTCGAGCGCCATCTGCATGATGCTCGCGCTGTCGATGGGCGCGTCGGTGTGGTCCACCGTGTCGGCCAACTGCGCCGTGACGAAGTACGGCGTCCCGATGAGGCGGGTCAGCGTCGCGCTCTGCGTGCGGAAGGTGTTCTGTGCCGTCAGCACCGCGAGCTGCGCGTTGCCGACCTGCACGACGCTGCGCAGGGAATCCGACACGTTCGCCGCGCCGGCATTGACCTTGGCAATCGACGTCTCGAGCTGGAGCTGGGCGGTCCCAAGCTGGGCGCGCGCCGCCGTTTCACTTTCCTTGGCTGCGAGCACCGCGTTGTAGGCCTGCTTGACGCTGAGTGCGACGCTGAACTCCGTGTTCACTTCGTTCGCCGTCGCGACCGCAACGTTGGCTTTCTGTGTGCGCACGTCGGCGAACGTCTTGCCGCCGTCGAACAGCGTGAGCTGCGAGGAGAGGCCGGTGTTGTAGCCCCACTTCGGAATGATCGGGACGAGATCGTTGCTCTGGCCCAGACGTTCGCCGTACGACTTGCTCTGGCTGGCCGAGGCGCTGAGGGTCGGATAGAGCTGTGCGTGCGCGGAGCGGAGGCTGTTATTCGCCGACCGAATCGCGTTGTCAGAGGTAATGTTCTGATAGTTGTTGTCGTGCGCGAGGCGAAGCGCGTCCGCCATGGAGATCTGGTGAAACGTCGTATCCGTCATCGCCTGCTGCGCGCCGACGAAGGCCGGCACGGCCAGCAGCACAATCAATTTTCTGAACATTGCCTCTTTGGCTCCTTTGCGTGCTCGACGTCGCGACGGCCGTCCCATTCCTTCCGGCGCGCTTCGAGCTGTGACAGTTGGTCCTTGGTGAACACCGAATCTTGCTGCGCGTGGAAACGCGCCCGGATCGCCTTGAGCACGGAGTCGTGCGGAGCGAGCACCGCTTTGATGGCGCAATCCTGCTGGAAAGCCAACGAGTCGAGCGCATTGCGCTGCACGCTGGACAATCCGAATTCATCATAGAACTTTGAACGAACGGGCCCGTACTGCGACTCGAATTTGTCGTGACCGATGTACCGGTCTGCCGAGAAACCGAGCGCGCCACCGATGAGCACCGCTCCGAGGACGAACATCAGCGCCTGTTGCTTTGAGCGCTGCATGGGAGCTCCTGGTTAGCGACTCGAACCGAACAGGTAGCGTATGCGCGCATCCCTGTCGTCTTGGAGACCCGGCCGGATCGCGGTCGAAACCGGAACGGCAGGGGCGGATAGCATGTTTTCGACAGCAATTTCGTTTTCAGCTTGCCGAGCGCGGAACATCGCCGCACCGGCGGCAAGCAATAGCACGGCAGCCGCGGCCAACGCTGGCCGAACCCACCGATCGAGCTCCGTCCACCAACCCAACTCGACGTCGGCCACTCGGCCCATGATACGCGCTTCGAGCTCGTTCCAGTACGCGTCGCCGGTCGGGGCTGCATAGAGCGAGCGGAGCCCGCGCACAACCTCGTCGTCGTCGGTGGAAAACAGTCGAATATCGCTCATAGGTCACTCCGAACGTCCTTTAACAAGCGGCGTAAGGCCGCTCGCGCGTGATGCAAATCCGATCGGGCCGTACCCTCCGGAATGCCCAGCATCTCGCCAATCTCGCCGTGCGTAAAACCCTCTACGTCGTGCAGTACGATGACCGACCGCTGCCGATCCGTGAGCCGCGTCAACGCATCGTTGAGTCGTCGTCGCAGTTCGTCTGATTCACCGGGATCGCGAAACGGCAGGGCTATCGTGTCCGGCAGTTCGTCCGCGTCGCGGACTTTCCGCCGCCGCACCAGATCCAGCGACGCATTGGCCATGATGCGGAACAGCCACGCGCCGAACGGTTGATCGGGAAGGAAGCGATCCAGCGCCTTGAAGGCGTGGAGGAATCCTTCCTGAACCGCGTCCTCCGCGTCCTCGTGCGTGAGCACGATCGCGCGACACACCGCATACGCCCGCCGCTGATGCAATCGCACGAGCGACGCAAAGGCCTCGTTGCTGCCGGCCTGCGCAGCCACGACGAGCGCCCGTTCGTCCGCCTTGGTGTCGTTATACGACGACATGTGGTGCGAACGTTCGATTGGTAGTGCAGCGGTCATCGAGGCGTGTCCGGTGTCCACTGTCAATAACGGATGACTCAATCCAAACGTTGGCGGTCAGCGGGCCGGCTCCTCGATGCCGGAAGGCCCCGATTCGGGGGTTCCCGCAAGCCCAATCGCGTCGGCGGAACGCCGCATCGCCTCGATCACGAACTGAATGTGCGGCTCCATCTCGACACCCATTTCCTGGGCACCCAAGATGACGTCCTCGCGGCTCACTCCACGCGCGAACTCCTTCTTTTTCATCTTCTTCATCACGGACGACGCATCCACGTCGTGCACGCTCTTGGACGGCTTCACCAGCGCCGTGGCCGTGATCAAACCCGAGAGCTCGTCGACGGCAAACAACGTCCGCGCCAAGCGGGTCTCGCGAGGAACGCCGGTGTAAACCGCGTGACCCAGAATCGCCTGCAGAACGTCGTCCGGCCACCCGCGCTCGCGCAGGATCCGAACCCCTTCGGCGGGATGCTCCTCGGTGCCTGACCGCGTGGCATTTGGATAACGCTCATAATCGAAATCGTGGATCAGTCCGGTCAAACCCCAGCGCTCGGGGTCTTCGCCAAACTTTTCCGCGTAGGCTCGCATGGCGACTTCCACGGTGAGCATGTGCTTACGGAGCGACTCGCTCGCCGTGTACTCGTGCATGAGGGCGAGCGCGTCGGCTCGCGTCGGTAGGGAAGCTGGGGTGGCCATGGACCCAATATACTGTCGCCGACCGGTCTCGCCCGGTCGCTGCGGCTCGCGGGGTAGTGGCGGCTCGACTTAGCGAACGATGACGGCGCGCCGCTCGGAGTGGCGGGACGACACCTCGTCCGACAACGCGGCAAGACTCTTCAAGTCGAAGGGCTTCACCAACACCGTGCACCCCGTTTCCGCCACGAACGACGAGACTGCGTCTGACTGCACTTCGCCGGTGCAAAACACGACCCGGTCGAGCAGCTCGGGCCGCGCATCCTGCAGCGCGGTGTGCAGCTCGATCCCGGACATCGCCGGCATTTTCACATCGGAGATCACGAGATCGAACTTCTCCGACAGGTCGAGCAAATGCTCGAGCGCCGACGCCCCGTCGGGCGCCTCGGTGACCATCCAGCCTCGGCGCGTGTAAAACCGGTTGAGCGCGTGCCGGATCGTTTCCTCGTCGTCGACGATCAGCACGTGACGGGTACCGGCGCCAGTCGAGGGAATTGGTGCCGCCACCGTTTCGTCGACCGCAACGGCCGGTGCGGGCATGGGCAGACGCACGACGAATTTCGCGCCGCGCTCGCCGCCGCCACGGTTTTCCGCGACGATCGTTCCGCCGTGCTGCTGCACCACGCCCATTGAGACAGACAGCCCGAGACCCGTGCCCTGGCCCATCGGCTTGGTGGTGAAGAACGGCTCGAAGATCCTGGCGAGTATGTCGTCAGCGATCCCCAGACCGTCATCGAGGACTTCGATGAGGTAGTCCTGCGCTTCGGACCGGGTCCGTAACCAAACGTTTCCGTAGGGGCCCGCCGCTTGGGCCGCGTTGATCACGAGATTCGTGACGACCTGCTCGATGCCCGACCTGTCCACGTGCAGAAGTGCCGCGTCGTCGGGCACCTCGACGTGCAGGGTAACGCCAAGGCTCGTGAGCTGTGGCTGCAGCGCACGGCGAAGCTGACCCAAGAACTCGCGCGGTTCCACCGGCTCGCGCGTCACCTCGCGGCTGCGTACGAAGCAGAGGAGATCGCGAACGATGGACCGCGACCGCCGCGCCTGCTGCGCAATGATCGCCAACGCCTCGCGCTCTTCGGGCGTGCGGTCGCTCGCCATCAAATCCTCTGTAAAGAGGAGAATGGCCGACAGCGGGTTGTTGAGCTCGTGTGCAACGCCGGAGACGAGCTGGCCGAGTGCGGCCAGTTTCTCCGCCTGATGCAGGGCGCGCTCGGTCGCGCGCAACGCTGTCACATCTTCCAGATATCCGTCGAAATAGCGCGCGCGTCCGGCCGCATCGCGATCCACGTAGACCCACGCGCGAACCGTAATTTCCTGGCCGTCTTTTCGGCGCCACGGGACATCGATGGGCGTTCCCTTGGCACGATGCTCGTGTGACGCAACCACGCGAGCGCGATCGCCTGGCTCCGGGTACAGCATCTCGATGTTGCCGGCGTACAGCTCGTCCGCGGAGTACCCCACCATCGCGGACAGGGCCGGGTTGAGCGTGACGAATTGACCGTCGACGGAGACGCGGTAGATGCCGTACGGGGAATTGTCGATGACGGAACGGAATCGCTCGTCGCCGGTGCGCGACTCGAGGGTCGGCACCGCTGGCGCGAAGGGCTTCGGCCGAAGGGCCGACAATTTGGTACGCTTCACGGGCAGCCGGGGACGTGCGTGGACAGTGGGTTTGCCAAAGGAAGGAGCAGCGACGGGCAAACGAACATCACAAACATCTGAGGTCGACGGTGCTTGACGACTGATGGCGTTGCTAGGATACGCTATGGCTCATCTGCGATCCGTCGGCCTGCGGGAAGGGCCGAAAGCGCCAGCGGACGGCGAGACTGACCGGTTTCCGTTCAGCGTTCCGATCATTCGGAATTTGAACGTCCTGAGTTTCAACACGCCGGTGACCTTCCTAGTCGGCGAGAACGGGTCGGGGAAGTCGACGCTGCTGGAGGGAATCGCCGCGGCCGCGCACCTGCCGACGGTCGGCAGCCAATCGCTCGAGCAAGACGCAACGCTCGCGGCGCAGCGCACGCTCGGGGCGGCGTTTCGGCTCGTGTGGAACCGGCGCGCGACGCGCGGTTTCTTTCTTCGCGCCGAGGATTTTTTCGGCTTTACCAAGGCGGTCGCGAAGCTGCGCGACGAACTCCTCGCTCGGTTGAGCGAGGTCGACGACCAGTATCGCGATCGCTCGGCGTGGGCGAAGGGCCTGGCGAAGGGGCCCGCGGCTTCATCGTTGGCCGAATTGGAGCGCCGATACGGCGTGAATCTCGATGAGAATTCACACGGGCAGAGCTTCTTGAAGCTCTTTCAGTCGCGCTTCGTTCCGGGCGGGCTCTATCTGCTCGACGAGCCCGAGGCGCCGCTATCCCCCCAGAGCCAGCTCGGACTCATGGCGATGATTGGCGACATGGTGAAGCAGGATGCGCAATTCATCATCGCCACGCACTCACCGCTCCTCCTCGGCTTACCGGGCGCAACGATTTATAGCTGCGACCGGGTTCCGATCGAACGCGTGGCATTTGACGAGGTGGATCACGTTGTAATCACGCGTGATTTCCTCAACGCGCCGGAGCGGTTTCTCAGGCACCTCTAACGGGCGTGCCTGGGACTAACGACCCATTACTTCGGGGCAGTCGCCGCGGGCTTCTCGGAATTGTAGTGCGCGTTCGTGATGTAGACGATCGTGCGCAGGATGCCGAACAGCACGATTGCGCCGACGATCACGCCGATGAAAGCGGCCTTGGTGTCGCGGCCGGAGGTGGGAGCTTGGTGTTGATGTGCGCTCATGGAATATGAAAGCGGTCGTGGAGTACGCTGGGATTGCGCTGGAATTACGCGACGCGGACGGAATTCATGACGTCATTGCGCTCGATCTTTTTCATGACGTCCAAGCCGCTCGTAATCTTGCCGAAGACGGTATGCACGCCATTCAGGTGCTTGGTGTTGTCCTCGCTCAGCACCATGAAGAACTGGCTGCCGCCCGTGTCCTTGCCGGCGTGCGCCATGGAGAGCGCGCCGACTTCGTGCTTCTTGGGATTGCCGGCTGTCTCGCACTTGATCTTGTAGCCGGGGCCGCCGGTGCCGACGCGCGGGTCGTTCGGGGGCAGGTCGCGGGACAGCGGATCGCCGCCCTGCACCACGAAGTCGGGGATCACGCGATGGAACTTCACGCCGTCGTAGAACTCGCTGTTCGCGAGCTTCTCGAAGTTGGCCACCGTGATCGGCGCCTCCTTCTCATACAATTCGGCGACGATGGTGCCCTTGTTGGTTTCGAAAGTGGCAGTCTTTGACATGCCGCAAAGTTAGACCCGCTCGGGACGCGACGGTAGTAACGCCGCCGCGTCCCGAGCATGCGTCGCGGTCGGCGTCAGGGCGTAGCGACCGGCTGTGCAAAAACCACCGTGTGACCGCCTGCCTCAGCGACGCCGATCTCATCCATCCCGTAGAAGGTGCGCCGGCGCGGCAGCACGAGCGGGACTCCGGCAAGCTGCCGTTCGACGGCATCGAGATCTGAGACTTCGATGAACAAGCCGGTGGAGGTGCCGGTACTCCGCGGCTGGGCGTGTCCGACATCCTTTTCGGCGCTCTCCCATGTTTGATACATCAATTCGATGCCATCTTTGGCGAGGATGACGAATCCAAGCCGGTCCCCGTCCGGGACCTCGGCTGTCTTCGCCCATCCGAGGCGGTCGATCCACAGCGGCAGGCACGGCTCGATGGCTTCGACGAGGAGCACGGGCGTGAGCTTCTTCGTGACGGCAGGTGATGCGGTAGGCATGGCGACGCGAATCCGGTTAGAGGGTGCGGAGGTGCGCAGTGAAGCTAGAACCTTGGGGCCGCGGCGAATTGGAAAAATGGAACGCGACGCGGGCCTAGTATCGACCGTCCCGGTGGGCTACGCCGAGCATGCGCCGCCGGAGGATTTGGCGAGTTGGGTGGCGTGCTTCTGGACGCGGCGTGTTGCCGCCGGGTTCGACATGCCGAGCACGCATCGCGTGTTGCCCGACGGTTGCGTCGACATTCTGGTCAGCTTCGGCACCGATGGCGATGGCGTTGGTGCTACGAACGGCGGTGAGTTGACCGCCGCCGTGGGCGTCGGACCAATGACGAAGGCCCTCGTGATCTCCGGTCCTGGTCCGCGCCTCTATCTGGGTGTGCGCTTCAAGCCAGGATGCGCATACGCGGCGCTCGGTATTCCCGCCTCGGCGTTGCTCGACGAGACGGTGGATTTCGGCGTGTTGGCTCGCGAGGCGCGAATGGAGCTGGATGCGCTGTCTTCGCAGGCCTCAGACGACGCACGACTCCGCGCGATGATCGAGCTGGTGCGTCGACGGATGCAACGTGCGGCCGCGGTGCCGCGCAGCGTGCGCGCGGCAGTGCGGCGCATTTTGGGTGCGGATGGAAATCTGCGCATTGCGTCGTTGGCGGCCGACGTGGGGATCACACGACAGCAGCTCGCGCGACAATTCGCCACGCACGTAGGCGTGAGCCCCAAGATGTTGGCGCGCGTTGCTCGAACGCACGCTGTTCTCGCGCGTGCCGACGCCGCGCGTGCAGCCTACCCTCGCAACGTGGACTGGAGCGCGATCGCGTACGATCTGGGATACTACGACCAGCCGCACTTCATCGACGACTTCAAGGCACTCACCGGAGCAACCCCCGGCGAGTGGACCGCGAGAGACTAGCGGCCTTTCTTCCGCGCCGGCACGGACGCCATGAAGTGAAACGTGCGCGGCACTTTGCAGCCGGCCAATTCCGCCGGCGAGAATTTCCACTTCGGCAGCACGCTCTTCAGGTTGGTGGCGAGCCATGTGTTCGACGCCAGGACGACTGTGAACGTCTTCATCACCGGCTTGCCGAGCGTGTCGATGAGCACATCGGCTTTGAGGTCGGCGCTGCCGTCCTTTCGGAACGCGGTGCGCGGCGCCTTTTGGAGCGGCGCCGGCTTGGCGACCACGAGCGAGGGGATCTTGTCGACGTTGAGATCCGGCTTCGCGAGCGCGCGCCGCATGGCTTCCGCGCAATCGCCGGGCGCAACGGGGACTTCGTCGGGCGCGACGCGCGCGCCGACGAGCGTATCGGGAATGAAGACAGGCGTGACATCGGGTGCCGTCTCCGGCGCGGGCGGCTTGGCGCAGGCGGCCACGATCAGGGCGAGCGAAACGAGCGGAATGAAGCGACGGAGCATGAATCGGGTGGGAGGGGGACGACTATACCCGCGAAGACGGACAAATATCGTTGAGGAAACAAATCTCACACTTTGGTTTGCGTGCGTCGCAGATGCGGCGGCCGTGCTCGATGAAGAGGTGTGAGAGCAACGTCCACGAGTCGCGTGGAAAGAGTTTCACCAGATCCTGCTCGATCTTCACGGGATCCGTTTGCTTCGTGAGGCCAAGCCGCTGTGTGACTCGGCTCACGTGCGTATCGACGACGACGCCTTCGTTGATGTCGTAGGCGTTGCCGAGGACGACGTTTGCCGTTTTACGACCCACGCCGGGTAACTCGACGAGCGACGCCATCTCGCTTGGCACACGACCGCCGTACCGTTCCGCGACGGCCGTCGCCATGCCGATGAGACTCTTGGCCTTGCTGCGGAAGAAGCCGGTCGACTTGATGATTTCCTCAACATCCTCTTGGCGCGCAGCCGCCAGTGCCGCCGGCGTCGGATAGCGGGCAAACAGTTCCGGCGTCACCATGTTGACGCGCTTGTCGGTGCACTGCGCGCTGAGGATGGTGGCGGCGATGAGCTGAAAGGGGTTGGTGAAGTCGAGGGCGCAGTGCGCGTCCGGATAGTGCTCGACGAGTCGTTTGTAGATCGTTGCTGCGTGCTCGGGCGTGGCTTTCTTGGCAACCTTTTTCTTTGCGACGGCGACGCGCTTTCTCGCCGATTTCTTCGCTGATTTCTTTGCGGCAGGTTTGCGGGCCATATTAGTTCTCTAATGACGCTCGCGACGGGCGCGGGCAAACGCAATCACGTCGCCGGCGGAGCGGGTGTTGAGCACATCGCTTGCTTCGAGCCAACCCTTCCGAGCGATGCCGACGCCGATGTCCGTGTTGTCGAGACCTTTCGTGGAGTGTGCGTCGGGGCCGATCTCGATCACCACGCCGAGTTTCTTGGCCTGGTGAAGGTAGCGCCAGTCGAGGTCCAAGCGGTGTGGGTCGGCATTGAGCTCCACGGCGATGCGCTGCGCGGCCGCTTTCTCGAGTACGGCATCCAGGTCGATGGCGTACGGCTCGCGGGTCAGCAGCAGCCTTCCGGTTGGGTGGGCGAGGATGGTGAGATGAGGGTCGTCCATGGCGCGCAGCACGCGGGCGGTCATCGTCGATCTGTCCATCGAGAAGCGCGAGTGGATGGAGCCGACAACGAAGTCGAATCGAGCGAGCAGCGTGTCGTCGTAGTCGAGCTGGCCGTCGGCGAGAATGTCGGCCTCGATGCCTTTGAGAATCCGGAAATCGGTGAAGGTCGCGTTGAGCGCGTCGATCTCGTCGTGTTGCGCGAGCACTTCGTCGTGTTTGAGGCCGCCGGCGTAAAAGGCGGCCTGTGAGTGATCTGTAATACCGATGTAGCTCCACCAGCGAGCACGAGCGGCATTCGCCATTTCGGCGATCGTCGCCTTACCGTCGGAATACGTGGAGTGACAGTGGAGAACGCCGCGGATGTCCGACGGCAGCAGGAGCGTGGGCAACGCTCCGTTCGCGGCGACCGCAACTTCGTCCGTGCCTTCGCGCAGTTCCGGTGGAATGAGTGGAAGATGCGCCGCGGCGTAGACGTCGGCCTCGTGCGGAGTTGGAATCGCGGCGCCAGCGCGATCGCGCAACGTATCGGCGTCGATCGTGACTCCCCCTGCGCGCAGTCGCTCGGTGACCTGCGCAACGTGCTCCGCCGAACCGGTGAGTTGCCAAAGCGCGAGGCCGAACGCGCTCGGCGGCACGCACCAGAGATTCAGCCGCGCGCCGTCGACGAATTGAATTTCGACACGCGCGCCATCGCCGGTGCAGGTTCGAACACCCGGCAGGCGCGTGAACGATTGCGCGATCGCTTGCGGATTGTCCCGGCACGCGGCGGCGATGTCCACGCTTCCAACAACATCCATGTGCCGCCGAAGCTCGCCCGCCAACTCGGCGTGCTCGACGTCCGGATGACTCTGTACGGCGGCGAGCAGCGGCTGCGCTTCGACCAGAGCGTGCGGATAGCGTCGCAGCGTTCCGCGCGTGCGCGCCGCGGCGATGCCCTGCAGAATTTTCTTCGCGGTCTTGTCGCCGAGTTTCGGGAGCGTGGCCAGGCGGCCGTCCAAGGCTGCGGCTTCGAGCTCCTCGAGCGTGGAGATGTTTAGAGTTTCATAAATCTGGTGGATGCGCGCCGGCGTGAGGCCCGGCACGTCGAGCATCTCGAGCAAACCCTCGGGCGTTTCCAGCCGGAGTTGTTCGAGGTAGCGCGACTCACCGGACTCGACGAGGTCGCGCACCACGCTGAGCGTTGCCGGTCCGAGCCCGCGCACGTTCGCTAACTCACCGGAGTGAAGCAGCGGGGCGAGGTCGTCTGCGCCCAATGCCTGCAAGCCGCGCGCGGCGCCAGCATAGGCGCGGCACTTGAATGAATTGGCGCCGCTCAATTCCAGATACGCCGCGATCTGCGAGAGCGCGTGCGCGGCGGTGCGTGAGTCCATCGATCAGACCAACCTGAAACTGTAGATCAGTCCTCGACGCCAGCGCTGTGCCGCAACCGCTCGATGCACTCGTGAAGCTGTTTTTCCGTGAGGTCGATCTCCTGCTTCGCGCCGTCGGCGTCGAGCAGGCCGTCGCGCATCGCGATCGAGATCTGATTGATGTAACGGATTTTGGTCAGCACGTCGTCCGTCACGCGGCGCAGCTTGATGAAGCGGCGTTTTTCAGCTAGCGCGCGGCGGTGACGAAGGCCGAGCTCGTGCGGCGTCAATTGCTGGGCGAGCGTGATGACTTCCTCGCGCGAGCGCCCCGGAATCGCCGCACGGTCCGGCGAGCCCGCGTCGTCCCAATCTTCCTCGGCAAACCACAAGCGGCCCACGTACTCGATGCCGTCGAAACTCACGCGGCACGACACGACGTAGCGGCGGCCGGAATGCTCGATGACGCCGATGTACGGATGTGAAGGCGTTTCGGGAACGGACATAGTGACAGCTAACGGTTCACAGGGGGCTGTCGCAAGGGAGCGCGACTGGGCGGGAGTCGATCACTTCTACGCACGGGAGGTTCCGGCGTTGTCGCCTTCGCCGGCCGTCACCGACAAGAACTCGCGAATTGGCGGAAAGAGTCGCGACGGCTGTTCGACGTACGGCACGTGTCCCGACCCCTCGATCGGTATCAGCAACGCGGCCATGGCCCGCGCGGCGGCTTCCGACGAGGCGATGGGGATTGGATCGTCGGCGCCGTGCACGATGAGTGTCGGCACGTCGACAGAGTCGAGCATGCCAGGGGCGAGCAAATCGAAATCGCCGAGGCTCTCCCATACCGACTGCTGCACGCGGCCTGTCACGCGAAACGGTGTGAGGCCCTGAGCGGCTGTCGGCTTCGCGAAATAGCCGGCGACGCTCAGCTCGAACGTGCGTTGGCGATATGCGTCGGGATCGCTGTCGCGAAGACCGGAGCTGGCCAGCGCGGCGCGAGCGGCAGCGACTTCGGGCAACGCCTGACGCCGCGAAAACTCGGCCTCGAACTGCGAGCGAAAGCCACGATTCACCGGCGCGGGGTCGATGAGGACTATGCGATGCGGTCGATGCCGAGCGCGGCCTGCGGCGTTCTCGATCGTGTAGAGCATGGTGAGGAGGCCGCCCCACGAATAGCCGACGAGCGACAGCGGCTCGAGCTGCAGCTCGTCGATCACGAGATCGAGATCCGCGACGTGCGTCTGCCAGGTGATCGGCTCACGATCGTCTGTCCGCGATTTGCCGCCGCCGCGCTGATCGTAGAACACCAACTCGTACTCGTCGGCGAGATCGAGCATCTGCGGCAGCAGGTAGTCGTGATGCGCGCCGGGTCCGCCGTGCAGTACCAGAAGCTTGGGCGCATCGACCGGACCGTAGCGCGCCCAAAAAAGTGGAACGGGCGTGGTGTTCGTGAATCCGGACTTGCGCGGTGCGGGGATCGGCGGCATGACGTGAAGCTAGATGGCTCGATGAGACGGTCCAAGAAAAACGCGGACCCTGGCACAGTGCCAAGGTCCGCGTCGTTGACGGTGGTTGACGACCCGTCAGCCCGGAATCACGGAGTGGTCGGAGCCTGACAGGCCGGCTCGCCTTCGGCCGCGACTACACCGCTGAGCGGGTTGGTCGTGTTGATGCCGATCCCGCAGGTCTCGCCCGGGAGCTGCGTGTGGGCATTCGTTGCGGTCCAGAAGCCGGCACCCGTCGTGATGACCGGCGCCACGGTACCCGAGGAATTCTGATACTTGAGCTGCGTAAGGTCCTGCGTGTACTTCGAGCTGTCGGAGAAGAACGCTTCTTCCGCCGTCACGAGGTTGCGCAGA
>DASYDJ010000058.1:0-2299 GCA_036499625.1 Gemmatimonadaceae bacterium
ATTATACGATATGTATTCTCGTGCAGCCGCCGGTGAGGCGTGCAAAAGCGTCGGCCACTCTTTCCAGAGCGCCGACGCGACGACGACCAATTATAGCCTGTACCCACGATCCGTGATGCCGAACACGCGGCCGGCGTTCGCCGCCCGTCCACGCGTTGCCCAATCCATGACGCCAGACGTCCGCACCCGATGTCCCCTGCTCTTCGCATCCGCGAGCGCGCCCTGGAGCAACTGATACATCTGGTCAGCGCCGAACTTTCCGCCCTTCGTGTACGTCTCCTCCGACGTCAACCTGTGCAAGCGCCCGCTCGCCAGTGCGTGCTGCACATCGAACAAGGTGCAGATATGGCTGGGCTCGGACAGCGAGTGGCCGCACCGATGGCCTATCCTTGCGAAACGACCGTTCAGTCGCTTTTATTCATATGCGACCATTTGGTCTTTTCTTTGGTTGCGCCTATACGCTGGAGTCAGAGCCATGTCGCTCCGTGATGCTGTAATCGTCGATGCCCTGCGCACGCCGCGCGGTCGCGGACGGTCGTTGTCGTCCAAGAATCCCGGCGCGCTCGCCGGCGTGCACCCGCAAGAACTCGTCGCGCAAATCCTCAACGCGCTGGCCGATCGCACCGGCCTCGCCACCCGCGACGTCGATGACCTCATCCTTGGCTGCGTGACCCAGGTTGATGATCAAAGTGCGAACATCGCGCGCCACGCTGTGCTCACCGCGGACTGGCCTGTTACCGTCCCCGCGACGACTCTGACCCGCGCCTGTGGCTCGGGGCTGCAAGCGTTGCATTACGCTGTCACCGGCATCGCGAGCGGCGTTCAAAACGTCGTCGTTGCCGGCGGCGTCGAGAGCATGTCGCGCGTGACGATGGGCTCCGATCGCCGCGAGCCCGGCGGAAATCCCGATCGCAGCGGCGTCGGCGATGGCGGCAACGAACGCCTGCGTGCGCGCATTCGCCAAGTGCCGCAGGGTATCAGCGCCGACATCATTGCGACCCTCGAGGGCATGTCGCGCGAGGAAGTCGATGCGTTCGCGCTCGCGTCGCAAACCAAAGCCGCTGCCGCGATCGCTGACTGCCGCTTCGCGAACAGTCTCGTGCCGGTTCGCGATCCCGAAACCGGCGCGCTTCTTCTCGACCACGAAGAGTTTCCTCGCCCAACGACCGCTCAAGGTCTCGCCGCGCTGCCCGCTGCCTTCGCCGCACTCGGGGCGACGCTAGATGACGTCGCACTGAGCCAGCTGCGCGCCCGCCTCGATGCGGGACAGCTCGATGAGAATTCTCAGATGAAGCGCGCGCTACGCGCAGAGACGCCTGTGAACCACGTGCACACCGCCGGGAACTCGAGCGGGATCGCCGACGGCGCTGCGGCCGTTCTCGTCGCGTCAGCTGCGTACGCTCAGGCGAACGGCCTCTGTCCGCGCGCCCGAATTCGGTCGATGGCCGCACTCGGCTCCGATCCAATCCTCATGCTCACCGCGCCGACGACAGTCTCGCGCAAAGCGCTCGCGTCGGCGGGAATGGATGCGCGCGACGTCGATCTGTGGGAAATCAACGAAGCGTTTGCCGTCGTCCCGCTGAAAACCATTCGCGATCTCAGCATCGATCCCGATCGCGTCAACGTCAACGGCGGCTCGATTGCGCTCGGCCATCCTCTCGGTGCCACCGGCGCCATCCTCGTCGGCACAGCACTCGATGAGCTCGAGCGTCGCGGACTCGCCACGGCGCTCGTTACACTGTGCATTGCGGGCGGACAGGGCATCGCCGCCGTCATCGAGCGAATCTGAGGCGCGAGATCTACAATGGCTGACACCAAAGGCGAACGCACCCGCGAGCGAATCATCAGCACGGCGGCACCGATCTTCAATCGACTCGGTTACGCTGGCGCCACCGTCGCCGATCTGATGGCAGCGACTGGTCTCGAGAAGGGCGGCCTCTATCGCCACTTCGAGAGTAAGGAAGAGATTGCGCTCGCCGCCTTCGATCATGCGACGCGACTGCACGGCGATCGCATTCGTGCGACGGTCGCCGCGGCTGGTGCCTCGGCCGCCGCTCGTCTCGTCGCTGTTGCGGAAGCTGTCGCCAGTCTCGTTGAGAATCCCGTGCTTCCAGGCGGCTGCCCGCTGTTGAATACCGCTGTCGAGAGCGACGATGCCGAAGGGCCGCTCTACCCTGCGCTCCGTACGCGGACGCGCCGCGCGATGTCCCGTTTGATCGGACTTGTGCGTGATATCATCAGCGACGGAATGACTCGCGGCGAGTTTCGAAAAGGACTCGATGCGGAAGCCGAAGCGAGC
>DASYDJ010000059.1:0-66885 GCA_036499625.1 Gemmatimonadaceae bacterium
ATCCTCGATCGAGCCACTCCACCGTCCGGATCTCGTCGATTACGGCGCGGTCAAACTGCCGAGCAACCCATGACTCTCGCCGTTCGGCCCTGCGCTGAAATACAGCGTTGACGCTGACGCACCAGGCCCGAACGTCAGGCCCCACAGCCCGTCGATCGCGATCGGATTCGTGCTGGCGTCGCGAAGGACGTCAACGAACGCCCCGCTGGCCGGATCGTACGCGCTGATCAGGCCATCTCCAAAATTTCCGACGAGCACATCACCACTGAACGCTCCGAAAGTTGAGGGCGCAACGACGACGGCCCAGGGCGAGTTCAGTTTTCCATTTGACGCGAATCTCTTCGACAACGTTCCATCGGGATTGAACACGTCAACGTATCCGTTGCCCACGCCCGGATCGTCGTCCTCGTCGTCAGGTCCCGCTTGCTTGGCGAACGTGACGAAGAGTTGCCCGCCAATGTTCGCAATACCGAACGGAGCATAGCCCGACGGCACCGATGTGTCGGTGAACGATTTCACGAACGCGAAGTTCCGATCGAACACGTCGATGTGATCGTTCTTGAAGTCCGTCGCGAAGAGAAAGTTCGCGCCGCTGTTCGACGCGATCGCGATCCCCTTGTAGACGGAATTGCTGGTCTCGCGATTCACGACGAGTTGCGCCGAGTTGCCGGCTGTGCTGTTCCACGCCGAAATCGAGCCGTCTTCGCCGGAGAAAATGAAGAGCGCGGCGCCGGCATTCGGAATGATGAAATCGCTCGTCGAGTTGAAGACGACTCCGGTCGGGACACCCGAGCTCAGAAGTGCTGCGCCCGGAATCGAAACGGTCGTCGTCAACTTGTTGCCGGTGACGTCGTACAGTGTGGACGTGCCGGTGCCGTTGTTCGCGACCCACAGCGTGCCCGTCGGCCCAAAGGCGAGTCCCCACGGGTTGACGAGACTGGCGTCGACGGTCGTCGCGCTCGTACCGGACGCATCGGCAACGAGATTCGTCTGTCGGTACACGTTGAGCGGCGAAATGACACCGGTGAGGTTGCTGTCACTACACGCAGCGGCAACGACCGCGAGAGCGGCGATGGCGGACCGGGCCATCCAGGATGAAGTGCGGGCCATGAGGCCTCCGTTGTTGGAATGCTTAACGCATCAACAAAAAGCGCACCGCGCGATGCCGCGACCACGAAGTGGATGCATGTGTCCGGATGCGATGTGTGAAAAGCGCACGCAGAATGTGCGATGCGTCACAAATGCCGGAGCGTCATTAAATACTAATGAGCATTATCAGGAACGCTGCGCGCGATGGCTGCTCCTCACGCACGACCGTGTCGGCGGCGCAGACGCATGTCCGCTCACACACCAGTTCCTATCGTTCATGCGCGGCGTACGTCGCGCTGGTGCGGCCCTAGTCGCCGCGCACGCCGGGCCAGATTCGCGTCGCCGGCGGTTGCATGTGAGTCTCCGTCGCATGTTCCTGAAACGCGATCGCTGCCTGCACTTGTGCCCGCAACTTTCGCCCTTTTCGCGCGAGCGACGGAATACGCTCGATCACGAACAATGCGAGGCAGAGCTGCCGCTCGAGCGGAATGGGCACGGCAGCCGAGAGGTAGGCCTGCAACGTCGCATCGGTGACGACGAGCGTGCGCGCCAGCTCGTCGAGCTCGAACGAGCCCGTTGCCGTAATCTCGTTCAGAAGTTCGGCGGCTCGCGATGGTCGGCGCGACGCGATGGCCGCATCGACACCGTCGACGGCGCGCGCAGTCGACGGAGCGGGCTTCTTCAAGAAATCATAATAATGAACGCTCATCATGCGTCGCACGTACCAACCGCTGGACTCCCACGTAAGCCGTGGGCCAGGAACGCGATGAATCACAGCGCGTCCGTCACCGAGTCTAGCACCTGCGTGGCCTACCGCAAGCCGCTGCAGCCATCAGCGAACGCACGGTCGTGCTGTACGGAAACGTACGGGTAGCATTCGAGAATAGTCACCCGAGTGCGGAGTACGTACGGAGTACGTGCGGCGTGCGTGCGGAGTGCGTAATGACAGCTGGTTGTCAGCTGCCCGGCGATGCCACTGGCTGGCCCGAGCGATACGCCGCGAATCTCAGTCGGTCTGAACGGTCGAGCTGCCGGCCGGTCGCTCTGACGAGTGTCCGTCGAACGTGCTGATCGCTGGGGCGCGAGCCCCGGAATCCAGCGGCAACGAGAGCGTGAAGGTCGATCCCTCACCCGGCTGGCTCACCACCGTCAGATCGCCGGGCACAGTTGTTCATTCTGAACGTCGAGCTTGCGCTTTGCTTCTGCTTGCGCCGTTGCGTATCGCGTCAGAAGCCCATTGAGAAAGAGGGCCAGGATTGCCGCGGCAAGCGTTCCACCGATGAGCGCCATCGTCGCGGTTCGCGCCCATCCGTCTTCATCGGCCTGTCGGCGAGCGAGCAGCGTTTTCTCGTGCGCCAAGACTTCCGCCAGAACGACGCGAATCGAATCCATCGTCCGCTTGCCGTGGCCAGTCTCGACGAGCGCGAATGCCGTCGCGGTCTGTCCACTCCGACGCAAGCTCACGTTGGTATCCAACTCGGCGAGCTTCTCCGAGACGAGTTGACTCAACGTGTCGAGTCGTCGTTGAGGAATGTGCTAGTGCTCGCTTCCCGCAGTACGTTTCCGACGGCTCGATTCAATCTGATGTTTGCGATTGGGCGGAGTTTGGCGTTGTGCTGGTTTGGCGCAAATTCATTCCGCTTCTCAACACCGGCAGCCGTGTGTCAGATTGAGCTCGCCACACAACATGGAGTTGCTCGCAGAATGTCACGGACGCCAACAGAAGTCATCACCGGAGTGAACGACTGATGCGTGTGACATCAAGTGTCTCGAGGCTGGTCGGTGCAATCGGACTATCGCTCGTCGCCGCAGTGGCCAGCGTCGCACCGCTTCGCGCGCAGCAGGCAACGCCATCGATTTCCGTCTCGGGCGCCGTGACACAACCGCTGACGCTGACGGCGACTGACCTCGGCGCCATGCCCCGCGCGAGCGTCACGACGAACAGCAACGGGATAGCGACGACATACGAAGGCGTCTGGCTCGCCGACGTCCTCAAGAAAGCCGGCGTACCGTTTGGTGCGGGGATGCGCGGGCCGGCGCTCGCAACGTATGTCATCGCATCCGCATCCGACGGCTATCAAGTCGTCTTCTCGCTCGGCGAGCTCGATCCCGACATGACTGATGGCCAATATCTGCTGGCAGATAAAGCCGACGGGAAGCCGCTGTTTGGCGAGAACGGTTCCTTTCGCCTCGTCATCCCGAAGGACAAACGCGGCGCGCGATCGATTCGCATGTTGACGTCGCTCACCGTCGTTCAAACGCGAAAGTAGCGTTGGAGTCGTGACTCCCCGCGTGCGTCGCCGCCGATCGCGAAAACGTCTCCGGTTTCTCATCCCGCTCGCGGCCGTGTGCCTCGTCGCGGGCGCCGCGACGCGTCAGGCGGAGTACGAGTGGGACATTCCCGCACCGTTTCCGCGACCGCCGGTGCCGCCCGACAATCCTATGAGCGCCGTGAAGGTCGAGCTCGGACGCCGACTGTTCTACGACAATCGAATGTCGGTGACAGGCCAACGCTCGTGTGCGAGCTGTCATCAGCAGCAGTACGCGTTCACCGACGGGAAGGCGCGCGCCGAGGGTGCGACGGGACAGCTGCATCCGCGGAGCAGCATGAGCCTCGCGAACGTCGCATATCTTCCCGCGCTCACGTGGGCCAATCCGACGGTGACGTCGCTCGAGGAGCAGGCACTCGTCCCGATGCTCGGCACCGATCCCGTGGAGCTGGGACTAAAGGGGCGGGAAGCACAGTTCCTCGCGCAATTGCGGAACGACACGCTCTATCAGCGTCTCTTTCGACGAGCCTTTCCGGAGTCGAGCGATCCGTACACGCTCGGCGACGTGACGCGCGCGATCGCCGCGTTCGAGCGAACGATCATCTCCGTGCGCTCGCCGTACGACCGCTATCGGTTTGAGGGCGATACCGACGCCATCTCGCCGTCGGCCAAGCGCGGCGAGCGAATCTTTTTCTCTGGACAGCGCGGAAGCTGTTTCCAGTGTCACGGTGGCTGGAACTTCAGCGGCGCAGTGCGATATGCGGGCGACACGTCCGCACATGCATCGTTCTTCAATACGGGGCTCTACAACGTTGCCGGCGATTACTCGTATCCGTCGCCGAACACTGGTGTATATGAGATCACGCACAAGCGTGACGACATTGGAAAGTTCCGTCCGCCGACGCTGCGCAACGTCGCCGTGACCGGTCCGTACATGCACGACGGCAGCATCGCGACGCTCGGCGACGTGCTCGACCATTACGCCGCCGGCGGTCGAACGATTGCGTCAGGGCCGTTCGCCGGCGTCGGTCACGACAATCCGAACAAAGCGCCCAACGTGCACGGATTCGCGATGACGCCAGCGGAGCGGCTCGACATGATCGCGTTTCTCACGAGTCTCACCGATACGGCGTTCCTGCACAATCCGGCGCTGTCGAATCCGTGGAAGAGTCGGTGAAGTCGCAGAGCGTGGCGGCTTGACCAATCAACAAAACTTGATATGTTTCACACATGCCCACCACAGCAACCCTGGCGCGCTCGGTCGAGCTCTTCCACGCCCTGTCGGACGAAACACGCCTCGCCGTCGTCGAGATGCTGCGACACGGCGAGCGGTGTGTGTGTGAGCTACAGGATGAGTTGGACGCTGCGCAATCGCGACTGTCATTCCATTTGAGGGTGCTCAAGGAGGCCGGCATCGTCATCGATCGGAAGGAGGGTCGCTGGGTACACTACTCGCTCAACGCCGAGGTTTTCGCCGAACTGAGCGAGGCGATTGGAGATCTGAAACCGTCGCGCCGTGCGCTATCGGTGCGGAATACGTCTGGCTGTTGCGACTGACGATTTTCTTTTTGCTCAATATATCAACATTTATTGATTGAATTCTGGAGGAGAAAATGAAAACTCGAGGCACGGATGTAGTTCCCGTCACGATCGAAACGATTCGTGATACTGTGAAAGAGCGCTACGGCGCCATCGCGCAGCGAGTCGCCGAGGGCGATGCCGGCGAATCGAAGGACGCGTGTTGCAGTCCGAGCTCGAGCGGATGTTGCGGGTCGACGAGTGAGACGTGGGATCCGATCACGTCGGATCTCTACGACGCTGGTCAGACCGCCGGACTCCCAACCGAAGCGCTCCTTGCCTCACTCGGCTGCGGTAATCCGACGGCGCTCGCAGGACTTCACGAGGGCGATGTCGTCCTCGACCTCGGGTCCGGCGGCGGGATCGACGTGCTACTGTCGGCCAAGCGCATTGGGCCGACGGGCAAGGCGTATGGGCTCGACATGACGGATGCGATGCTCGCGCTCGCCCTCGAGAATGCGAAGAAGGCCGGCGCGACGAACGTCGAGTTTCTCAAGGGCCACATTGAATCGATTCCGCTTCCGTCGAACACGGTCGACGTGATCATCTCGAACTGCGTCATCAACCTCTCGGGTGATAAGCGAACGGTCCTCACGGAAGCCTTCCGCGTGCTCAAACCTGGCGGGCGACTCGCCGTGAGCGACATCGTCGTGCGCGGCGCGCTCGCGGATTCTGTGAAGGCGAACATGCCCCTGTGGACCGGATGCGTCGCTGGAGCTCTCGAGGAGCAGGAGTTCATCGATCTGCTCACGCAGGCCGGGTTCACAGACGCGAGCATCGAGCCGACGCGTATGTACACGAGAGACGATGCCGCGGCGCTTCTCACGGGAACAGGGCTCGACGCGGCGTTGGCTGACGGAGTCGAAGGCAAGATCATGAGCGCATTCGTGCGGGCGACGAAACCCGAGAGCTCGACGCGCGCCTGTGGTTGTGAATCCGATTGCTGCACGTGAGGCTGAACGTCGCATGCGTTACGCGCTCATCTCCGACATCCACGCAAACCTGCCGGCGCTCGATGCTGTTCTCGCCGACATCCAAACGCGCGGCGACGTCGACGCCGCGTTTCATCTGGGCGATCTGGTCGGTTACGCGCCCTGGCCCAACGAGGTCGTGCAACGGCTTCGCGATGCTCGTATCGAGGGCGTCGCCGGCAATTACGACTCGACGGTCGCGACGGACTACAAACACTGCGGGTGTCGCTACGAAGATGCTCACCAGGAAGAGCTATCGCACGCGAGTTACGCTTGGACGCGCGCGCACGTCACGACCGAGACGAAGGCATTCCTGCGCCAACTTCCATTTCGTCTCGACGTTCGGCCGCTCGGCGGACACGTCGCAGGTCCAACGTTAATGCTCGTGCACGGCACGCCGCTCAACAACGTCACGTACTGGACCGAGGATCGGGCGGACAGCTTCTGCACGAAGATGGCCGCCGTCGCCGGCGCGACGACGGGCGACCTGATCGCGTTCGGGCACACACATAGACCGTGGCACCGGATCGTCGGCGGTGTGCATTTCGTCAACACCGGCAGTGTCGGTCGGCCGAAGGATGGAGATTGGCGAGCAGGCTATGCGATCGTCACCGTCGGAAGCGATGCAACGATCGCCGTTGATTCTGTGCGAGTCGACTATGACATCGATGCGGCGATCGATGCGATTCGCACGAGTGACCTTCCGAATGAATTCGCAGAGTACCTGCGGTTCGGTGGTCAGGCGCCGGCTGTCACATGACCACGACGAGCGCACGGCAAAACGATTTCCGCCGTTACGCTGCCGAATTCGCTGGCACTTTCATTCTAGTCGCCATCGGGCCGGGCGCAGCGATGGTCGCCGCGACGACGCACGCGTTTGGCGCAGTAGGTGTGTCGCTCGCGTTCGGGGTCGCGGTCGCTCTCGTTGTGGCGACGATGGGACATTTGAGTGGTGCACACATCAACCCCGCCGTTACCATCGGGTTTTGGAGCATCGGCCGGTTCCCGCGACGCGACGTGCTTCCGTACATCGTGGCGCAATGTCTCGGCGCAATCGCCGCATCGTTCGTGCTCGGCTGGATTCTTGGTCCGGTCGGAAATTTTGGCGCGACGGTACCGCTCGTCTCCACCGCACGTGCGATCGTCGTCGAAGGGGGTTACACCGCGATCCTCGGCCTCGTGATCATGGGCGTCGCAACGGACGCGCGGTCGCCGGCTGGAGTCGCTCCGTTCGCGATCGGCGCGACGGTGTTCGCCGGCGCGTTGGTGACCGGTCCGCTCACTGGCGGTAGCTTCAATCCTGCGCGAACGTTGGGGCCGGCAGTCGCAGGCAACATCTGGATGAGCCATTGGATCTACTGGTTTGCTCCAATAGTCGGCATGATCGTGTCGATGCGGATGTACGAGCTGCTCCGAACGTCTGCGGCTCCTGTGACTCCAGCAAATGGCATACGCCCTGCCGTGATTCGCCGCGCTTGCTCTCGGGTTCATCTGTAAGGACGGAGGAAACAATAGCGAAAGCAAAGAGTCCAATTCCGGAAGGATTTCACACGGTCACCCCACAACTGATCCTCGACAAAGCCGCCGAGGCCATCGAGTGGTACAAGAAGGCACTCGGCGCCGAGGAGAAGGGCCGAGCCCTTGGGCCCGATGGCAAGATCATTCACGCCGAGCTTCAGATCGGCGACTCGCGCATCATGCTCAACGACGAGATGGGCGGCGCGAAGAGCGCGAAGGCGCTCGGCGGATCGCCGATCTCGCTGTGGGTGTACGTGCCGGATTGCGACGCGTTGTTCAATCGCGCCGTGAAGGCAGGTGCGCAGACCTCGTCCGGACCGATGGGAGAAATGACCGATCAGTTCTGGGGCGATCGGAGCGGCACCTTCACCGACCCGTACGGCTACCAGTGGACGATCGCTACACGGAAGGAAGACTTATCGCCCGAAGAGATGGAGCGCCGATCAGAAGAGTTCTTTAAACAGTTCGCGGCGCAGACGGGGTCGCACTAGCGCAGATACTGTCCGGTCAACGACCCCTTTGCTTTCACCAGCGCCGCAGGCGTCCCCTCGAACACCACTTCGCCGCCCTTGCTGCCACCCTCGGGTCCCAGATCGATGACCCAGTCAGCGCGGCGGATGACGTCGAGATTGTGCTCGATCACGACCACCGTATTGCCACCGTCGACAAGTCGATCGATGATCTCCAACAAATGCGTGATGTCGGACATGTGCAGTCCCGTGGTCGGCTCATCCATCACGTAAACGCTGCCGTCCTTGTGTAGCTCGCTCGCGAGCTTGATACGCTGGCATTCCCCGCCCGAGAGCGTGCTCAGTGGCTGGCCGAGGGTGAGGTAGGACAGACCGACGTCGTGCATCGCCTGCAGCTTGCGCACGACTTCCTTGCGTTTCTGAAAGAATTCCACCGCCTGCGCGACGGTCATCGCGAGCACGTCGCTGATCGATTTGCCGTCGAGATGATACGCCAGCACTTCGTCTTTGAAGCGCCGGCCTTGGCAGATCTCGCACGGCGATTTGAACGAGTCGAGGAATGCGAGATCGGTATAGACGACGCCCGAACCGTTGCACGCCTCGCACGCGCCCTTCGAATTGAAGCTGAACAATCCCGCGTCCACCTTGTTCGCCGAGGCGAACGCTTTGCGCAGGTCGTCCATCACGCCGGTGTACGTCGCGGGGTTGCTTCGCGTCGAGGCGCCGACTGCCGATTGATCGATCACGATCGCGCCAGGGTGTTGTACGAGGAAACTCTCATCGATGAGCGAGCTCTTTCCCGAGCCCGCGACACCGGTCACGACGGTGAACACACCCTTGGGAATGTCGACCGAGAGATTCTTTAGGTTGTTGACGCGGGCGTTCTTGATGCGCAGCGCACCGGCGGCTTTGCGCGCATCCTTCTTGATTGGAAGTGTGCGCGTGAGGTGGCGGCCGGTGAGCGTGTCGGATTCGAGAAGTTTTGCATAGGAACCTTCGAAGACGATCGTTCCACCGCCGCGCCCGGCGGCAGGTCCCACGTCGACGATGTGATCGGCGGCCTCGATCACGGCGGGATCGTGCTCGACGACGATCACTGTGTTGCCCTTGTCGCGCAGCTTGCCGAGCAGCTCGTTGAGTCTGTGCACGTCGCGCGGATGCAGGCCCACACTCGGCTCATCGAAGATGTACATGACGTCGACGAGACTGCTCCCGAGGTGTTTCACCATTCGCACGCGCTGCGATTCGCCGCCGGACAGTGTGTCGGTTTCGCGATTGAGGCTCAGGTATTCGAGCCCGATGTCGACGACGGCCTGCAGCCGGTCGGCGAGCGCGCGCACGATTGGCGCGGCCTTGGGCTCCTTGATCGCCCGTACGACGTCGAGCAGCTCGCCGATTTCCATCGCCGATAGCTCGGCGATGTTGTGTCCGCCGATCTTGCTCGCGAGCGCCGCCGCATTGAGCCGCGCGCCTTTGCACGCGGGACACTCTCGCTCTTTGAGATAGGGCATGACCGCTTTCTGCGTGCGTTCGCTGAGCGTCTTGATGTCGCGCTGCACGTACTGCCGCTCGATCCTGGCGATGATGCCTTCGTACGTCAGATTGACTGTCTTTCCGCCGACCTTGAGCGCGAACTTCCGATCCTTTCCATGGAGCAGAAGCTCCATCTCCGCCTTCGTGAACTTGTTCAGCTTCTTGTCGACGTCGAAGAAACCGCTCTGGGTGTACAACTGCGTGTCCCACTCGTTGAAGAATGGAACTTGAATTGCGCCCTGCTTGAGCGACTTGCTCATGTCGAGGAAATCGTCGGAGACGACGCCGACTTTCTTTCCAAGGCCGCCGCACTCCGGACATGCGCCACGCGGATCGTTGAACGAATACGCGATCGCACTTCCCGCGGACGGTTTGCCAACGCGCGAGAACAGCAGGCGCAGCACACCCTGGATGTCGGTCACCGTGCCGACCGTCGAATGTGAACCGCCGCCGAGTCGCTTCTGGTCGACGATGACCGCCATGGGCAGGTTCTCGATCGCGTCGGCGTCCGGCTGCGGATACTTCGGCAGGAAGTTGCGGACGAACAGCGAGAAGTTCTCGTAGAGCTGCCGCTGTGCTTCCGTGGCGAGCGTGTCGAACACGATCGACGATTTTCCCGAGCCCGAGACGCCCGTGAAGATCGTGAGCTTCCGCTTGGGAATCTCGAGCGAGACGTCCTTCAGATTGTTCTCGCGCGCGCCGCGAATGGAAATGAACTCGGTCATGTGATCTCGAGGATGATGGCCGTGCGGCGCGCGTTCGTGCGATGAAACTGGGAGTGGGGAAGTGCTACCAGCGCGCCAGTTGCGTGATCTGAACGAGGTTGCCGCAGGTGTCCTCGAGCTGCGCGATGGTCGAACCCTTCGTGTCGGTTGGCGGCATCGTGAATTCACCGCCGCGCGATTTGATCTGGTCGTAATCGCTCTTGATGTCGTCGGTGAAGAACATGATCGCTGGCTGGTTCTGTTGGAATAGGGCCTTTTGATATGCTGCGCCGGCCGGATTGTTGTTCAGCGCGAGTTGCAACTCGGTACCGTTCTGCTCATCGGGTGACGCAACGGTCAGCCAGCGAAATCCGCCGTTTGAAAAATCGGCGTTCTTCGAGAAGCCCAACACCTCGGTGTAAAAGCGAAGGGCCTTATCCAAATCGTCTACGTAGATGGTGACCAGCTTGATCTTCATACGAATCTCCTGTGTGGTGTAGAGTTCTGAGCTGCGGGTTCTGCGAGATCAGCGTTTTGTTCGCTCTGTTGCGAGATAGTCGTCGAGGCGCGCGTAGTTGGTGTCGGTTCCAATCTTGGTGTACGGAATGCCTTTGTCGCGCGATGCTTGGCTGGCGAACAGCAGCGAGACAGTTACGGTCGTGCGGCCGTTCTCCTCGGTGAACGTCGTGGTGTTGCAATTCTCTTCGCCGTCGCGATTCGTCACGGTCACGAGGCGATTCGGCGGATCGACTTCGCGGTACGTACCGGTGGCGTCGAATTCACGACCGTGTGCGTTCCGCCACCCGTAGTGGAACGATCCGCCCGGACGGAGATCGATCTCGCAGCGCGGCATGGTGAACCCGTCCGGTCCAGTGTGCCAATGCGGAACGTGCTTCGGATCGGTAAATGCCGACCACACGATCGAACGTGGCGCGTCGAACGTCCGCACCACGACCAGCTCGCGCTCGCTCGGCGTGGAATACACAGTTTTGTGGCGCGTGCCCGCCGCGGATTCACTTGGCGCTGTCATCGGTTGCCTCGTCGGACATCAAATGATTGAGGTAGGCGTCGAGTCGCTCGTAACTCGCGTCCCAGAACTCGCGATAGTCCGCCGCCCAGTCGACTACCTGCTTGATCGGTGCCGCTCGGAGGCGGCACGGCCTCCGCTGCCCAACGCGCGCGCGGGATACGAGTCCTGCGCGCTCGAGCACGCGTAAGTGCTTGCTGACGGCCGGTCCACTCATGGCGAACGGCCGAGCGAGCTCGCCAACCGTGCACTCGCCGGCCGTTAGACGCGCAAGGATTGCGCGCCGAGTGGGGTCGGCGAGGGCAGCGAAGGCGAGGGAAAGGGAGTCTGCGGACATATCTAACCAGTTGGTTATCTAACCGAAGTGTTAGATAAGGCGGCTAGCGATCGGCGTCAAGTGCCCGGCGAAATAGGCCGGCGGCGAGGATTGCGACTCGCGTCCTGCACCGCGCGCCTTGCACCCCCGCGTCTCACTGGCAATGTTGCACCCATGCGAGCCGCCACCGCTCCGAAATGAGTGACCTGCTCCCGGCGATCGCACGCGCCGACTCCGAACAGCCGCAGCTAGTGCGCCGGTTCGGCCTGTTGCCGGCGACCGCGCTCAACATGACCAACATGATTGGCGTGGGACCGTTCATCACGATCCCGCTTCTCATGTCCGCCCTTGGCGGTCCGCAGGCGATGCTCGGTTGGGTCGTGGCGCTCGTCATCGTCATCTGCGACGGCATGGTGTGGAGTGAGCTCGGCGCCGCGATGCCAGGTTCCGGCGGATCGTTTCAGTATCTGCGCGAGGCGTTTGGTCCGGCGCGTTTTGGGCGGCTCATGGCGTTTCTGTTTGTCTGGCAGTTCGTGCTCAGCGGACCGCTGGAGATTGCCTCGGGCTACATCGGGTTCTCCGACTACGCGCGCTACATATGGAAGGGGCTGACGCGTCCCGAGTCGCTCGTGTTGATCACGGTGATTGGGCTGATCAACATCGCGCTGTTGTATCGCCGCATCACGTCGATCGCGACGCTCACCATCGCGCTGTGGATTGGGACGCTCATCACGGTGCTCGCGGTGATCGTCACCGGCGCGATGCACTTCAGTCCACACATCGCCTTCGACTTTCCGCCGGGCGCGTTCAAGTTCTCGCTCGGCTTCTTCCTCGGCATCGGCGCCGCCTCGCGCATCGGCATCTACGACTACCTCGGCTACTACGATGTGTGCTACATCGGCGACGAGGTGCGCGATCCAGGCCGCGTGATTCCGCGATCGATTCTCATCAGCACGGCCGCCGTCGCGGTGATCTACTTCGGAATCAACCTCTCGATCATCGGCGTGGTGCCGTGGCGCGAGTTTGTGCCGGCAGCCGAGCATCTGGAGTCGAACTTCATCGTGTCGATCTTCATGGAGAAGATCTACGGTGCGGGCGTCGCGACAGTGTTCACGCTTCTCGTGCTGTGGACCGCATTCGGCTCGGTGTTCGCGCTCTTGCTCGGCTATTCGCGAATCCCGTATGCCGCGGCGGAGGGTGGCTACTTCTTCAAGTCGTTCGGTCGACTGCATAAGACGAAGGGCTTTCCACACGTGTCGTTGATCGTGCTTGGCATACTCTCGATCGTCGCCGGCTATTTCTCGCTCGGTACAGTGATCGATGCGCTCATCGTCACGCGAATTCTGGTGCAGTTCATGGGGCAGATCGTGGGGCTCATGCTTCTGCGGAAAAATTCGCCCGACATGGCGCGACCATATCGCATGTGGCTGTACCCGCTGCCCGGCATCGTTGCGCTACTCGGTTGGGTTTTCGTCTTCGCAACGACGCAACCACTCGTGATTCTCTTTGGCGTTGGCGTGTTGGCGCTTGGTGGCGTGGCATTTCTCATCTGGTCGTGGAACGGCAAGCGGTGGCCGTTCGGTCTCGTGGAGGCAGCATCGTGAATCGAAGCATCGCACTGTTGACGGCATGCATTCTCGGCGTCGCGTTGAATCCTGCGGCGAGCAGCGCGCAAGAGCGGCGCATGCTGCACGATGGCTGGATGCTACAGTCGTCAGCGAAAGTCGGAACCGACGGTGCAACGTTGTCGTCGGCAACGTATCGACCGCGCGGGTGGTATGCGGCGGCGACGCCGTCGACTGTCGTGGGCGCGCTCGTGACCGACGGCGTCTACAAGGATCCGTTCTTCGGCATGAACTTCCGTACGCTGCCGGGCGTGACGTACGCCATTGGCGCGAACTTCGTGCACACGGACATGGACCCATCGAGTCCGTACGTCGCGCCGTGGTGGTATCGCACGACGTTCCGCGTTCCCGCGGCGATGCACGGCAAGCACGTGACGTTGCAATTCGACGGCATCAACTATCGCGCGAACATCTGGTTCAACGGTCAGCGACTCGCCGACTCGAGTCAGATTGCCGGCACGTATCGGCGCTATGAGCTCGACGTCACCGATCATTTGGCGAAGTCGGGCACGAACGTATTGGCGGTCGAGATTTGGGCACCGACGCCGCCCGATCTCCAAACAACGTGGGTGGATTGGAATCCGTCGCCGCCGGACAAGGACATGGGACTGTGGCAGCCGGTGTGGCTCACCTCGAGCGGCGATGTGGAGCTGCGTCATCCTCAGGTGGTGAGCCACGTCGACACTGCAACGCTCGCGAGCGCCGACCTCGAGGTGTTCGCGAAGGTGCGCAACGTGTCGTCGCAGTCGGTGACCGGGACACTGCGCGGGCACATCGGCAGCATTTCATTCAGTCGTGAGGTCACGCTGGCTGGCGGCGACACTTCGGTTGTGCACTTCGGTGCCGACAGCTTTCCGCAACTGCACGTGGCGCATCCGCGATTGTGGTGGCCGGCCGGGTTGTCCGAGTTCGGCAAGCCCGAGCTGTACAACCTCGACATGGAATTCGTGGCGAACGGGCGCACGCTCGATCAGCAGCATCTGAGATTTGGTATACGCGAAGTCACATCGGAAATGACTTCGTCGGGCGCGAACCTGTTTCGCGTCAACGGCAAGCGGATTCTGATTCGCGGCGGCGGCTGGGCGCCGGACATGTTCTTCCGGCCGCAACCCGAGCGGCAAGAAGCGCAACTGCTCTATGCGCTCGACATGCATCTCAACGCCGTTCGTCTCGAAGGGAATTACGAGGACGACGGCTTCTGGCAGCGGACGGACAGCCTCGGCGTCCTCGTCATGACTGGATGGGTATGCTGCGAGGCGTTTGAAGAGTGGCCCAAGTGGGGGCCGGAACAGCACGCCATCGCCGCGGCGTCGCTGCGCGATCAGATTCGGCGGTTGCGCTCGCATCCGAGCGCGTTGGTCTGGCTCAACGGCAGCGACAATCCGCCGCCGGGCGACGTCGAGCAGATGTATCTCACCATCGAGAAGCAGGCACGCTGGCCGAATCCCACGCTGTCGTCGGCGAGCGCCAAGCCCGCGCAGTACTCCGGGAACAGCGGCGTCAAGATGACGGGCCCGTACGACTGGGTCCCGCCGTCGTACTGGCTGCAGGACGTGACGCATGGCGGCGGCTGGGGCTACAACACCGAGACGAGTCCCGGCGCAGCCGTTCCGCCCATCGAGAGCATTCGTCGCATGATGCCCGGGCGCGACGTCGCGTGGCCGCTCGACAGCGTGTGGCTCTTCCACGCGGCGGGTGGGCAGTTCACGCATCTGCTTGACCGATTCAACACCGCACTATCGACTCGCTTCGGTGCGCCGACGAGCGCTGAAGATTACACGAAGACGTCGCAACTCATGACCTACGAGGGCGAGCGCGCGATGTTCGAGGCGTATCGTCGCAACAAGTACACGTCCACTGGCGTCATCCAGTGGATGCTCAACAACGCGTGGCCGTCGATTTATTGGCACCTGTTCGACTGGTACCTGCGCCCGGCCGGCGGCTATTTCGGCGCGAAGAAAGCAAACGAGCCGGTGCACGTTCTTTACTCGTATGATGACCGGACAATTGCCGTCGTGAACGCGACGCACGCGCCCGTTGCGAGCGTGCACCTGCGAGCACGTACGCTCGCGCTGGACGGTAGGGAAGTGTTCGCGCGCGATACGACGATCAATCTTCCCGCCGACTCGAGTATGCGCCTGTTCGCGCTGCCCGAGCCGGCCGGCGTGACCGGCGCATACTTCGCCGACCTTCGACTCACTGGCGCCGACGGACGTGCGTTGAGCACGAACGATTACTGGTTGTCGACGACGCCGGACGTGCTCGCGGACACGTCGACCTGGTACGTGACGCCGGTCAAGAGCTACGCCGACTTCACGGCGCTCAGGAACATGCCTGCCGCCCGGGTTCGGACGACGGCAGCGTTCTCGACCGACAAGTCCGGCCGCAGTGAAGCGCGCGTGACGGTCACGAACACCAGCAAGGCCATCGCATTCTTCCTGCGCGCCCAAATCGTGGGAGGCGATGGAGAGGAGGCCCTGCCGGTATTCTGGAATGATAATTACATAACACTCTTACCCGGTGAGTCGCGCTCGCTTACGGCGACGTACGCGAAGCGCGATCTCAACGGTACGCCGCACGCGGTCGTGAGCGGCTGGAACGTGGCTTCTGAGAAGCGGTGACCAAACCAGTGTCATCCTGAGGAGCGTAGCGACGAAGGATCTACCGTCGACCGTCTTATAGTTGACGGGACAGAAGATTCCTCGTCGCTCCGCTCCTCGGAATGACGACTTATTATTCGTGATCCGCCAACCACTCCGCGAGCTCTTCGCGCGTGGTCAGCACCGATTCGTTGAGCGTCAGTTGCGGATGGATGTCCTCGTCCGGATAGCCGGTCGGGCGGCCGGTGGCCTTGGAGACGATCCACGAATTTTCCTGCGCGCGCGGACGCTTGTGCATGAGAAGCCGTGGAGACTGTTCCAGCAGCGCCGCCACGGCGCTGTATGTGGCGCGCTGCTGGTGTCGATTGAGCGCGGCGATGACGCCGTCGAGATTGTGAATCGTGTCGGTAGGCATGCATGACCTCGATGAGGAAAGAGGGATGCGATACGATTCACTGCGTGGTGAGCCGACGCGTCATCGATTCGTTGCTCGCTGGTGCCTATCCATTCAGAAGTCCTCGATGACCGAACGAGAGTTACAACGTGCAATCATCTGACACTCCGGCGTTCACGATTCGAACGGCGACGCCCGCCGATGTCCCGACCCTCGGCCAACTCGGCGCGCTGCTCGTACGCGTACACCATGAGTTCGATCCGGCGCGCTTCATTCCCGAGGCTCCGCGAACCGCGGAGTTCTACGGGAAATTCCTCGCATCGCAGCTGGATGAACCGGACGCGTTCATTCTTGTCGCGGAGGGCGATGGCGCGGTATTGGGCTATGCGTTCGCAACTGTCGAAGGCTTCGACTACATGAGCCTTCGCGGACCGGCGGGCGTCTTGAATGACATCGTCGTCGATCCGGACCATCGTCATCGCGGCATCGGTCGCGCGCTGCTCGACGCGACACTGGCCGCTCTCACGAAGCGCGGCACACCACGGGTTGTGCTGTCGACGGCGGAACAGAATAGCGGTGCACAGCATCTCTTCGCCGAAGCCGGCTTCCGGCGAACCATGATCGAGATGACGCGCGAGCTCTGACTGGCTCTGAGCGAGCTTTCAGGCGCCGAGTGAGATCGAGTAGAGCTCGTCGTCAGGTAGGGTGCGCCAATTCGGAGGGAAGTTGCGCACGCGGCGAATCACTGATTCGGCGTCGAAGATCAGGCACGTGCCGGTGCGTCGATCCGCGGGGGAATACCGTGTTTCCCGCACGTGCCATTCGTGACCGCCAGCGCGAAGCACCCGAGGCGGCGACATACTCGTCGTCTCTTTGTGCGCGTCGCGGGCGTTGTCCTGCGGTACCATCATCTCACCTGCAATACTGTCGTGCGGCCTGGGGAACCCGGCTCGATCGTCGAAATAGAGAGGGAAAGGGGTTCGAGAGTTCGCACCGGTTGGGAGCGGGAACAATCAACCGTAACTCAGCAAGGAGTATGCCCCTCCCGCATCACGCCACCGACTGCCGAACCTCCGGCCCGTGTTCCGCGATCGCCGCGCACTCTACCGCGATCGTCGACACGCCGAAGTTGTGCGCGCCCATGCCCTCGCCGGTGAGCGGATTGAAGTATTCGCGAAAGCCGGATTGGCGCACCAATGCCAGCGTTCGGTCGGCGAGATGTGCGCCTTCGGCCTCGTAGCCCAGCCGCATGAGTCCGCGCTGAATGAACCACGTGGTGAAGAGCCACGTCGGCCCGCGCCAATACCGGTCGATCCAGAGGTACTTGTCGCTTCCCGGAATGAAGCTCGGCTCGCACGCCGCGGTGCTCGGCACCGGATAGTTCAGCCAGAAACACCGCGGGTTTAGAAGATGCTCATCAACGACGCGGCGAGCGACGTCGTTGGGCAGCCGGTTGAGCGAGAGCGGAGCCAGACCCGCCCACGTGCTGACCCGCAGTCGCTCCCCAGTCGGACCTTCCGCGAAGAAGATGCCGGCTTTGCGATCGAAAAGGCGACGTACCAACGCGGCCGTGAGCTGCTCCACGCGAGCAGCCGCTCCAGGCTGACCCAATCGCGCGAGTCCTTCCCAGCCGAGTATCCATGCGGTGTTCATGAGCACGTCGGTCGCATGGAAGCCGCCGTCGGCGACGACTCGGCGATAGTCGTATCCACGCCGGCGGTTGAACGCCTGCAGCGCGCAGAAGCCAACCTTGGGATGACTGCGCCAGCCGAGTGGTTGGTCATATGCGGGCGTCGCGTCGAGTCCCGTTTCATCGGGCTGCAGAATGCCGATCAAACCGTCGGCATCGGCACGCTCGCGGTCGAGAAACTCGTGGAAGCGACGCACCACTTCGCGTCCCTCGTCCGCGAAGGCCGCGTCTCCCGAACGCTCGGCAACTTCCGCCCAGACCCAACCGAGCAGTGGCGGTTGAATCGTCGCCGTCTGGAATGCACGCCGATGCAGCAGGTTGTACGTGAGTGCGCGCGCCGGACGAACAGGTCCCTGCCAGAAGGTCGTATGACCGATCATGCCTGACGCTTGCTGCGGCGCGCCTAACGATCGGAGCTCCTGCATCGCGCGACGCGGATCGATTCGACTCCACGCGAGCGCGTGAAAACACGAGTCCCAGAAGAACTGATCGGGATACTTGGTGGAGTCTGGACACGTGTACCCATACACGAGTCCGCCAGGCGTGCGACCTTCACGCCAGTTGCGCTCGAGGACCTGCCTCGCGCCGGACAAGACGTCAGCGTACGAGCTCACAGTGTTACAATCGCCGTTCGAGTTGGCTTTCTGTCGAGTATCCAAAGCACAACTTGCGCCGTGGCGACGGCGGACTCGGCGTTAGAGCATGCGCAACGGATACGTCAGGTCGACGTCAGTGCAATCGCCGGCGGTACCCGCGCCGCGCGGCGTGCGGGCACATAGATAGCGAGCAGCGCGACAGCCGCCATGAGACTCGCGACTACACCAAGCGTGGCCGGATCATGTGCCGTCACGCCGAAGAGCTGCCCACGCAGGAGCGCGGATGTCGCGAGCGACAATCCGATTCCAGCGACCATGCCGCCGACGACCGGTGCCATTCCACGCCGCACGACGAATCGCCACACGTCGCTCGGCGTTGCACCCAACGCCAACCGCACGCCGATTTCGTACGTTCGCTGCCGCACGAAGTACGCGACGACGCCGAAGATGCCGACCATTGCCAGCACGAGTGCGATGCCGCCGAGGAGCGACAGCAGAATCGTGTTCATGCGCGCTGTCGCGACGGAATCCGACAGGTAGCCCTCGACGGATTTCGAATCGGCAATCGGCAGCGACGGATCCACGTGCGCGATGACGCGCTGTAGTGGACGCACGAGCGTTTCCGGCGCCGCGTGCTCGTCGGCGAGTCTCGCGACGACGACGAGCGATCGTCCGAGGAACGGCCAGAATGCGTCGGCCGTCTGCTGGTACGGCACGTACATCTCGGGATCGGGCGTCTGCGTCAGCGCCGCTTCGTGCAGGTCTTTCGTCACACCGACGATCTCCCACTCCGGCAAATCCTTGCGACGCGTCGGGACTGCACCAATGCGCCGGCCGATGGCATCGCGCACGTCGATGCCCGGCCACAGCGTGTGGATGATGACTTCGTTCACGACGGCGACCGGCACGCCGTCCGCCAAGTCGTCGCGCGAGATGTCGCGTCCGGCGATCATCGGAATGCGCATCGTCGAGAAATAGCCGTCGCTCACGAGACGCAGGTTTGCGTCTTCGCGCGAGTCGGACTTGCCCGCGCCACCCGGCGCGACGGACGACCGCATCGTTGAATTCGACATCGGTACGACAGACGTGAGCGCGACGGACTGCACGCCCGGAATACGCGCGGCCTCATCGCGAATCGTTGTATACGTGCGGACCACCGCGTCGCCGCTGGCGTAGTGAACCTCGGGCAGCACGATGCGCGCGGCGAGTACGCCATGCGGATCGAAGCCGGGATCGACGTGCTGAATGCTCCATGCGCTTCGAATGAGCAGGCCGGCACCCACCAGCAGCGCGAGCGTGAGTGCGACTTGCGCACCGACGAGGATCGCGCGCAATCGATCGCGCGCCGAACCAGAACCGCGTCCGCCTTCGCGGAGCGTCTGCTGCAACTGCGGCCGTGCGGCGCGCAATGCGGGAACGAGTCCGAAGATGACGCTGCTCGCAATGCCGAGCAGTAGCGTCATCCCGAGGACGCGGAGGTCAATGTGTGCACGCTCCAGTCGCGGTACATCGTCGGGACTGATGTGGGGAAGCGCCCGGAGCAGAATGAAAGCGACGAATAGCCCAGCCGCCGCGCCGACGAGCGACAACACGAGACTCTCGGTGAGCAGTTGCCGGAACAGTCGCCCGCGACCGGCGCCGAGTGCGGCGCGGATTGCGAGCTCGCGCGCGCGCGACATGCCGCGGGCGAGCAGCAAGTTTGCGACGTTGCCGCACGCAATGAGCAGCACGAATCCCACGGCGCCGACGAGAATGAACAACAGCGCGCGATAGTCGTGCACCAGATCGTCGGAGAAGCTGCGGATTTGAATCTCATACGCGGACAGACTCTGCGTTCGCTCCGGAATCTGTGCCGCGACCGCATGCTCGGCGCTGAGGAGTGCCGCCGATGCGACAGCTTGCGACACGCCAGCGCGCAGGCGCGCGTAGCCCTCGAGGTAATGCGCGCCGTACTGCGTCGCGGCGGCCGGAGCGAGTGCGAGCGGCTCCCAGATGTTGGCGCTGCCTTTGAGGAAGTCGAATGACGCCGGCATGATGCCGATCACCGTGTGCGGCTTGCCGTCGATCTGGAGCACACGGTTGAGCACCGCCGGATCGCCGTTGAAGCGTGACATCCAGAAGCGGTGGCTGAGAATCGCGACGCCCGGTCCGCCCTCCACGTCTTCGTCGCGCGTGAACGTGCGTCCGAATTCCGGCCGCACGCCGAAGACCGCGAAATAGTCCGCGCTCACGGCGGCCGCATCGACCATCTCCGGCAGATCGCCAATTTGGAGCGCCGCGCCGCCGCCCAAACGTGCCACCGCGACATATTCGAGTTCTTTAATATTTCGGAAGGCGAGATATTCCGGAGGCGTCAGGCCCAGATTCCTTCGGCCGGCCTGGTGCGGATGGATGTCGACGATGCGGCTCGCATTCGGGAAGGGAAGCGACCGCAGCACGACGGCGTCGAGCGCGCTGAACATCGCGGCCGTCGCGCCAATGCCCAGCGCGAGTGTGAGCACCGAAACAATGGTGAAACCGGGTGTCTTCACGAGCTGGCGCACGGCGAACGCGACGTCCTGACGCAGTTCGGTGAGATACTCGGTGCGGCGCGCGACGCGGTCGCGCTCTTCACCGAAGCGACGGCACTCGGCCGTGACCGTGGTGGCATCGCCGAATCGCCGCTGCGCTTCGGCGCGCGCCTGTTGCTCGGACATTCCGCGCGCGACGAGGTCGCGCACCGTCATGTCGATGTGAAATGCGAGCTCGCTGTCGACTTCTTCTTTGATCGCGCCGCGCACGAAGCGTTTGATGAGCTTCATCGGCGTCACGTGGGCAGGAGCAGCGGCGACACGATGCGCACGAATTGCGCGAACGCCTTGGTGTCGGCGCGCAGTCTCCGACGACCGGCATCGGTGATCGTGTAGAACTTGGCGCGGCGTCCGAGCTCCGACATGCCCCACTCTGCTTCGATCGAGCCGTCGCGTTCCATGCGATAGAGCGCGGGGTAGAGCGAGCCTTCCTCGACTTCGAGCGCGTCCTGCGTCTGTTCGCGGAGCCAGCGCACGATGTCGTAGCCGTGGCGCGGGCCGAAGGTGAGCGTGCGAAGCACGAGGGCGTCGAGCGTGCCGTGGAGATCCTTCATCGGGGCAACCGGGTTCGAGTGTACCTAGCGATCTAGGTTATACGCTCGGATGTGGATGCCTAGATGTCAAGGGTTCGTCGGATGCCTGTCTGATCGCTTCCAGATCGCGCGCCGCGGGCCGTCGCAGCTCGGGCTCGGCGCCGATCCCACGCCACAGCTCGGTAGCCTCGTTTCCGAGCTGAAGAGGCCGGTGCGAGTGGCGGAAAGTCGTGTTTCTGTGACCTACGACGTTGACGGACTGTGCGCAGGAGCCAATTTTTGGAAACGCACGGATTCCCCCCCTTAGCACCCGCCCTCCTCATGCGCGCCTTCCTGCGTTCGTCCGCGACAGCGATCCTGGCGCTGGCGACCGTAACCTGTTCGGATACGCCGGTCGCCGGCCCACGGCCGACGGCCGACCCTGGGACGCGCAACGTCGGCCACGTGAGCTTCGTGCCGACGTTTTCGCGTTCGGCGCAATTTGCCGCGGCAAACGCCGTCGCCTTCGGCGTGCGGTATGACAGCGTTCACGTCGTGCTGCGCGGCTTCCCGGACACGACGGTCATCGTCAAGGACACCACGGTGTTCTTTTCGTCCGACGGTAGCGACAGCACTCTGACGCTCGACCTCACCGTGCCGGTGACCTCGGACGGGCAACGCTTCGACGCGGGCATTGGCTTCACGTTCGGCGGTATCGTGCAGTTCTACGGACACGGCCAGGTGCGGTCTCACCGTTCGGACGAGCCCGCGCCCGACATGCCGCCCATCGTCATCGACTATGCCGGGCCGGGCTCGAAGGCGGCACGCGTCGTCATCAATCCGAGATCCGAAACGATCAAAGCCGGTGAGTCGGACGACTTCACCGCGACGGTCTTCGATTCAAGCGGTGCAACACTCACGTCGCCCATCGACTGGATCACGAGCGATGCCAACATCGCCACCGTTGGATCGACCGGCAGGGTTAGCGCACTGTCTCACCGCGGTACGGCGACGATCAGCGCGTTGACACCGAATCTCGTTTCCGATCAAGTCTCGGTGACCGTAGTCCTGCCGCCCGCCAGTATCGCGCTCGTAGGTGGTGACGGGCAGACAGGTAAGGTCGGCGCCGCTCTCGCGAATGCGTTTGTCGTGCAGGTGAACGCGTCGGACAGCGTCGGTGTGTCGGGCGTCAACGTGACCTTCTCGCCGCCGACAGGCGGCAGCGTCGGCTCGACGAGCGTCACGACCGATGCGAATGGCCGCGCGTCGACGACGCTTCGATTGGGCAACACAGTTGGTCAGCAAAGCTTCGTCGCGAGCGCGGCGGGATTCGTCGTTGGCATTGCCGCGACAGCGACGGCCGGCGATCCGGCAGCCGTCGCGGTCGTGAGCGGGAACAGCCAGGCCGATACGATCCACAGCGTGCTCGCGCCGTTGAGCGTGCGCGTAACCGACCAGTTCAACAATCCGGTCGCGGGGACGAGCGTGACGTGGGCGCGTAGCGCCGGCGGCGGCTCACTCGGGTCCGGGACGTCGACCACGAACTTGGACGGCGTGGCGAGCAATACATACACGCTCGGCAGCGTCGTGGGCGCCGAAGGCGTGACCGCATCGATCGCGGGCGGCACGATTTCGCCGGTGACGTTCAGCTTCACCGTACGCGGCGGCGCTGCGACGAACATTGCCGCCGTTTCGGGCGCCAACCAGACGGGTCGAGTAGGCAGCGCGCTCGCGAATCCGTTCGTGGTCGCCGTTACGGATGCCGGCGGCAACGTCGTGAGCAACGTGGGCGTGACGTGGAGCGCGACGAATGGATCGATTGCATCGTCCTCGACGAGCGACGCCGGCGGGCAGGCGTCAGCAACGCTCACGGCGGGAACGACGATTGGTCCGGCGACGGTGACGGCGACCATTCCGAACGGCAGCAACGTGCTGTTCACCGCGACAATTCAGGTAGGTCTCGTCTCGCAGATGGTATTCACGGCGCAACCGGTAAACGGAACGCCGAACGTAACGCTCTCGCCGGTGAGCATTGCGCTGCACGACGTCGGTGGCAACGCGACGACTGCCACGAACTCTGTCACGATCGCACTCGGCAACAACCCAGGCAGCGCAACACTCAGCGGCACGCTCACGCGCAGCGCCGTTGGCGGCGTGGCCACGTTCGATGATCTCAAAATCGACAAGGCGAGCGACGGCTATACGCTGAGCGCGACCAGCAATTCGCTGCCGTCGGTGACGAGTACTTCATTCAGCATGGCGGCCGGCGCGGCCACGACCATGGCGATCTCCGCGGGCAACGGGCAGTCCGCGCAGGTGAACGCGACGGTGGGGACGGCACCAGCGGTGAAGGTCACCGACGCATCGGGGAATCCGGTCTCTGGCATCTCGGTGAAGTTCGTGCCGGCCTCTGGAAGCGGCAGCGTGGTTCCGAGCAGTGAGATCGTCGTCACGAATGCGCAGGGCATCGCGGCGCTCACATCGTGGACGCTCGGCGCGACCGCCGGAACACAATCGCTCGTCGTTTCGGCAACTGGGTTGTCGAACGTGACGATCAGCGCGACTGCCACCGCGGGGTCGAGCACTGGCTTGGCGATCTCCGCTGGTGACGCGCAAACCGCGACGGTGAACACCGCGGTGACGAACGCACCGGCGGTGAAGATCACCGACGGGTCGGGGAATCCGATTGTCGGGGTGTCGGTGACGTTTACGCCTTCCAGTGGCAGCGTCGCGCCGTCGGGTGGCGTTGTATCAACGAATGCTCAAGGCGTCGCGACGCTCACGTCGTGGACGCTTGGCACGGCGGCAGGATCTCAGTCGCTTGTCGCATCCGCGACGGGGCTTTCGAGCGTGACGATCAGTGCCACCGCGACCGCGGGCAGCGGCTCGCAGTTGCAGATCACGACGGAGCCGGCAACGAGCGCGACGAGCGGCGTCACGCTCACGCGGCAGCCGGTGATCCAGGTTGCCGATCAATACGGCAACGCGGCGACGGCGGATGGGATGACGATCGTCGCGGCGCCGAGTGCGGGCACTGCGACCGGCAATTCGGTGGCAGCGAATGCGACGAGCGGTGTCGCGACATTCACGAATCTCGCTATTACGACCGCGGCATCGAGCGTGACGGTGAGTTTCGCGGTGCAGGGGACGCCGTCGATCACGGGCGGCCCATCGTCGAGCATCACGATCGGTCAGCCGACGGCGTCGCAGCTCATTCTAGTTCCCTCAACGCCGACGACTTTCAGCAAGGTCGCAGGTGGCGCGGTGGGCAGCCCACCGACGGTCAAGACGACGGACGCAAACGGCGATGCAGTGGGCAATACACAGGTACTGTTCACCGTCACGCAGAGCGGCACGACGGTGGGGACGCCGCAAACACTGACGAGCGATGCGACGACGGGTCTGATCGCGACGTCGGGTCTCAACACTCCGGACCTCGCGGGCACGTACACGATCACCGCCTCGCTGGTCGCGACGCCGAGTGTGACGACGTCGGTCACGCTCGTGGTGAGTGCGGGTAGCGCGGACCATCTAGTTGTCAGTACGGCCCCGCTGATCGGGACGGCGTCGGGCACGACGACACTCTCTATGCCGTCCGTCACCGTGCAGGACGCGTACAACAACGCAGTCAACAACGCGACGGTTTATTGGCGCACGGGCTCCTTCTGCGCGAGCGGCTTTACTGTCGACGCGGCCTCGAAGCAGAGCAACTCGAACGGCGTCGTGACGGAGGCGCTCAACGTACCGAGCGGCGTCGCGGGCTCCTGTCAGGTCATGGGTTCGCTCAGCAGCTCGTTCAGTGTTCCGAGTACCACGTTCACGATCGACGCGATCATGGCGCCGTCAGGCGTGGACACCTGGCTCGGCACATCGAGCGACGCCGCGTGGGCGACGGCATCCAACTGGACGGACGCCGCGACACCCACGAATTCGTCGTCGGTGTTCATTCCCGGTGCAGTGCCGTCGCCAAAGCTCTTGGCTGACGGCGTTGCCGGAAGCATCGCGCTCGAAACCGGCAGCACGAACGTAGCTCTCCAGACCCATACGCTCACCGTCTCCGGCGACGTCAAATCGAGCACAGGCGGCATCAACAACGGCACGCTCGACATCGAGGGCGCGGGCGCGACGTACGTCGTCGGAACGCTGCCGACGACGGTCATCGGTAACGCCACGTCGTGCGGCAGCAGCTCGTACACGCTCGCCGGCGCGACGACCGCTGGTCCGGTGACGGTGAACTGCACGCTGACAGTCGGCGGGTACTCACTCACGACGATCAGCGGCGGCGGATTGACTGTCGGCGGTTCCGCTGGAAAGCTCGTGATGACGAACAGCAGCGGCTTCATCGACATCGCCGGCGCGGCGACGTTTGGCGGAGCGTCGGAAACCGGTTCGCTCACGAACGGTACGGCGAAGTTCAGCGGCGGCCTCACCGTCAGCGCGAATGGCACGACGTACGATACGTACGCGCCGAGCGGCAGTCACACGACGGAGTTCATGGGCACGTCGACGCAGCATGTCTCGGTGTGCACGATGACGACGGGATGTGCCACTCCCCCGGCGCTCTACAACGTCGATTTCGCCTCATCGAGTCACGTGTACTTCGACCACAGTGCGGCCATCAACGGCACCTTCACGGCCGGCACGAACTCGGTGGTGGAGAGCGCCGGCGGCACGACGTTGACTGTCGCGGGCGACGTCACGACCCAATCGGGGTCGAACCTGCAGAACGTCGAGAAGATGACGCTCACCGGCGGCACGCGGTTCCCGCACTTTGGTGGCTCGTCGACGCCTGCGACCATCGTCCTCCAGGCCGACTTGTCGCTCGATCAATACACTGCCTTGAGCGGTAACCTCGAAGCGCAGCAGACGCTGACAGTCGGTTCGAACACGATGACGGTTGGCGGTAATTTCTCGACGACCGGGTCGACTGGTCTATTGAACGAGACCACCGCGAACGGCCTGGTGGACGTGAGCGGCACGTCGACTTTTGCTGGCCACGACGAGACCGGGTCGTTGACGAATGGTACTTTCGAGTCGCGCGGCAATTTCTCGCAATTGAGCACCGTGAGCGGTTCGTCGTACGCGCCCAGCGGAGCGCACAAGACGTCGCTCTGGGGCGGAAGCAATCAGACCGTGTCGTTCGCCGATCCGACGAACTCGTTCTTCTGGGACGTCGACGTGAGAAACTCCGGCATCACGGCGGAGTTCACGTCGCAGGCCACGGCGAAGAACAACTTCACGATCGTTCGGTCAGGCTCGAGTGGTAACCCGCAGGCGACGTTCGATCAGACGTTCAACGTCGGCGGCGACTTCCTGGCCGGCAACGGTACCGTCGTCGTAGCGCACGGATCGGGCAAACGGATCATCGTCGCCGGAGCCGTGTCGGACTCCTCGAGCACGGACCTCGGCGGCATCGACAGTCTGCGGATCACCGGCACCGTGTTCCCCGTCTATCGCAACACGTCGTCGGGGAAGGCGCCGAAGCTGACGCAGTTGACCGGAGCCGTTTCGTTGACGAATGCAACACAAACGGTCGCCGGCGGTCTGAACGTACAGGGCTCGCTCGACATGGCCGGCAAGACCCTGACTGTTGTCGACAGTCTGAACATCTTCGGCACGATGGGCGTGTCGAACGCGGCCGGACGTCTCGTCGTGGGCGGCAAGTTCACCGAAAACGGATCATCGACGACGGCGTTCGCGCCGGTCGCGGGATTCAAGGTGACGCTGAACGGCGCCTCGGGAACCGGTCAGGCGGTGAACTTCGGGCATCTCGGCAGCGCGTCGTCGTACTTCGCGGATCTCGACGTGACGAACACGACGTCGTCGGGCGTCAACTTCACGTCGGACGGCCTCGTCAAGGGAACGCTCGCCGTCGGCACCAACGCGGTGTTGAGCTCCAGTGGCGGAACCGCACTCACGGCGGGGATCGCGACCGGAGCGTCCGGATCGAAACTGTCGGGTGTTCAGCAGCTCACCGTCACCGGAACGACCTTCCCGGTGTTCGCTGGAGCCGCGAACGTCAGCAGCCCGTTGAAGACCATCGTCACCGGCAACTCGACGCTGGTTTCGGATCCGACATTCACGGGCGCGCTGAGCGTACAGAGCTTCGTTCAGATCGGCGGCCGCGTACTGACGATCAACGGTGACTTCACCGTCGAAAATGGCGGTCTGCTCAAAATGGCGAGCAGCAACGACAGCGTCGTCGTGGGAGGAAACGCAACGTTCAACGGCGGCGATCAGAGTGTCGGCGGCGCTCCGTTCGCAGCGGGCGCGTTCGACTTCAAGGGGAACTTCACCGCATCGGGCACCAATACGTTCAACCAATCCGGCACGGGCGTGAACACGGCCTACTTCAGCGGGTCGGCCGCTCAGACGATCACCGTTGGCGGAACGGGCAACAACTTCGGCAACATGGTCATCAGGAACACGAGCGCCGGCGGAGTCACTCTCGGAAGCAACACCCAGATTCTCAAGAACTTCACGCAGAGTGGTGTCTTCGACATAACGGCGGCCGCGGGAACGGTGACCGTGTTTGGGAGCTCGATCTTCAGCGGGAGCTCAGTCACCACCGCCGACGGGTACTTCATCCTCGGTAGCTCGACGACGATTGCGTCCGGCGCAATGCTCAAAGGCAGCGGTCAGTTCAATGCGGGGAACAGTTGTTCGGATGGCGGCTTTATCCGGGGGCTCTTTACCGGAACGTTCTTCTGTAACCCCTAACCGCGCGGCCTCGGCACCGTCTTCCATTTTGAGCCCGGGTCGGGAGACGGCGCCTCGACGAAGGACAAGCAAACTCTCATCGATCGGCCGACGCACCAGATCGCTCACCTCCGAGCTCTGGTGCGTTCCACAACCGGCCCATCTCGGCCGAGATTGGCGTCGTCGAGACCGTGGCTAATCCGTATTGCGCACGATGAAGTCCCGCATCCGCCCAACGCCTTCCGTGATCATTTCGCGAGAGGCGGCGTAGCTGAATCGCACGTGCTCGCCATCGCCCGGAACCTTCGCTCCGAAGTGCCCGTCCGACAGCACCGCGACGCCGGCTTCGTTGAGCAAACGCTTACGAAGCTCTTCGGAATTCGCGACGCCAACCATCCGGCACGCCTCGGTGACGTTCGGCCACGCGTAGAACGCGCCGCCGGGCAGGCGGCAATGCACGCCCGGGACGTCGTTGAGCAATTTCACGATGAGATCGCGCCGCGCGTGAAACTCATTCTTCATCGCGACGGTGGTTTCCTGCGGTCCGCCAATCGCCTCGATCGCCGCCCACTGGCTGATCTGCGACGCGCAGGACTCGGTGTTGATCACCCAGCGCGTGAAGTGCGGCGCGAGAATCGGATTCGATGCGAACCCGATGCGCCACCCCGTCATCGCCCACGCCTTCGACGCGCCGTCCGCGATGATCGTTCGCTCATACATGCCCGGAATCGACGCAATGGACGTGTACGAATCGTCGTACGTCAGGCGGGAATAGATCTCGTCCGAGTAAATCCAGATGTTCGGGTGCTTGCGGAGAATCGTCGCGATGTCCTCGAGATTCTGCTTCGACAGCAGTCCGCCGGTTGGATTGTGCGGCGAATTGAGAATCAACAGTCGCGTGCGCGGCGTGATCGCGGCTTCGAGGTCGGCCGGATCGAACGCGAAGTCACGTGACTCTTTTAGCATGAGTGGAACCGCAACGGCACCGCTGGCGACGGTCTGCGATGCGTAGATCGGAAAGCCGGGCACCGGACAGATCACTTCGTCGCCGACACCGTAGTCCGTCGTCGAATGGATCGCGTACGCGATCATCGGCTTGGCGCCCGCCGTAACGACGACGTCGTCAGCCTGGATGTCGAGTCCGCGGAATTCGCCCATCGACTTGGCGACGACCGAGCGTAGTTCGCCGAGTCCAGGTGCCGGAGTGTAGCCATGCTTGCCGTCGCGAATGGCCTGGATGGCTTTGTCCTGAACGTGGACCGGAGTCGGAAAGTCGGGCTGGCCGACCGAGAACATGATGATGTCTTTCCCGGCGCGCTGGAGCGCAGTCACTTCCGCGAGGACGACGAAAGCGTTTTCGGTGCCGAGTTGGGAGGTACGTTGGCTGATAGCAGGCATAGCGGAAAGAGAGCGAAAGGCCAGGAAAGAGTCAACAACCTGAGGACTGAGACTGGAGGCTCAGGCCTCAGGCTCGAGTCGATGGTAGCGGTCCGTGTGACTTGGGCGGCATCGCGAGGTCCAGCGTCAGTCCAGTTTAGAGTATCTAGTCGAGAGGTGCGAGGCTTGAGCACACTCTGTTGCGCATGAAGACTTCTGGTGAGGATTCATCTTCGTTTGCGCGTGGGAAGGGTTGGAACGGCGGTCAATGGGTAACGGGTGGATGGGTTGCGGCGGTCATGTTTGCCGCATGCAGAACTATCATCACATTGTTGCTTGGCAGCGGGCGCACGCGTTGTCGATCGCGGTGCATCACCTCGCGAAAGGATTCACCCGCGCGGGGTTTGGAAACCTGCGCAGTCAGCTCACGCGGGCGGCTGACAGCGTGCCGGCCACGATCGTCGAGGGGTGCGGGGCGTCGACGATACGCGAGTTCGCGCGCTTTCTCGATATCGCGATCAAGTCGGCTAACGAGACTGAGTACCATCTCCTCAAAGCGCGCGATCACGAGCTGCTCGCCGAGGCCGAGTGGAATCGCCTTACGGCCGAGACGATCGAAATCCGCAAGATGATCTACGGTTACCGCAAGAAAATGCTGGAGAAGAATGCCCAAGCCACCACGCCCCTAAAGGCAGGCACAAAATAGCGCGCGATCGTTTCGCCGAGACCCAGGTCCTGAGGCGCAAAGAAATGGGCTCAGGCCAGACGCCTCTTGACTAGGTACTCTAAACTGGACTGACGTTGGACCTCGAGATGCCAGTCGACGCACACCGTTACGGTGCGATCGACTGAGATCTCGAGAACTCAGGACTGAGACCTGAAAACTGTTATTTCAGCTTACTCATCCATTCTTTCTGCCGACTCAGTCTGGACTCTCGCTCCTCAGCGAATCGACGAACTCCGTCGAGTATGGATTCCGAATCGAGGTGCGCTTCCGCGATGACGTCGGGTTCGAGTCCGCCGGTGAGCCACTGCTCGTCCCAATCCGACGTCATCGAGTACTCGTCCGTGAGCGGCCCGACGTTCTTCAACGGCCACATCCGGCGCGTCGCCGTGCTGACGATCATGAGATCGTACATCGCCTCATCGGGCAGCACTGAATGCCGGTACGACTCCGGCTGGCGATCGAACAGCTCCTCGCTGATCGCCGCAATCACGCGCACGTTGATGCCGGCTTCCTCGAAGCGTGGCAGCGCGCGCACGAGATTGACCGTCGAGCTCGATCCGCTCGCGACGACGTAGCCATGGCGCGGCTTGTCCGGCGCGAAATCGCGGATGACGTAGAAGCCCTTCGATGCGGCGTTGATGTCGGAATCGGCGAACGTGCTGCGGTCGGCGACGGGGAAATCCGGACGCGCAACCTCGAGCGTGATGACGCCCACGTCCGACTCTCGCGCCGCAATCTCGGCCGCCGCGAAGTAGCCGGGTGCGACGTCGTTGTAATCCCAAAAATTCAAATGAATGGTCTGCTTGCGCGGAAAGAGCTTCCAGACCTGTGTCGCGAAGATCCCGAAGTGGCTGCGGCCGTCGGCGGCTGTCTCTGGTCCCGAGTGTCCGACGAGAATGTGCAGCACGCCTGTGCGGAACTTGTTGTCCTGATTCTGCTGGCTCCAGAGACGCGCCGGCGTGTACATGATCGGCGTGAACGCGCCGTACGTTCCGCTGATCGCCCACACGCCGTTGAACTTGTCAGGATCGGTGGACACACTCTGCGAGACGAGACCGACGGCTGTGGAGACGTTGCCCGCCTCCTGAATCGCTGCCTTGATGCGCGTGCCGTGCGGATTGGTCTCCGGATCGTAGTGTCCCCAGAGACTGCCGTGCTCGAGGTTGATCGAGTCAGACAGATCTGCAGCGATCGTGAGCATCCGGTTGTTCGTCACGTAGTTCAACCACTTGATGATCTCGGAGATCGCGCGGCGTGAGCCTTGGATCTCGCCCGGCTTTTTGTAGAGCGAGATTGAGACTTCTTTGCTCGCGCCGGAGATGTCGTTCGTGACCGTCACCTTCTGCGGCTCGCGCGGCAGATTGGCGACGCGAAGCCGATCATCCAGGAAGGGATCGGTGCCGAGTGGAACGCGGACTTTCGTGCTCGTGGCGACGGTGTCGCCGATCTCGACGAGGCGATCGCTCAGCCATTCGCCCGTGCCGTTTTGTTCGAGAACCGACATCGCGACGTCGATGTTCGCCTTGAACTGAACGAGCCGATCGCGATTCGTCTTCGGCGCGCCGTCGCGAATGCCCTCGAACTTCACGCCGTACCGCTGCTCGAAGCTCGTGGCGAGCGCTACGAAGTAGTCGCCGTTGAGCTTGTGTCCGTACGGATGACTCTTGTAACTGACGATCTGTTCGTGCTGTTCCGACAAGCGACCACGGATGGCGGCGGGCCAATAGCCCTTGACCGTCTTGCCGATCATCACGAGAGGGCGGCGGTCATCGGGATCTGTGTGCTCGAGCGCCGTCATGCCGCGAATGACCTGCTCGTAGTCGTTGCCGTCGTCGATCGTGCTGACGTTCCAGCCGTATGACCGCCACTGCTCCACGAGATCGTAGCCGGTGTACTTTGCGTCGATCACGCCGCCGATGAGCGCGTCGTCGATGCCGGCGTTGTTGTCGGAGATCAGCACGCGAAGGCGCTTGCCCGTCTTCATCGCCAGTGCTTGTGTCTTGAGCTCCTGCGCGTGGCCTTCGGTCATCGCGAACTCGCCCTCGAAGGCGATGACCTTCGGTCCACTGAGCGGCGCGCCCATGATGTCCCAGAACGCGGCCTTTCCGGCGGCCGACGCGACGCCCACGCCCGACGGTCCGCCATTCACGTCGTTCGTCAGATCTGTGCTTTCGGCGTGGCCGGACAACGCGCGAATGCCGCGAAGCTTTGCCTGCGCGAACAGCGGATCGTTTTCGAGGCCCGTCTCCTTCAATAGAGTCGCGAGCGCGCCAGCCCCGCGACGAAAGCCGAGCGCGTCGATCGGCAGCATCGCGATGTGAGGATCGACGGCGTAGCGCTTGTCGCCGGTAGCTGCGTGCCGGCGGGCCATCGCCTCGCCCATGATCATCCACAGCGCGTAGCAGGTCGGAATGCAGTGGCCGGCCGCGAGCAGGAACTTGTCCGTGTAGGGATGCTTGGGATGGCGATAGTCGTAGCGCAGGCCACCGCGCTCGGGGCCGCCGAGGTGCGTGACGATGTTGTACGGTGTGTAGGCGAGTGGACCGCCGAAGTGGCCGGTCTGGGAATAATTGCCCATCAGCACGAGCGTCATGCACGTCATGAAGCCGACGTCTTCGAGGTGGCGAAGATCACTCGAAGCAGCCGTTTGATGTGCGGAAATCGGCGACGGAGATTTGGCAGCGGTGGTCATGCGAAACCTGGAAAGAATCAGCGAGGTGCGGAGCGGCTCCGCGCGATGGCGGAACGTACTTCGCGGAACGGGGGGGCGCGAGGTTTGAGGAGTCGGGATGGAGCGCGGATTGGTCAGGCTTTTCGGAAGTCAGCAAACGGCGGGTAGAGGGTTGACTACGGCTGCGGGTTGAGGGATTGGGTCATCGACGGACCACTAGCGGCCGTCCACCCGCGACTCGTAGGCCCGGTACCGCAGTCAACCCTCTACCTGCCGTGGTCTGGCGTCTAAGACCTCAGTCAGTCCCACCACCCTTTCTTGCCGCCGAATGATGTGGTATTTCTGATCCTCATCTATTCGTCAGGAGCTCCGATGATTCGCCGTTCGTTGGCCACGCTCGCTGCGTGCACGACGCTCGTTCCGCTGCTCGCTCTGTGCGTCGACTCGACGCTCGCAAGCGCGCAACGGGCGCCCGAGCGCGCCATTCAGCGACAGATTCCGCGCACCGACATGATTCGGCGCGCCTACGCCGCCGGCACGCGCGATACGACCGGGCGCCCCGGCGCGAAGTACTGGCAGCTCTGGATGGACTACACGATCAACGCGCGCTTCGACGCCCCGACGTCGACCATCAGCGGCCGCGAAACTGCCATCATCCACAACAACAGCGACTCGGCCATGACGAGCGTGGTGTTGCGGCTCGATCAGAATCTCTTCGCGCCGAACGTGCCGCGCGCCGAGGTCGTTACGGAGATCACCGACGGCATGAAGGTCACCCGGCTGGCGTTCGATGGTCAGCCAGTTGATCTGACGCCGCCGGCTGGTGGTCGCGGAGGCGCAGGCGGTGGGCGTGGTGGACGCGGCGGTGCGGCCACGCCGCCGGCCACGTCGTTTGCGACGGGGCTCAACCTCACGTCGGCGCGCATCACGCTCTCGAAACCAATTCCGGCGCACGGCAGCGGAACGATCGACGCCGACTGGAACTTCCGCGTTCCGCGCGCCGACAACGTGCGTGGCATTCGCATGGGGCGTTGGGGCGACACGCTCTATCAAGTGGGGCAGTGGTATCCGCGCGTCGCGGTCTACGACGATCTGCGCCAGGGCGGCTGGGACACGGACCCCTACCTCGGACCATCAGAATTCTATAACAACCTCGGCCACTTTGACGTGCATTTGGACATGCCGGCCGGCTGGTTGGTGGGTTCGACGGGCGTATTACAGAATCCTCAAGAAGTCCTCACGCCCACCGAGCGGGAGCGGCTGTCGCACGTGCTGGAGTCCGATTCGACGCGGCGCATCGTGGGCCCGGACGAGTTCGGACCCGGCAAGGCGACGGCGGCCGGCGATCGATTGGTCTGGCATTTCGTGGCCGACACCGCGGGCGACGTCGCGTGGGCGACGTCGAACAAGTTCGTGTGGGATGCCACGCGCGCGACGATTCCCGGCAAAGGCGTGATTCCAATCAACATCATGTATTTGCCGGGTCACGAACAAGGAGCGAACGGCCGCGGCGGTTACAGCACCGGCGGCCCGACGGCGCGGCATGCCCTGCAGTTCTATTCGAAGTTGTGGATGCCGTACACGTTCCCGCTCCTCACGATGGTGGACGGTCCGGAAGGCGGGATGGAATATCCGATGTTCATCATGTCGAGCGCGGGCGCGTCGGATCACGAGACCGGCCACCAGTGGTGGCCGATGATGGTGAACACAAACGAAACATGGTACGGCTTCATGGACGAAGGGTTCAATCAGTACATGAACATCTTGTCCGCTGCCGACCGCGCCGGCACGCCGCCCAATCTCGATGGCCAAGGCCAGAGCTATGGCCGCACGAGCGGTAACGAGCAGGAGGCGCCGTTGATGTGGGACGCGAACTACGGCGGCCCGATGTACCAATTCCAAGCCTACTCCAAGGCGCCGCTCATGCTTTCGATGCTCGGTGGCATTGTCGGCGATAGCGCGGTTTGGCACGCGATGAGCGACTACGCACACGCGTGGCGTTTCAAGCATCCGTCGCCATGGGATTTTGCCAACTTCATCGACGGCGATCTGCACCGCGACTTGGGCTGGTTCTGGTACTACTGGCTGTTCACGACCGACGCGGTCGACGGCTCGATTCAGAACGTGGCGACGACGGGCGGGCACACGGTCGTCACCGTGCGGCAGGACGGAGACATGCCGTCACCCGTGGTGCTGAAGGTGCAGTTCGCGCACAGCGGTCCGGCACTTCATGCGATGGCGAACAGCGTCGTTGTCGGCGACACCGCGGTGGTGACGTACCCGGCCGACGTCTGGTTCGCTGGCAGCCGGACCTTCAAGGCGGATCTGAATTTCGGGTCACGGAAGATCGAGAAGATCACGCTCGACCCGCACTGCCGGTTCCCCGATCGCGACGTGACGGACAACGTGTGGCCGCGACAAACGGCTGCACCGGCGGGCGCAGCGGCGGGCCGTGGCGGTCGCGGTGGCGCAGCAGGTGGCGGCGGTGGTGGCGGTGGGCGAGGCGGAGCAGCCTGCAACGAGTGATACATTGCTTAGCGGCGCGCCGTTCTCAACGGCGCGCCGTTTCTACTTCTCACAATCATCTCTGACAGGCTTCCGGAGTGGCGATGGCGAGCGTGCAAGTTCGGTACATAGTGAATGACGTGGACGCGGCCATCGCGTTCTACACCCAGCACCTTGGCTTCACGCTCGTCATGCATCCGGCGCCGCCGTTCGCCATGCTCACGCGCGGCGAGCTGCGATTGGTATTGAGTGCGCCCAATCCGGCAGGCGGTGGCGGGCAGTCGATGCCTGATGGAACCCAGCCGGCACCCGGCGGGTGGAACCGATTCGCGATCGAGGTCAGCGACTTGGGCGCGATGGTCGATCAGCTGCGTGCGGCCGGTGCGCATTTTCGTAACGACATCGTGACCGGCGTGGGCGGCAAGCAAATTATCTTGAACGATCCGTCCGGAAATCCCATTGAACTCTTCCAGCCGATGCTTCCCGAAGCGCGGCTGGGTGCGAAGACATGATCTCTCTCTCCTTGCGCGCCCTCTCGGCCGCGGCATTGCTCCAACTGGTGCCGCCACTCGGCGCCCGCGCGCAACAGCCGCTTCCGCCAGTCAAGCACGTCTTCATCATCATGCTCGAGAATGAAGGCTTCGACACGACGTTCGCGAAGCATCCGCGGGCTCCGTATCTGGCCGACACGCTCCGGAAGGACGGCGCCTTTCTCCGGCAGTACTACGGCACCGGACATCTGAGCTTGGACAACTACATCTCGCTGATCAGCGGGATGCCGCCAACGCCCAAGACGCAGGCCGACTGCGCGCTGTTCGAGGATTTCATCGAGACCGGCGTCACGGCGGATGGCCAGCCAATCGGCAACGGGTGCGTCTATCCGGCGCACGTGGCGACGATCGCCAATCAACTGGACGCGGCTGGATTGAGCTGGCGCGGCTTCATGGAGGACATGGGCAAGGATCCCGCGCGCGAATCGGCGACGTGTGGCCACCCGCCGGTGGGGACTGTCGATCCAACGATCAGCGCGTCGCCCGCGGACCAGTACGCGGCGAAACACGATCCGTTCGTCTACTTCCATGCCGTCATCGACTCCGCAACCTGTGAGCGGAACGTCGTGCCGCTCACCAAGCTCGAGGAAACACTCAAGTCGGCGGACAAGACGCCGAACTATTCGTTCATCACGCCGAACCTCTGTCACGATGGGCATGACCGGCGATGTAAGAATGGTGAAACGGGAAGCCTCGAGGGCGCGGATGCATTTCTGCAACACTGGATTCCGATCATCCGCAAATCGGCGGCGTACAAAGCCGACGGCATGATCATCATCACCTTCGACGAAGCTTTGAGCATCGATGCGACGTCGTGCTGCGATGAGCAGTCGGGGCCGAACACATTGCGTGCCGGCGTGAACGGTCCAGGCGGCGGGCGAATTGGAGCAGTTGTGCTTTCGAGATTCATCAAACCGGGCACGGTCTCGGACGCGCCGTACAATCACTATTCGCTGCTACGTACGGTCGAGGACCTGTTCGGCCTGTCGCATCTGGGATACGCGGGGCAGGCGGGGCTCGCTGCCTTTGGCCCCGACGTGTTCACCCGGCCAAAGGGTCACTGACAACGACGCTCAGGGGATAGCCGCGATCGCCGTCGCGCGGCTACCGGCATTGTTCGCCGCGGCGGCGCGCAGATTCACCGACAGGAAACGGCCCACACGCCGCTCGTAGCCCGCGGGATCGTAGTCGTGCAGATCCTCGTGTCCGGCGCCGATCACCGGCCAGAAGCTTTTTCTCGCCGGCGCGTGCGCATAAAGCGACTCCGCTTCGACGAGCGGCGTATAGGGGTCGGCCGTTCCCGCGAGCAGCAGAAGCGGCGCGTTGATTTGCCCGATGCGCTGAATCGGCTGAAGCTCCGCCTCCGACACTCCGGCGTCCGATCCAACGACGTTGATCACCGCCGACGTAAACCACTTCGCGACGCCGCCCAACGGTCCGAACCACGCCGCCAAGCGATTGCTCACGGCTTTTCGAATTGTCGGATAGACGGATTCGAGCACGAACGCGTTCGCGCGCAATGGACCCGGACCCAAGAGCGCCGCAGCGCCGCCCATCGACACGCCGATGACGCCGATTCGCTCGCCCGGCGCCTGGCTCCGCAAGAACGACATCCCCGCAGCCGCGTCGAGACTCTCGAGTGCGCCAAAGGTGATGTGCTCACCCGGCGATTCGCCGTGTCCTTGGAAGTCCGGCGCGAGTACCGTGAAGCCGTCGCGATGGAGAAACTCAGCCCGAGCAAGCATGGCTGTTCGATCGTCGCCAACGCCGTGAAGCAGCAGCACCGCGCCGTCGCCAGAGCGCCCAGGCGAGTACCACGCGTGGATCTGACTGCCTGAAGCACTCGGAAACGTCACGTCCACCGCACCGAGCTCGGCGGGCGCTGCTCCGACGTTTGACTGCGACGGAGACGCGAGCATACACGCCGAGGCTGCCACGCTGCAGCACGCAAACGCGGCGTGGCAGAGTCGTTGAATGAAGCGTGGAGTGCGCGAGCGGCGAAGCGTCATTAGAGCGAGACAGTTTCGAGGAACCGGCGCGGCGTCCGCGCTCATGACGCGTTTTGCACAACGTGTTCCGGCCGCGAAGGTGATTGCGATACTCGATTAGAATTTCGCGCCGAAGCCAAGCTCGACGATCGGCGTCGCGCGCCAACTCCGCGTCGCGACAGTGAGCGACAGCGGACCCGGCGCGAGCATGGTCTCGACGATCAGGCCAGCTCCGCCGACGTACTGTGAGCGATGCACTCCGATCGGCCAAGTATCGAACGCATTCCCGACGTTCCCGGCGAGTGTGGCCACGACATTGTCGCTGAGCTGCAGTTGGGCGCCGGCGCGCGCGACCTGCACCGACGTACCGACACGTGACTGCGGCTCGAAGCCGAGAAAGGGGATGAACTGCGTCGGCCACACGGCAGACGGAATCGAACCGCCGAGGAGGAAGCGATCGTGCTCCGGCAGCTGGGCGCCCGAGGCGTAGCCCGCGTCGACTCGCCCAACGAGCGCGAGACCGCCGACGATCGAGTATACCCCCTGCGCATCGAAGAAGTGCCGCGTGAACGTCGCATCGCCGCTGTGATCGTAATCGGCGATCTCGGATCGCATCACCAACGAACCGCCGTGCGTTGGCGCGAAGCTTCGATTGTAAGTGTCCGAATGGAGAATCGCCGCGACCGTAGTGAACGACTGAGACCGGAGCGCCCATTCTGGATCGCCACCGGGCGCACCGTCGTGGCTCCATTGGTGTGAGACTTCGACGCCAACCACCGTCGAGCTCGAGAGTGTCCGACCAATTTCTGCCGCAACTTCACGAACGCTCAGCGCAGGCGCGGAGATCGGCGACGCGGCGTTGACGTGCGGCAGTGATACGCGCGACACCGTGGCGCGATACGTCTGCACGAAATGCGAGTTCGGTCCTTCTCCCACCACATCTCGCGCGTCAAACTGCTGCTCGGCGCCGAGCCGCGCGCTCAGGCTCGCGCTCGACCCTGGGCTGAGCCAGTCGGTAACCGTCGCGCTGGCCAAGAGTGCCACACCTTGCGGCGTGTCGTAGCGCACGCCGAGTCCAAGTACGTCGCGATCACCTTCGGTGAGATCGAAAAACAGGTCGCTACCGCCGTCGTGCGGCACGATTCGAAAACTCACTTGGTCGAAACGACCCGTGGAGTAAACTCGCGTGACCGCGTTCTCGACTCGGTCGAGCGTGACCCAGCTGCTGTCGTGCAGCTCGAGCGTGCCGCGAACCATGCCGTCGGCGCCCACGCTCACTTTGCTCCAGTGAATCGATGTGATGAACACCGAGTCGACCTGCGCCAATGGCGCACGCGCTGGAACGACGCCGCGCACGCGGCGCACCGAGTCCGCAATGGCGACGAGCTGGCGCCGATGTGCGAGCGCGGCACGCCGTCCGCGCGCGATCCACGTGGTGGACTGCGCAAAATCGACCGATGGAAGTCCCGCGATGTCCGGCGTGATGACCACATTGCACAACGGCAACTGCACCGCATTCGACGCCTGCACGCGAAACGCGACTGTTTGATCGACGACGTCGATGAGTGAACGCAGGCTCTCGACCGGAGCGACTTGCTCCGAAACGTCGACGCACACCAGAATGTCGGCGCCGAGGGCGCGCGCGTCGCTCGCGGGAATGTTGCGGACGACGGCGCCGTCCACCGCGCGATGGCCGTCAGCGAGGCGAACCGGCGCAAACGCGCCAGGCACCGCGGCGCTCGCCTCCATCGCCTGCGCGATCGAACCGCTGCGCATGAGAATTGGATCGCCCGTTGAGAGATCCGTTACGAGCGCGGCGTATGGTGTCGGCAGTCGCGCGAAATTCGTATCGCCGCTGGCGGGCCACGTGTAGCGCTCGATGTGCTCGGCGATACCCTGTCGCGGAAGAAATCCGCTCGGCAACCCCGGACGCGCACGGTTCAGCGGGAAGCTGATCGTGTAGCGCTGGTCGTCATTCTTGTCGACCAAGCTCTGATCGCGCCGATTTGTCGGTCGCTTGAAGAAATTGCTCCAGTCCTCGGTAACCGCGAGTTTTTGGAGCTCACGCGGCGTGTATCCGACGGCGTACAATCCGCCGATGATCGACCCCATGCTCGTGCCCGTGATGAGATCGACGGGAACGCCGAGCTCCTCGAGAACCTGCAGCACGCCGATTTGTGCGAAGCCTTTTGCGCTGCCGCCGCTCAAGACGAGCGCGACCCGAGGATGCGGGGCATTCGACAGCGCGGAGTCCGTTTGCGCTGCAGCGGGAGTCGGAATGGCGATGAGAAGCGCGAGCGTCCCAGCGAAATGAAAGACGCGGCGAGCGAGCGTAGACACGAAGCGAGCGTACGTAGTGAGAGAAGGGAATGTTCCAAAAATCTATCCCGCTCTCAGTGTCCGGTGCCGCGCCGTATTGGCCTCTTAGTGCGTGCGTCGGTCGCTTGTACTTCCAGTCGCCCTTGGCGTACACGCGGGCCGTGGTCAGTGCGATGAGAAGATTGGAAATCGACAACGTCCACCAGACTCCGAGTGTCGACGTCATGGACATCGCCATCCGCAGTATGGAGTGCCATTGGTTGCCCGGCGAGCAAGGAACGCACTAGATTGCCGCCTGTGCAGCGACACTGGACGAGACGCCTCGGCGCGTTGCTCTTCGGACTATGGTTCGTGCTCGCCGGATTCGACTCCGGCGCGGCAGATGGCTGTTCGATGGAGAGCATGCCGGGGTCGTCCGCCTCCAGCATGCCGATGGGGTCGACCGGCGCTACGGCGTCGCAGGCCCCGAACTCGATGCCGATGGGGTCGGAGTCCCATCACCAATCCGACTCGGGGCACCAGCACTCCCACTGCCCGTGTTGCTGCAGCTGCTGCGCGACGCTGGTGCTCGACGTCCCCGCTCGGCCCGACTACATCGGGCGTGTGAGTGTTCCGGCGCTCGCGCCGGTCGCGAGCGTCATTGCGACGCGCGAGACGCGCGGCGCGTTCGTTCTGCCGTTTGCCACCGCGCCGCCTCGGGGCTTGCCGGCCTGAGGACCCTCTCGTCGCGCGCGTGACTCGTGAGTCGCCCGCGCTGCGACCGTGTGAGACGCAATCAGGCCACCATCCGCGCGATGCCCGCGTCTGCTCGAACGAGCAGCGGCGCCTGTAGCGAATTCTCACTCAACATAGGCCTGATAATGAAAGTCATAATATTGGTCGCCGCGGCGACGGCATGCGCCGTTGCTGTTGGCGCACAGGTGCCGACGGCTCCGCCGACCCCACCGGATACCGCGAAGATCGGCGCGGTAAAAGTCGTGGCGCCCCGCGCTCCGGAGTCGCCGGTCACGCCTCTGCAATCGCTCACTCTGCCGGCGGCTGCGAGCGTTACGGCGCAAAAGGCCCAGGAGACGATCAACGTCGTGGACGCCGAAGACGCTGTGAAATATTTGCCGAGCGTGTTTCTGCGCAAACGCAATTACGGCGACACGCAGGCGACCATCGGCACGCGGAGCTGGGGCGTGAGCTCGAGCGCGCGGAGTCTCGTCTTCGCCGACGGCGTTCCGCTGACTGCGCTCGTCGCCAACAACAACACGATTGGTGGTCCGCGCTGGGGACTTGTTCCACCGATCGAGATCTCTCGCATCGACATGATGTACGGCCCGTACTCGGCGGCCTACGCCGGGAACTCGATGGGCGCGGTCATGGAGATCACGACGCGCATGCCCGACAAGTTCGAGGGCGAGATCGACCAGACCGAAGCCCTGCAACGGTTCGATCTCTACGGGACGCGGGACACCTACGGCACGGCACAGACCGCCGCGGTCGTCGGAGATCGTCTCGGGAAGTTTTCGTACTGGGCGAGCGGGAATTATCAGAACAGTAATAGCCAGCCGTTGCTGTTCGTGACGAGTCCCACCTTCCCGAATGGTACGACCGGCGGCTATTCCGCGCAGAATCGAACCGGCGCCACGGCGAATGTGCTGGGTGCGTCCGGTCTACTGCACACGGGAATGACGAACGCCACGGCGAAGATCGCCTATGACATCACGCCGTCGTTGCGCGCGGCGTACACGTTTGCGTTCTGGCAAAATGACGCCAAGTCGTCGGTGCAGGCGTACACGAGCGCGGCGGGCGAACCTACGTTCGCCGGCCAGTCGGGCTACGCGAGCGGATTCTATGATCTCAATGAAGACCATACCGCGCACAGCCTGTCGTTGCGCACGAACACGCATCGCGACTGGGATTTCGAGGCCGTCGGCTCGCTGTATGACTTCAACAAAGATCAGCAGCGCACGCCGACCACGGTGTCGTCATCGGGCACGACGTTTGGCGCGCCGGGTCGCGTCGCGGTGCTCAACGGCACCGGCTGGTCGACGGTGGACGCCAAAGCCGCCTGGCATCCCGGCGGCGCCGTGGCGCCCAACATCGTGTCGTTCGGGGCGCACTATGATCATTATGTATTAAATAATCCTACTTACACCACGCCCGACTGGCGCTCGAATGGCAACTATACGAGCGTCGCAACGGAAGGCGACGGCAAAACGCGCACGGAGGCGCTCTGGGCGCAGGATGCGTGGCGCATCACGCCGTTTGTCGAGCTCACGGTTGGCGGGCGGTACGAGGACTGGCGTGCCTTCGACGGCTACAACGCGAACGGAAGCACGACGGTCCATCAACCAGTGGAGACGAGCTCGAAGTTCTCGCCGAAAGCCGTGCTGGGGTGGACGAGTATCCCCGACTGGAAGGTGACGGCGTCAGTTGCGAAGGCCTATCGCTTCGCGACGGCGTCGGAGCTGTACCAACTCGTGTCGACCGGAGCGACGTTCACGTCGCCCGATCCGAATCTCAAGCCCGACAACGACCTGTCCGGCGAATTTCGCGTCGAGCGACTCTTTCCGCACGGGAGCACGCAAGTGTCGCTGTTCGAGGATGACGTCCACGACGCGATCATCTCGCAGTACTTGCCGCTCGTTGCGGGGTCGTCGACGTTGTACTCGTATTTGTCGAACGTCGATCACATCCGCATGCGCGGCGTCGAATGGACTGGGACGACGCGAGACGTCGCGCTCACCGGGCTCGAGTTCTCGGGCAGCGTGACCTATCTCGACGCGCGAACGCTCGCCCTCAGCGGTCGGGCGAGCGCAACGGCGGCGCCGGGCACCGCCGTTGGCAAACAAGTGCCAAACGTGCCCGAGTGGCGGGGCACGTTCGTGACGACGTACAAGTTCAATCCTCGCGTGGCGCTTTCCGCCGCGGGCCGATACAGCAGCAAGGTTTACTCGACGCTCGACAACTCCGATGTGAACTTCAATACGTATCAGGGCTTCGGCGACTGGTTCGTGATGGATGCGCACGCCAACTACGTGATCGATCGCCATCTGACAGCGTCCCTCGGAATCGACAACCTGCTCGACCGAAAGTACTTCCTCTACCATCCGTTCCCGCAACGGACGTTCGTCGCCGACCTGAAATACGGATTCTGAGACGCGCGGTCAGCCGTGGCCGCGCTCGGCGAAAATCTGCACGAGGTGGACGAGCGTCTCCGTGGTCTTCTCGAGGCCGCGGCGCGAATTGAATTCCAGCTTGCTGTGGAATTCGTGTCCGCCGGTGAAGATGTTGGGGCACGGCAGGCCGCGAAACGTGAGCTTGGTGCCGTCGGTGCCGCCGCGAATCGGATTCAGAAACGGCTCGAGCCCGGCGCGACGCGTTGCCTCGAACGCGTTCTCGATGAGCTCGGGATGATCCTTCAACACCTCTTTCATGTTTCGGTAGTTCTCTTTGATGTCGACCTGAATCGTGACGCCGGGAAACTTGGTCTGCGTTTTGGTCGCGAGGTCGCGCAGTAACTGCTCCTGAGTGTCGAGGCCTGAGACGTCGAAGTTGCGCAGCAGAATCTTGGCGACGGAACGTTCGACGTCGACCGTGCCGGCATACGGGTGGACGAACCCTTCGCGGCCTTCGGTTGTCTCGGGCAGCATATCGCGCGGCATCAGCGACATGTAATGTGCAAACGCATATATCGAATTGACCATCACGCCCTTGGCCGTGCCAGGATGCGTGCTCACGCCGGCGAAAGTCACCGTGGCCAGTCGAGCGTTCCACGTCTCCTCGTTGATTTCGCCGAGTCCTTCGCCGTCGACCGTGTAGGCGACGTCGGCGCCGAATGCCTTAACGTCGAACTGATCGATGCCGGATCCGATCTCCTCGTCCGCCGTGAAGCCGATCGCCAGGTCGCCGTGCGCGACCTGTGGATTGCGCGCCAGCACGTCGACGAGCGTCATGATCGTCGCGACGCCCGACTTGTCGTCGGATCCGAGCAGAGTGGTTCCGTCGGTCGTGATGATGTCGTCGCCGATCATGGTGGCGAGCACCGGATGCTGGGCGACGGTGATGACCTGCGTCGGGTCGTTCGGCAGCACGATGTCGCCGCCTCGATAGTTCTGGTGCACGATCGGATTGACGCCGGTGTCGGTCACCGCCGGCGACGTATCGACATGCGCGAGAAATCCGACCACAGGAACTTTGGAGTTGTCCGCCAGGTTTCCGGGAACGCGCGCATACACCATGCACGTGTCGCTCACCCGAACGTCAATCGCGCCGAGCGTACGAAGCTCGCTAGCGAGCATGTTCGCGAGCGTCCATTGTTTGGCGGTGCTCGGCGTCGTCTGTTGGTCCTCCTGAGACTGCGTGTCGATACGCACGTAGCGGAGAAACCGGTCGACGACGGATTCAGCGGGCGGAGCAAATGGATTAGGCATGGTGCGGAGAAGTGAAGTGACCAATTCTATACTTATCGGAGGGTTCATGTCGACGTCAGCAGGAAGCGGGACCGTAGCCGTGCGCGCGCCAGACGCGCCGAAGAATGGGCAGACGATCAAGGTGACGAGCGAGTCGATTCGCGACGGATCGCCGATCGGCATGGAGCACGTGTTCACTGGATGCGGCGGCAAGAATGTGGCGCCGCAGCTTTCGTGGACGGGTCATCCGCCGGAGGCGAAGAGCTTCGCCGTGACGTGCTTCGACCCTGACGCGCCAACGGGCTCGGGCTACTGGCACTGGGCTGCGTTCGACATTCCCGGCAACGTGACCTCGCTCGCGGCGGGCGCCGGGAACAGTGAGTCGCCGGCCGGCGGCAAAACGGGCTACAGTGATTTCGGCATGAACTCATACGGTGGGCCCTGCCCGCCAAAGGGCGACAGCCCACATCACTACACGTTCACCGTGTACGCGCTCGACGTGCCATCGATTCAGGGCGCGAACGACAAGACCACGAGCGCGACGTTGATCTTCATGATGCGCGGCCACACACTGGCCAGCGGTTCGATTACAGGCACATTCCAACACTGAGCGCCGCCGCTGCCGACATATTGAAATCCTAGTGCGACTACCGTCAGGGCACTGAAAGGATCGAGTGTCCGGGCGGTATGCGCATTTTATCTATCGTCGCGTTGGGACTTGCCGTGGTCGTCGCGGCATGCTCGAGCGACTCGACTACTACGTCGACGACCACCACATCGGGCGACAGCTCGACATCCGCAGCGGGGCTCACGCTCGTCGCCGATACCGCCGCACTTGGGAACAGCGTCGCCGCAGGCAGTACAGTTCCCGTAACCGTTCACGTCTTTCAGGGAACGGCGCCCGCCGGAGACGTCCTGGTGAGCTGGACTGTCAACGCCGGCGGAGGCACGGTGGCGGCACCGACAACGCTCACCGATTCGAACGGTGTTGCGACCATCGGTTGGACTGTCGGTGACACGATCACGACGAACACGATGACAGCGGACATCGTCGGCGCGAACGTCACGATCACGACGGTGACAGTTGCCGGACCCACGTCGACGCTCACACGCGTGAGTCCCGACTCGCAGGCCGTCGTTGCCGGCGCGGGGCTCACGATCACGGCGCGGCCGGTGGATCGTTTCGGCAATCCGGTGCAGGGCGTGACTGTCACCTGGTCGGCAACGGGAGGCACGCTGAGCGCCGCTGCGACGACGAGCGGCAATCTCGGAGATGCCACGACCAACTTCATCACTGACGCAACCCCGGGCACCTATCAGGTGACGGCGAGCGTCGCCGGTAGGGCCAGCGTGACGTTCACGATCGTCGGCTCGTAGCGACAACCGCTGCAGGGAGCAATATTTCGGCGTCTCCCGCCCAGGAGCGCCGATGCGTTCGTTCCAACCGTTCGTCGCCGGACTGGTCCTCACCGCGTCCCTTGCGACGCGGGTGAGTGCGCAGGGCCCGTCGCCAACTCCGGTGCCATCGGTGGCGGCGGTGCCCTCCATCGACTCGATCTTCGCCGCGTACGATCATCCCGACGTGCCCGGCGCCAGCGTGATCGTGATTCGAAACGGCGCGGTCGTGCTGAGCCGAGCTTACGGCATGGCCAACCTCGAGGATCGCGTGCCGGCCACCGAGCGCACGAGCTATCGGTTGGCTTCGGTCACGAAGCAGTTCACGGCGACAGCCATTCTTCTGCTCGTCCATGACGGCAAGCTGCACCTGGACGATCATGTGATCGACGTGCTGCCGGGATTTCCCGCGTACGCAAAGGCCGTCACGATTCGGCAACTGCTGACGCACACCGGTGGGCTGTGGGCGTACGAGGATTTCGTCCCCGACACGCAATCCGTGCAGGCGCACGACCACGATATTCCGCGGTTGATCGGCCGCGTGGACAGCACCTACTTCACGCCGGGCGCGAAATATCGCTACAGCAACACCGGCTACGTCGTGTTGGGCCTCGTTGTCGAAGCGGTGTCGCATCAACCATTCGCCACGTTCCTGCGCGATCGAATCTTCAAACCGCTCGGCATGGATTCCACCGTTGCGTACCAGGCGGGCATCTCCACCGTGCCGCAACGCGCCTATGGCTACTCGAAGGTGAAGGGCGGCACCGCCTATCATCGCACCGACCAAAGCTCCACCAGCGCCACCCTTGGCGACGGCGGCATCTACACGTCCACGCACGACATGGTCCTGTGGAATCGGGCACTCGATGAGCATTTACTCATCGACGCCGACATGCAGAAGCTGGCCTGGACGCCGCAACGGCTGAACGACGGCAGCATCTCGAACTATGGTTTTGGTTGGAATGTGGGTGACAGCCCCCTCGGACGGCACATCTGGCACACCGGCGAGACGCGTGGATTCCGAAACGCCATTCTCAAGTATCCGGATCGCGGACTGACGGTCATCGTGCTCACCAACCGGTCGGAGAGCGATCCGCTGCCGCTCGCCGAACGCGTCGCGGCAATGCCAGCATTCTCATCGCCGTGATGCGGCCGTGACGCCCGAGGATCCGCTCGCGGCACGCGTCGCGGCGCTCGAGGAAAGTCTGGCGTCGTTGACCGCCGAGGTGCGTGCGTTGCGCGAGGTCGTTAGCGATGCGAAGGGGCCAGCGCAGGCCGCGCCACGTCCGCGCCGACGAATCATCGGTGCGCGCGGCCGCCGGCTCGATCCGCGTGACATCGAAGGCTTGCTCGGCCGCTACGGCATGTTGGCCATCGCTGTGCTCGCGGCGGTGGCCGCCGTCGGCACGTTCTTGAGTTGGGCGATTGCGCGTGGCTATCTGGTCCTCGGACCGGCCGCGCGCGTGCTGCTGGGTCTCGCGTTTGCCACCGGCATTGCGGTGTGGGGAATTCGCCTTCGCCGAACCGAGCGCTCGTTCGGCTCGAGCATGCTCGGCCTCGCATTGGTAGTTGCGCAAATCTGCGCGTACGCCGCTGGCCCGTCGTTTCATCTCGTTTCTACGCCGCTCGCGTTCGTGCTCGCCGCGGCGTCATCGTGGGCGTTGGCGATTTTTGCGCACGCCGAGAATGACGAGCCGCTGTGGTGCGTCGGGTTCGGCGGTGCGACGATGGCGCCGTTCGTCACGGCCGATGGACATGCGAGCGTGTTCGTGGTCGCGGCGTACGGTGCAATCGTGCTGCTTCCGGCGTGCTTTGCGATCAGCCACCGCGATTGGCCCGTGGCATGGCGCGTATTCTACTTGGCGTCTGCCGTCCTCACGATCGCCGCTGCGGCGCAGGCACATACCGAGCACTTGCCGGGCTATCTCGCCGCGTTCGGATTGCCGCTCGCGATTGCCGCGGGCGGAGTGATTCCATTCGCGCCGGTCACGCGTAAGCGCGGCGCGCTGCGGTGGCTCGCGCTGTTGTCGATCGGCGCCAGTCTCGTCGCGCATGGGCCGTTGACGACGACCATGCCCTTTGCCGCCGCGATGATCGTGGCTGCGTGTCTGTGGCTTGGCATCGTCGATCACAACGCCAGCGTCGCGCAGTCGAGCATCGTGAAACGTGGTCGCGAGCTTCCCGCGTTTCTCGATTGGATCGACGCCGCCGGCGTTCCGCTGTTGCTTGGCGTGCAGGCGGTGAACTTGCTCGACAGGCCAATCGACAGCGTCGTAGCGTACGCCGTGCTGCTTGCGGCGCTGCTCGTCTTTGCGTGGCGTCGCGCCGTGGGTCCGCTGCGCGACGCTGCTGCGTTCGCGGCGGTCGTCTCGGCGGTCGGGGCGATCGACTTCGTTCGGCCCGAGATGCCGACAGGACGCGTCGCGGCGTTCCTCGTCATTGGTCTCGCGTCGCTCGCGCTGCACAAACTTCGTCCGAGCCGAAGCTGGCTCGTCATGGGCGGCGTGGTCGTAATCGCTGCCGCTGCGACGGCGACCAATGCGCTCGCCGCGCGTCCCGTCTATCAAATCACGCCGTTCGCAACCGAAGCGTCGCTGGCGTCGTTGCTGGTGACGGCCGCGCTCGTGCTCATTTCGCGCTTCTGGTATTGGGTGCGCGTTGCCACGCGCGCGTCGATCGCGGATCGCGCCGAGTGGACGTATGCAGGAATGCTGCGCGTCGTGGTGCGCGGGGTGACCGTGGCGCCGTGGGTATGGGCATTCATCTGGGTGATGCTCGAGTTGGCGATGGCCTACAGCGCGAGCACGGCGACGCTGCTCCTCGTGACATACTTCGCCGCCACAGCGGTTGCCTGTGTGGCCGCGGGGCGCGCTCGTCATTCAGCGCGTTTGCGCCAGACTGGTCTTGCGCTAGCGCTGGTAGCCGCCGCCACGGCGTGCGTCGGCGCTACGTCGTATTTCGATCTTGGAACGCGCGTCGTCGCCTATCTGGTGACGAGCGCGTTCCTGCTCGGCATTGCGTACTGGTACCGGCGGCCAGGAAATGAAGACACAGGTTCGCGCGCGGTGACCTGAGCGTTGCGCCGGAGTTACGGACGAATCCAGGGCATCTGCTGGAAGATCTGCCCCTCGGTCTTGTAGACGCCCTTCTGTCGTCCCTGACTCGTGCTGGGAGCAGGCGGAAGCGGGGCCGGCTCGCGATTCGGCTGCGGTGCGGGATCAGCCTGTGGCGCAGGCGCGCTCGGTGCGGGCCGCGTCATCTGCGGTGCGGGTACTGCGGCTTCCACCGGCACGTTGTCGTTCGAGGCGACTCGCGGCGCCGGCTTTTGCGTCGGCTTCGGAATCACCTTGTGCGCGGCCGGAGTCGGCGCAGCTTGCGGTCCTTCCTCTTCGGGCGACACGACCATTTGCGACGTCGCCGACGTCGGCGCCATCTCGAGCGCGCTCGGCGCCGTGGCGGCGAGATCCTGCTTGAGGCCGTCGTCCATCTTCTTGCCGGTGCTGCTACTGCTGCATGCAGCGACGCCCATCAACGCCATCGCTGCCGCGGCCAAGCTGACTCGTCTATAAGCGCAGGTCATGATCTCCTCTCAGGATACTCACGTCGGTAGACGTAAAACCCCATGGCAGGGTTAACGATCCCTGCCGCAAGGTAATCAGTCAGTCGCCGCCGACGGGCTGAGCCACCGCGTCGCCCGGTGTAGTCGCCTGCTTCTTCTTGTCGCGCGCCAGCTTCCGTTCGATGCGCTTGTTGAGCGGATCGAGATACGTGTAGACGATCGGCGTGATGTACAGCGTGATGAGCTGCGAGAACAACAAGCCACCCACGACCGCGATGCCGAGTGGCCGGCGCGTCTCGGAGCCCATGCCCGTGGCCAACGCTACCGGCAGCGTGCCCACGAGCGCGGCGACGGTCGTCATCATGATCGGCCGGAAGCGGACGTGCGCCGCGTGCACGATCGCATCGCCGGGCGCCATCTTTTCGACGTTCTCGGCCTCCAGCGCGAAGTCCACCATCATGATCGCGTTCTTCTTGACGATGCCGATGAGCAGGATGATGCCCACGAACGCGAAGACGCTCAGCTCAACGTGGAAAATGTAGAGTGCGAGCAGCGCGCCGAACGCCGCGAAGGGAAGGCCGGAGAGGATCGTCAGGGGATGAATGAAACTCTCATACAAAATTCCTAATACCATGTAGATCACGAACACCGCCAGTATCACGAGCACGAGCAGGCCCGCCTGTGTCGACTGAAACGCCTGTGCCGTTCCGGAGAACGCCGTGGTGATTCCGGCCGGCAGATTCTCATTGGCGAGTCGTTGTACCTCGGCCGTCGCGGCGCCGAGTGACGCATTCGGCGAGAGGTTGAACGACAGCGTGACCGAGGGGAGCTGGCCAGAGTGATTGATCGTCACCGGCCCCACGGACTTGGAGAGTGTCGTCACCGCTTTCAACGGCACCAATGGACCGGCATCGCTCTTAATGAACAGCAGGCCGAGCGCCGATACGTCCAATTGATACTGCGGCAAGAGCTCGAGAATGACCTCGTACTCGTTGGACGGCGTGTAAATCGTCGACACTTGGCGTTCGCCGTACGCATCGTAGAGCGAACCCTCGATTTGATCCGCGGTGACGCCAAACGCTGACGCTCGCGTGCGATTGATGTCGACGTTCACCTGCGGATTGGCGTTCTGCATGTCGCTCGTCACGTCCTGCAGCAGACTCGATTGCTGGGCCGCGGTGAGCAGTTTCTGCGCACCGGCATACAGCGACGTGACGTCCTGGCCCTGCATCGTGAACTGATACTGGCTCTTCGATTGCCGGCCGCCGATCTGAATCGCCGGCGGAAGCGACGCGTACGCCGTGATTCCCGGCAGGCGCGAGAGCTTCGCGCGGAGCTCAGTCACGACGTCTGCCGCAGGCAGCCGCTTTCCCAATGGCTTGAGTGTGATCTGCAGCCGCCCCGTATTCGATGCCGATGAGCCGCCGCCGGCCGTCGACATCAACGCCTGGACGTTCGTATCGGCCTGTACGATCGCGGCCACTTGCTGCTGACGGCGCACCATGTCGTCGAACGACGTTCCCTGCGCCGCTTCCGTCGACACACTGAGCGTTCCCGTATCCTGGTCCGGAATGAATCCCGTCGGCACGATCTTGAAGAGCACGCCGGTCCCAATCAATACGAGAACTGAAAAGATCATCATCAGCCCGCGATTCCGGATCGTCCAGTCGAGCGTCCACTTGTACTGGTCGAGCAGCCAATCGTAGCCGCGCTCGGTCGCGTTGTAGACGCGACCGTGCTTCTTTTCCTTTTCGCTGCGGAGGAAGCGGCTCGACAGCATCGGCGTGAACGTCAACGACACGGCGCCGGACACGAGGATCGCCGTCGCGATCACCACCGCGAATTCACGGAACAACCGGCCGACGATTCCGCCCAGGAAGAGCAGGGGAATGAAGACCGCGGTCAGCGACAGCGTCATCGAGAGAATCGTGAATCCCACTTCGGCGGCGCCGTCGATCGCCGCTTGGAGTGGCGGCGTCCCCATCTCCAGATGTCGGACGATGTTTTCCAGCATCACGATCGCATCGTCCACCACGAAGCCCACGGCCAATGTGAGCGCCATCAACGACAGCGTGTCCAGGCTGTAGTTGAGCATGTACATGATGGGAAACGTCCCGACGATCGACAGCGGCAGCGCGAGGCTCGGAATTACGGTCGCCCACACGTTGCGCAAGAAGATGAAGATCACCGCGATCACCAGCACGAGCGTCAGCAGCAGCGTCGACTTGACGTCTTTCACAGATTGGTCGATGCCAAGCGAGCGATCAAAGAGCGTATTGAGCGTGACGCTCGCGGGAATCTGGGTCCGCATCGCGTCGAGCTCGGCGTTCACTGCTTTCGCGATCGCCACGGTGTTCGTGCCCGGTTGCCGCTGCACGGCAAGCACGATCGCTCGTTCGCCGTTGTACCAGCTCGCGCTCTTGTTGTTCTCGACGTCGTCGAGCACGCGGCCGAGTGAGCCGAGCTGCACGGCGGCGCCGTTGCGATAGGTGACGCTCAGTGCGCGGAACGACGCCGCATCGGGAAGTTGGCCGCTCGCTTGGAGCGTGTACGCCGTGTTGCGCCCCCACAACACGCCGGTGGGCTGGCTGACATTCTGGGCCGAGATGGCCGTGGCGACTTCATCGATGCCGATCTTGCGGTAGGCGAGCGCCGTGGGGTCGAGCTGCACGCGCACGGCATACTTCGCCGCGCCGTAGACCGTCACTTGCGCGACGCCGTCGATCATCGACAGGCGCTGCGCGATCATCGTTTCGCCGATCTCGTCGACCTGGGACATCGACAGCGTCTTGGACGTCAGCGCATAGAACAGAATCGGTGAGGCGGCGGGATTAGACTTTTGATATGACGGAGGCTGAATGCCGAGCGGCAGCTGGCGCAGCGTCTTGGCGATCGCCGCCTGAACATCCTGCGCGGCCGCGTCGATGTCGCGATCGAGCGAGAATTGCAGCGTGATCGACGTCGATCCCAAGCTCGACGACGAGGTCATGTTGTCGATGCCGGCGATGGTCGAGAATTGCTTCTCCAATGGCGTCGCCACCGCGGCGGCCATCGTTTCGGGACTCGCGCCGGCCAGACTCGCGTTCACCGTGATGGTTGGGTAATCGACCGTCGGCAGATCACTGATCGGCAGCCGGCGGTACGACACGAAGCCGAACACGATGATGCCGGTCATGATGAGGAGCGTCATTACCGGTCGCCGAATGAACAACTCAGAGATTTTCATCGGCGTGCTCGGCTCACGTCACCCGGCGGTCGGCCGCTTGTGGTCGGCGTGCCGGTGGTGGGCGGCGTCGTGGTTGGCGTCGTAGTCGTCGGATTCGTCGGCGCAGTTGTCGGCGTAGCGGGCGTCGTCGGCGCCGTTCCCGCAACGGTTGCGGCGCCGCGCGCCGACGGAACGGCCGGCAACGGCGCGGCTGAACCGGCTCCGCTGGCGCCACTCGCGCCGGTCACCGCGGCGCTTCCACTTGCACCCGCGCGACCAGTCACAATGTCACCGGCCGCCGTTCCTTGCGAAGTCGAACCGGGGAGAGTCGTTCCCGACGTGTCGGTTCCGTTGCCAAGGATCGCGACCGTAGATCCGGTATTGAGCTTCGACTGCCCGTCGATCACGACCGTCTCGCCGGCCGCCAACCCTTTTTGAACAACTGTCATATCGCCAACGACAATTCCCGGCGATACGGCCCTCGATTGCACTTTCTTGGTTGCGGCAACGACGAAGACGTACGTGCCTTGCTGCCCCGTCTGGATTGCTTCCGTCGGTACCGCGAGCGCATTGTGCTCGACGTCGAGCTGCACGGTGAGAAATACCAACTGTCCTGGCCACAGACGGCGCGCGGTGTTCGGGAACGTCGCTTTGCCCGTCACCGTACCGGTCGTCGAATCCACGGCGTTGTCGAGGAACGACAACTCACCGTTGTCGGTCACGGTGCTGCTGTCGCTCGATGTGGCGGAGACGTGCAACGGGTGCAATGCGACCGAGCGCTGCACCGCGGCGAAGTCCTGATCGAGTACCGGAAAGCGCACGAGCACGGGACTGATCTGATTGATTACCACGAGGGGCGTGCTGCCCGGACTGACGTTGTTTCCGCGACGCACCAACACGCTTCCTGTGCGGCCAGCGATCGGCGCACGAATGGTCGTGTAGCCGAGGTCCACTTCGGCGGAGCGCACGGCGGCGCGGTCCGCCGCGACGGTGGCCGCTTGCGCCATCGCGGTGGCGTGCATCTGATCCGCCTGCGACCGGCTCACGTAGCCCATGTCGGCGAGCTTCGCGTAACGCGCGTCGTCCTTTTGACCGGCGTCGAGCTGCGCTTGGTCGCGCGCCAGCACCGCTCTCGCCTGATCGAGCGCCGCCTGCGTCGGCCGCGGATCGATGCGAAAGAGCACTTGACCCTTCTGGACGAAGTCTCCTTCCTTGAAGAGCACGTCGAGCAAGGAACCGGAGACCTGCGCCGTCACCGACACCGTCTGCACCGGCTCGACGATTCCGCTGGCCAGGATGTTGAGCGGCGCGTCGATTCGCGCCACTGTCGCCACTCGCACCGGCGTCGCGGGGGCGCGCTTCGGCGCGGGCGCGCTCTTGCAGCCGGTCACGCCAGTTGCGCCGGCGACGACGAACGCGACCACCCACGCCGTGTCGATCCCGCGCATCCGAGCGCACCGTAACAATTCTCTAATCATACGAGCGCCCTCATCATGGCGGTCCCAGTAGGACGTTGGGCCGGCCCGCGGTGTCGAGCGAACCGGTATCGTGCGCGAGTTGTGCCAGTGCCGTACGCCATTCCCACTGTGCCTGAATGTCCTCGCCGCGCGCCGTCTCGAGCGAGCTCCGCGCGAGCAATACATCCACGATCGTGCCAACGCCTTCGCGATACCGGCCGACCGCGACATCGGCGGACTGTTGCGCGCTGGCGAGGAGCTCCGTCGCCGCCTGAACTCGTTGTACGGACGTTTGCACGGCGGCGTAGGACGTGTAGACCTCGAGTGTGATCTGCTGGAGCGTCGACGTCACGCGCGCGAGCCCGGCTTGATAGTCGGCTTGCGCCGCACGGAGCTGGTACTGGCGCGCGAATCCGTTGAAGATCGGGATCTGCAATCCGAGCACGAGCGAATAGTTGCGGCCGCTCGTCCCACCGCCTTGTAGCTCGCGCGTGTAGCTGCCCGTCGAGCTCAGCGTGAGGGCGGGGTATCCGGCGGATCGGGCCACACGAATGTCGGCTGCGAGCGCTGCAGCCTGCGCCCGCGATTCGGCAAGCTCCGGCCGAGCGACGATGGCGCGATTGATCAGCGTGTCGACTGTCGCGGCGACGGTCGACACCGTTGCGCCAGCCGTGACATTGGGAACTTCAAAGCGCGCGTTTGCTTGCAGTCCCATGGTCGTGGCGAGTGTCGCGTGTGCATCCAACAGATCGCCTTCATTTGTGGCGAGCTGGAAGAGCGCCTGCGCGAGCGCCGTTCGCGTCTGTAAGACTTCTTCGAGCGTGCCGACGCCGACACGCAATCTCGCCTCAGCCGCCGCGGTGTCGGCGCGTGCTTCGGTCACGGAGACGAGTTGTGCGTCGCGCTGCGCTCGCGTCGCGATATACGAGAAGAGCGCGGACTCCACTTGGAGCACGACGTTCTGCACTGTCGCGTTGTGGTTGAGATCGGCCGCGATCGCCTGCTGCTTCGCGCCTTCGATGGTTCCTGCGCGTCCGCCGAAGTCGAACACGAGGTACGACAACGACACTGAGGGTGCGAGCTGCGTTCGTGTCGACGAGGCGCCGCCGCTGCCCGTGCTCGTACGACCGGTTCCCGTGCTGTCGGTGGCGAGTCCGATTCCGGTGCCGGTGTTTCCGAGACCGGTGCCGGTGGTTCCGTTCACTCCATTCGACGTGCTCCCTGCGCTGCTCCCGCTCCGCGCGAGTTGCACGTTGCCGTTCACATTCGGGAATAGTGCGCCCTTGCTCGCACCGTATTGATCGGCGGCCGCGAGCGCCGTCGCCCACGACTCTCGCGTCGCTGGATTGTTACGCAGCGCGAGATCGATCACGTCGGTGAGCGAGAGATCCTGCGCGCCTTGTTCATTGGCTGAGTCAGCCTGCAGTGCTGCGCTCGCCTGCGGTGCGACGGGTGGAGCAGCTGGCGGCGGCGGTGTGCGAACGGCTTCCGGGACAGTCCACGGAACCGACGGCGACGGTGGTGCGCCGGGCGCGCCATCGATTCGCGGCGTGCCGGGGGCGCAAGCAGACTCGACGCATGCAAAAAGCATCGCGCCCACACGGAGAACGCGATGCACGGAACGGCAGCGGATGACGCGCAGATCGATGTGCATAGAACGAACTCCACTATTGCACAACTAGGACCGCGCGAGGCGCGGTTGCCGGTTGACGATGTGAAGAATCGTTAGTGCAACAGTTATGGCAGAGCAGGGTGCGTTGCTGCGAGGTGCTCGCGCTCGGCGACGTTTTGATGCATCGCGCCGTGGCATGAGTAAACGCTAATAGGGCGGTTGTGCGACGTGACTCATCGCGAGCGTGATTGTGATCACATTTGTGATCTGTTGCCCAAAACTTGCACGCCGACGTCGCGTTCGCATTCACCCCCAGCAGAGGAGATGTGCTCATGCGATTTCATACGAGACCGCTCGCATTCACCGCGGCGTTCTTTCTACTCGGCGGCTGCGCAACGAGCGGTGCGCTCCGGCGTGCAACCGCCACGCAACAAGCTGCGTTAGCGCAACAGCAACAGGCGCTCGCCTCGGAACGAGCGGACCGCGTCGCGAGCGACAGCGCGCTTCGGCAGGAGCTCGGACTCGTGCGCGGCGACGTGCAGTCGTTGCGGACGGACCTCGAGGCCATGCGCACAGACTTTGGCGCGAAGATCACGGCGATGGCGGACGGTCTCAAGTTCGACATGCCCGTCAACTTCGCGTACGACAATGCGACGGTGAACGATCAGGATCACGCGACGTTGGATCGCTTCGCGAAGGTAGTGCAGCAGTACTATCCCGGCACGAAGGTCACGGTCGAGGGCTTCGCGGATCCTGCCGGAACGGTGAACTACAATCTCGCGCTGTCGAAGCGACGCGCCGAAGGCGTCCGCCAATACCTGGTGAGTCAGGGATTGACCACCGATCAGGTGGCGACGGTGGGTTACGGGAAGACGCGACTCGTTGTGCCGGGCGCGTGGGGTGACAAGCCGGGTGCGGAGTTGAATCGGCGGGTGGTGTTCGTGATCGAGACGAAGCCTGGCGGCGTGGTTTCGTCGAACTGAGACGCCAATTCTTGAGGCTCGGCGGACGAGCGCGTACCTCGCGTAGCTCGCGCGCCGAGGCTCCGATTGGCGAGAAGGGTTGAACAGTTAGGACGCGAAGACCTGCACAAACGCGCGAATTGCATCCCGAACGATTCGAGATGCGATTCGCGTTCATGTGCAGTTCTTCGCGTTCAACTTGTTCACACTTTGAAAGGAATAGAAGCCGGCGGCGGTCTGAGTGGCTCACCGGTCGCCGCCCCATTCGCGCCTCCTGTTGCATTTCGACAGGAGCCATCGTACTATTTGTCGAAACCCGACAGAAGCCACGATGCCCCCCGACCAGTCCGACGTCCTCCGCGGCACGCTCGATCTTCTCATCCTGAAAACGCTGACCCTCGAGCCCATGCACGGCTGGGGCATCAGCGCGCGCATCCAGCAGTTCTCGCGCGGATTGCTCGACGTCAATCAAGGCTCGCTCTACCCCGCGCTCCAACGCCTCGAGCAGCGCGGATGGATCGAGAGCGATTGGCAGACCACCGAGAACAACCGGCGCGCCAAGTACTACAAGCTCACCGCGTCAGGCCGCCGAGCAGTCGGTGCTGAGACCGCGAGTTGGCGGCGGTACGTCGAAGCAGTGGAGCTCATCCTCGACATCGCATAGGTGGCCGATATGGGAATCCTCAAGGGACTCCGCGCGCGCCTCCGCGCACTGCTTCATCCGATATCCGCGCGCCGCGACCTCGACGACGAAATCCGCTTCCACATCGAGCTCGAGACGGAGAAGAACCTCGCCCTCGGCATGTCGCCTGAGGAAGCGTGGCGTTTGGCCATCGCGCACTTCGGCGGCGTGCAGCGCGTGCGCGAAGAGCATCTCGACGTGCGACGCCCACACTGGGTCGAGGATTTTGCCGGCGACGTCCGTTACGCGATCCGGGCTCTCCGTCGGACGCCGGGACTCACCGCCGCGGCCGTTCTCACGCTCGCCCTCGGCATCGGTGCCAATACCGCGATCTTCTCCGCCGTGAACGCCGTCGTGCTCCAGCCGCTTCCGCTGCCGCACCCCGAACGCCTCATGATGCTCTGGGAGAAGAACCCGGAAAAAAACTGGTACAAGCAACTGGCGGCGCCGGCGAACTATCTGGATTGGCGAGAACAAATCCCCGCCTTCCAGGACATCGCCGCGCACGACGACGGACTCTATCAGGTCACACTCACTGGACAGGGCGATCCGCAACTGATCAACCTGACGAGAGTCACCGGGAATTACTTCTCGACGCTCGAGGCGCGGCCGTATCTGGGCCGCACGCTGACCGACGCGGAAACGTGGAACACCGGCGGCATGCGCACTGTAGTGCTCAGCTACCGCGCATGGCAGGACCGCTTCGGCGGCGACAAAGCGATCGTCGGCAAGACGATCCACCTCAATGGCGTCGACGTGCAAGTCGTCGGCGTGATGGGCGAGGGCTTCGAGCTGCCGTTCGAGAAGATCGAAGCGTGGATGCCGTTCCGGTGGAGTCCTTCGAGCCGCGCGGACGTCAGCTTTCGCCGTGCCCATCAGATCCGCGTCGTCGGCCGACTGAAGCCGGGCGTCACCGAGGTGCAGGCCAACGCGCAACTCGAGGCCGTGATGCAACGGCTCGAAACGCAGTATCCCGAGACGAACAAGTTGATGGGCGCGGGCATGACGCCGTTGCAAGAATTTCTCGTCGGCGACACGCGGCTACCGCTGCTCGTGCTCATGGCGGCGGTCGCGCTCTTGCTGCTCATCGCGTGTGCGAACGTCGGCAATCTGTTGCTCGTGCAAGCCGCGGGTCGCGGTCGCGAAGCGGCACTTCGTCTCGCGCTCGGTGCGGGCCGGTTTCGTCTGATGCGACAGGCTATCACCGAGAGTCTCGTCCTCTCGGCAATCGGCGGCGGCTGCGGCCTGCTGCTCGGCTGGGTCGGAACGCACGTGCTCCAACGCATGCAGCCATCGCAAATGCTACGCGTCACGGAGTTCGGACTCGACAAGACGGTGCTCGGTTACGTGCTCCTCGTGACGACGCTGAGCGGTCTGCTGTTCGGTCTGGCGCCGGCACTTTGGGCGCGGCATCGCGATCCGGCCGAAGCGCTGAAGGATGGTTCGCGCACCGGTTCGGAGAGCCGCAAAGTGAAGCGGTGGGGCGATGCGCTCGTAATTGGAGAAGTGGCATTGGCGCTCACGATGACCGTGGGTGCCGGGTTGCTCGTGCGCAGCTTCTGGCAGCTCCGGCACGTCGATCCTGGCTTCGATGCGAACGGTGTGCTGTCGGTCGAGGTGGGTCTCAACCAGCGCTATGACAGCCTCACCAAGATCACCGCGTTCTGGAATCAGGTGGAAGAGCGGGCACGCGCGATACCCGGCGTGTCCAACGTCGCCGTGGCGAGCAACATTCCGCTCACCGGCACGACGTATACGAGCTCGTTCATCGGGGAAGGGCGGCCTGCCGGCGACTACGTCTCGGAGGTCGGCCACCGGCAAGTGTCCGCCGACTACTTCGCCGCCATGCGTGTGCCGCTGCTGCGCGGCCGCACGTTTGGCCCCGAGGATCGTCACGACGCTCCGAGGGTTGTGATCATCAACAGCGCGCTGGCCAAGCGGTATTACCCGAATCAGAATCCCATCGGCCAGCGCGTGGCCTACGATCAGGTGCCAACCGACAAATCGAACTGGCGGACGATTGTCGGCGTCGTCGGCGACGAGCATCAGGCCGCGCTCGAGACGGCGCCGCGAATCGAGTTTCTCGAGCCTGCCACTCAGGAGGCGTCGGGCCAGAACTACATCCTCGTCAAAACGACTGGCGATCCCGCGACGTTGGGAGAGCCGATGCGGCGGATCATTCACGATCTCGATCCGACGCTGGCCATCATCTCGAGCCGGCCAATGACGGCCGTTCGCGACGACGCACTGGCGCGCGCGCGCTTTCTGACGACGCTGCTGCTCGCATTCGCCGCGGTCGGCCTCGCGCTGTCCATCGTTGGCGTCTACGGCCTGCTCGCTCAGCTCTCCCGCAATCGCACACGCGAAATGGGAATTCGGCTCGCGCTCGGCGCGCCACGCAGCGGGGTGCGCTGGCTCGTGGTCCGACACGGGCTGGTCGTCACGTCTGTGGGACTGGTGATTGGCGGCATCGGCGCGGTGCTCGGCTCGCGGCTCATGTCGACGCTACTCTTTCACGTCGCGCCCAATGATCCGGTCACGCTAATTAGTGTTGCGGTGCTGCTCGCCGCGACGAGCGTGCTGGCTGCGTGGATTCCAGCGCGCAACGCCAGCAACGCGGATCCCGCGAGTGCGTTGCGGGCGGATTAGAGAATTGGTATTGGCGCCAGGCGCTGGTGTCCTGAGATAGATCAACAAGATCGACGCGAAGAACTACACAAACGCGCGAATCGCATCTCGAGCCGTTCGCGATACGATTCGCGTTCATTTGCAGTTCTTCGCGTTCAATTTGTTCACTCTATCCGACGGTAAGGAGCCTCCAAGGCGAAGCGCTACTCGCCGCCCGCGCTCAACTGACTGGCGGCACCCGGTCATCCGGCGGCACGAAGTTCGACAAGAACAACCGCTCCTCTGGAGTCAGGCTGGCCAACCCCTTCGCGCTGATCTTGTCCAGAATCGCGTTGACCGCATCGCGATTGACCTCGTGAATGGACTGGAGATTCACCTTCTTCCAGTTGCCCAACACGTCGCGCCCCACCGGGGCCACTGTCTGTTTCCGGAAACTCTTCGTGCCCGCGCGTCGGTCCAACCACGCGAGATACGCCCACGCGCCCGCGAGTCCGCCGAGGTGCGCGAAGTCCGCGACGCCGGTCTGCGATCCGTGGAAGCCGCTCCAAATGGTGTACAGCGTGAACAGGATGAGCGCCAACCGGGCTTCGATCGGCAGAATGCCCATGATGTAGATCTGGGCCGTCGGCCAGAACTTCGCGAACGCGAACATCACGCCGAGCACGGCGCCAGAGGCGCCGAGGATCGCGGCGTTGGGAGCGAGGACCGTGGAGAGCGCTGCGCCCACGATGCCGCTAATGCCGTACAGAATGATGAATCGCTTGGATCCCAGTCGCTCTTCCACGCGCGGCCCGAAGAAGTACAGGGTCAGCATGTTGAAGAAGATGTGCGACATGGACGCATGCGCGAACATGTAGGTGATGACCGTCCACGGTCGCACCAGGATGTCCGCCGGCACGTACACGAGCAGGTTCGTGACGCCCGGCATCGTCGACTGCAGAAAGAAGACGAGGATGTTCGCGGCGAGGAGTCGCTTGACCCAAGGTGTCACGCGAGGCACTCCGGCAGATCGTTCATCCCGTTAAATTACTCGGTGTGTCCCAGACGGTCGACCTCGAGAGCCAACTGCAATCCGCCGTGCGTACCCGGCGGACGTTTGCCATCATCAGCCACCCCGACGCCGGCAAGACGACGCTGACGGAGAAGCTCCTCCTGTATGGAGGCGCCATCCATCTCGCCGGCTCGGTGAAGTCGCGGCGTGCGGCGCGCCACGCGACCTCGGACTGGATGAAGCTGGAGCAGGAGCGCGGCATCTCGGTCACGTCGAGCGTCATGCAGTTCATGTACGAGGGGTACCACATCAACCTCCTCGACACGCCGGGCCACGAGGACTTCTCTGAGGACACGTACCGCACGCTCGTCGCCGCGGACAGTGCCGTGATGCTCCTCGACAACCGCAAGGGTGTCGAAGATCGCACGCGGCAGCTCTTTGCGGTGTGTAAGCGCCGGCGCATGCCCATCTTCACGTTCGTCAACAAGTGCGACCGCGTGGGAGAGGATCCGCTCAAGCTCTTGAGCGACGTAGAGGCGGACCTCGAGATCAACTGTCATCCGATCACGTGGCCGATTCATAAGAATGGCGTGTTCGTTGGCGTGTACGACCGCCGGCGCAAAGAGGTGCATCTGTTCGAGCGCGACGAAAAGCACGGCGCCGGTCGCGCTGCCGTCCAACTGTCATCGCTCGACGATCCGGCACTCGCCGATTTGATCGGCGCCGAGTCGCAGGAGAAGCTCCTGCAGGACATTTCGCTGCTCGATGAAGCTGGCCATCCGTTCGACGAGGCCGGAGTGCTCGACGGTTCGCTGTCGCCGGTGTTCTTCGGCAGCGCGCTCACGAACTTTGGCGTCGAGCCGTTTCTTCGCGAGTTCCTCGAGCTCGCGCCGGAACCGGCAGCGCGTGAATCGACGTTGGGCATGATCAATCCTACGGACGAACAGTTCACCGGATTCGTGTTCAAGATTCAAGCGAACATGGACGCCAAGCACCGAGATCGCGTGGCGTTCGTTCGCATTGCCTCCGGTCGCTTCGAGGCAGGCATGCAGGTCAAGCACGTGCGCACCGGCAAGCTCATTCGCTTGGCGTCGCCGCAGCAATTCATGGCTCGCGAGCGCACGGCGGTGGAAGAGGCTTGGCCGGGCGACGTAATCGGCGTCATGGACCGCGGCACGTTGCGCATTGGCGACACGCTGTCGCAGGAATCGAATCTCGAGTTCAGCGGCATTCCGCGTTTCGCGCCGGAGCATTTCGCGCGCATCGTGTTGCTCGATCCAATGAAGCGCAAACAGCTCGATGCGGGTTTGCGGCAGCTCACCGAGGAAGGCGCGGCGCAGGTGTTCTTTACATCGGGCACCGACACCGCGAGCCCAACGCCGATCGTAGGAGCTGTCGGACAGCTTCAGTTCGACGTCATGCTCCACCGTCTGGAGCACGAGTACGGCGCGCTCGCCAAGTTGGAACGCATTACAGCGCGCTATCCGCGCTGGGTCACCGGACCGCAAGATGACATCGAGCGCATCGCGCGCGATCGCGGCCGCATGTTGCTCTACGACGCGAAAGGCAATCCGCTCATCTTGTTCGAGGACTCGTGGGGCTTGCGCTGGGCGCTCGATCGCGAGAAGGCCGTTTCATTTCACGAAGTGGCGCCCTGATCGCGTCAGCCAGCTCCGTCGCCGTCTGATTCCGCGTAGTAGTGGCGAATGCTCCAGGCGATCACGTTGCGATACACTGATTCGGGAGTGCTGATGAACACCGTGTGCTCGCTGTCCTGCGTGTACGCCGGTTGAATACCAGCTTCGGCGAGAATTCCCTTGATGCGAAGCAGCATTTGTTCGGGTCGGGCGCGGTCCTGCTTGAGGTGCGCTACGAGCTGGCGCGCTGCTTCTTGAAGGTCGGCCGGGGAACCCGCGCCTTCGGCGGCTGCTCGAACCGCGCGCCGCATGTGTTCCACGACGTCTGCGCCGTCCCCAGCCCCATCCCCTCTCAACCCGTCGCCCGCGCTGCCGTCGCCGCTCGAAGTCATTCGTACCGGTCGTACCGGTCGTGCTGATAGTGCAGTTCGTGCCTTGCAAGAGCCTGCCGTTCGCGTGCCTTCTTCAAGGCAAGCGCTGGACCACCTGACCGACGCGTCCGCTGACTGGCGCGATTCTTCCGTTCATTCCCGCCGCAAAATTCGTCCTCCCGCACCCAACCTCCCCATGTCCGGTACGAACAAAACCGTGCTGCTCGTCGAAGACAACGAGGACAATCTCGTCATCTATTCAACGATTCTCACACATGCGGGCTACCCAGTCCTCGAGGCGCGCGACGGGCAGGCCGGGATCGATTCCGCTCGGAAGAATCACCCGGCCATCATTCTCATGGACGTGTCGATCCCGCTGATCGACGGCTGGGAAGCGACGCGCCAGCTCAAGGCCGATCCAGATACGGCGAGCATTCCCATTATTGCTCTCACTGCGCACGCGCTGGCGGCCGACCAGCAGAAGGCTGTCGACGCAGGCTGCGACGGCTACATCGCCAAACCCGCGGAGCCGCGCGTGGTGCTCGCGGCAGTGCGGGAACGGATCGGCCCAGCCAAGACCTGACCAAGACCCTACGGCTCGAGGAATCGCCCGGGTACGACTTCCAGGCAGACGCGTCCTGCCGCATTTTTCAGGGATGCGTCTCTCTCAACTCAGCCAGAATCTCCAAGCCTCGGGTATCCTCCGAATCGGCGCTGAAGTTCGCGCCCTCGCGGCCACTGGAAAGGAAGTAACCGACCTCTCGGTCGGCGACTTTTCGCCAAAATATTTCCGCATTCCTCCGGAGCTCGAGGAAGGCATCGTCGGCGCGCTGCGAGAGGGCGAGTCGAGCTACCCGCCGGCCTCCGGCATGGAAGTATTTCGGACAGGCGTCAGAGAGTTCTACAAGCACCGCCTCGGCCACGAGTTTCCGCTCGAGTCCATCCAGATTGTGGGCGGCGCACGTCCGGCCATCTACGCTCTCTATCGGGCCGTCGTCGATCCCGGCGACCGCGTGGTCTACGGCGCGCCATCGTGGTGCAACGATTACTACTGTCAGATCGTGGGCGCCGATCCGGTCGTGGTGCAGGCTGACCCAAAGAACGGCTTCCTGCCAACGGCCGATCAGCTTCGTCCGCATCTGCGCGGCGCGCGCTTGCTGGCGCTGAATTCGCCGCTCAATCCCGCCGGCACCATGTTCACCGCCGAGCAACTCGGCGCGATTTGCGACGCGGTGATCGAGGAGAACGCGCGGCGTGGACCGAACGAGCGGCCGCTGTACGTGATGTACGACCAGGTGTATTGGATGATCACCGTTGGCGACGCCAAGCACGTGGACCCGCTCGGCCTGCGTCCCGCGATCGCGCCGTACACCGTGATCGTCGACGCAATCTCGAAGGCGTTCTCGGCGACGGGACTCCACACTGGCTGGACTGTCGGGCCCACGGACGTCATCAAGGCGATGAACGACGTTGTCGGCCACATGGGTGGTTGGGCACCGCGCGCCGAGCAGGTGGCGACGGGACGGTTCATGGTGGATCACGTGGCGGTGGATCGCTTCCTCGACAAGATGCGCCCCGAAGTCGCCGCGCGATTGACGGCGATGTACGAGGGTCTCGAGTCGCTGTCCCGCGACGGGCTACCAGTCGACGTCGTGAAGCCGCAGGGATCGATCTACGTGAGCGGCCAGTTTGCGCTGCACGGAATGAAGACGCCCGACGGCAAGACGCTCGAGACCGACGACGACGTGCGTCGCTACCTGCTGCACTCGGCTGGCCTGGCGGCGATTCCGTTCAGTGCCTTCGGTGCGTCGGGCGATCACGGTTGGTTCCGCCTTTCGATTGGTGGCGTGACGGTCGAGCAGATCCAGGGTCTCATGCCACGCATTCGCTCGGCGATTGGAGCGTTGTCCAAATAAAATCTCCGTTCAATTTCGTTCAATTCGTTCGATCCGTTTTTTATCAAATCGTTATGGGCGGCTCGAGCGGCACTTCCGGCCGTAACGACTCGAGATACGGATTTGACGGAAATGGACGGAGATTTTTTTAGAACGTCAGCGTCCAACCGATTCGCAGCGGGGGCATGCTCACGCTTCCGTTGCTGTGGGCGCCGAGAAATCGGCGGTCGAGCGGAGTGGTGCCGTGCACGTGCGAGTATTGTACGATGCGCCACCCGTAAAACGTTCCCATGAACGCACCGGCGAAAATGTCGCTCGCCCAGTGCTGGCCGAGATACAATCGCGCCAGCCCTGGTGTGAGCGCGATGGCGTAGGCGGGCACCGCCACCCAGTACGTTGCGCCCGGATCACGCCAGTGCACCTCGGCGACGACGGCCGACGCCGCGGCGAAGCCCGACGACGAGTGAATCGACGGAAATGCGCGCTGCTGGAAGTGCCGAAAGCCCTGCATGAAATGAAAGTCGTACTGATCGTCTAGCGGCTTGTCGGCGTCGCGCGGTCGCGTGCGTCCGAGCGGACCGCGAATCACCTGGCTGGTGAGACTCGCTGCCGCCACCGACTCGGCCACATGAAACGAGACGTCGGCCAACGTGCGTTCGTGGGTGGCGCGACCGACCAGAAACAGCGCGAGGCCGCCCACGGTGAGCGTCGTTTCGTTCACGCGACTGAAGAGGCCGTCGACTTTGCGACCAATTCGAACGTGCGCCCAAGTCGTATCTTGAAAGAAGTGGGCGATCTGCGGATCGAACAGGCTGAGCCCGGCGCTCCCCGCGAGGAACATCCCGCCGATCGCGGCGTCGTGCCGGGTGTAGAAAGTTTGTTGGTTTGCGTTTGCGCCGAGTTGGGCGGGCAATTCTTGGGTGGCGGACGCGGTTAGTGATCCGCATAACAGCAGTCCGGCGGCGATTCGATTCAATTCTGTACGTTCCCGTTCGACGATGTGCCTGCTTCGATGCAGCCTGCGTGCCGAAATGCAGCCGCGTCTGGCATCGGCCGTGCACGGAAAGGGGACCGCACTTGTAAGGAGGCTGAACAGTGGCGTTCCGTACCTTCAACGACTCATCGGGGCACGAGTGGCAAGCGTTCGACGTCGTCCCACGAACCTCTGAACGGCGATCGTCCGAGCGCCGGTCCGTCGGTGCCGCCGCGGATCAAGACGCCGAGCGGCGCGAGGCCGACCGTCGATTGACCGTCGGTGGAACGTCGCTCCTCAGCGCCAATCTGCGCAGCGGATGGCTGGTGTTCGAACGCGGGGCGGAACGTCGCCGGCTGTCGCCGATTCCGGAGAATTGGCAACACTGTACGGACGGCGAACTAGAGACGTATCTCCAGAGCGCGCAGCCGGTCGTTCAAAAAAACGAACGCCGCGGTTAACCCGCGGCGCTGACCAACATCGAAACGCGATCCCGAACCGCACGCCCAACCGGGCGCGCCATCCGCGCCGCAATTTCGGGAATGCGCCGGCTCTGTCGCGCCGCATCGGCGGCGGTGAGCAGCAATGAGCGGAGCTGACGATGGCGCCAGTCGCTTCCTTCAGGGTGTTGGGTGGTCCGACCTGCGAGTGTCTGCTCCGACATACTGCGCCTCTGCCACTTGGCTCTAACGGTTTGCCTGCGTCGGCTGCCTTCCCTAAAGGCAAAGGGAATGCCGTGATAGAGTATCGGCTCGAAAGCCTCAGGGTTTAACTTTTTGCCATGAATCCGGCACAGACCCCCGCTGCGCACCCTCCCG
>DASYDJ010000060.1:0-25109 GCA_036499625.1 Gemmatimonadaceae bacterium
CGATCCGGACGGTGTTGTGGCTCGATCGAGGAGCGTCCCACTCCACAATCGGTCAGATTGCGCCCACCGCCGCCAGCGCGTACGCGAGCGCGCGCTGCATCGCCCGCTCGCTCATTCGCTGCGGCTCGGCGAGCCCCATCCGTTCGAGATACGGGCGCGCCGTCTCCGGGACATTCGCTGCGCGATGCAGATCGCGCGCCTTTGGCATTGCGAACCGCTTGCGCCCGGCGATCGACTCGAGATGGCCAAGCGCTTTCATGAGAACAATCTCGTCGGGCGTGAAGTCGGTCCCAAATGGAAACTCCGGAAACAATCCACCGACCCGGAACGGTGCGAGGATCGACTCCAGTCGATCCTGTGTGTTCCGCCGTGTATCCGGATTGTGGTACTGCGTGGAGATGGTCCCGGTGCTGCGCGCTTGCTCGATCAGCGCATCTTGAAACCGCGCGTCGGCAATCTCGATCAGCGCCCTCGCAACTTCTTCGTTCGTCTTGCCGCGAATGTCCGCGATGCCATACTCGGTGACGACGATGTCCCGCAGGTGACGAGGAATCGTCGTGCTGCCATAGTTCGCGACGACATTCGAGTGCGCCTTGCGCCCCTCGCCGTGCGTGCTCCGAATGAGCAGAATCGACCGGCCATCATCGAGCGCGTGCGCCATCGCGACAAAGTTGTATTGGCCGCCGACGCCGCTGACGATGCGTCCGTCGTCGAGCGCATCTGACGCCACTGCGCCGGAGAGCGACACCACGAGCCCCGTATTGACGAAGCGCGCCTGCACGCGTTGCCGTCGCTTGAGCTCCTCGTTGCCGTAGAGCTCATTGACGTAGTCGATGCCGGTCATGCAGATCTGCTCACGTTCTGCGCGAGGCATTCGACGCAGCGCTTCGTAGAACCGCTCGGGCCCGAGAAAAAAGCAGGCGTGCGCCACGTGCGAGCCCGGCGCAACACGCCGCTTCAACACGCCGCTCCGAATCAACTCGAGGAAGCCGTCGACGAGCATCTCCGTGGACGCGTAGAGTCCCTGCGCGAATGTGCCGGTTCCGCCGAGGCGCTCGACGATCTCGCCAAACCGATCGAGCACGCGTGCGCTGTCCAGCACTCGGCGGTAGGTCGCGTTCTGCTCGTGCCGGAGCTTGAGGACGTACGCGATCGCGTCACCCAGTGAGCCAATACCGAGTTGGAGCGTACCGCCGTCGGGAATGAGAGCACTCACATAGAGCGCAATGAGGTAGTCGGCCGTACTCACCGGGCCGTTCGGCGGCGCGAACAGGCGACAGTCGTATCGACGCGCGTCGACAACGCCGTCGAAGTACTCTCGGGCGACCTCCGCATCACCGTACATGTACGGGAGATTGCGATTCACCTCCGCGAGCAGTGCGATTCGCTCGCCTCGCCGCTCTCGCTCGCGGAGTTGCGGCACCAGTGGCAATGTGAGATCCGGGTTGCAACTCAAACTGAGGTGCGCGTGATCGTCGGCATCGCTGGCTACGAGCTGTGCGAGAACATTGATGCCCGCGTCCAGCACGTCGCGCACGACATGCGTGTAGTTGGTGCTTACATACTCGCGCTGCGCGAATGGACTCCCCAGAAATGCGCCTGGCTGGAAATAGAACTCGTTGACGCGAATGTTGGCTGGCAGCTCCCCTCGCCGCATGGGGTCGACGTACGCGAGCTCCGGGTAGTCTCCAAAGAGGCGCTCATTCAACGGTTCTACGAACCGTCGCTCCAGATCGCTCTTCCATCGCGGCCGCGCGAGCGTGAGCGCGGTAAAGATGCGCAAGTCGATGCTCGTGTCGTCGCAGGCGCGCCGATAGAACTCGTTGACGAGATGATTCGCCTTCCCGAGACCGAGCGGTGTCCCGAGAAGGATGCGCTTTCCGACGTGCGTGAGCGTCGCTTCGACGCACGACTCGACGTCGACATAGGTGACGCCGCGGTTATTCGGGCCGCGGTCAGTCACGCGACGGGAATCAAAGACTCGAACATCGCGGGCTCCAACTCGAGTGGGTGGTGCTCAGCGTGTTCGCGACGGCGCCACGAACCGGCGCGATTGGCGCTCGTACGCATGCGCGAATGCCAACACGCGCGCGTCGCTGCCCGGCAGACCGACGATCGACACATTGAGCGCCGGCATTCCGTCGGCGCCGATTCCCGCCGGCACCGACACTTCCGGAAGTCCGAGCCAGTTGCCGTAGCCGAGTGTCGTCGGAACGGGCGGCCATTTGTCGGCGGCGCGAGGCGCGTTGAACGGCATGGTCGGGTACACCATCGCACTGACCTTCGCGGCGGCCATGGCTTTTGCGAGACTCGCGACGAGCTCTGCCCGCGAACGCGCAAATGACCGGCCGGCTGGATCGTCCACCATCGGCCGATCGAACAGTACTTCGCACTCATCGTATGTCTTCGGCAAAACATCATAAAACTTCTGATATGGCGCGTACGCACGGCGAATCGCGGCGCGCGGATCGGCCGTGCGGCCGGCGAAATACAGAAAGAGCGCGTTCGCCGTCGGCGGCGGCGAGTCCGGATCGGGTTTCACGTCGCCGCGCATGGTTGCCGATTGCGCGAACAATGCGCGATAGTTTGCCCGCGTCACCGGCGCATCGAACGTGTCGACCTGCGCGCCCGCGCTCCGAAGATCACCCACCGCGCGATCCCACATCGCGATCGCCTCGGGAGTCATCTGCGCGCGCGGCACGTGCACGTCGACGATGCCGAGTCGCGCGCTGGAAAGCGCATCATCGCGGAGAGAGCGGAGCGCACGCGCATCCCACGGCGTGGTAAGCGCGAGCGGGTCGGAGGCGTCAGGACCGGCGGTCGCACTGAGGAGAAGCGCGGCATCTGCCACGAACCGCGCGAGCGAACCGTGCGTGTCGAGATATGGCCACGTTGGAATCACTCCAGTGCGCGGCACCAGACCAAACGTCGGCTTGATACCTACCGCGCCGGTGAACTGCGCCGGAATGCGATTCGACCCGCCGTCATCGGTGCCGAGTGCGGCGAAAGCGAGTCCACCGGCGACGGCGACTGCGGACCCGGCACTCGAACCACCGGGTGTGCGCGTGCCCGTTGGATCGTGCGGATTGAGAACTTGGCCAGTGTGGCTGCTCGTGCCGTTGCCGTGATACGCGAAGTCGTCCGCCGCGGTCTTGCCGAGCAGCACGACGCCGGCCGCGCGTAGACGCGCAACCTCGAGCGCGTCACGTTGCACGGCCTCCGGAAAATCCTCCGCCCACTCGGCGTTCGATCCCGTTGTCGGCAAACCGTTCACGTCGTAGATCGCCTTTGCGAACACCGGCACGCCGTCGAGCGGACCACGCAAAGCACCGGCGCGAAGTCGTGCATCGGACGCACACGCTTCGCCGAGTGCGGTGTCGGCGAGCGCATCGATCGCGCGCCAATGCGCTCCGTCGGTTCGGCAGCGCTCGAGTGCGTGGGTCGTGACGTCGAGTGCCGTCCATTCGCCGCGTGCGCGGCCGGCTTGATAGTCGGCGATCGTGCCATCGAGCGGGTCTGACGGCGCTGAGGCCTTGGGCGCAACGGCCGGCCACCGCGTGAGTGGAAGCGCGGTGAGCGCGGCAAGCTGAGCGAGAGCTGCGCGGCGCGTCGTCATGGGGACAAACCTACCGATTGGGCGGCTGTGCCGCACGTGCGGCGGTTCGATGCGGGCTTACTCGAGATACTTGGCGCTGACAACGTGCTGGCCGAGATTGAGGATGCGCTCCCTCGCGCTCTCGAACTACTCTCCCAACGGCAAAGGCGGTATGACGGATCAGGATCAGCACGCGTCGCGCGGAACACCCGCGGTGCGACGGCGCATGACCGATACGCCGATGACGACGCCGAGCGCCAGACGCGCGGCTGGCGCGCTCTGGAGCGCCGTACGACTGCGCTGTCCGCATTGCCGGCGCGGCAAAGTACTGCGCAGGTGGTATGGCATGCACGAGCGTTGCTCCGTTTGCCATTTCCGGTACGAGCGTAGCGACGAGAACTACTTTCAGGGGGCGATGTTCATCAACTTCATGATCGGCGGCTTCACGTTTGGCGCAAGCCTGTTGGCTGTGCTGCTGCTCTCGTGGCCGAACGTGCCGTGGAACGCGCTCACGTTTGGTGCGCCGGTCGTCATGCTCGTGTTCATGGTGCTACTATATCCGATCTCAAAGGTCGTTTGGCTCACCGTCGACGTCATGGTGCGACCGGTGACGCCTCACGAGCTCGAGTGACGCCAACGCGCATGTGGCGAAGCGCTCATGGGACACGCGCTCGCGCGTCGGTTGGATGCCGAACAGCGTCTGGAACAACGAGCGAAAACCGATCGAAAGAATAGGTCACCAGCGCGCCGTCCCGATTGCCAACCACGGTCCCCTTCGCAACCGCTTTGGCCGCATCGCGCAACTTCACGAGTAGCGCGGGGTCCGACACCGCCACATTGTGTGACGCGAGCACTTTTCGGAGTCCCGGCACGAGCGCAGCGAGCCGCGCCGTCGAGCGTGTGAACGCGGCCAAGTCCGCGCCCTTTGCGTAGACGTAGATCGGTCCTTCGTAGAACGTGTCGCCCGTGAACAGAAGCCCATTCGCGCGATCGAAGAGCGCGATCGCATCCGGCGCGTGGCCCGGCACGCGGAGCACCTCAAGCGTGCGTCCGCCGAGCTCGATGCGCGAGCCGTCGTGTACGAAACTGGTGATGTGGAATGGGCGAACGAAGTATGCAGCGGTGTCGAGACCGGCGGCCGCCTCACCGCAAAGCGCACTCGGCGTCACTTCGCTGGCAACCTCGGAGTGGCTGTACCCCGCCTGGTTGTGCTTGGTGAACGGATCGTCGAGCCCTAGTACTTGCGTGAATCGCCAGTTGTCGCCGACGTGATCGTTATGCGTGTGCGAGTTCAACACTTCGATCGGCACCTGCGTGAGCGACGTCGCGACGGCGTGAATGTCGTGCATCCCCATGCCGGTGTCGAAGAGCAATGCTTGGTGCGAACCCACGACCAACCAGGAGATGATCTCCTGCCACTGATGTGGTTCGTAGATAGCGTAGACACCTGGCTCGACGCGATACACCTCGAACCACGTTGACGGTACGGCGACACGCTCGAGCTGCGCATACTCGGGCCGCGGAAGGCGCGCGCACCATTCGGGTACACTGCTCGCCGCAGGAGCTCGCGGCGCGTTCGTCTGCGCGTTGGAATGGCTCGGCGATAGCATAGTCAGACACGCAGTGGCGATGACAATCCAAGAGTGAAGGAGCAGCCGCCGCCGTCTCACGACCACTTCAAGCTGGCATCAAAGATCGGCAATGTGCGTACTCGCACGCCGGTCGCGGCGAAGATCGCGTTGCAGAGCGCTGGCGCGGCCGCCGGGAGGCCCGGCTCGCCCAACCCTGTTGGTGGTGCTGAGGATTTGATGAATTCCACGTCGACGACTGGAGGCACCTGGTTCATTCGCAGCATTCTGTAGTCGCTGAAATTCGCCTGCGCCGCGGCACCGTGCTCGATCGTGATCTTCTGAAACCATGCGGCACTGATTCCGTCGAGCATCGCGCCCTGCACCTGCGCTTCCGCGGCGCTCATGTTGATGATCGTGCCGGCGTCGACGACGCCGGTGAGTTTCTTGATCGTGAGCTCGCCCTCGCGCGTCACCGCGACGTCGGCGACGATGGCGATATAGGCATTGTTCGTATGCGTGATCGCGAAGCCCTGCCCTTCGCCGCGGGGGCGCGGCGTGCCCCATCCCGCTTTCTTGGTCGCGAGGTTGAGCACGGTCAGCATCTTCGCGGGATCGAAGCCTCGCTCCCCTCCGGACGGCGTCGCGGCAATCAGATCGAGCGTGAATGCAAGCGGCTCGCGGCCGGCCGCGTGCGCGAGCTCGTCGACGAAACACTGCGTCGCCCACACGTTGCCGTTGTCGCCCGGCGCGCGCCAATAGCCGGTCGGAATACCCGGCGGCAATTTGCTCGACTTCACGCCCGAGCCCGGAACGGCGATGAACGGGAAGCCGTCGGCGCTCATGTCGCCGGGGCCGCCCTGCATCTTCACGAACGCGTCGTGCAGCGCGACCACCTTGCCCGACGCATCGACGCCCGCGCTGAAGTAGTGCCAGCCGTTCGATCGGTAGTTGTCGTGCGCGAAGTCGTCCTCGCGTTTCCACATGAGTTTGACCGGCGTGCCCTCGAGCTTCTTCGCGATCGCCGCCGCCTCGAGCGAATACTCATTGCTGCCGCGTCGTCCGAAGCCGCCGCCGAGTCGCGTGATGTGCACGACGACGTCCTTTGCGGCGAGGCCCAAGCCGCGCGTGACGAGACTCTGTCCGCTCGCCGGAATCTGCGTCGGCGTCCACATCTCCATCACGCCGTTCTTGAACAGCGCGGTGCAATTCTGCGGCTCGAGCGTCGCGTGTGCGAGGAACGGATAGTGATATGCCGCCTCAACCACTTTCGCGCCCGCAGGAAGCGCCGCCGGCGGCGCCGACTTCGCGAGCTGCTCGGCCTGTTTCGCCATCTCGACGCTGCTTTGACTCGCGACGGCGCCCTCGTTCCACTTCACCTTCAACGACTCGCCCGCGCTAAACGCGTTCCACGTCGAGTCGGCGACGATCGCGATTCCCGGCGTGAGTCCTTCGATGCCGTCCAGGACAAATGCGTCGCGCACACCGGGACGCGTCTTTATCTCGTCGATGTTCGCGCTCACGACCGTACCGCCGAACACCGGGCACTTCGTGTACGTCGCGTACAGCATGCCTGGCAACTTCACGTCGATGCCGAAAAGCGGAGCGCCTATCACAATCTTCTTATTGTCGACGCCCGGCACGCGTGTGCCCAGCAGCTTGAAATCCTTCGCGTCCTTGAGCGGGGCGTTGGCGGGCGGCGTTAATGCTGCGGCCTTCGTCGCAAGCTCACCGTACGTGGCGCGGCGCTTCGATGCGACGTGAACGACAGCGCCTTTCTCAGTCGTGCACTCGGTCGCCGGAACGCCCCACGTGTCCGCGGCTGCTGCAACGAGCATCGCGCGTGCGGTCGCGCCGGCGTGACGGAGCGGGGTGAAATTCCCCGTGGTCGAGCCGCTTCCGACCGAAAACTGCCGACCGTACGCCGGATTCAGATCACCTTGCACAACGGTCACCTGTTCCCACGGGACATCGAGCTCCTCGGCGACGATCATCGGGAGTCCCGTCTTGATCCCCTGCCCCATCTCGGAGTTCGGCGCGATGATCGAGACCGCGCCGGTCGGCGCGATGCTGATGAATGCGTTCGGTGTAAAGGTGTCGGCCGCGGCAGGTAGCGCTTCCGCGAATGCGGCAGAAGGTCCAAACCGCAGGTAGGTGCCGACCAGAAGACCGCCGCCCGTGAGCGCACTGACCTTGATGAACGCGCGACGATCCACGAGCCGCGATGGAGAATCGACGGAGCGCTTCATGATTGGCCTCCCTGCGCATGCGCGACACCTGCCGCGAGCTCCGCACCTCGCTTGATGCCGGCGCGGATGCGGACATACGAGTTGCAGCGACACAGGTTGCCGGCCATTGTGCGGTCGATGTCGGCGTCGGTCGGATGCGGCGTGCGTTTGAGCAGCGCCGCCGCGGTCATGAGCTGTCCGGCCTGACAATACCCGCATTGCGGCACGTCGAGCTCGCACCAGGCCTGCTGCAGCGGATGCTTTCCGGTGGGGTCGAGGCCTTCGATCGTGGTGACGGCGGCGTGTCCGACCTCCGAGACCGGCGTCTGGCACGCGCGCTTGGGCACGCCGTCCAGATGAACTGTACACGCACCGCATTCACCGATGCCGCAGCCGTATTTCGTGCCTGTAAGACCCAAGGAATCACGCAACACCCACAGCAGCGGTGTGTCCGACGTGACGTCCACCGAGTGGGATTGACCGTTCACGCTCAGAGTGTATTGGCTCATAGTAGGCTCGAAGGAGGCTATTTCGGTGTTGTCTCTTCCTTATAGACAATACCGCCCTTCATCACGAACTGCACATGCTCGAGCGCCGTAATGTCCTGAAGCGGATTGCCTGGGACAGCGATCACGTCAGCAAAGAATCCGGGCTTCAATTGTCCAACTTGATTCTGCGACATGAGAATTTTCGGATCGTTCACGTAGTCGGCCTCGAGCACCGCCTGCGGCGTCATGCCGAATTTCACCATCAACTCGAACTCGCGCGCTTGCGTGCCGTGCGGGAACGGGCCGACGTCAGTGCCCACTCCCATCGGAACTCCAGCCGCGACTTGCCGTTTGAATTCGTGAATCTTGTAATCGAGCATGGCGTGCTCGCGCGCCGCGGCGGCCGCGTTCGCGGCATGGTCGGCGAAATACTCGAAGATGGTGAACGTCGGCACAGCGGGGATGCCCTTCGCTTTCATCATCGCCATCGTCCCGTCGCTGAGTTGCGTCGCGTGATCGACGGACGCCACCCCGGCTTGCACCGCGAATCGCGCGGCCGGCTCGCCTTGGCCGTGTACACCTACGTTTTCTCCTAGGCGAGCCGCCTCGGTCACCGCCGCTTGTAACTCTGGCTCTGTGTACTGGTATGGTGTGTGGAAATCCCAGAAGGCGCTATCGCCCTTCTCACCCATGCCAAGCTGCGCGCAGATCGGATCTCCGAGACACGGAGCCGAGCCGTGCGACACCATCGCGTCGGAGCCCGTTACGTAAATCTTCGCGAAGGTCGCGCCGTCCTTGTGCTGCTTGCGCAACGTCTCGATGAGCTGGTCGGTATTCTCGGCGTAATCGGCGTTTCCGAGAACATGTTGCTCGGGGTTGAAGCCGATCGCGTCCTCGTGCCCACCGAGTATCGAGATCGCGTTGCCGCTGATCTGCATTCGCGGTCCGGGAACGAGGCCGGTGTTGATCGCCTTCCGCACCGCGGCATCGGCCGAACCCGCGCCTTCAGTCCCCATATCGCGCTCGGAGGTGAAGCCCGCCATCAGATCCGCCTCCGCGGCAAGCGTCGCCTCGATCGTCCGCTCAGGCACCGATTCCTCGACCGTCTGCATTCCCTCGGAGGGAGGTTCCGGATGTAAGAACAGGTGCACGTGGGCGTCGATCAGACCGGGCATCAGAGTTCGGTCGCCCAGATCGATCACTCTCGCGCCGGCCGGTCGCGGCACCGACGTGCCAACAGCGACGATGCGGCCTCCCTGCACCAACACTTCGCCGGGACTGACGATGCGTCCCGGCAGAACCTCGAAGAGTCGCGCCGCGTGCAGTACGATTGGCTGCCCATCTCGGCCGGCACGAGAGCCTGTCGCCTGTGCTTGCGCTCGGACGGGCGGACCGGTGAAGATCATTACCGCCGCAGTGAGTACGGCAATTCTCTGCATCATCAGTATTCCCTCATTGCGAGATTGGGAAACCCCGACCGCCCCAATCGAAAGCCAGTCATGCTGAACTTGGACGCGGTGTAGGGACTGTCAAGTGAATCGATCAGCTTACCGCGCGCGTGTCGTGCTGGTTTCGAGACCTGTCGTTTTGCAAACCGCGTGTTGGCAGGTGCTCGTCGCGTGCCTTCTTGGGGCCGCGTGTCAGCGCACCCCAACTCCCGCGAGCATCCTACTCTTTGACGGAAACGGAACCTCCACGACGGACGTCGCGGCCGTAGAAAGCATTCTACGGAACGCGCATTTCAGCTATGCGACGGCGAGCTCCCGGCAACTCGGCGCGCTGACTCCGGCGCAGCTTCGGACATACCGACTGTTGATCGTTCCCGGCGGAAACTTCGAGCAGATCGGGACGGATCTATCGCCGGTCGCAGTCGCCAATGTCCGAGAGGCCGTACGAGGCGGCCTGAATTATCTCGGGATTTGCGCGGGCGCGTTCTTCGCCGGGAACTCGCCGTACAACGGTCTCAATCTCACGTCGGGCGCGCGGTTTCCATTCTACGCCGCCGAATTCCAGGGCATCCGCAAAACCGCGGTGCACATCGCGATTGCTGGCTCGCCGCCGCTCGAGCAGTATTGGGAAGACGGCCCGCAACTCACGGGCTGGGGCGATATCGTCGCTCAGTACTCCGATGGCACGCCCGCTGTTGCACAGGGAAAATTCGGGAATGGAGGTGTCATGCTGGTTGGAACACATCCAGAAGCGCCGGACGGGTGGCGCCGCGGGTTGCACTTCGGCACGTCGTCAGGCACCGCGGCGAGAGCGTATGCGGCGACACTGATCACCGCCGCGCTCGGTGCGACGCCGCTGCAACACTATTAGCGTTGGACCAGCTGCGTAGCCTCAGCGCGGCCGACGCACAGCTCGCACCATCCCGCTGTTCCCGCCGCCACAATAGAATCGATCGTTCCCGTCGGACTCGAGTCCCGAGATCTTGACGCCGGCAGGCAGTTCCACGCGCTCGAGCACCTCGCCGGTGTCCGGATTGATTCGCCGAAGATCGCTCTCGTCGTCTTCCCAGGTGGCGTGCCAGAGCTCCCCGTCGACCCACGTGACGCCGGTGACGAAGCGGTTCGACTCGATCGTGCGAAGAATCGCGCCGGTCTGCGAATCGACCTGATGAATTTTTCGCGCCTTGTACTCGCCCACCCAGAGCATTCCCTCTGCCCAAGCAAGTCCGGAGTTATCACCGTCGGTAGGCGCGGGAATCGTCGCCACAACTCCCTTGGTCTTGGGATCGATCTTCTGAATCTGCCCTTTGGCGAGCTGATAGAGAAATTCCCCATCGAACGCCGTGCCGGCCTGTGCCGGCACATCGATCGCACCGCGTTCCACGCCCGTCTCGGGATCGAACGCGCGCATCGAGTCTCCGTCGGCGTACCAGACTACCCGGCCGTCATACGTGACGCCGCCAATATTCTTCGCCTGCGGAAACGGGCCGTACTCGCGAACGATTTCGCCAATGGATTGTCGCATGACGCAAGCTTAGTCGATCGCCAACGCGGCAGGGAGTAACAACGCCGTCGTGAATCCCGAGATCGGCGGCATGATCCAACGCCGGGCACGGCCGCGACCAAGCGGTTGCACTTTTCCCTCGCGCGCGAGCCCATCCAATGCACGCTGCAACGTGCGCTGACTGGTGCCGAGCGCGAGGGCAAGCGCCGAGGTCGACCAGGCCTCGCCGTCGTCGAGCAGCGCAAGTAACGATGCGTGCTCCTCCTCGATTGGCCGCGCCAGGACCAACACCTCGCTCGCGCGCTGCGGCACGAGGGCGAAGCCTCGCTTCGTCGCGCGGATATCGGCAACGTCGCGGACTGCGGCGCGAAGCCGACCCATCTCGACGCGCAAGCGCGCACGGTGTGACTCGTCGACGAACTTCGTGCCAAACGCGCGTGCGAGCAGCACGTCACGCGTGACGTCGTCGGGCCATGCTTCGCCGAGCGCTCGTGCGAGCGCGAAGAGTACGGGACGTGTCGCGAGCGAGACGGACGCACCCGACTGCCGAACTGCGTTGCGGCATGCGTCGACGATCAACGCCTCCGAGCCGAGGACCGTTTCGACATCCGCAAGCAGCAGCGGCCGTTCGACACCACCGCTGACGAGTCGCGCCGCCGGCGTCTCCAGCGCGAGCGATGCCCTCTCCACCTCCGCCACGAGCGACGGGATTCCCGCCGCCTTCGCTGCGATCGCCGCACGAGCGAGTGCGTCGCGCGCCGGTCGCGTGCGCAGTCGACGCAGCGCAATACCGGCGACGACGAGCTCGAACGCCGCTCTCGATGCAGGCGGAAACATCGACACGTCTAGATCGGCGATGGTGCGCTCCGCTTCATCGAGCTGTCCGGTGAGTAGGAATCGTCGAGCCGCGAGATGCCGTGCATGCGCGGCGTTCACACCGTCGCCGTGGTTGGCCAGCGTCGCCTGTGCCGCCTCGAGCGCCTTGACCGGCCAGCCGAGGTCGCGCGTGACGAGCGCGATCTCCGACTCGGCGACGATGCAACGCGCGCGGGCCACGGCGTCTCGCGGTCCGAACGCTTTCGCGGCGCGGCGGAGCAACGCGCGTGCGCGTTCGAGATCGCCGAGCTGCGCCATGGCAATTCCGCGAAGCGCGAGTGCCGCCGCGTCGTCGCGCAGCGCTACACGGTTCAGCGCGGCGAATGGATCGCCCGCCGCGAGTGCGCGGGCCGCAGCGGAGATCATCGCGTCCATTGGAATTCCGTCACGCTTGTTACTCACACTCGCAAATCGCCTGGTCCTAATCTATCGCCCACGCGCCGATTGCCTGTCTGCCGCAACTGCGCATTCACCGCCGAAAGAACGAGGAGAAGCAACAAATGACGACGACAATGATGACCGGAACCGCCGGAACACGTGAAGAATGGCTCACCGCTCGACTCGAGCTACTGGAAGCCGAGAAAGAATTGACGCGCCGTGGCGACGAGCTGGCGCGTCAGCGACAGGCTCTGCCCTGGGTTCGTGTCGAGCGCGACTATCAGTTCGACACCGACGAAGGCAAGGCGTCGCTGGTCGATCTGTTTCGTGGACGTTCGCAGCTGATCGTCTACCACTTCATGTTCGGGCCGGACTACACCGCTGGCTGCCCATCGTGCTCGAGCATTGCCGATGGTTTCAACGGCATTGCCGTGCACCTCGAGAACCACGACGTCTCGCTGCACGCGGTATCGCGCGCTCCGCTCGCGACGCTCCAAGCGTACAAACAGCGCATGGGTTGGAGTTTTCCGTGGGCATCGTCATCCGGCGGGACTTTCAACTTCGATTTCAGCGTCGCGTTCACGGAACTCGAACAGCGCAGCGGCGGGATCGAATACAACTACCGACGTGAACCCGCGATGGCCGACGCCGTCCAGAAGCGAACCCTTCCGGAGTGGAAGGCGCTCGGTGCCGAGGCACCTGTTGGCCAGATCGCCGCGTCCGCCGGCACCGACGTCGCCACGTTCCTCCGTGAACGGCCCGGCATGAGCGCTTTTGCGCTGCGCGACGGCGTGGTCCATCACACGTATTCCACGTTCGCACGCGGACTCGATGGCCTTTGGGGAATGTATCAGTGGCTCGACCGCGCCCCGCTCGGCCGCAACGAGCGTGGCGTCTGGTTGCGCCACCGCGACAAATACGCGGCACGATGAACGCGATGCCGATGATGACGCCAGCGACGACGGCGCTGATGACGGTCGCCATGATGATAGCGATGATGCTGCCCTCGTTCGCGCCCAGTCTCTGGCGCTATCATCGAACGCTCAACACGCCGCGAGCGCCGCGCGTCAGCCAGCGGACGGCACTCTTCGCCGCCGGATATGGAACTGTGTGGATCGCGATCGGTCTCGCGCTGTTCGCAATGAGCGTCGCGATATCGCCGGCAGGAATAGCATCGCCGGCGGACGCGCAGTTCGCATCATGGGGAGTCGGTGCGACTCTCCTCTGCGCCGGCATGCTTCAGCGATCGCGATGGAAAGCCAAGCATCTGCTCTACTGTGTCCGAGTGTGCGCGCCGGCGCACTCGGCCACGGCCAACGTCAGAACGGCGTGGCGAGACGGCCTTCGCCTCGGCGTCCACTGCGGCCTGAGTTGCGCCGCGCCAATGGTGGTTCTCTTCGTCGCGGGTCTCATGGACGCGCGTGCAATGCTCGTGATCACAGCCGCGATCACCGCCGAGCGCGTCGTACCGAACGGCGCGCACGTGGCGCGGGTGAGCGGCGCACTCGCTTTGATCGCGGGAGTGATCGTCTGCGGCGCGAGCCTCAGCTAAGGCGCTGCCGGTCGCCTTCAACCGGTGTTGGCAACGCGCGGATCGAATCGCCGAAGGCGGCGACCGTGCCACCGAGCGTCAGTGCTTCGTCGCGCCCGAGCACGACCACCTCGAGCGGCGTGCGCGCGCGAACCGTCGCCGTTCGACGCACGTTGCCGAGCACCGCCCGCTCCCCGAAATGTTGGCCCGACGTGAGTATCGCGAGATGCTGCTCGCCATCTGACGTCGCGCGCACGACGTCGACTTCGCCGGCGAGAATGAAGTAGAGGCGCGTTCCCGTCTCCCCTTCTCTCACGATCGATTGCCCCACTTCATAGTATTCGCGCCTCATCCCGAACGGCTCGTCGATGCGCAGGCCGACTACGTCGCGGCCGAAGAGCGGCCAGAGGAGCCAGTCGAGCGCAATGCGAACGCGACGATCCCATGTCGGCACGAACGACAATCCCAGCGCTCGCCATCCGAGCCACGCTGGCAACCCCGTGAATGTCGTAGGCACACCGGCGAGCGTCGCCACCGCGCGGCGGCGGCCGAGCGAGCAGGCATCGCCCAGGCCTGTGAACCGATAGCGCGCCAATGGCTTCGAGCCACGGCTGCGCAGAATGTTGCGCGCAATCTGCCGGCCGCCCGACAGCGCGTACGCAAAAAGCGGAGGACACGTTCCGCCGCGCGGGTGCGGCACCGCGGCACAATCTCCAGCGGCCCACACTCGATCGGCGCCGGTGACGCGCAGATACTCGTCTGTGATGATGCGTCCGCGATCGTCGCGGGCAAATGGGAGATCGGCGAGCACCGGTGGCATGGCCGTGCCGGTGCAACTGATCGTCGTGCGAGTTGGAATCCGCTCCCCCGAACGAAGGACTACTTCGTCAGGTGTCGCGGCCGCGACGTGCGTTCCGCAACGAATCTCCAACCCGGGAGTCGCCGTCAGCACGCGCTCCGCGTACTCGACGAGCCGCGGATGATGGCGGCCCATCTCCGGGAGAATTCGCTCGCCGCCGTGCACGACGATCACGCGCGCGTCACGTGCATCGATGTGCCGGTACTCGCGATGCGTGCCGATGATCGATTGCAGCCAATCGGCGAGCTCCGTCGCGACCTCTATTCCGCCGAAGTTGCCGCCGGCCACGACGAACGTGAGCAACCGCCGCCGCTCCTCGGGGTCCGTCTCCAACTCCGCCATCTCGAGCATGTGGACGAGATGGTTTCGCGCCTTGAAGCAATCCCAGTACGTCTTGAGGCGCAGCGTGTGCTGCGCAATGCCGGGATAGCGCGACAGATCATCCGCCGAGCCGAGTGCGATGACGAGATGATCGTAGTCGAGGGCATATTCTCGCCCGTCGAGCAACCGCGTCGTCGTGACGCGGCGGCGTTCCGTATCGATGCCCGTGATCTCGGCGTTGAGAAAACGCGCCGGCGGAAAGATGTGCCGCGCTGGATTGATGATCTGTCCCGGCTGCAGCTTGCCGGTGAGCATCTCGTTCACAAAACCGTGGAACGTCTGGAAGTTCTCACGGCTCACGACCGTGAGCTCGATCTCCCCACGCCGGACGGCGCGTCGAAGGGTGCGGCTCAATTGGGTGGCGACGTATCCGCCTCCGAGGCACAGTACGCGGACGGGTGCGGTCATGGCGTAAAAACAGTCTCGACGGCGCGGTGCACGCAAGGGTATCATATGCCATGCGCGCCCAGCTCACACCGCCCGCCTCCTACGAACGGCCGTCCGCGCCGACTCTCGCCCGATCCTCCTCGGCACCGCCGCGCGCGACGGTGACGATGCGCATCCCCGTCGAGGAGCCACGCCCGCTCGTCACCGCACCGGCGACTCCTCTTCGGTTTCACGATCTCGAACGGGCACGCGCAGCGCACGGACATCGCGCGGACATTCTCGCGCCGGCAATGCTCAGAGCGGACCCGCTCGCAGACGCCGCGGTCGAAAGCTTCACGCAGCTGCCTGCGGGTCGCGGCGTCGCCATGCTCAACGCCGCGCTCGCGCATGGCATCGATTCCGTCACGGACGCGCCGGAATCTCTCATCGCGCTGTTCCGCGCCGTCGACGAAGTCCCGATGTGGGTGGACTGGGACGAGCTGGCCGTCGGCGGCGATGCGCTGATGCGCACCGGCATGCTCGGCCTGCTCACGCTCATGTGCTACTCGTTGCCGATGGCGTACGCCGTCGCCGAGGGCAACAAGCCGCTCACCTTCTCGGGACGGCTGATGGGACGCGCCGCGCGCCGTCTGAATGAGACGGGCCGCTTCGTGATCGAAACCTGTCGCCCTGGAGGACTGCGCCGAGACGGCGACGGATTTCGGATCACGATCAAGGTTCGTCTCATGCACGCGCAAGTTCGACGGCTCTTGCTGCAGTCCGCACGCTGGAAGACGGAGAGCTGGGGCACGCCGATCAATCAGGCCGACATGGCGGCGACCAACGTCACCTTCTCCGCCGTCGTGCTGCGCGGACTCCGCCGGCTCGGCGTTCGCTTCTCGGCGCGCGAAAGCGCCGCGGTCATGTCGCTGTGGCGCTATTCAGGTCATCTCAGCGGAGTCGAGCCCGACTTACTGTGCGCCACCGAAGGCGAAGGCGTGCGTCTCGCGGAGTTGATGTGGATGACGCGCCGCGCCGCCGACGACGACTCGCGGCAGCTCGTGCAGGCGCTGATGGCGTGCAAGCTCGAGCCGCCGCTGGACCGCATCGGCAACGTCACGGGATTGCTGCAGGCCATGACTCGTTCGTTCATCGGCGACGCGCTGGCCGACGAGCTACAGCTGCGTCGTACGCGTGCATCGGCGCTGCTCCCGTTGCTGCGCGGCGCGGTGGCCACGAGCGAGCTCGCCCGCATTGCCGCACCACCGATCGATCGCTGGATGCGGCACCTCGGCGCTCGCACGTGGGAGTTGGTCGTCACGACTGGCCTCACCGGAAGGCCCGCCGAATTCCAGATGCCGGCGTCGCTCACGAGTCGGCAGTCGGTCGCTCGGCCGGTCTCGTCTTCATCCATGTGAGCTCTCAGTGCCCACTTCACTCGAACAGCTGACGGACGCGGACTGGGCGCTGTTTCTCGGGCGGGCGCGCCGTGAGACATTCGGCCGCGGCGACGCCATTCTCCGCCAAGGCGACGGCCGCCTCGCGCTCTATGTGCTCAAGCGCGGCTTCGCGCGCGTGGAGCGAACCGACCACGGCGCCGACATCGCCGTCGGCTCGCTCGGCCCGGGCGAGCTGTTCGGCGAGATGTCGTTTCTCGAAGGCGTGGCCGCGAGCGCATCTGTCGTAGCTGCGGATGACGTGGACGTCGATGTGATCGACGGCGCGACGGTGCAGTCGCTGTTGATGTCCGACCCCGGACTCTCATCGCGTTTCTACCGGTCGCTCGCTCTGACGTTGTCATCGCGATTGCGGCGCGCCTCCACCGAGCTCGCGCAACTTCGATCGTCGGACGTGCCGAACGGCGGACACAGTCGCGATACGCGAACGGGACACGTGCAGGCGCGCCAGATTCCCGCCGATCTGGTGCGCGCCGTGCAGGACTTCCGCGAACACGTTCAAGACGCAGTTGCGGGACTCGCTCGGCACGCGATCGACGACGCGACAGCACAGACCGCCGTGAGCGGCGCCTGTGAGGCAGTGCTCGGCGCGCTCGAGCACCAGACGGGTCTCGACGCACTCGTCGCCGCCGGTATGGACGACCCGCTCTCGTTCACCGATCCAAGCGCATTGGAAGCCGGCTTCGGTGCGTACGTGTTTCGGGAAGGTTTTCCGATCTTCATGTCCAGCGCGACGCTCGCCCGCTGTTACACCAAACCGCGGGGCTATCCGAACGACTGGGAAACGCTGCGCCGCATTCATCGCAACGAGCCGGAGGGCGAAGGCCGGCTTGGCGCGCTGGTCGATCGCTGGTTCCTCGATCGTCCGATCTGCCGCACGATTCGCGCGAGCCGCGACTGGATGGCGTCGCTGCTCGTCGAAGCGGCCGACGGAGCCGCGGATCATCCGATCGAGGTGACCAGCGTCGCGAGCAAAGCCGGCTCCGAGCTGCTCGACGCGATGGCTGCGCGTCCTGGCGCCATCCGCGCCACGTGTCTCGACGGCGATCCGGCGGCGCTTCGCGAAGGCGGGCAACTGGCGCGGCGTCTCAGTCTCGAGGACGCCGTGTCGTTCGTGAACGCTAACGTCGTCCGCGTCGCGGCCGGCGAGACGCGCGTCGCGCTGCCGCCACAACAGGTCATTTCGGCGCTCGGCCTATTAGAGTATTTGAATGACGCCGACGTCGTGGCGCTATTGAATTGGGCGCGCGCGACGCTGGCGCCTGGCGGTGCCTTCATCGGGACGAACCTGCGGATTTCTGGGTCAGATCGCGTCCTGACGAACCACATTCTCGAGTGGCCGATCGTCAGCCGCTCGGAAGGTGAGCTGCGCGATCTGATCGCCGAGTCGGCGTTTGGACACAGTGCGGATGCCGAGCCCGAAATCGCGCTCGACCAGGAGAGTGGAACCGTGTTCGCGCGGGTCGTCCGGTCCTAGCCGGGGGTCGGACAAGGCACCGCCGCCGCATACCGCTTCCGCCGCGCACGGCGCGCGGTAGATTGGACCGCGGCCAGCCGTTCATGCTTTGTCCGATGCGTCCCTCAGTCTTCCCGATGCGTCTCTTCGTCCGCTTGTCTCCGGCGCTGCTCATCCTAGGCGCAGCGTGCCAATCCGTGTCGCATGCTCCGTCCGGCGTCGTCATGGCGCCGGGTGCCGGCGTGGTCACCGCAAACTCCACGGCCGCGATTGCGGCAGCGGATAAGGCCGCGGCCGCATATGCCCCCGCCGACGTCGACTTCATGCAGGGAATGATTCCGCATCACGCCCAGGCGGTGATCATGGCGCGTTGGGCGCCGACACACGGTGCGCGCGCCGACATTCTGATCTTGTGCCAGCGCATCGTGATCGCCCAGACCGACGAAATCCGCCTGATGCGAGCCTGGCTGGCCGAGCGCAAGCTCGAGGTGCCGGACTCGATGTCGACGAAGCACATGATGCGCATGGGCGGCATGGGCGATATGGGCGGCATGAATCAGGACATGCTCATGCCCGGCATGCTGACCGACGAGCAAATGCACGCGTTGGATCAAGCGCGTGGATCGGCGTTCGATCGGCTCTTCCTCGTTGGCATGATGGGACACCACCAGGGCGCGATCGACATGGTACACGAGTTGTTCAGCCATGGTGACGCGGGCCACGACGACACCGTATGGCGCTTCGCGAGCGACGTCGAAGCCGACCAGACGGCCGAGATCTACAAGATGCAGTTGATGCTCGAAACCGTTCCGTGACGGCCGTCGATGACGAGCGCCGTCCCGAACGTTCCCTCCCCCTACCCGAGCGACTCATGAATCCAATCCGGTCGCACTTCCGCTTGTCCGCCTTCCCCACCGCCGCGGCGTTGGCCGCGGTCGCCGTCATCGTTGCCGCCTGCGCGCATTCCATGGGCGGATCGCCTGAGATGTCCGTGATGCAGAGCGGCGCAAACGGCGGCCGCACCGTGTCCGGCGACGTCTCGCTCGCCAACTCGCCGCCGTTCCGGTATCCGGCCAACGCGCCGGTGGCATCGCCCGATCCGCGCATTGGCCTCAAGCCCGGGGCCGCCGCCGGCGAAGCGGGCGAAGCCGCGTGGAACATGAGAATTCTCTCAAACTCGCCGCCGTCGACCGGCTTCAGCGGCCGCGGCGCGACCGGCTCGGACCTGGCGTTCACCGGCAAGTACGCCATCGCGGGCAACTATCGCGGCTTCCAAGTCTGGGACATCTCCGATCCTCGCAAACCGTCGCTGGTCGTGGGCTTCCTCTGCCCCACGAGTCAGGGCGATCCGACGATCTTCAAGAACTTGCTCTTCATCTCCGGCGAGTCGACCGGAGCGCGCAACGACTGCGGCACGACGAACATCACCGACACGGTCAGCATGGACCGGTTCCGCGGCATTCGCGTGGTCGACATCTCGGACATCGCGCACCCGCGGCTCGTGACGAACATCCAAACGTGCCGCGGATCGCACACGAATACGCTCGTGCAGGATCCGAGCGATCAGGACAACATCTACATCTACGTCTCCGGCTACTCCGGCATTCGTTCGGCCACGGAGCTTCCCGGGTGCATGGCCGCGCCGGCCGGCGACTCATCGAGCGCGCAGTTCCGCATTGAGGTCATCAAGGTTCCGCTGGCGCATCCGGAACAGGCGAAGGTCGTCAACTCGCCGCACCTGCTGGCCGATCTGAGCGGGCGTACGGTGCACGCGCCGCCGCCGACCGATACGGGTGCGCGTGGTGGACGTGGCGGTGGTGGTGGACGTGGAGGTCGTGGCGGTGCCGCCGCTCCGGCAGGCGCTGCTGGAGCGGCGCCCGCAGCACCGCCGCGCCCCGCGGCCGCTGGCCGCGGTAACGGCATCGGCCAAAGCGGATGCCACGACATCACGTCGTATCCGGCCATCGGACTCGCCGGCGGTGCATGCGCCGGCTACGGATTGTTGTTCGACGTTCGCGATCCGAAGAATCCGAAGCGTTTGCTCTCGGTTGCCGACTCGAACATGTCGTTCTGGCACTCGGCGACCTTCAGCAACGACGGCTCCAAGCTGCTGTTCTCGGACGAGTGGGGCGGCGGCAGCGCGCCGCGGTGCCGCGCGACCGACCCGAAAATTTGGGGCGCCAACGCGATCTTCACGCTCGACGCCGGCAAGCTCAATTTCAAGAGTTATTACAAGATGCCGGCGCCGCAGGATACGAATGAGATCTGTACCGCGCACAACGGCAACCTGATTCCGGTGCCGGGACGCGACATCATGGTTCAGGCGTTTTACATGGGCGGCGCCACGGTGTTCGACTGGACCGACCCGTCGCATCCGATGGAGATCGCATTCTTCGATCGCGGCGTGGGCGGCGGATATTGGTCGGCCTATTGGTACAACGGCGTCATCGTTGCCAACGACGAGCAGCGTGGCATGGACGTCCACGAGCTCGTGCCGAGTCCGTATCTGTCGCAGAACGAAATCGACGCGGCGAAGAGCGTTCACTACGATCAGTACAACGCGCAGGAACAAACGCACGTCGTATGGCCGCCGACGTTTGCGCTCGCGCGCGCCTATCTCGATCAGCTCGAGCGGAACGGAGGATTGTCGGCCGCGCGGATCGCGGCGGTGCGCACCGATTTAACGAATGCTGAACAAGCCGCGCGGGCCAATCGCGGGCAAATGCTCTCGGCGACGGCGAGCGCGTTGAGCGGCGACATCGGCTCGGCGAGCGACAAGGGTCGTGTGACGTTGCTCCAGCGTGCCGTGCTGGATCTGTCGCGGGCGCAATAAGCGGTACACGCAAAGTCGCGCGAGCCTGCGCGAATCACGGTTCGACGATCGGCTGCCAGCAATGGCAGCCGATCTTTTTTCCCCTTGACGCCGTCAACGTCGGCCCCATATAGTTCACCACATGGTGAACTATCGTGCAGACCGCCTCGATCGCGTGTTCGCGGCGCTGAGCGACCCGACCCGCCGCGCCGTTCTCGCTCGCTTGGCGCACGTCGACTCGCTCTCGATTACCGCGCTCGCCGAACCGTTCGACATCAAGCTGCCGGCGGTCATGAAGCACCTGGACGTCCTTGACGACGTTGGACTGATTCGCCGCACCAAGACTGGCCGGACGGTGCACGTCGAGATCGCGCCGACGGCGCTCAAACCCGCGATGCAGTGGCTGCAGCGGTACGAGCGGTTCTGGTCGAGCAGTCTCGATCGCCTCGTCGTCTACGCAGAGTCACTCGAAGCGCTCGAGGCGCTCGAGCCTCGCGAGGCGAAAGCGGCGCGAAAAGGCCGATGAGTCAGATTTCGCTCATCCGCCGTATCGCCGCGCGGCCGACCATCGTGTTCGACGCGCTCATCACGGCGGACGGCATCGCCTCGTGGTGGGGACCGGATGATTTTCCGGTCATCAGCGCGGAAGCGGACGCAGAGATGTCCAGAACCTTTCGCGTGCGCTTCCGCACCGTCGATGGGCTCGAGCACGAATGCACCGGTGAGTTTTTGCAAGTCAAACGACCGGAGCGCGTACTCATGACCTGGCGTTGGGTTTCCGGCGGCGTTCCGGACGAGCGCGATAGAGTCTCGCATCTGGAGTTCCGCTTGCGCGCCATCGACATCGGAACCGAGCTCACTCTCGTTCACTCCGGCTTGAGCAACGACGAGTCAGCGCGCAGCCACGAAGGCGGCTGGGGCGGCGCGCTCGAGAAACTGGTGCGACAATTTTCCGCTGATCCCAACCCGTGAGACCCGAGAGGACAACGTCGATGACAGGAATGCGATTGGTATCTCGTTCGCGTCGCACAGCGTTGACTGCGTCGCTGTGCATTTTCTCCGCGCCGGCGGCGCAGGGTCAAGCCACGACGACTAGCGCCAATCCATATCCCGCGATGGCACCTGCATCACGCTACATGATCGCAAACCGGAACGACGAGATCACGCTCGCCAAGAGCGCGGCCCCTCCGTCGATCGCGGACCACGCGGAGGTGCTCGTGCTAGACGCGCGAGGCTACGAGACCGCCGTCAAAGGAACGAACGGCTTCGTATGCTTCGTTGGCCGGTCGTGGGACGTGAACTTCAACGACCCGCAGTTCTGGAACCCTAAGATCCGGGCGCCGCAGTGCGACAATGCCACGTCTGCGCGGTCCGTGCTGCCGCGCTATCTCACGCGGACACAGCGGGTGCTCGCCGGCACGTCAAAAGCTGAAATGCAGAAGCTTGAAACGGCCGATTGGACGGCTGCCAAGCTCAAAGCTCCGGAGCTTGGCGCTGTCTGCTACATGATGTCGAAGCACGGCTACCTGAATGACGATGGCGGCGCATGGCGTCCGCACGTGATGTTCTTCGCGCCGCGCGCCGCTGGCGCTGCGTGGGGCGCGGACCTCGCGGGTTCGCCAATGATGTCCGATTCCTCATCCTACGAACGCACGACCATCTTCATGGTCGTGGTGCCGAACTGGTCGGACGGTACGGCGGGGCCGCCGCTCAAAGCCGGAGCATAGCGCCGCTAGATCCGCTTCATGGCCGCAATCGAATCGCGAACGATGACCCGGCGCCTTGCTCGCTTTCGACGCTGAGCGTGCCACCCATCTGCGCCACGAGCGCATGAGAGATTGCTAAACCCAAGCCGATTCCAGGCAGCATCGCAGTACCAGGGCTTCGATAGTATGGCTGAAAGATCGCGTCACGTTCAGCGGCGGCGATCCCGGGACCGCTATCCGTGACTCGAATCTCACCCCACTCGGCCTGCCCGTCGCCGACAACCGTAGTGGAAATCGTAATAGTGCCGTCGACTGGCGTGAACTTCACGGCATTCCCGATCAGATTCACGAGCACCTGTCGCGTGCGAGCCGTGTCGCCACGGGCCGTGACGGCGGCGCCAGCCTCGAGGCGCAGGACCTGATGCTTCGCGTAGGACGCCGGCGTCAGCATGTCCACCGCTTCGCGCGCCACGTCGCGAAGGTCGATGACCTCGTCACGTACGCTCATTACCCCGGCGCTGAGGCGCGCCATGTCCATGACGTTGTCGAGCAACGACAGCAGATGCCTGCCGCTCATCCGCACACGTGCCAATGCATCGCGCTGCTTCTCGTTGATCGGACCATAGATGCCGTCTTCGAGAATCGTGCAATAGCCGTCAATGGCGCCAAGGGGACTTCGAATGTCATGCGCGAGCGTGGAGAGCGCGCGGTCCTTGGCGTCGGTGGCGCCTTCGCTCGCGCGCAATCGACTCTCCAATTCTGGCCGCACTTCCCCGGCCAACCGCGCGTTTTCGAGCGCAATCGCAGCTTGATCCGCGAGCGCGGAAAGGAACCACTCATCCGATTCCGTGGAGATGCGTCCGAGGTCGGCGGCAAGCAGGCCCGTGACCGCGCCGCCGACGACCAACGGCACGGCGATGAAGCACTCGTTCGCGACGCCGAACAGACCCTGTAGACGCCCGATGATCTCGTCGGTCAACGGCGCGCGAAACCGCGCGACACGATCCTCATCGATACCGTGCGCGGCTCGCACCTGAAGTTGTCCGTCGCCGTCGTGCAGCATCACGACCGTGCTGCTCGCGCCGAGCAGCTCGGCTCCACGCCCCGCCGTGAGGCGCGCGACCTCGTCGAACGAAGTCGTGTACGTATACGCTCGGCTCACGTCCGACAGCTTGCGTAGCTGCTCGAACTTGGCATCGGTGAGGTCAAATGCCGCGATCGCGCTCACGATGGCTGCTCTGGGGTTCTTCGATAGACAATCATCATTGCTCCTCCCTTCGGCGCTGCGCACCTCCGGTCGGAGTTCCGCGATGGAGAGTCATCCGAGCACCGCGACGCCAGCGGCGCTGATCTCGACCTCGCGAACGCAGGTGTCGTGGGCACTGCCGCGCGTCTTCAGCACGCGAATGGCGCGACGCGTTCGCTTCTCACCGTCGACCGTCAGCAGCAGCACGTTGTCCGACAGATAGCTCATCGCGTTCTGCATGCCGTTGCCGGCGATCGTGTTTCCGATCGTCTCGAAGTTCAAGATGCTCGTGATGCCGCTGACCGCGAAGTGTTGCACGAGCGCATATAGGTAGTCGTGGAGTCGCTGGGGATCCGTCGCGGCACTCGCCAGATCTCCGAGCGCATCGATCACTAACCGGCGGATGCGGCGCTGTTGGATGCGGCGAAACATGTCGACGATGATGCTGTCGATCTGGAGCTCGACCGGCGACGCATAGACCAGATCGAGGCCCTGCGCCTGCGCTTCGTCCGGATCCGCGCCCAGATTGCGAATCGTTCGCATGAGCTGCGACGGATTTTCCTGAAAGTTCATGTACAAACTCGGCTCGCCTTGGCGTGCGCCTTCCAATGCGAACTGCAGCGCGATCGTCGTTTTGCCGGCGCCTGACGGGCCGGCGAGCAGCGTCGTCGTCCCGCGCCAGACACCGCCGTCGAGCATCGCGTCCAAGCCGGTCACGCCGGTTGAAATTCGTTCCGACGCCGGCTCGTATCCCTCCGGGATTTGCGGGCTCACGAGACGAGGGTAAATGTCGAGTCCCGCGCTCGTGATCCGGAAACCGTGCGCACCCTCCAAGTACCGACTTCCACGCAGCTTGTAGACGCGGAAATAGCGTTCATCGCGATTGCCAAGTCGGCGACGCGACATCTCGACGATCCCGTCTGCCACGGCGAACTCGGGATAGACGAGAATGTCTTCCTCCGTGTATTCGCCGAGGAGGAACGCCGTGGTGCCGTACGCTGAGAGGAGTGCCGTCATCTCGTACACCATGCGACGGCGATCGGCCACCGACGGCGCGAGATCGTGCACGGCTTTGAACGAGTCGATGACGATGATCTTCGGCGCGAGCGTCGTGATCGCCTGGCGCAGCAGCGGGATCAGCGCATCGGGGCCGTTCTTCGCCAGCTCGCCGCCGACGTCCTCGAAGATCACCTGCGTGCCGAGCTTTGTC
>DASYDJ010000061.1:0-118533 GCA_036499625.1 Gemmatimonadaceae bacterium
CCGCCCTCGCGTGCCGGAGCGAACCGCAGACCGCCACCGTTGGTCCGCCGGCAGCGACCCCTGGCGCGCCGCCGACATTCGGCAGCGGCCCGGTGTCGGGTCCCGCGGTGTCGCCGTCCACGTTCGCCGAAGCGGAACGGCTCGCGCAGGTGACGATGACCGCGGCCGAGCGTGACGTGGCCGCGGCGAGCTGGCCGAGATCGATGGCGCCGCTGCTCGAGCGGCGCGTGGGACCACGCAAGGTGGCGATTCCCGCGACCAACGCGCCGGGCACCGTGTGGAATCCTGTGCTGCCCGGCATGTCGTCAGGCCCTACGCACGATCACTTCGTGCGCAGCGCGACCGATCCAGGACCACTCCCCACGAAGGACGACGACATTGCGTTCGCCTACGTCTGGCAGTTGTCGCACTGGATTCAACAGAAGAAGCTCACGTCGACGCGCCTCACCAACATCTATCTGGCGCGCATTCAGCAGTACGATCCGAAGCTGCGCTGCATCATCACACTCACGCGTGACCTCGCGCTCGCACAAGCGAAGCAGGCAGACGCTGAGATCGCGGCCGGCAAGTATCGCGGTCCGCTGCACGGGATTCCATATGGTGTAAAAGATCTGCTCGACACCGCGGGAATCCGCACCACGTATGGCGCGGAGCCGTTTCAGAATCGCGTTCCCACGGCGGATTCGGCCGTCGTGAAGCGGCTCACCGACGCCGGTGCGGTGCTCGTGGCAAAGCTGAGCATGGGCGCGCTCGCGCTGAACGACATCTGGTTCGGCGGGCAGACGATGAATCCGTGGCTCCTCGAAGAAGGCTCGGGCGGTTCGAGTGCCGGGCCGGCCGCGTCGACTGCCGCCGGTCTCGTGGCGTTCGCGATTGGCAGCGAGACCGACGGGAGCATCGTGGGACCGTCGATGCGCTGTGGCGTCACCGGCTTTCGGCCCACGTACGGCCGCGTGCCACGCACCGGAGCGATGACGTTGTGCTGGACGCTCGACAAACTCGGGCCGCTCACGCGCAGCGTGGAAGACACGATGCTCGTGCTGCAAGCCATCAGCGGCACCGATGCAGGCGACGTCGAGAGTGTGCCGAGTCATCTCGATTTCGATGCGACGGCGGGCGTGAAGGGGCTGCGCGTCGGCTACTTCCCGGCGTGGATGAAGGACTCGTCGGCGACCGACGTCGATCGCAACGCGCTCGACACCGTCAAGAAGCTCGGCATGAACGCAGTGGAAGTAACCCTTCCCGACTGGCCGTACGATTCGCTCGAGGTCGTGCTGTTCGCCGAGGCGGCCGCGGCGTTCGAGGAGCTGACGCTCAGTCACCAGGACGATACGCTCAAGGCACAGGTGCCCGACGCGTGGCCGAATCAATTCCGCGAGGCACGGTTCCTCTCGGCGGTCGACTTCGTGCAGGCCGATCGCTTTCGGCGTATGGTCGCGCAAGAGATGGCGCGCGTCTTCTCGCAAGTCGACATTCTGCTCGTGCCGTCGCTGCGTGATGAAATGCTCACACTGTCGAACTTCACGGGACATCCGTCGCTGACGTTCCGCGCTGGATTCGTGAACGTCACGAAGGCGCGCAGTGATTGGGCGCCGGATCCCAAGAACCCGTTGCCGACGTTCAATCCGCCGCGGCGCGTGCCGTATGGCGTCACCATACTCGGCAGGTTGTTCGAGGACGGTACGATTGGACGCGCAGGTCTGGCGATGGAGCGTGCGCTCAACGTGAACGGAGAGCGACCGCCGCAGTTTGCGTAAAGGCACGGGCGATCGCCACATTAGGGCCAGCGCGCACTCGGCTCTTCTGCCGATCGTCGCGCCACCATCACGTATCGCCTCTCGCCATGTCGACTCGCCTTACTCGCCGTGAATTCGTCGGCGCCGCTACTGCGGCGTCGCTCCCGCTGATCACCGGTCTGCCGAGCCTCGCGGGTGCCGAGCGCGCGACGGAAGCCGTCGTGGCGCCGACACCGTCGCTTGCGCCCGACGCGATGGATCACGACATGCTCGAGATCACCGTCGACGGCTTGCACGCGCTGTACGACGCGAAGAAGTACACGGTCACGGAGGTGACAAAATATTATCTCGCGCGCATCGCGCGATATAATCCCGTCTATCGCGCCATCCTGCACACCGACACGGCCGGCGCGCTCAAGACCGCTGCCGCGCAAGACGCCGCGGCGAAAGCCGGCGGCGCGCGATTCAAGCGCACGGCGCTTTGGGGTGTGCCGATCGTCATCAAGGCGAATACGAGCGTGAAGGGCATGGTGACGAGCGCCGGCTGGTCGGGTTACCTGATTCCAGGCCTCGAGCTCATCGCGCCGCAGGACGCGCCGGTCGTCGCCAAGCTTCGCGCAGCCGGCGCCGTGATTCTGGGTCACACGAACATGCCCGACTTCGCAGCGAGCGACACGAACATGAGCACGGCGTTCGGTCGCACGGGCAACGCCTACAATCCACGCTTCAGTCCGGGGGGCTCATCGGGCGGCACGGTTACCGCCGTCACGGCCAACCTCTGCGTGCTCGGCACGGGCACCGACACCGCGAATTCGATTCGCATGCCCGCCGCGACGAGCTGCGTGGTTGGCGTTCTGCCCACGCGCGGCCTCGTGAGCATCGCAGGCATTCAGCCGCTCGACTGGCTTCGCGACAACACGGGCCCGATCGCGCGCGACGTACGCGACACGGCCATCGCGCTCACTGTGATGGCCGGCGAGGACAGCAAGGACTTCCAGACCAAGGGTTCAGCCGCGCAAGCCGAGGCGGGGCCTTATACCAATTATCTAAAGTCCGACGCGATCAAGGGAAAACGTTTCGGCGTCCCGGCGTTCATGATGACGCCCGCGGCACCCGGCGGTGGCGGCGGCGGCACGCCGTTACAGCCCGAGACCCGCGAGCAGTTCATGAAGGCGCTCGACGAGCTGCGCAACGCCGGCGCGACAGTCGTGATCGACGACAATCTCTTGCCATCGAGTTTCGCCGCGCTCGCCCGCATGGTGGGCACGCGGCCATACACCGCGGAAGGCACGGAGCTCTTTCTGAAAGACTTCGGCCCGCCTGAATACCACTCGATCGAAGAGTACGAGCAGGTGATGGGCACGCCGATGCCCGGCACGGTGACTGGCATTCAAGCGGGCGGTGGCCGCGGCGGACGCGCTGGAGCGCCGGGTGCACCAACGCCGCCGGCGGCACCAGCGGGACCGAAGCAGCTCGAGACCGACCCTGCGGCGGACTCCACGTACTTTGCGCCGCAGCGTGCGGCGGTCGCGGCCTACAACGCGGCGCTCGACCAATTCAAGCTCGACGGCCTCGTGTACCCGGCCATCCAGATGCCGCCGAACGACGAGATCGCGGCGTTGGCCAATGGCGGGCGCAGTAGCGGCCCGCACAGCGACACGGGTTGGGTGAACGACATCGGCGTGCCGGCCATCTCGGTGCCTGCCGGATTCTACGACAGCGGCCTGCCGTTCAATTTAGAGTTCTCTGCTAAGCGCTGGCGCGACGGCGATCTGATTGGCTGGGTGTACTCGTTCGAGCAGGCGACGCACGCGCGGAAGCCGCCTGTGTTGCAGGAGAACAGCAATCACCGTCGGGCGGCGAGCACGCCCTGATGTGAGATTCCTCATATCCCGGATCGAACTGTCAGTCCGGGTTGTGCGGTGGAAAGGTGGATTCGGGGGGCGTCGCCGGCATTGCCGGCGGCGCCCCTTTCCCAATTGACGGTCGCCCTGGTCGAGGGTAGAATCCGCGCCGAGCTCAGCTGCAAACGTTTGTCTCCACCCCACCCTCAGCGAAGAACAATGATTCGTCTACGCCCCGCACTCCTTCTATTGCTGGCCGCCGGTCTCGGCGCCTGTACCGATGTGACCCGCGACATGACCGCTCCGACGCTCGCCGCGCCGTCGCACCGCCTGTCGACGAGTATCGTTTCATCCTCGAACGACGTGCACCACCTCGCGTCGACGCTCGCCGGCCCGGACAGCCTCGCCGCCGATGGCAGCGCGACCTATACCCTGTCGATGTTCGCGGATAGCCTGACCTCTTCCCTCGACGTGGTCGCCGTACTCGACGGATCGGGAAGTGTCACGAGCGCCGGCTTCGCCAAGGAGCGGGATGCGCTGAACGCGATGATCGATCAACCGGCTTGGGCGGGCAGCCGCCTTGGCATCGTGGTCTTCGCGACCGGCGCGACCATCAAGTACACGTTCCATCAGGATCAGACGGTGGCGGCGCTGCATTCCGCAATCAATAAACTGGCATACCCTGAGGGCGACACCTATACACTTGCCGCCGTCCTGGCGGCTGAATCGGTGTTCGAAACGACGGGCAGGCCAGGCGTCGCGAGAGCGATGTTCTTCATCACTGACGGCAATCCCAACCCGGCCGACGCACAGAATCCGTGCAGCACCTCGGGAGTGTATCCACAAGCCGCGCAAGCCCGTCAGGCGCTGGCGGTAGACAACATCTCGACGACCCTGTTCGGCGTCGGCCCCGACATCAACGCGAATACGCTCGGCTGCCTGTACAACTACGATCCCCAGCGAGCGATTCTCCTCAACGATTTCAATGGGCTCACCGGGCCGCTGGAGACAAGCGTCGCAAGCGCGGCAAGCCTGTTCGGAGTCACCTACACCGCCGCGCTTCCCAGCAACTTTACCGTCGACACGCCCCAAGCGGACGCCGGCACAGTCAGCACGTCGGGCGGCGTGTTGACGTGGAACGCCGGCACGATCGGAACGACTCCGGCCCACTTGACGATGGTGCTTCACCGGAGCGCCGCGTCATGCGGCCAACTTCCGACGTTGACGCAGCAGCAGGTCTCGTACGCAGCGAACGATTCGAGCTTCACCCAGTCGTTCGCCGACGAAACGATCGGCCTTCCAAGCTGCGACGCGACCCCGCCGGTGATCGCACCGACGATCACGGGAACCACGGGCGCGAACGGCTGGTACACGTCGAACGTCAGCGTCCACTGGGCCGTGACCGACGCGGAGTCGGGCGTGACCTCGTCCACCGGGTGCGACGACGTCACGCTATCACAAGACTCTAATGGAACGACGTACACCTGCACCGCGACCAACGGCGCCGGTTTGACTGCAACGCAGACCGCGACCATCAAGCGCGACGCGGCCACTCCGACGGTGACACCGAACGTCACCGGCACCCTTGGCGCCACCGGGTGGTACACGAGCGATGTCTCGGTCGCGTGGAACACGACCTACGGCATCTCGGGCGCCGGCGTCAGCACAGGTTGCACGGCGACTGCGCTCACGAGCGACACGAGCGGACAGACCTTCACGTGCACGACCGCGAGTGCCGCAGGCCTTACCGGTACCGCGAGCGTGACGGTCAAGCGTGACGCGTCGAAGCCGACGATCGCATTCATCGGCAACGCCGGCACGTACAACCTCGATCAAGCGGTGGCCATCACCTGTCAGGCGACCGACGCGGGCTCAGGCCTCAACGTCGCGCTCACGACCTGTCCAAACGTCAGCGGTACGTCGCTCACACTCGGCATCGGGGCGCACACGGTGAACGCGACGGCGACGGATCTGCTCGGAAACAGCGCGACGGCATCGACGACGTACAGCTACGTGGTGAACTGCGACGGCATCGTGGGCTTGTTCGAGCAGTGGGTCGCCGAGAAGACGGGCAAGCCTGAAGGCACGAAGCTCATGGCGATCTGCACCGCGGCGGCGAAGGGGAATCCGTTCGCTAAGCTGATCGAGGTCGCTGCGTTTGCCGTCGAGCTGAACTCGAAAGCCGCGAGCGGGCTCACGGCGGACAAGCGTCAGGTGCTCGTGCAGTTCATTCGCTCGCTGTAACGGCGATACCTGCTCGGCCTGTTTGACGAAGGGCGCACATCGGCTTCCGCCGATGTGCGCCCTGTCTTTTTGCGCTACCGACAGCCTCGAGAATACGCGTCCTTCACCGCGGCGCGCACTTGGTCCCACTCCGCCGTCGAGTCCGCACGCGCCTGTGGCCAGCCGCGCGCTAAGTCGGCTTCGACTTCCCCATCCCACGGCCGGCGGCCATACATGAACGCCGACTCGCAGCCGTACTTGTACGCCTGTCGGTAGTAGTCGTATGAGCGATCGGCCGTCGCGTACGATTGCGTCGCGTGGTTCTCGCGCCAATACGCGTCCTCATTTTCCCAGTTGATCTCGTGCATGCTGCCGGTCGTGCCCATGTTGATGTCGGGCCGTTCGGCGGCCATGTCGGCGATTGTTCGTTTCGTGAAGTCCGCCATCGTGCGCTCCGTGTTGGGTTCCCTGCCCTTCGCTATAGGGCAAACTGTGCGCCCGACGCTTGCTCCACTGAGGGAGCGAGTACATCATCCACGACACTATGACCACACAATCTTCAGCAGGCGCTCCCGCGGCCGACGGCCTCGTCGCCACCTCACTCGGCGCATCGCTTACCGTCAAGGATCTCCAGAAGAGCTTGGCCTGGTATCGCGACGTCATCGGCTTCACCGTCGATCGTCAACACGAACGCGACGGTAAGGTGATGGCCATCTCCCTCCGCGCCGGCGACATACGGCTTCTCATCAACCAGGACGACGGCGCCAAGGGATGGGATCGTGTGAAGGGCGATGGCTTTTCGCTACAGATCACCACCACGCAGAGCATCGACGACTTGGCGGCACGCGTCACGGCGCACGGCGGAACGATCGACGCCGGTCCGGCCGACATGCCGTGGGGCGCACGGATGTTCCGGACGCGTGATCCGGATGGCTTCAAGTTCGTAGTCTCGACCTGAGGACGCACCCGCGCCACGCTGATCATCCGACGTTCAGCGTGGCGATGTAGTCGGCGAGCTGCTTCTGCAGTCCCTGCAGCTTCTCGCTCATGGACCTCTGCTCGGCCTGGAGCTGTTCGATCTGTGTCTCCTGCTCGTTCAGCTTGCTGAGCAGCCGGTTGTAATAGTCGCCTGACTGCGCCACCGCTTTCATGTTCTCACGAATGCGGTTCTGATCGGCGGTGATCGACGTGATCTGTTGTGTTTTCGCCGCCAGATCGCGACTGAGCGCCGTGATCGCCTGCTTCTGCCGAATGACATTGTCGAGCGCATCGCGAACGTTCTGCGCGAGGTGTGCACCGGCGGCCTGATTCTGAATGAGGTTGGCGTCGACCGAGATCAGGGTGAGTGGCTCATCGTTCACGCTCTCGTCACTCACCGCGAACGTCGTGACTTTGTTCGCCGGAACGCTTTTCTTGAACCGATAGACGGTCGGCGTCGTCTCGAATGGTTTCTCACTGCTCGCGATCTTGAGACCGTAGCGAGTCGGATGCTCGACCACGAGCGTCTTGCTCTTGTTCGACTTGTTGTCGGCGACGTACTCCGCCGCTTCCGTGATCCGCCGGCTGAAGACGACGACGCCATTGCTGATCTTCGCGGCCACCACTTCAGCGGTCAGGTGGTGATTCACATGCACCGGCATCTCGAGATCGATTCCGTAGCTCAGGAGTCGACTCTGTCCCGGTGGTACGTCGTCGATGCGCGCGTCGCCGGCGTAGCCGCCCTGCTCGAGCACCGTCACTGGACCTTGGAGCAGGTGCTTGCCGCTCGTGTTCTTCATCAACACACCGGTCAACGGATTCGACCGTAACACGCCTTCGTTGTAGATCGACACACGCTCGGCCTGCACGCTGTCGGTCACGATCGGCAGCATCGCCGACTTCTGTCGCGCGAGCGTGACGTTGGCGACGGTGTACTGGAACAGATCGCCCAACTCTGCCGTCGATGCCGAGGACTGCACCGACGAGAAGTCGTTCTCGCGAGCCTGAGCCCCGGTGCTAGTCGTGACGACGGCAGACAGTGAAAATTGTGCCGGACGACCGTCCGGCCCGCACCCGACCGTGCGCGGAACGCACGTGCCGTTCGCTCGACCACCGGCCACCGCTCTGGGCGCAGGCGCGGGAGGCACCTCGCCCGGCGCCTCCATGGTCGGATGCGCCGCATCCTCGTCCGTGCCGCCTTCGTAGACCTGCGGGTGCAATCCCGCATACAGCTCCGGCACCACCGTCGGTCGCGTCGCGTACATCGGCTGATACAGATCCATCTTGAACGAAATCGGCCGCCCGCTCACGAGCGACAGCGACACGTTCTTCCAATCGTTCTCAGTCTGGTTCTCGACGATCGCCCATCCCTGCAGCGCAGCCTTCGTCCCGGTGTCGGCGAGCAGCAATCGATAGCTCGTCTTCCAGATCGGCGTTTCCACTACATAGCCAATGCGCACGTGCCGATCGCCCGTGCCGGTGAAGTCGATCGTCACAGGCTTCTTGTCCTGATCGCGCGACTGAACGAGCGCGCTGAGCGCCTTCGTGAGCTCGGCCTGCAGCTCCGGGTCGTCGAGCGTGAGGTTCGCGATCGACGGGAGCTCGACTTCGCGAATCGTCGCGCCGCTCAGCACGTTGAGCACGGCAACAGTGGTCGCGACGCTCTGCCCCGCTGCTTTGTTGCGTGTCTCCACGCCGAGCACGGTTCCGGCGATCGACGGGCCAGCCTGCAGCTGAATCGTGACGCGCGCACCGCGCAATTGATTGAGTAGCTCCGCGAGACTCGGATTCTGCGTGATATCGATCTGAAAGCTGCGCAGCGTCTTGTCGACTGGATCCTGCGACGGATAGGTGATCGCACCCACGCGCCCGCCGTCCTGGTCCTGCAGCATGATCGACTTGAGAATGTCGTTGATCTGGTCGGTCTTGAATCGAAGCTGCGTCGCGGCATTGCCGTGCACCACGCCGGTATGCTCGAAGTATCCGACACCGGACGAGAACAGGATCACTTTCGTGATGGGGACGTCGGCATTGGCGACGCGGGAAGCTTGGGCGGCGGCGCTCGACGCGGCCGCGATCGTCAGCCCACAGACGGCGACGATCGGCGCGCGCCGGCAGGCGCGCGGTACATACAGCAGATTGAACACGAACGGCTCGACTGTTTGGGGATGCTCATATCAGCACTTGTATCAATCAATCGACGATTGATCGGCGTCGAGCGGCACTCGATTCTCGTGTGACGTAGCGCACGATCAGTCTCCGATCGAGTCGCGCACCTTGTCGGCGAGTGCCATAGCGAGCGCGTCCAGTCCAGCGTCGGCACGCTTCCACCGCCAGCGCGCGAGCCGTCGAGCTACCGGAATCGAAAGGGCGGCGACGAGCAGCCCCGTTCCGATCGTCGACGTATCAATGGCGTGGTGAGACAGCGTCACGAACCACGACGGCCCGGTCAGCAACATGAGATTGTAAATCAGCGCACTGACGGTTGGCGCGACCACACCACCGCCCACGATCAGCGATCCCGCAATGCTCGTGGCCGTCATACGGCGTACACTGCGCGCGAGTCGAATCGTCGTCTTACCCTTATCCGGCACGACGGACACGTCGAGCGGATGGCCGATCGAACCGCACCGCCAACCGAGCTCGCGCGACTTGGCCGTCGTCACACCCATGCGCCCGGTTCCGTCGCGCAACGTGTTGATCAATCGATCGAAGTCGCGCGGTTGAATCTCGCCGTCGATCACCGCCTCCTTCACGACGTCGAGCGGCGCACCGGACCAGAGCGAACGATGTTGAACGGGCGATACGATATTGGTCGTGATCGTGCTCGGCGCACTGCCGGCAGACACGAGCCCATGCTCGGCCAGCGCATGATCGACGTACGCCGCCGCAATGCCGGCTTCGTCCGCCGCTGCGCGAACGTCGTCGACACGAAAGCCGGACGCGCGCACGCGATCGGCTGAGGTGTCGCGCATTCGCGGAACAATCTCCGGCCGCGGAATCACACCTGTCGCCGACTGCAGCTCGGCCGCGCGACGCCAGATCGCCTGCGCTTCCGTATCCGACACCAGCCGATCGCGAACGACACCGCTCGGCCGATCCAGCGCGACGACCGCCGCATCGAGCGCGGCGAGCAACTCGTCGGCGCTGCGAAAGCGCTCGTCAGGCTGCTTGGCGAGACAGCGGTCGACGATCGCCGCCAAGGCCGGCGCGACACTCGGATTCATCGACGTCACCGACGGCGCCGCTTTCGTGACGTGCGCCACGAGCACCGCCGACGCAACGTCGGCCGAGAATGGGAAGCGACCCGTCAGTGCCAAGAAGGCCACGACGCCGAGCGAGTAGAGATCACTGCGCGCGTCGATTCGTTCGCCGGACACTTGCTCGGGACTCGCGTAGTAAACAGTGCCGAGCATCTGGCCAGTGGCGGTGAGCGGCGCCGCCTCGGCGAGTCGCGCAATACCAAAATCCGTCACCAGCGCGCGGCCCGTCGCGCGCTCGATGAGAATGTTCTCGGCTTTGATGTCGCGATGGATGATCCCGCGCTGATGCGCATGCGACAGCGCCGACGCCACGTCGCGCAAATAGCCGACGACGGCACGCTGCGGCAGCGGTTCTTGCGCGTGCATGTGGGCGGCGAGCGACTCGCCGTCGACCAAACCCATGACGAAGAAGACGTGCCCCTCGATCTCGTCCGCGCCGTGGATGGGAACGATGTTCGGGTGCGCCATTGCGCCCGCCGTACGCGTCTCGCGAAGAAAGCGCTCGCGCACAACGGTGTCGGCGGCGAGATGCGGCAGCAACGTTTTCACAGCCACAAGGCGATCCAGGCGCCGGTCGCGCGCGAGGTACACGATGCCCATCCCGCCCTGGCCGATGACGCGCTTCACGGCGTACCGCGCCGCGATGGCCTCGACAAACGGACGCGACAGGTCGTCGAAAGTGCGCGGATCCGGCGTGGGAAGCTCGAGGACTGTCATGGCGTTGCTCGGCAAGAGGGGCGAACAAAATGCGTGGTGCGCACCTGCCGGGCAAGTCGAACCTCAGCCGACTCGATCAGAGAATCAGCGTCGTGTTCCCCATGACGACAATCCGATCCGCGAGGTGGTACTCGACCGCCCGCGCCAGCGTCTGCCGCTCCACATCGCGCCCGAGTCGCGTGAGGTCGGCCACGCTGTCGGCATGCGTCACGCGGACGACTTCCTGCTCGATGATCGGTCCCTCGTCCAGGTCGTTGGTGACGTAGTGCGCCGTGGCGCCCACGATCTTCACCCCGCGACGAAACGCCGCCGCGTACGGACTCGCCCCGGAGAACGCCGGCAGGAACGAGTGATGGATGTTGATGATCAGATTCGGCCAGCGCGACACGAACGTCGGCGACAGCACCTGCATGTACCTCGCGAGCACGAGTGCATCGATGCGATTCTCCACCATCAACTCGTGCATCGCATTCTCTTGCTCGGCGCGAGTCGCATTTGACACCGGCAAGTGAACGAACGGCACGCCGAACATCGCCGCACGCGACTCGAGGTCGACGTGATTGCTCACCACGAGCGGCACCACGCCGTTGAGCGAGCCGACCTGGCAGCGCCACAACAGATCGACGAGACAGTGATCGTACTTGCTGACGAGCAGCGCGAGCCGCTTCGGCCGGCCGTCGGTGAGCGTCCACTGCATGTCGAATCGATCGGCAACAGCCGGCTGAAATCCAGCCGCGAATTCGTCGCGCGTCAACGGACGATCGAGCGAAAATTCGAGACGCAGAAAGAAGCTGCCGTCGCGCGGATCGGTCGAGTGCTGATTGGCGCTGATGATGTTCGCGCCGAACTCGAACAGAAAACCCGTGACCGCCGCGACAATGCCTGGACCATCCGGGCATTTGACCAGCAAGCGATACGGCGACGAAAGAACGTCGAGGTTGGGAGGCTGTGGCTTAGCACGCTCTGTCATGCCTCGAAATTAATCAGGCCTGGTCCGGGCGCTAATGGACCAGGCCGAGCGCCACCAACAGCGGGATTACCACGGCGACGATTGCTTCACCCGCGATGAGGCCTGACGCGAGCGGTACCATGTACTGCTCGTTCGACGCTGGACTCCGTCTCCGCCACACACGGTCGATCACGCCGCCAAAGAACATCACGATCACGACGGCGAACGGCACGAGCATCCCGATGCCCGCACCCGTCGGCGACGGCACCCAGTCCATGCCGCGCGACTCCATGACCGCCAGCACGATGCCGACGATGGAGCCAATCACGAGCGCCGTGACTGCACCGTGCGGCAGCGCGCTCGTCCCGTGCGACAGAATCTCGGCGAACCCTGCCCACCGCCGCGACGTGGGCGACGATAGGCCGGCATTATTGCCGACGATGCCGTACGTGCTGCGGAGTAGCGGATACATCCACGCCACCGCGGCCGCGCCAACCGGCGTAGCGATGAGCTGCATGATCGCCATGTTCTTGGGCGTCGAGCCGATCATGTACCCCGCGCGATAATCCTGCATCAGCGCCTCGGAGTCGCTGGCGATGATGCCCGTCGTGCCGCTCGCGACCATGTTCACGATCATCTGTCCCGGCACCAGCACGCCGAACACGCCCTGCATGAGATTGGCGAGCGCGCTGATCGGTCCCCAGTTGGTTTCGCCGAGCACGCGAAGGCCGACGAGCATGAGCGGCAACGAGAGGATGATCGCCAGTGCCGTGATCCACACCGCGACGCCGAAGATCAGCTTGATGACGACGATCATCGCCACCGACATGATCGCGACGCCGATGCCGACCCATTTCATCGGAACCGTGCCGCTGTCCGCCGACGCGCTCGAGAGATTGGTGAACGTCTTCTTCAGCACGCCCCAGCGGATGACCAATCCGGCGAGACCGGCCGCCACCAGCATCCCCGTCGCCGGCCACATGATCCAGAACAAGACGTCGGTCTTGGTGAATCCTGTTTTGATGATTCCGTAATGTAATAATGCATACGGCGCGACGACCCAGCTCAACGTGGCGCCCAAGAGCATACTCGCATCCACTCGCAGCCCGATGATCATGCCGGAGCCGAGCGACAGGAGACTCCAGTTGATGCCGACGCCGGTCGTCATGACGATCGCCGTGCCCATGAGTGTGACCGACGGAAACCACGACAACACGCGTGCGTCGTCCGTCATGAGCATCAGTATCGCCGAAGCGATGGCGCCGATCGCCAGAACACGCGCGGCGCGTTTGGCGCCTGCATCGCCCGCGTCGAGAACGATCAGCGTCGTGCCGGCCGCGGTGCCATCTGGGAACGGAAGCTGTTCGTCGACGACGAAGTGCTGGCGCATCGGAATCGCCAGCAGCACCCCGAGCAAACCGCCGGTCGACAACCACCAAAATGCCTGGAGCGGCGTCAGCGTGATGTGAAAATTCGCCGTGGGACTCGCTGCGAGCATGTCGAACGCCGCGAGCAGAATGCACATGAACGCCGTCTGGGCCGCCGCGGTGCCCGCGGTTTGGACCATGTTGTTTTCCCAGCGATTGTAATCCTTGAATACGATTCCAAGCGCGAGGTAGCCAAAGAAGGCCGAGACGACGGAGACGTTCGGGCCGAAGCCGAGCTTGAGGACGATGTAGGGGTAGGACGCGCCCATGATTGCGGCGACGACGAGCCCGCAGAGGACGGAGCGGACGGTGAGCTCGCGGATTTCGGGCGGTTTCTGCGGAATCGGCGCGTCGGTCTGCATTGGCCGGTGCTCGGTGTTGGTGTGCCGGGAAGATGGCAGTTCGAGCAACGATCAGCCAGACGCGTTCAATCCTTCACTGCGTCCGCACCAGCATGAACTCGACCTCCGGCGCCACCCCGCCCGACGAGGCTGTCGCGACGACACTCGCAATCCGCCCCGGACCAACCGCGAACCGAACGTACGCCGCTCCCCCGCCCACGAGCCAGAGCGTCAACGGCGTCGAGGACGTCAACGCCGACGTCGCCAGCGGAAAAGTCTGACTCGTCAGCAGCGGCGGAATGATGCTCCGAAAGTTCCAGCTCGGCTCCGTATACTGCACCACGACCGGCAGATTCGAGTCGTCCGTGAATTGCGCCACCGACCAATTGCGCGTCACCGCGGCGATGTCGCCGAACACCGCGTCGAAGTTCGCGACGCCAGCCGTCCTGCTGTTGACGAGCGGGAACCAGACACTTCGTCCACTGCCTGCCTTCTGATCCGCTGCGTAGCGCAACAATTCCCAAACGGCCCCGCGCATCTCGAAACTGTCGTCCGTCGAATAGGGCGAGTGGAGCGAAGGCGACTCGAGATACGACGCCAACCGTTCGACGTTCCCGAGCAAATACTCATTCGCCTGCGCCACGGTCACCGAATTCTCACGGATGTCCTGGAGCGCCAGATTTTGACCCGGCGCGCGTCCTGACTCCCGATAGTACAACAACTCTTCCGCGATGTGGCTCAACCCTTCGTTGAGCCACACTTCCTCGTCGACCGGCGCGTTGTTCACGTAGAGGCGACGGCCCTCGTTGATCAGATGCTGGAACTCGTGCACGAGGGTCGACAGCACGACGTTGGACAGTGTCGTCTTCGACTGATAGGACGCATTGATGCTGGCGGTCGGATCCGGCACCGGGAGATAAAACATCTCACCGGTGTTGCTCCCAGCGCACCCGCGCGCGGACACGTCGTAGAGATCGCGATTGGCAAACAGTCCGCCGATGTAGCCGCCGCTGGGTTGTGGAATGGCGTTCACACCGGGCGTGAAGAAAATCCCCACGCGCCCATTGTTGTCGATGTCGGTCGGCGCACCAAAGTTCAACGTGTCGAGCGCAAATCCGACGGTGTCGAACGCCGCTCCAAACGCGGTCAACTCGGCATCGGTATACCCGCCAGATGGTGCGAGCGTATCGGCGAAGACGATCGTGCTCCGCAGCACCGCCACGACGCGCGCGGCGTGGACCTGCGGCGGTGCGTTGCAGTCGTCTCCGGAGAGATTGGCGTTGAGTTGCACGATCGATCCCACGTCTGGCGTCGGTGCCGCGTTGCCGATCTGCTTCCGGGCGAGCGTGTGTGCGGTTCGCGCGACGAGCGCTCGACTGCGCGACGTACCGATGTCGCGCTGTTCACGACTGCGAAACTCCAACTCGCCAGCTTCGCGCCGGCTTGCGTCCGCGGCGAGACTAGCCAATTGGATGTTCGAGCCCACGCTCACCGGCGAGCGCGATGCGGCCAAATTCAACGAAGAAGTGATCGCGCTCGTGTTCGTCGCAGTGAGCGCCACTGAATCTTGCACCGTGGCGTTCACCGAGCCGTTGAACGGCACGAGCACATATTCGGATTCGTCAGTGAGCGAGCCAATACAGAGCAACGAGGCCTGTGCAGACGAAATCGAGTCGACTTGACCCACGGCGAGTTGGATCGGGCTCACGCCGGTGCATTGATCGATCGGGGCGGTCACCCTGAGCGGCGCCGCACCGGAAATCCCGTCGACCGTAGCAATGACGTCGACCTGACCTGGTGCGAGCGCGGTCACGACGCCTGTCGACGTCACCGTGGCAATCGCCGATGACGAGGTGCTCCACGCAATGCCCTGCACCGGGACGCCCGCACCACCTGCGTCGAGCGCCGTCGCCTTGGCATCGACCTCTGTCCCTTGCGTGACGCTCGTCACCGGGAGCACGACACTGATCGACGACACGACCGGCACCGGCGGAGTCGCCGGCGCGTCCCCGCCGCACGCGAGGGCAATCAAACACGCAAACACAACAAATGAGCGGCGCCACATACCAATTCTCACTTCAACGAGTGCTCGTACTACAAAGTAGTGCGAGCACCACGCTCGAGGCGCCGTTGCAGCTCGGTCGGCGAATTACTCACTGCGGCAGGAGGCTGCTATACGGGATCTCGGGTTCCATGAACCGATACACCGCGGCAAAGCTCTCCGGCGGCAACATGTCGTGCCGCGCAACGGCGCCTTCGCCGAGGCGAACCGCGGCGATGAGTCCAGGACCGAGGGGATGAACGGCGTGTCGCTCGACGAGCGTCGATTCGACGAGTTGACGTGCATCGACCATCGCGTCGATGTCCGGACTCCCGCTGCTCTTCGTCCGCGGCCGCACCTCGTCAGGAAACGCTGGCTCGAACTCGGCGCCCACTTCGTACGCGAGCGCGAGTCCGGTAACGTAGACACGTAGTGCGCCTCGAATCGCCCGCTGGAATGCGCGGCCTTTCAATGGCTCGGGCGTATACAACTCGTGTGACTTCGCAAACAACAATGCACGCTCAACGAGCGCCGCGGCACTCGGATCGTCGAGCGACGCGCACGCAACCTCCAGCCGCGACCACGCCTCCGGCGTCAGCCGCGCCACCGCTTCGGCGTACGCGGTGCACCGCTGCGCAATCGCTCGCCGACGTTCAGCGCGACGCCGCAATCGTTCGGATTGATCCATGCCGGAAGCTGCCGTCCGTCCAACAGCCCGTCAACGCCGCGACATACACGGATCTATGCGTACCGTTTTTCATTAATCCGGCTTCCGGTATCTCAGATTCTGGGATTCCCTAGACTGGATCTGGTTCAGCGACGTCGAGATCTCAGTAAGCCACACCGATATGCGGGCCTGGTATCTCGACGTCGCCGGCCCAGATCCAGTCGAGGGCTCGCCAGAATCTGAGACTCCGGAAGCCAGATCTGCATCTGCATGCCTGACGCACGCTCCTCGCGACGTCGCGATCTCAGCGATGCTCCACGACATGTACGAGCACTTGCTCGCCCCTCTCCTCGCGCTCTATCCTATCCCCAGCCCACGCTCACTGGAGACGCCATGCGTGTCGTGATCACCTCTGTTCTCTCGGCCCTGCTCGTGCCACTCACGACGAGCCTTGCACAACAATCGCATCCAATGGACCGCCTCGACATGACGACGTGGTCCGTCATCGCCGCTGATGCGAAAACCGGCGACGTCGGCATCGCGATGGCGTCGTGCGTCGCCAACACTCTGGCCGACGGCCTCGCCGCTCTCGTCCCCGGCAAAGGCGTCGCGGCAACGCAGGCCGCGTTCGACATCGACAATCGCAATCGCGTCTTCAACGCGCTCAAGGAAGGCGCCTCAGCCGACGAAGTCATCCGCCGCATCAGCGATCCGGCAACCGACCCTAAGCTCGGCAGCCGCCAGTACGGCGTCGTGACGATCAGCGGTGGAGTCGCACATACAGCGGGCTTCACCGGCAAGCCGATGCTCGACGGCGACACGACCGGTGGTACGCACTGGGCTAGCGTACACGGCGACGCGAGCCGCGGCGTGAGCGTGGAGGGCAACACACTCGCGAGCAAGCAGGTCATCGAGAATGCGCTCGCCGCATTCGAGTGGGATGACCCAACCGGATTCAACCAACTCTCCGACCGCTTGATTCGCGCCGTCGAAGCCGGCTCCGCCGCCGGGGGCGACGTCCGCTGCAACAACGCCACCACGCGACAGACGGCCGCCACCGCAATGATTCTCGTCGCACGCGGCACCGACCAGCCGTACGCCGCTGAGAAAATTGGTATGAGCGATCAAGGAACGCCCAATGCGCCGTGGCTGGCGATCTCCGTCACCGTCGAGAAGGGCGGCGACAATCCGCTGCTCGAGCTCCGCAAACGCTACGACGCCTGGCGACGCGGAGCCAAGCCGTGAGCGAGGGCAGCTTCTTTGGCCATCCGCGCGGCCTCTCCACGCTCTTCTTCACCGAGATGTGGGAGCGCTTCAGCTACTATGGAATGCGCGCCTTCCTCATCCTGTACATGGTCCACGTGCTCGGCTTCGACGACAAGCGCGCCGGCTCCGTATATGGGACGTACACCGCGAGCGTCTGGGCCGCCGCCATCGTCGGCGGCATCATCGCCGACCGCTGGCTCGGCCAGTATAAGAGTGTACTCATCGGCGGCATCATCATCGCCATCGGACACTTCACACTCGCGTTTCACCCGTTGCCCTTCTTCTATGCGGGCTTGGGTTGCATCGTCGTCGGCACCGGCCTGCTCAAGCCCAACGTCAGCGGCATTGTCGGCTCGCTCTACGATACCGACGACGCACGCCGCGACGCTGGCTTCTCCATTTTCTACATGGGCATCAACCTCGGCGCCGCGCTCGGACCGTTCATCGCCGGCTATTTGGCGCAGCGCGTCGACTGGCACTTGGGCTTCGCCTGCGCCGGCGTCGGCATGACCCTCGGGCTCATTCAATACGTCGCCGGGCGCAAACATCTCCAACCGGCGATCGATCGTCTGGCCGAGCAGCGGAGAGTGCAGCGCGAAGCCGAGACTCCGGCTGCACGAGCGGCGTCAGCGGCGACCGCCGAGCCAACGTTCGGCGGTTTTACAAAAGTGGAATGGAAGCGCCTCGCCGCCATGGGCGTCTTCTTCGTCTTCGCCGCGGTATTCTGGGGCGCGTACGAACAGGCCGGATCCACGCTCAACCTGTTCGGCGACCGTTACACGAATGCGTCCATCCTCGGGTTCAGCTTTCCGTCGAGCTGGTTTCTCACCATTCAAGCGATCTTCGTGATCGTGCTCGCACCGGCGTTCGCGTGGCTCTGGATGCGCCTCGGCAAGTACGAACCGTCGACGCCGGCCAAGTTCGCGATCGGCCTGTTCTTCATCGGCCTGTCGTTCGTCTTTCTGCTCCTGCCTGCGAACCAATTGCAGGATTCGCCCGGCATTCGCGTGAGCCCCTTCTGGCTCATCGGCTGCTACTTCATACAGGAGCTCGGCGAGCTCTCGTTGTCGCCGGTCGGCTTATCAGTGTTTACTAAACTCTCACCGGTCAAGATCGTCGGCTTCATGCTCGGCGTGTGGTTCCTCGCCGACTCCGTCGGCAACAAGGCCGCGGGCTACGCGGCGGGATTCATCTCATCCGCACCGCTGCCCGAGTTGTTCGGCACCATCGCCGCCGTGTGCCTTGGCGCATCGGTCGTCGCATTCGCGATGATCAAACCGGTGCGCGGACTGATGGGCGGCGTGCGCTAAGAGTGTGGCGCAGTATCCGCCGGCGGCACGTACCCCGCCGGCGGATTGGCCAGCCTCGGCGACTCGTGGACGATCAGTCCCCCGAGGTATGCCGTGCGGATGACGATGGCGAGCGTGAACACCGCAACGACGGCGAGCACGGTACGAAGCCACACCGGCAGCGTCGGCTCGTCGGCGCGGCGCAGCATCCGCCACCACGCATAGGCGCTCACCGCGCCCATCGCCAGCACCGACCAGAGCGCGAACCCCGCCGACTGATCGTGTTCCTCGACCATCGAGTGCACCACGTACCAGGTGTTCCGTAGCGCGTGCGACGCCTGGTCGCCCGTGAAGAACGCCGGGTAGATGCTCAAGCCCGCGAGCGTGAGCGTTGCAAGTGCGTACAACCACACGCCGCGCCGGTTCGTGATCAACGCCAGCAGGAGCACAGCGCTCCCAACCACCGTGAGGATGATCGGGAAGTGATTGACCAGCGTATGGATGTATGGCCAGTTCATGAGCGTGGGTGGGATGGGGGCCGACCTTGCGCTGCGAAGACTGATTCTACATGATCCCGACGACCATCAACATCATGGGGAACCAACATGCGTGAACAACATAACTCCCGTCTCGGTCGTTCGGCTTTGCTCGTCGCGGCACTCGCGGCCTTCACCGTGCTAGCGCCGTCAACTGCGCGGGCACAGGATGCCAGCGTCAAGACCGCCGCGCAACATGCAGGACTCGCAGCCAAGGCCGCGGATCTCGCAACCGTCAAGAAGCACATGCACCACGTGCTCAATTGTCTCGAAGGCAAGTCGGGCAAGGATTACGACGCCACCGCCGGTGATCCGTGCAAAGGTGTCGGCGCGACGTCGCCCAACGATCCCAAGATCCAGGAAGCTGTCCGCTTGCTGAACGTCGGTGAGTCGCTCGATAGCATGGCAGCTGCGCAGCACGTTGCAGAAGCAACGGCCGCGGTGCTGGCAGAGGTCAAGTAGTTGGGGTTTCCGTCGAGCCGGCCATCGCCGGCTCGACGGACCAGTTCCGGCATAGTCGGTGCGTTGCCGACGAGAATGAATTCCGGCAACGGCGCCGACGACGCGCCAATCAGAGTCCCCGGCATCACGATCTATTTCTGGATCGTCAAAATTCTGACGACCGGTGCGGGCGAGAGCGCGTCTGATTACCTGAGCGCCAATTTCAATCACGCCGTTGCGGCCGCCATCGGCGGACTCGGCTTCGCGCTCGCGCTCATCCTGCAATTCCGGATGCGCCGCTACGTGGCCTGGACCTACTGGTTCGCCGTGCTCATGGTCGCCGTCTTCGGCACCATGGCCGCCGATGTCCTCCACGGCGCCGGCATTCCATACGCCGGATCGACGATCGCATTCACCATTGTGCTGATCGTGATATTCGCGTTGTGGTATCGCAGCCAGCATACGCTCTCGATTCACAGCATTACCACGGCGCGCCGAGAGGCCTACTACTGGGCTACCGTGATTGCGACGTTCGCGCTCGGCACCGCCGCCGGCGATCTCACCGCGAGCACGTTCGGCTGGGGCTACTTCACTTCGGCAGTTGTCTTCGCCGTGGCGATCGCCGTCGTCGGTATTGCGTTCCTCGTCACACAACGCGCGCGGCCGCCGCAGGGCAATCAACCGACGACGGCGGCCGTCTTCACGTTCTGGCTCGCCTACGTTCTCACCCGGCCGCTCGGCGCATCGCTCGCCGATTGGGGCGGCAAACCGCCAGCTCAATCCGGACTCGGCTACGGCGATGGCACCGTAACCGTCATCGTCCTTGTCGCGATCGTCATCTGCGTTGCGTTTCTCGCCATCACCCGAGTGGACGTGAACCGCGGCGTTGCCTAGGCGCGAGCCCAATCGCGCCGGCCGTACGCAACGTACGCGACAAGAATTCCAACGACAGCAGGCAGCAACGCCAGCGCGAGCATTCCTTCCATGATCGTCACGACGGTTGCGCCGATCATGATGATGAAGAGCCCGCAGGCAGCCAGCGGCGTGAGTCCGCGACGAATGCCTGTCCATCCCGGCAAAAGCAATCCGAGCGCCCCGAGCACTTCGCAGACTCCAATGAAGCGAATGAAGAGACCCGGCAGCACTACCGTCCCCTCGAGCTTCGCGATCGGCAGGATCAACTTCGTCGCGCCGGTGAAAAGGTACAGCAGGGTCAAGATGACCTGAATGGTCCACAGCACGCGGTTGGCGGTCTTGCTCTGTGTATCGGACATGTGATGCTCCACGGTTCGAGGTCTGTTCAGCGTCCTTTCACAGACGACGAACGGTAATGCCCGAAATCGACACGCGACGACCGAGAAAAAACGGCGTCAGGCCTTCGATTCGATCTTGAAGATCTCCCGCTTTCCGTGATCGACCAGATCATGGTATCCCTCCATGATCTTCTCCATCTCTTTCATATCCTCTTTGGAGCCTTGAGCGCCGGCGCCGGACATCATGTCCTCGAATTCCTTGATGCTCCCCACCTCCATCTCGCCGACCACGGTCCAGTAGGCCTCTCCAGCGAAATCGGTGAGCACCCGCATCACGGGCATCCCTGAACGCTTGTTGATCGCACCCATCGCGAGGAATTTCTCGACGAGCGGCCGGACCTTGCCCGGCTTGCAATACATGATTTCGCGAATGAGATACATGATCGGAGCGCTCCGCTTGGCTAGGTGATCGTATCGCACATGGCTGCCGTCGCACCATACGCGAGCCACAATGAATGCTCGCCAAGGGAGTCTGGCGCTAGGGCAGAGCTCCTGTCACGATTCTGCCACGAGCGCCTTGCCTATGCTTGCCGTCCGGTCTCCGATCGCACCGGCAAATCGACGTACCCGCTGTATGTGCATCGCCTCGCCGGCGACCACGGTCGGGTCTCCGCACCAACGGTGGTCCGGCCATTCACGCTTGGTCACGTTCTGTCCATCAGCAGAAATGGGAGCTCCCCCATACTAACCTGGAGACGTCTGGCCGCGCCGGCGCGATTGGCCTTGTTAGAATTTTTCGCGCGCGACGCTCACCGCGCCAAGTGCAATTGCACGAGCCGGAGCGCTTCGTCGGGATGCACGCGGTTGCATGATGTCGGACGGGATGCCCAGAGGTCGACGGCGACACCGATCATCGCGTCGCTAGTGGATTCTCTGACGGCGCCGCTGACGGCACGGCTGGCGGCCCCCGGCACCGAGCGATCCAACAAACCGCTCGCCGAATCGGCCAACGCCGACGGTGGCGCTGCGCACTCGTGCAGCGCGGCGAGCGTTCGAGTCAATAGCGCCTCGCTCCGCTCGGCCCGCGCCGCATCTCCGATTCCGCGCGTCGTCGGATCGAGGAGCAGCACCGAATCCGTCAGCGCTAGACGAGCTGCGAGCGTTGCGTCGTTTGGACGAAGGCGATCGGCCTCCGCGAAGTCGGCCTGCGCCGTGCGAAAGTTGCCGAGCGCAAGCGCCGCGTCACCCATGCCGGCGTACGCATCGGCGTCGGTCGGATCGCGGTGCAACACGCTGCGAAACATGTTTGCCGCCCGCGCGGGCGAACCGGCACGGAGAAAGAGATTCCCGAGCTGGCGCTGAAGCGCGACGCTGTCGGACGACACATCCTCCAGCGGCAGCAGCTCGGCTAAGAGCTCGGACGAATCACTGCGCTGGGCGAGCACGTCAATGAACTCGAAGCGCGCTTGCCGCCGGCGCTGGACCGAATCCGCGCCCCATCGCCCGAAAATCGCGCGATGAAAGTACGCGTTCGCATCCGCATCTCGCCCCTCGCGAATCATCACGTGCGCCATCGTGAGATTCACCGCGCCGTCGTTTTCGGCGCGGTCGAGAAGCGCACGCAATGTCGCATCGGCCTCGGCAATTCGTCCGGCTCGCAGCATCGCATCGCCCAGAGCCAATGCGTAGTTCACGTTCGCCCGATCGATCGCCGTCGCGGCGCCGAATCGCTCCACGGCCGCCGACGCTCGTCCCTGTTGCAGCAGGCGCACGCCGTCATCGTATTCATCCACCGCGTGCGCATCGGACTCTCGGCGGTCGACCCGCGCGAGGAACACATCGAACGACAGCAGCACACCGATGACCGCGACGATCGCGACGATCGTCGCGATGAAGATCGATGCGTTCGCCGCGCGGGCCGGAATCGCCGGAGGCGACGTTGGATCAGCCATCGTCACGCCTCACGACGTCATGTATCTCCGGAAGCTCGTCGATGCCCGCAACGCCGTACGCGCGAAGAATGTCCGGAAGGGTGACGACGCCGAGCAAAACGCGGGCGTTCGCGCGGCTCACGACCGGAAGCACGGTGTGATGGGTCGTGCCCATTCGCGCGAGCGCGAGGCCGAGCGGCTGGTCGCCGTGCACGTGCGGCATATCGTCGGGAAGTGCGCCGCTGTGTGTCTCGCGAACGTCGAGCAAGTCGCGGATCGCTACGGCGGCACGGCCGTCGGCTACGGCGGCAGTCACGGCCGACGTACGCAGCATGCCAACGAGTCCGTCGTCATCGACGACTGGCCAAGACTCCAACGCCGCAGTGCCCATTCGAGCCTTCGCTTCAGCGGCCGAGAGGTCCGCCGTCAGCGCCGTGAGTCCGGTGTGAAGCGCGGCGCTGACGCGCAGCTGCCGCGAGATCGCGCGAAATTCGCCGGTTGGCAAATGCAGCCCGTCTTGTCGAGCCAACGCAGAGTAAATCGGCTCGCGCTGGAACTTCTGAGAGATGTAGAACGCGATCAGGTTCGAGATCATCAGCGGCACGATGATCGTATAGTTGCGCGTCACCTCGAAGATCATGATCACCGACGTCAGCGGCGTTCGGATGATCCCGGCGAACGCCGTGCCCATCCCGACGAGTGCGTACGCGCCGGCACCAGCCGTGGTCGCGGGCAACAATCGGTGGGCAATCTGCCCGACCGCACCTCCAGTCATCGCGCCGATGAACATGGTCGGTCCAAAAATTCCGCCGGCATTTCCCGACGCGTAGCAGACCGCAGTCGCGACGAGCTTGAGCGTCGCGAGCAACAGCAAGAGACGCAATACGAGATCACCGCTCAGCGCGCGATCGACTTGGTCGTAGCCTACGCCGAGGACCTGCGGCACAAAGTAGCCGAACGCACCCACGCACAAACCGCCGATCACCGGCTGCCACCACACAGTTCGCTTCGGCCATCGCCCGAACGCGTCGCGCAATGCGAGCAACAGCCGCACGAATGCCACGGACGCGAATCCGCCGATTACACCGAGCCCCGCGTAGATGAGCAGCTCGGACGGCGCAACGAGATGGTAGGCCGCGACGTGAAACAACGGCTCGTCGCCCAGCACGAGGTGCAGCACCATCCACGACGTCGTGGAGCTGAGCACGACCGATCCGAGAATCGGTGCGTGCATGTCGCCAATGATCTCCTCGAGCGAAAAAAGAACGGCCGCAATCGGCGTGTTGAACGCAGCGGCGAGCGCCGCGGATGCACCGACGGGTAGCAGCCATCGCACCTGCGCCGCGCTGAGCCCGAGCCGTCGTCCAATGACCGACGAGATGCCGGCGCCAATCTGCACCGACGGCCCTTCTCGCCCGAGAGCAATGCCGCTCGCGAGCGACGCCGAGCAGCAGAGAAATTTTCCGACCACCGTTCGGAGCGAGATTCGGCCGTCCTCGATGAACATCGCCGCGCGCGTCTGCGGAATGCCGCTGCCTCGCGCATCCGGAAAGAACCGGAAGATCAAGTATCCCGTGACGAGCGCTCCGAGCGTCGGCACCACGACGCGGCGCCACGCCGTGTCGTCGCCAGCCGGGTACATGTGGGCCGCCAATCCGCCCGTGAGCAGGATGAACGCAACGACGACGAGTCCAACCAACGCCCCAATGAGCAGACTGAGCGCCAGCGCCAACCGATCTTCGCGGCGTCGGAGGTCCTCGACCAGTTCGATGAGCCGCGCATACCATGGGACGCGCACCGCCGGAGAGGGCGCGACGCTTCCCGCCACGCTTCCCACGTCTGCAGCGCCGGGCGAGGCGCGCGTACGACCTCGCGGCGACAACTGCATTCGATCATACCTCCGAAGAAGCCGGCGGGTTGGCACCCCAGTGCGCCAGTGCGAACTTACGGGGTATCCCCCATTTTACGCGCAACCCACACGCGGTGCAATTCATGCCACGGTTGATCACCGTATCGAATCGGCTACCCGTCACCGTCTCTTTCGAGGGCGATCGCGCCGTGGTCCGCCAAAGCGCCGGGGGACTCGCGACCGGTCTGCGCGGCGTGTACCGGGGTGAGCAATCGCTGTGGATCGGTTGGGCCGGCGACGTCACCGGCGCGACGGCGCACGCGAAAAGCGCGAAAGCCGCGAAGGACGTCGAAGCACAACTCGGCACGTTGAATGCCAAATCCGTGTCGCTGTCGTCGCGCGAAGTTGAAGTGTTCTACGAACAGATCTCGAACGCCGTCCTCTGGCCCATTTGCCACGACCGCATCGATCAGCTCCCGCTTCGCGTCGACGGCTGGGACACCTATGAGACCGTAAACCTCCGATACGCCGACGCCGTCGCCGACGCGTGGCGTCCGGGAGACGTCGTGTGGATACACGACTATCAATTGCTTCGAGTACCGCGTCTCGTCCGCGAGCGCATCCCTGACGCTCGCATCGGCTTCTTCCTTCACGTTCCCTTCCCCAATCCGGAGATCTTTTTTACGCTCCCGGTGCGCCGCTGGCTGGTCGAGGGAATGCTCGGTGCCGATCTCATCGGCTTCCACACGCGGCGCTATCGCGGACATTTCACCGCGGCCATGCGGCGACTGTTCGGCATCGAGATGGACCCGGCAACGGCAACCATCCACTACGACGATCGCGATATCGGGCTCGGCATATTTCCCATGGGTATCGACGCGGACGCGTTTGCCTCTCTCGCGCGCCAACCCGACGTGGCCGCGCATACCGCGGATCTGAAAGGATCGAACGTCCGGCTACTGCTTGGCATCGATCGGTTGGATTACACCAAAGGCATCCAGCGCCGGCTACTCGCTCTGGAACGACTCCTGACCGTCCATCCCGAGTGGTGCGGCCACGTGCGACTCATTCAGGTCGCAGTGCCGTCGCGCGGACGCGTCGGCGCCTATCGCCGCTTACGCACCGAGGTCGAGTCGCTCGTCGGCCGGATCAACGGCGAGTTCGGCACGCCGTCATGGACGCCAATCCAATATCTTCACCGGTCAGTCCCAACGATGACGCTCGTCGCGCTCTATCGCGCCGCGGACGTCATGCTCGTCACTCCGGTGCGCGACGGCATGAATCTCGTCGCGAAGGAATTCGTGGCGTGCCGAGACGACGATGACGGCGTGTTGATCCTGAGCGAATTCGCCGGCGCCGCTGACGAGTTGACCGATGCCTGCATCGTCAATCCGTACGACGTCGACGGAGTCGCCGAAACAATCCACGCCGCGTTGAGTCTGTCGAGGGCGGAACGTGAAGCGCGGATGCGCCACTTGCGCAAAACGGTGTTCGGTCACGACGTCCACGCTTGGGCGGCCGACTTTCTTTCTGCACTCTCTCCCCCGGACCTGATCTCGAGCGTATGACGAAATCTTCACCGGCGCGCGCTGCGTCGTCGGCCAACACGAACATGTTGTCGGCGGTGTCGTCCATTCGGCGAATCGTGCGTGTGCTGCGACTCGCCTCGCAGCACACGCAGACCGTGGCCGGCATCAGTGCTGCGCAACTGTTCGTCCTGCAACAGCTCGGCGACGGAAGCGCACGCTCCCTGAACGAGCTCGCCGAGCGGACGCTGACCGATCGCAGCTCGGTCGCGGCGGTCGTCGAGCGGTTACAAGCGCAACGTCTCGTCGATCGAACGGCGGATCCCGCCGATCGCCGGCGTGCGGCGATTCGTATTACGGCGGCGGGGCGCCGCATCCTGCAACGCGCGCCGGATGCGCCGACGACCACGCTGTTGGGCGCGCTGCGGCGACTCAGCCCAGGCGAGCTGAACGCGCTGGCGCATTCGCTCAATCGCCTCACGCTTGCGCTGGGTGCCGCGCACGAGCCGCCGTCGATGCTGTTCGCGGAGGAGGTCCATCCTCGGTCGCGCGGTTCGCGAGCGAAAAAATCTCGCAAACGCGCGACGTGAGTATCACTGCACGGTGATCGAGCCTTTCATGCCGAGCGCGAGGTGCGGCGTGCAGTAGTAATGGTACGTTCCCGGCGGCGCGCCCCCGAATGAGACGGTATACGTCTGGCCGGAGTTCATCAGCAGCGGGCCGGTGAGCGGCGCCATCGTCTGCGACATGTTTGCGCCGAGCTGCGGCGCGGCGCCGGCCGCGATGCTGTCGCTCCAGAACGTGACGTTGTGCGGCGAGCCGGAAACGATGGTCCAGCGAACGCCGTCGCCCTGCTTGATCGTTAGCGTCGGCGGATCGAAGCGATAGCCCTGGGCATCGCCGAGCATTTTTACATCCCAGATTTTGCCCGTGACTGGCTGCGCCGTCGCCGCGGCCGCGCTCGAGGCTGCTGCTCCGCTTGGCGGGGCCGCGGTTGTCGCCGTTGTCGAGCCGGTTGGCTTACCGCCGCCACCACATGCCGCCGCGACACCGGCGAGTACGACGGGAATCCACGATTGCAAACGCATGGGTTCTACCTCCTGTGCGGAGAACGCCCCGCAAACCGCTGGCCACCGCCGCGTCGATCGGGTAGAAATTACGCGGGATCCCCCGTAATTTAGCGGCATGCAGACATTCCCTAATGCGCGATGCCGGCCGCGGCAGCTGATTCGCGCCTTGGACGACACTCGTTACCCGGCCGGCTGACGCGATGGAGGACGATCTCCCGGTAGAGGTGCGCCGACTCATCGACGACGTGCTCGAGACCATGGATCACGTCGAAATCCTCTTCCGCATCGGCCGCACGGGCGAAGCAACCGCGGAGTGGCTCGCGCAGGATGCCCACGTCGAACCTGCGCAGGTGACGCGCGTCGTTCGCGATCTGGAGCGCGCCAAGCTCATCGTCAGTAAGGACGGGACCTACCGCGTGACGTCGAATCCCGACGCTCGCGCGGCCGTCGACGCATTCACCGAAACGTACAACGCGCGACCGGTCACCCTCATTCGCGCGATATATTCCCGGCCGTCACCACTGCGCTACTTCGCGGACTCGTTTCGAATACGACGCGAGGAATAGTCATGTCGAGCTTTGCGTTGGCAGTCTACGCGCTGTGCGCGCTCACGAGCCTCTCGTGCGCCGGCTTGCTGGCCCGCGGCTACCGGCGGTCCGGCGCACGCTTGCTGCTCTGGAGCGCCCTCTGCTTCGCGGGCCTCGCGCTCAACAACATCATGTTGATCGTCGACGTGCGCGTGTTGCCGGATCGCGACCTGTCCCTCGTGCGCACGCTGCCCGCGCTCATTGGCGTCGCGCTGCTCGTCTATGGCCTCGTGTGGGACGCCAGGCGATGACGACGAGCTTCGAGGTCACGCTCATCCTCTCGGGCATGCTGGTCGCGGGCTATGCCGTGGCAGCGTTATTCTTTCTCAGCTTCAGGCGCGATACGGGCGATCGTCTCTTTGGATTCTTCGCGCTGGCGTTCGCACTGCTCGCGCTGCAGCGTCTTGCGCTCGCGTGGGCCCTCGTCACTCAACGCAACACGACCATCTACTACGTGCTCCGGTTGACCGCCTTCGTGTTGATCCTCGTGGCCATCGTCGACAAGAACCGCAACGCAAAGAGCGGAGGAGCATGACGGACCTCGGCACGATCATCGTGCTGTTCTGCATCGCCGCCGCGGCCGCCGTCGCAACGCGTCGCGTTCGCGCGCCGTACACGGTGACGTTGGTCGTGATCGGCGTGGTCTTGGGCAGTCTTCGGGTGATTCAGCCTCCGCATTTGACGAAAGACCTGCTCTTCACGGTCTTCTTGCCTGGATTGCTCTTCGAGGCGGCGCTGCACATCGATTCGAGCGTGTTTCGCCGAATTTGGATGAGCGTGATGGCGCTGGCGATTCCAGGCGTGATCGTCGCGATCGCGGTCAGTGCGGCACTCGTCGAGGTAGCCTTTCGAACGACCGGCTTGGCGCCGGGATTCGGGTGGCCAAGCGCACTCCTGTTCGCGGCCGTCGTCGCAGCCACCGATCCAGTCGCCGTCACGGCGCTCTTTCGCGAGTTCCATGCACCCGAGCGCCTCATCGTGTTGATCGAGGGCGAGAGTCTCTTCAACGACGGCACCGCCGTCGTGTTCCTGAGTCTGATCGTGGCGGCAACCAGTGGAACCCAAACCAGCGCAGCTGGACTTGTCAGCTCGTTCATTCGAGTCGCGTTTGGCGGTGCCGCGACAGGCTTCGTCGTAGGCGCGGCCATTACGCAGGTGATTCGCCGCTTGGACGACGCAGTGATCGAGCTCACGCTCACCACCATCGCGGCCTACGGGTCGTTCGTACTCGCCGAGAGCATTGGCGTGTCCGGCGTCATTGCGACGGTCGTCGCCGGAATGCTCTGCGGCAACTTCGGCCGCCGGTCAGGTATGTCGGCCACGACGCGCGCTGCCGTCCTCTCGTTCTGGGACTTCGCCGCATTCGCCCTGAACTCGGTCGTGTTTCTCCTCTTGGGGTTCGAGGTGCCGACCGCCGCGCTCGTCTCGTCATGGAAAGAAATCCTCATCGCGTACGTCGCCGTCCTGTGCGCGCGCCTCGTCGTCGTGTTCGGCGGTCGATGGATTCCTCGGCTGCGGCGCGGCCAGGAACGGATACCCGACTCGTGGCGTGTCGTCCTGGCGTGGGGCGGTCTCCGTGGAGCGCTATCGATGGTACTCGCTCTCGCCCTCGCCGGCGACGCGCCCCAACGGGAAACCATCGTGCGAATGACCGCCGGTGTCGTCGTGCTGTCACTCATTCTGCAAGGCTCGACGATGGCGCCGCTTGTCCGTCGGTTGCGGCTGGTCGATCTGCCGACGTGACGCCGTGCTGATCTTCTCCCTTGACCATTCGACAGAAGCGCTGCATTGTTCCCCTGTCCATTCGACAGGAGTCGGTCATGCGCGACCTGCGTGCGCTGGGCTCGTGGCTCAAGAATCTCAGTCCACGTTCGCGGTTCGAGCGCGACATGGACAAGGAGCTCCAGCTCCACCTCGAGCTCGAAGCCGAGCGACATCGCCGAGCCGGCGTCGATTCAGCGGAAGCTGAGCGACGTGCGCGCGTCGCCTTCGGCGGCGTCGAACAGACGAAAGAAGCAGTCCGCGACGAGCGCGGACTCCGCTGGCTCGAGCTCACCGAGCTGCGTCAGGCAATTCGCCGACTGGCTCGCTCGCCGATGTTTACTCTCGCATCGATCGCGCTGCTCGCCCTTGGACTCGGCGGCGCCACAGTAGTGTTCGGCGCGCTCGACGTGATGTACCTGCGGCCGCCACCGTTCCCCGCCGCCGACAGACTCGCCTTCGTCCAGGTTCAGCTTCCACAAGCAACGTGTCGCGAGAGGTGTACCCGCGACCCCATGCCGGACGAGCTTACTCAGTGGCGCCCGCTGCTCGCGCACGACGTTGACGCAATCGGCGTCATCAACATCGCACAACTGACGTTCACCGCCGACGACGGCCGCCACCAACTCGAAGGTGCGTCCGTCACGAGCGACGTTCCGAGCATGCTCGGCTTTCGTACGAGCGTGGGACGATCGTTCACCGCTGACGAGCTGCGCGGAAACAGCGACGCCATCCTGATCGGTCACGACGCGTGGCTTCACGACTTCGGCGGCGACTCCAGCGTCGTCGGCCGCCTTTTGCCCACGGAGTCCGCTGTCTATCGCGTCATCGGCGTGCTCGCACCGCAATCGGACCTCGGTAAGCCGTTCTTCACGTTCAACCGGCCCAAAGCTGATTTCGTACTGCCGCCGTCAGCGTCGGACGATGGCGCAAGTTTCGTTGCGCACACGATTCTGCGCCTCGAGCCTGGCGTCGACATGAACAGCTTTCGCGCGCGCGCACTCTCGCTTCCCGCGACGGCGGTCACGGGCGCGTCGGGCAGTCGCGTCGTGGTCTCCTCGCTGCGTGAGCTCTTCGCCAAAGACTACCGCACATCCGTATGGCTCGTCGCGGCCGCCGTGGCCGTGATGCTCATCGTCGTATGCGTCAACTTCGCGGCGCTCGTTGCCGCCCGCATCAACGCGCGCGCCACGGAGCTCGTGACCCGCGTCGCGCTGGGCGCCACACGGTCGTCGCTCACGCGAATGATCGCGATTGAGAGTTGTCTCATCGTCGCCGCCGGCGTCACGCTCGGCCTATGGATGGGGCACAGTGTGCTCGGCCTCGCACGCCTGCTGCCTGCCGAAGCAATGCCTCCCGGCGCACTCCCGTCGGTCGACGCACGTGTCATTTTTCTCGCTGCAGCAACCGCCGCACTCGTTGCGATTGGCCTGAGCGTCGTTCCATGGATGATGTTTTCGCCGGCAATCATGCAGCACCGCCTTCGCGATGCGTTCTCTCACGGCATGGCTCGACGACGCATGCGAAACGTCTTGCTCGGCACGCAGGTCGCGCTCGCCGTCGTGCTGCTCGGCGGCGCTGGCTTGCTAACGCGCCTCTTCATTGATGCCCAGCAACGCGGCACCGGCGCCGCGCGGCATTCGGTGTTGTACGTGTATCTGAGCTCTTTGCCGGATCTGACTGACGATGCGGCGGCGCAGGCCTACACCACCGGGCTGCGTGATCGCGTATCGCATGTACCGGGAATCGCGAGCGTCGCATTGTCCGGCAACCCGTTGCGTCGGCCAGGAGCGGCACGCCGAGGGCGCGGGCGTAACGCCATCGCGATGACCGTGGAAGGACGCGCCGATGGTCTGCCGACGTCCACTGCTCCGCGAAGCAACGGCAACATCACCGCGGACTATTTGCCAATACTCGGCGTTCGGTTACTCGCCGGTCGGTGGTTCAATGTCGCAGATCGGCCAGACCAACCTGCAGTCGCACTCGTCGACAGCGTCGCTGCCGCACATCTCTTCCCCGGAACTTCGGCCATTGGTCATCGCATTCGCTTCGGCGATGCAACCTCAACGGAGCCGTGGCTCACGATCGTCGGCGTCTTCGCCTCGGTTCATGGTGCGCTTCCCGGTGAAACACAGACCGGAGAGATCTATCGGTCGTCGGACCAGTTCCCTTCCGTGCCCGGAATGATGCTCGTTCGCACGAACACCGCTGGACAGTACGATGTCGTTTCCGATCTGCGTCGTTCCGTAGCGCAGTTCGATCGCACACTCACGATCTCCGAGGTGCTGTCGGTCGAAGACGCGCTCGACTCGCAGCTTCGCCCTGTGCGATTCCACGCCACGGTGATCGATGGCTTCGCGATCTTCGTGCTCGTCATCACGTGTCTCGGCATCTTCGCCGCCGTGTCGTACGCCGCCAGCCGCCGTCAGCGCGAAATCGCGATCAAGGTCGCGCTCGGCGCACGTGCGAGTGAAGTCATCGCCGACGTCGTCGCTCAATCCGTTCGGACGGTTGCGATTGGCGTCGCGATTGGAGCGCTCGCGTCAGTCGGTACGGCGCGACTGATGCGCGCGGTACTGTACGGCAGCAATCCCTACGACCCGATGGTCTATGGTGCTGTCCTGCTCATCGTCGTGATCGCGGCAACCGTCGGTGCGTACATCCCCGCGCGACGCGCGGTAAACGTCGATCCCGTTCTGCTCATGCGCGCGGAGTGACGAGCATTCTCATCACTCGGCGCGCAACGCCTCCAGTGGCCCGACTCGCGCCGCCCGGCGGGCCGGCAAATAGCTCGCGACCGCTGCAGTCGCAACGAGTACGACGACGGCCGTGATCAGCGAAATCGGATCGACCAACTGCACGTCGAACAACTGTCCGCGCGTCAGCCGTGCGGCAGCGAGGCCGGCGGGCAACCCAATCGCGACGCCGAGCGCGGTGAGCGTCAACGCTTCGCGAAGGATCATCCGCGTTACGGCGCCGGGTGCCGCGCCGAGTGCAGCACGGATGCCGAATTCACCGGTGCGGCGCGTCGTCGAGTAGGCCATCACGCCGTAGAGCCCGAGCGCGGCGAGGACGAGTGCGAGCGCGCCGAAGAACGTGACGATCTGTACGACGAGCCAATCTTGCGCGGTCGATTGGCGAATGAGCGAATTGACCGGATCGACCTCCGGCGTGAGCGCGCGATCCACCGCAAGCACTGCTTCGCGGATTGGCTTGGCAGAGTTCGACGGATTGCCGGTCGTTCGCACTTCGAGAACGTACGAGCCGTCCGACCCGGCGAGTTGCGACATGGTGAAATACGCGCGGCGCACAGGCGCCGCTCGTACGTCCTGCTCTTCGACGTCGCGCACGACGCCGACAATGGTGAACGCAGTATCGTGGCGCGTGAAACTGCGGCTGATCGGATTCGTGTCGCCGAAATAGAATCGAGCCGCGGTCTCGTTGATGACTGCCACGCGAGCCGCGCCGCGGCGGTCGGCGTCGCTCAGATCACGTCCGCGAAGGAGTTGCGCACCGATCGCGTGAAAGTAGCCGGGACCAACGGCGTCGAACGTGACGTACTTCTCGGAATCGACGCGGATTTCGTAGCCCGGAACTCGAATGCCGGTGGCGCCTTCGGAACCCGAGAACAAGCCGTTCTTGGAATAGGTCACCGCCGTCACGCCGGGAACACGCTCCACGCGCGCGACGAGATCGCGCATCAACGCTTCGAGACGTGGGCCCGAGTAACCCGCTTTCCTCGCCTCCACGGATACGACTGCGAGATTGTCTCGATCCATGCCGAGGTTCACCGTGGCCATCTGTCTCGCGCTGTGCACCAGCATGCCGGTGCCAATCAGCAAAACGGTCGACAGCGCAACTTGCAGCGCCACGAGCCATTTGCCGATGCCAAATCCGCCGGTGTGGCTGCCCAGCGCGTTGAGTGCGCGCCCTTGGCCGCGAAGCGTCGTGGCCAAATCGAGACGCGTCGCACGGAGCGCCGGCAGCACGCCGAAAATTGCCATCGTGATCAGGGAGACTGCCCCGGTATACGCCATCATGCGCCCGTCGATGTGCGCATCGAGCGGAATCGGCGTCGGACCTTGGCTGGCAATTCGAAGCAACATGCGAACGGCCCATGTCGCGACCAGCAGGCCGAGCGCGCCGGCTGCCGCGCCCAGCACGAGACATTCCGTGAGCAGTTGCCGAACGAGTCTCGAGCGTCCCGCACCGAGTGCCATACGAACGCTGATCTCGCGCGAGCGCGCGGCGGACCGAGCCAACATCAGATTGGCGACGTTCGCGCATACCACGAGAACCACGAGCACTACCGCCGCCATGAGAATCACGAGCGCACGCGCGTAGGTGCTTCGATAGTACGAGAATCCTCGCGCGCCGGGCTCAATGCGAATCTGTGTCTCGCGCACGCTTGCCTCGACGATCGGCCGATCGTCGGGCGCCGCGTGATCGAGAATCGAGTGCAGCTCCAGACTCGACACTTCGCCTCGCGCCTGCGCCAGCGTCACACCGGGCTTCAGCCGGCCCATCATCAGGAGCCACGACACGTTTCGGTCGTCGACCCAGTTGGCATAGCGCGTGACCTGCGGCTGCATTAGCAGCGGAATCCACAGATCGGTGCTCGCTCCGATCACGTCACCGGTAAAACCCTCGGGAGTGACGCCGACGATGATCAACATCACACCGTTGATCGAGATCTGCCGCCCGATCACCGATTGCTCTCCATCGAGCTCGCGCTGCCAGTACGCGTGGCTGATCACAACCACGGGACTGCCCCCCGCGACGTCCTCGGCCTCGCCGAACGTTCGGCCCATCGCGGCATGGACCTGCAACACCGCGAAGAAATTCCCTGAGACGTAGCGCGCTCGCGGATGCGTGACGGCAGGGTCCGGCGCCGATGGAGCCACGCGCACATCCAACGAGGAAGTGCCAGCAGAAGCGTACAGTCCAGAGAGCGTCGTGACGTGATCGCGAACGTCGGCGAACGCCGGATAGGAAACGACGTCCGTCGACGGCGTTCCGCTCGACATCGATCCCGTCTGCGACGGATCGCCGACCGTCACGAGCTGCTCGGCGTGCGGCACCGGGAGCGGGCGAAGCATGAGCGCATCGATCAACGCGAACGTCGCCGTGTTCGCGCCGATCCCGATCGCGAGAATGAGCAGCACGACGGCGGTGAAGGCCGGCTGTTTGCGCAGTGATCTCACTGCGTATGCGACGTCCTGCCGCGCGTTGGTCCACAGGTCAGAGATCTTCATCGCGCGCTCCCGGTCGCGGCCAATTGACAAACACTCATTGCGAATGCCTGGGATGTCGCCGAAATCCGCGAGCGCCGCGGCGCGCGCCGCGTCGGGAGTGAAGCCGGCGGCCACGAGCTTGCGGGTTCGCATCTCGAGATGAAATGCGATCTCCTGGTTGACGTCGCGCTCGACGCGCTTCGGACCGGTCTCGAGGCGGAACGCCCGCCGCCAAAAGCGATCTGACATGTCACGCCTCCTGCGGCGCGGCCGAGCGAAGCGCGCGGCTCGCTGCCTCGACGAACTGATGCCATGACGCGCTGCCGCTGTGCAGGCGCCGCCGCCCCGTCGCGCTCAATCGATAGAACTTCGCCTGCCGATTGTTCTCCGACAGCCCCCACTCAGCCTCAACGTGGCCGGCCCGCTCGAGGCGATGGAGCGCGGGATACAGCGTTCCTTCGCCGACGAGCAGCGCGTCGTCGGTCGCCGATTCGATCCACTCGACGACGCCATAGCCGTGACGCGGGCCCCAGCTCAGCGCCTTGAGAATGAGTAAGTCGAGCGTGCCGCGCGTGAGATTGACGTCGAGCGTGTCGGCCATGGTCGGTTACCGGAGAGGTTGTAGCCGAGTATATGCCCTCTCCCATCGCGACGCAATGGGAGCGAATGTAAGGGTCCTTCGGCGGCCCCCCGTAAGCGATGCATGCCTGATCTGTGCGAGAAGTGTGATTTCGCTCTAGGCGCCGGTATCGCCGCGCCTTGCAGACCTATATTCTCGAACGTCACCTCACGAGGCATCCATGCGCCGTCTCACGCTCGTCTGCACCGCTGTTCTGGCTCTCCCCGCCACTGCGTTGGCACAGCGATTCACCCAACCGGGCAAGATCACCGCGCTCTCGGCACCGCAGTCGATGGACACCACGGGCCGGTTCAATTCCGCGATCGCGCGCGTCGGTGACGACATCTTCGTCGGCGGCCAGCCGACCGAGCAAGGTCTTCGAGAGATGAAGGCGCAAGGCGTCACGACGGTCGTCAATCTGCGCACGCCGCCGGAGATGGAGCAGTCCGTGCACTTCGACGAACCTGCACTCGTTGCAAAGCTCGGCATGAAATACGTCTACCTCCCGGTGCGAGGCACCGCGGATTTTCCGTACAGTCCCGAGACCGTTACCAAGTTTGCGGATGCGGTACGAACGTCCAAGGGCAAGGTGTTGTTGCATTGCACGATCGGCTGGCGCGCCAGTCACCTGTGGGCGGCATATCTGATCAGCGAGCGCGGAATTCCGGTGGACGACGCCCTCGCCAACGCGCGCGCCATTAACCTCATGGATACGCACCGCACAGGAAACGGCGGCAAGCAGCCCGTCGAGGAATTCCTCGGCCGCACGCTTCCCGGTCTCGGGCGGCCCTGATTCGACGTGGACAAAGGGCGCGGCGCATCAGCATATTGGTATCATGCCAGCGTCGCTTCGTTTCGCTACAGCCGTCGCACTCCTCGCAGCATTCACAGTGCTCACGTCGTCCCTCGCGGGACAGACGGCGCAACAGACGCCGGACACGACGGACCATGGGCGCGCGCGCCTCATTGGCGTCTACGATTCGCAAACGGGCGAGCCCGTGGCCGGAGTGCAAGTCAGCGATGCGTACAGCGGCACGTACGCGACAACGACAGCCACAGGCACCGCGCTTCTGACGTTCCTCACGTTTCGCGGAACGGCTGGATTTGTCGAACTGCGAAAGCTCGGCTACCAACCGGCACAAATCCTCGTCAGTCGATCCGACAGCGCGCCGATGACGGAGGTTCTCGACCCGGTGGCGTCGATTGCGCCAATGGTCGTCAACGAGAGTTACCGCGTCGACCGCGATGCTGGCCAATGGCTCGGATTCGAGACGAGGTGCCAATCGAAGGTTGTATCGTGCATCCGAAATGAGGATATCGAGAAAAAACCGTTGGCGAACGTCGCCGACTTTCTCGTTCATGTCGACGGCATCACGGTCGGCGCATGCGGCGGGCGGCAGCGAGTGCTCGGAAAGGCGGTCAGCATGAGCGAGCTGTGCGGGCAAATCGCCATGCATTCGCTCGCTCTGGGCCAGAGGTATTGTCGGCCAAGCTTCTTCGTCGACGGCTACGAGTGGAACCCAAAGTTGGGTGCTCCCATCGATCTCGTTCCCGGCAGCCCACCGACGGCGCCGTATCCGGCCTCGAGCCTGAAAGGCATCGAGGTCTATGCGCCGGGCCAACCTCGGCCACTTCGTTTTTCTGGCGCATCACCGGTCTGCGGTGCGATCGTAATCTGGACGAAGTAACGATCGAGCGATCATCAACCCGACGGTTGACAATCATATCTGCCTGATTCACATTCAACCATATGGTTGAACATAATCAGGACCGCCTCGACCTCATTTTTCGCGCGCTTGGCGACCACACCCGCCGCACGATGCTCCGCCGACTCGCCAAAGGCGAACAGACTGTCGGCGAGCTCGCGGCGCCGTACCAGATGTCGCTTGCCGCGGCGTCGAAGCACATCCAGACCCTCGAGCGGGCGGGCCTCGTGAAACGCACGGTGCGCGGCCGCATTCACTACTGCCGCATCGATCCGCGGCCGCTCGAGCGCGCCGACGACTGGCTTCGCGGCTATGAACGACTCTGGGACACGCGCATCGAGCGGCTCGTCGAGCTGCTGCGTCATCCCGACAACGACCCTTCAGACACCGAGTGAGACTTCTCATGCCAACTCCCGCCACCGAATCCGGCGCAAACAGCTCGACAGACCGCATCGTGAAAGAGATCACACTCGATGCGCCTCGGTCACGCGTCTGGCGCGCGCTGACCGACGTCCAACAGTTCAACGCGTGGTTCGGCGTCACGCTGCTGTCGCCTTTCACGCCTGGCGCCGAGGTGCAGGGAAAGATCGCCGTTCACGGCTACGACCATCTGACGATGACGATCTGGATCGACGCGATGGAGCCCGAGCGGTACTTTTCATTCCGCTGGCATCCGTACGCCATCGATCAGAGCGTCGACTATTCCAGCGAGCCGACGACGTTGGTGTCGTTCACGCTGGCCGACGCAAGCGGCGGCACGCAACTTACGATCGTCGAATCGGGCTTCGACGCCATTCCGGAGTCGCGCCGCGCCAAGGCATTCAGCAGCAATGAGGGCGGCTGGAAAGCACAGGCCGAGAACATTCGGAAGTTTCTCCAGGAGAACGCGTGATGGACGTCGTCATCAGAGGTTTCAGCGACATGCGTGTGGCGGCCATTCGCCACATCGGTCCGTACGATCAGATCAGCGAAGCGTTCGCGCGACTCGAACCGATCGCGACATCGGGCGGGTTGTTCAACTCGCCGACAGCGGCGATGGTCGCACTCTTCTACGACGATCCCAAGTCGACGCCGCCAGACAAATTGCGGTCTGACGCTGGCATCGTCGTGCCGAGCGACATGAAGCTTCCCAGCGGCGTCACCGAGCAAACGATTCCCGGCGGCGAGTATGCGACCGCCGTGCACACAGGTCCATATGCTGGGCTGCCCGCGTTCTGGGCGCAGCTCACGGGCGAGTGGTTGCCGACGAGTGGTCGGCGTCGTGCCGAAGGATTGAGCTATGAGTTTTATCTAAACAACCCCATGCAGGTGCCGCCGGCCGAATTGCGCACGGAGATTCGGATTCCGCTGACGCGCGGCTGACTAGTGCGTTAGCGCGCTGGCTGGTTTGAACAACTCCGGCCACGCGCGCGCGATGAGGATCGCCCCAAGCACCCACGCCGAAAGTATCACGATATCCAACGGCAAATGGCGATGCGATCGTGCGATAGTCGACACTCCGCCTACGACTTCCCATCCGAACATGCCAAGCGCGAGCAGGACTCCCGACCGCAGGCGACACCGAATGAGGTAGCCGGCAAAGCCAAATAGCGCCGCAACGAAGACTTGAAGGAACAACGCGCCGATCAGAACGCCCATGTGGCCCGACACGACGTTGCGGAACTGCGGTAGGCTAAGGAATCCAACGACCTGCAGCGTCAAGAGTATGGTGAGCGCACCAGCCCACCATGCACTCCATTGGGCGAGATACAACCGCCACGACAACTCGCCATCTGCGACACTCGGGCCTTTGCGCACGGCCATTTCAACCTCCGGTAGGCATCGCGAGGTTGCTGCAATTGATGAATTCTAAACTATGACCGTGGCCTCGCCCGCGCTAACGCATCCAGCGCGTCCAGAGCACGAAGTACGTCGGATGATGATCCATCGTGCCTTGGCATTGAGAAATGCCATCCATGTGTGAGACCACCGTCTGGTCCGCGAAGGACCCGGCGTGAAACACCTCGACGAGTTGAACGTCGGAGCTCGAGTACGACGAAAGCGGCTGATAGATCGCTCGCCGGCCGTCGACGAGGAGGCAATCGCCATCCTCGACCGATCGTGAGCCGTCGTTCATGGCGAGTGGTTTCGACGAATGCGCCGCGGGACGGTCACGATACTGTTGGAGCACGAAATCCATTGGCGCGCGGTCGGCGCGAAAGAGATCGGCCGGACCAATCACACGCTCGGCCGGATTCGCGCGTTCGCGGTGGTCGAACTCGTCGAACGCAACATCCGCGGCGCCATAGCCGGCGGCCGACTCTGGATCGCGCTCGCCGGTGAGAAACGCGTGCATCTTGAGCGTGATCCCATCGCGGTTGTCGTCGTCGGCGATCTGTACTGGATAGCTCGCGCTCTGCAAATCGCGCCGACGCGCACGGACGATGTACGGTCCCGCCGGTATCGATTGAAACGTGAAGCCGCCGCTCGAATCGCTGATCGTCGACAGCCCGGTGCCGAGTAGGCGCACGTCGGCTCCGACGACGGCGTGGTCGGACGCATCCACGACTCGCCCACCCACCGTCGACGTTCCGAGCCGGCGTTTCAATCCTGGCGCCTCGACGACGACGCGATCCAATTGCTGCGCCGCCGGAGCCATCGTGACGGTGACTTGCAGGTCGCGGCCCGCTCGCGCCGTCCATCGGTACTCGACGCTTCCGCGGCCGATTCGGCGAAAGAGCGCGGTATGACCGCCGGCGGTGATGCCGCGCAACACGAAGTGGCCCGTGCTGTCGCTGTGTGTTCCACCGGTTTCGCCGATGAGCGAAACGTCGACGTCGGGCAACGGCGCGCCGCCGAGTCCGCGCACGACGCCGCTGAGCGACGCGGTCGCTGGCGGAGCGGGTGCTGGGGTTTGCGCGGCGATCGTTGCCGGGGCAATGATCGCTGCGATGAGCAGGATGAACCGCGCCAAGTTGCCTCGAGCTACTGATAATTCAGTAGCTTATGAGACCGCGCGGATGTTGTCAACGGGTTTTTCAGTAGATCGAACGGCCGCGCGAGCGAGCTTACACCCCGCAGAGTTTCCGCACTCGTTCCATTCTCGCGCTGATTGGACCGAGTTGCGGTAGTGCCTCCATCGCCTTCACTGTGCCGGCGGTGGCTTCCGTGGGCAGACCGCCGCCACGGTTCATCGCGAGTGCTCGATCGACTCCCCAGTCGAGCGAGATCGTCGTGCTTCGATCTCGATCGACAGCGACTCGAAGCACACTGTCTCGTTGCGCCTCCGTCATTCCGGTCGCTGGCGGAAGCGACACTTGGCCGCGCCGCTCGGAGTAGCGCATGAGATGGCCAACCGAGTCGAACGTCATGGACACGAGCAGCTTCGAATTGCGACGTGCCGGGAATCCCGCCGTCACCGTGGTCGCGCCGTTGCCCGCAGTGCGGATGAGCGAACACTCGCCGCCGGTCTCGTCGGCTTCGACGGCGGCTTTAAAGGATACTAATGCCGAGTCGCCCTGTTTGGGAACGAAGACGTCCGACATGATGACCGTATGGCCGCTCGTTGTCGGCATCGGCGGTTGCTGCGCGCGCGCGACCGACGCATGCGCCGCCAACGCGACGAGGCCAACGAGGCCAACGACGCCACCGATACGATTCAAAACGACGCGCATCATGGTTTGCGCAACGTGCGCACCTGCAGGCTCGCATCGCGGCAGTTCGATGTGCCGAGGAAGCTGTGCACCGTGATGGACGCCTCCAAGGGGTTGCCCGCGGAGTCGGTTCGCGTCCAGGTCCGTGAGATGGAGGCGCTGGTGTCTGCTACCTGCTTCCAACCAGAATCGGCGAGCTGCGCACCGTAGTGATCGAGCAGCGCCTTGGGCGACATGGCGGTGCCGAGTGTCGTCGAGGTCGCGATGCCGCCGAAGGCGCCTGTAGAGCAAGCAAGCATCGATTGCGCGTCGCGCGTGCCGGCCGGGTCGTAGAGCGTCGGCCACGGCGGTCGGATGCCGCTCGGCACAGGCAGGTCTGGCAGGCGGCAGCTCGAGAACCCGGTCGTACTACTCAGGCGATACGTGATGATCGTTCCCGCGCCCGGCGCTATGCTGGCGGATGCCGTGAGTATTTGCTGATCCTCGCACAGCGTCGCTCGGGTGCCTCCCGCCTCGGCCTGCGCCGTGGGCGCCGGACGAAAGCCTCCACCGATGCCGGACGGAGGCGTTGGAGGATTCTTCCATCCTTTACCGAGGAGCGTCTTTCTGGCGTCGGCGATTGCCGCGGCCGGAGTGCCTGGGACGGACACCATCGCTTCGGCGACCGTTCCGAGAAACAGTGCTCCGAGCACGCGTGCGCCGGACGGCACGTAGACTTTGTTCGCCACCCAGTCGGGCATTGCACCGACGAGAAATTGCGGGCTGCCTGGGAATCCGGCTGTCGCCGCCAGCGCCATGGCGAAATCCAGCGAAATCGAGTCGGGTTGCGTCAGGCGGCGCGGCTCTTGGGCGGTGGCACGCGTTGGGAGTGCGGTCGTTGCCAGCGTTACCACTGCGGCAAGCGCAGATGCGAATTTCAGTATGCTCATGCACGATGCTATCAGGCGGTGTTGGGGGCCGCAAGAACCGGAGCAACGAGGGCCATAATCTTTGTCATACGTCCGGCGCCCGGTTCGAGGTGACCCGGATAGAAATATGGCGGTTGGGCATACACCCTCCTCGGAGTGCACCATGCGCCTCACGCTCGGTCTCCTCACAATCGCTGCGATTTCCGTCGCCGCAGCGTGCTCGTCGTCGTCGACATCCACGGAGCCAGTCGACGCACTCGCGGTCTCGGTCACTTCGACGACTGTCTCGCCGCCCATCGCATTCGGTGCGTCCATCAGCGGCGCGGGCGACAGCGTCGTCGCGGTCATCACCGAACGCGCCACCTGCGAGAGAACAGTGGGCGCCATCGCTGAACTCACTGCGACGCATGACATCGTCGTCACCGTGAGCATCACGTCAGTTTCAGAGCCGCTCTGCGATCCGATCAATGGGTCGACGACATACCGAGCGGTCGCATATGGCGTTCCGGCTGGAACACACAATGCGACCGCGGTACTTCGTACATCGTACAACGGTGTGGCGTCAGACTCGGTGGTCGCCACGAGCGCCGTGACGAACGATTAATTACCGATATTGTTGAACGTGCCGGTTACGCGATGGTGACACCGGCAGCGTCGAACATTCCAAGCGAGAAGGCACGGCGGACATCAGTCGCGACGTCGTCAGTCACCGCTCGCGCGCGAGCAGTTCCGTCGCGGAGGATGTCATGCACCAAGGCGCGATCGCGCAACAAGGCCGCGCGGCGTGTGCGAATCGGCGCGATGACCGCTTCGAGCACGCCGACGAGCCGGCGCTTGACCGCGGCGTCGCCTAATCCACCGCGCCGATACTCGTCTTTCAACTCCACCACGCGCGCTTTGTCCGGGTCGAACGCGTCGAGATGCGCAAAGACGACATTGCCTTCGACGCGACCAGGATCGGATGCTCGTCGATGGTTCGGGTCTGTGTACATCGCTCGAACCGCGGCCTCGATCTCTCCAGTCGACGCGCCGAGCGCGATGGCGTTGCCGAATGACTTGCTTGCTTTGCGTCCATCGACGCCGGGCAGGCGCGGCGTATTGGACAGCAGCGGGCGGCACTCGGGAAGTACTTCTCGTTCCGCCAGTCGATTCACCCGGCGGACGATCTCATTCGTCTGCTCGATCATTGGAAGCTGATCGTCGCCCACGGGTACGAGGGTACCTCGAAATCCGCTGATGTCGGCGGCCTGACTCACCGGATAACACAAAAACCCCGCGGGGATGTCGCGCGCGAAGCCGCGCGACTCGATCTCTGACTTCACGGTGGGATTTCGCTCCAGCCGTGCCACGGTCACGAGGTTCAGGTACAGCATTGTCAGCTCGGCCAGCGCCGGAAGCTGTGACTGTACGGCGATCGTCGTGCGTTCCGGATCGATGCCGACGGCGAGATAGTCAACGGCCAGATCGAAGACATGCTCCGCGATTGCTGCTGGACGACCGGCGTTGTCGGTCAGGGCCTGCAGGTCGGCGATCAGGATCGTTTGAGAATACTCATACTGCAGCGCAACACGCGATTGCAGCGAGCCGGCGTAGTGGCCGAGGTGAAGGGGGCCAGTGGGCCGATCCCCGGTGAGAACTGTCTCGAACATGGTGTTCTCCTTGTGAGAAGGAGCCGCTCGAGCACCGGAGGCGTGGAAAAAGAAAAGGCCGCTCGATGTCGAGCGGCCCTGAATGTCCAACGCTATCGATCACGTACGTGCGTAGGCAGGCCGCTCAGGATGAGGGCCACCGCCATGACGTCGCACAGTTTCTACGTTGAATTGCCATGTGTAATCATACAATCACTCGACGCGCACGGCAATCGCGGGATCGACGCCGGTCGCGCGAAGCATCGGCACCACACAAGCCACGACCGCCACGGCGAGCAAGAGCGCCGCGCCAACGCCGAACGAGAACGGATCGAGTCGAGACACGCCGTACAACGAGCTCTGAAGCAGCCTCGTTGCAGCGACCGCACCCGCCAAGCCGAGTACGATTCCGGCGAGCGCCAGACGAACGCCGTCGCCGACGACCAGGCGCGCGATTGACGGACGTGTGGCACCAAGCGTCATTCGCACGCCGATCTCGCGCGTTCGCTGGCTCACGCTGTACGAAATCACACCGAACAATCCGATCGCCGCGAGCAGCACCGCGACCGCAGCGAACATTACGAGAATCCGCATGACGAAGCGTGGCTTCGCCATCGATTCGTCGATTTGCGCGCTGACGCTTTGGACGACGGCCGGCGGCACGCTGCTCCCCTGCTCCAACGCAACGAGGCGCTTCATCGATTCCGCCGGCGCGCTGCCGCTGAGCCGAGCAATCAGCGTCACTGACGGCGGTCCAAGCGTTTTGCCCGCGGACTCGAGCGGTTGATACGATGCCGGGCGCCCGCCGCTCTCGAGCAAGTCTTCCACCATGTCCGGCACGACACCAATGACGGTGAGCCACGGTGCCGGCGGCGCGCCCGGCATCGACGCGGCGTTGCGGAACGTGTGGCCAATCGCGGCGCTTTCCGGCCACAATTGGTGCGCGAGCGATTGACTGACGATCACCTCGTTGCGTTCGGCTGACCCCGCATCGAAGGTGTGGCCGGCGACGAGCGGCATTCTCAGTACAGCGAAATAGTCGGGCGCCACGAAGTTCGCGGCGATGGGATTGGACGCCAGTGAATCGCCGATCGCCGGATGCTCCGGCGTCTCGAGCACCGCCAGCTCGCGCCAGTAGCGCGGTGTTGGTGCGCTGCTGGCAACCGTGAGTCCTTCAATGCCTGGAATGCTTGCGGCACGCTCACGAAGTTGCGACACGAGCGCATCGCGATTTCCGGCCGTCGGTCCGTCCGGCGCTCGAATCGATGCAGCGTAAAGCCCGTCAGCGTCAAAGCCCAGGCGCGTACGCTGGAGATCGAACACCGCGTGAATCAGCAGGAGCGCGCCTACGAGCAGGGTGGCCGACAGTGCGACTTCTCCAATGACGAGCGACGAGCGAAGCCGGCGTCCCTGAGCGAGCGTGCTCGATGTGCCGACGCGAAGTGCATCAGCGAGACCGGTGTGGGCGGTGCGCAGCGCGGCAAGTAGTCCGATACCCAATCCGCACACGATGGCCAGCATCGCCGCGATCGAAAGCACGCCACGATGCGTCGACACATGACTCAACTCCACGAGATCAGCCGGCCGGAGTGCCGTCAGCAACTGGAGCCCTGCCCATCCAACTACGGCCGCGAGCGCTCCGCCGAACAATACGAGTACGACACTCTCCGTCACGAGCTGTCGTACCAAGCGCCGGCGTGCCGCACCGAGCGCGTGTCGCACGGCGAGCTCGCGTTGGCGCGCAGCGCCTCGCGCGAGCAATAGGTGCGCGATGTTGCTGCAGGCGACGAGCAGCAGTAGTCCCACCGCGCCCACGAGCAGTAGCAACGCGCGGCGAATCTTGAGGTTGTCCTGCGGCCGCGTGAGGTCGAGGTGCACGCTACCCTTGCCAAGGAAGAATGACGGCATCGGGATGTGCGCATTGGTGAAGATCGCATCGAGCTCGGTCTGCGCCGCGGCAGCCGATACGCCCGGCTTGAGTCGCACGATCACCCCATTCACCACGAGACTCGGCGCGGTCGACAGCGGCACGAACACCTGGGACGCCTCAATCCCGAAATCCGGAATGACGAGCGACGCCGGCGCAACGCCGATGATCGTGCGCCGACCGTTGCCAAAATCCTCAACCTTGCCGACGACGTCGCGCGATGCGCCGTAGTGAGTCCGCCAGAATTGTTCGCCGAGCATGACGACGGTGGATCCGGCGGGGCCGATGTCGGCAGCAGTGAAGTTACGCCCAAGCAACGGATGCACGCCGGCGAAGGCGAGAAACCCGGTGTCGATCATCGCGCCACGCACACTTACCGCCTCTGCGCCCTTCCCCAACTGACCGTCAACGAATCGATACGGCATTGCCGCTTCGATGGTGTGGGCGTTGTCGCGCCACGCCTTCGCCACGGAGACCGGCAATGGCGATCCAGCCATCCCGCCGTTGATCGAGAATTGCTCCTTCGCGATGTACACGCGCGACGCGCCGGGGTACGTGATCGGTCGCACGAGAAAGGTGTCGGCGACGCTGAACACCGTCGTCGTTGCGCCGACACCAATCGCGATCGTGAGCAGTGCCACCGCGCTCCATCCTGGCGCACGCGCCAACGAACGGAACGCGTAACGAACGTCGGCGAGCAATCCCTCGAGGAAATCGGCTTGCTGCGCATGCGTCTGGCGAAGCTCACCGAGCTCGACGCACGCGGACTTGGCGGCGTCGACATCGCCGATACGCTCGGCCGCCGCGCGACGCGCCTCGTCTTCCGACATTCCGCGCGCCATGAATTCCTTGATGCGCATTTCCATATGGAAATTCAGCTCATCGTCGACGTCGCTGACGATGTCGGCGCGCCAGAAGCGGAGGTAGCGGCGCCATGCCGGAGTCGTTGCTTTCGTCATGCGGGTGTTGGTGGGGCTTCGAGCGCCGCGAAGACCGCGTGCGCGAAGCGCGTCCAGGTGACGGTCTCGAGGCGGAGCTGCGCGCGGCCCTTGGCCGTGAGCGTATAGAATTTCGCGCGCCGATTGTTGTCCGACGTGCCCCACTCGGCGGCGATCCACTCGCGCGTCTCGAGGCGATGGAGCGCCGGATAGAGCGAGCCTTCTTCTATACGAAGGACGTCGTCGGTGGCCTGCTCGATCCATCGGGCGACGGCGTAGCCGTGCGTGGGGCCCCAGCTCACCGCTTTGAGGATCAGCAGATCGAGCGTGCCACGGAGGACTTCGACGTTGGATGAAGGCATGGGTGACCCATAGAGTTTCTATGGTCGCGAATATTGCGGCGCTCACATAGAAACGCAAGGGAAAGGTGCGACTTCGGTGCTCCGCGAATTGGCATCGTGTAGCTGGTGGGCGCGGCGTGGGCGGAAAAATTGAACAGTTTTGACGCGAAGAGCTGCACAAACGCGCGACTTGCATCTCGAACCGTTCGAGATCCGATTCGCGTTCATGTGCAGTTCCTCGCGTTCAAGTTGTTGCCACTATCCCCCGCACTGGAGCCTGCGGCCCGACGACGATCGCCAGGGATCCTATTCGCGCCACCCTTGACGTGGTCGAATCGGACCCCCAAACTAGCGCTACCCCTAACCTCGTGGAATGAGCAATGTCTCGGGACACTAGCGACCTCCTGCACGGCACGCTCGACCTCCTCGTGCTCAAGGCGCTCTCCTGGCAGCCGATGCACGGCTTTGGTCTGAGCAAGTGGATCGAGCAACAGGCGGGCGACGAGCTCGAGATCGTGGACTCCGCGCTCTACAAAGGTCTCCATCGGCTCGAGGATGCCGGCGCCATCACGTCCGAGTGGGGCATCTCCGACAACAACCGGCGCGCCAAGTACTACTCGCTCACCGCGCGCGGGCGGCAGCAGTTGCGCGCTGAGACGGTCACGTGGAAACGCTACGTCGCCGCGGTGACCGGCATTCTCGAAACGGCGTGAGGGACCGATGACTCGATTCACAAGGCTTCTTCCAAACGGCGTGCGACGCGCGTTCCGTTTGCCGCAGAGCCGAGAGCGTCTACTCGCCGAGATGGACGCCGAAGTCCGCGCGCATTTCGAGATGCGCGTCGCCGAACTGCGTGCGCGTGGCCTCAACGAACCCGAGGCCGAGGCGGAAGCGCTTCGCCGCTTTGGCGACACCGAGGATTTTCGCGCGCACACCGCGCGTCGGGCGACGCGTCGCGCACGTTCCGACGGCACGGTAGAATGGCTCACCGACTGGACGCAGGATATTCGGTTCGCCGCGCGGCAGTTCAACAAGCATCGTGCGTTCACCGCGTTGGCGGTGGCGACGCTGGCACTCGGTATTGGAGCGAACGCGGCGATCTTCACGGTCGTGCACCGTCTGCTGATCTCGCCGCTGCCATATCCAGATGGCAACCACATCGTGGCGCTGACCATGGACGGCGACGAACGCGCGCTCCAATCGCGAAGTGGCCCGGCGATTCTGGCCGCGTGGCAGGCGCGTGCGCATTCGGTGGAATCGATCGCCGCAATGAGCGTTCGGGCAATTCAGGTTCAGGATATCGAGGAGCAGGACACGATTCCGGCGTTCATCACTTCGAACTTTCTGCACATGCTCGGTGTCAAGCCGGCGCTAGGGCGCGAGTTCAGGCTCGATGAAGAACGGACTGACGCTGGCGTCGCGATGATCACCTATCACTTATGGCAGCGATCGTACGGCGGCCGCGCCGACGCGATCGGCGCCAAGATCCAGGCCGAGGGCAAGCCGTACACGATCGTGGGTGTCACGCCGCCGGAGATGGGCGCCCCAATCTCACTCACAGGAACAACTTCTCCCCTGCACGAGGCGGCGCCGAGCATCTGGCTGCCGGGACAACTCGACTCCATTGGCGGCAACGTCTTCGCCAGACTTCGTGCGGGCGTCTCGGCGCAACAGGCCTCTAAGGAATTGCAGAGCATCGCGGCAACCGTGCCTCGACATGCGATCCCGCCGCCGCCGCCCGGCAGGCGGGCTCCGCCGATGATGGCGCAACGAACCGGGCCTCTCTGCTGCGCGCATGCCATCCGCGCGCAGGATCTCGTCGACCCGGCCGAAGCGCGCGCGGTGGAGATCTTGTTCGTCGCCGTCGCCGTGCTGCTGCTCATCGCCTGCGCGAATGTTGCCAATTTACTCATGGCGCGCGCGTGGACTCGGCGGCGCGAGTTCGCCGTGCGTGTTGCGCTCGGCGCCGGTCGCGGACGGTTGGCGCGACTCGTACTCACCGAAAGCGTGACGCTCGCACTCGCCGGCGGATTGTTCGGCATCGGGATCGCGTGGGAAACGCTGCGAATCATTCTCGCGCTGCGTCCACCAGCGCTGGCCAACCTCGCCGGTGTGCACGTCGATGCGGCCGTGCTTCTTTGGAGCGTGGGCGTATCAGTCTTCACGGGCATTCTGTTTGGTTCGGCGCCAGCGTTGCTCGCCGGCCGCCGATCGGTTGGCGATGTGCTGCGAAGTGAAACGAGAGCCGGATCCGGCGACGGTGCATCGGGACGAATGCGCTCGACGCTCATCGTCGCCGAGGTGGCGATGTCACTGGTGTTGCTCGCGGGCGCGGCGCTGCTCGTTCAGTCGTTCATCGCATTGCAGCGCGTGCCGCTTGGCTACGATCCGCACAATCTCGTCGCCATGGACATTCTGCTGCCGATGCGACGGATGAGTCCCGACGAACGATTGGGATTCGAGCGCGCGGTGTTGACGCGGCTGCAGGGCACTCCCGGCGTTAGCGAGGCGGCGATCGGAACGTTACCGAGCGAACCGTATCAGATCCATGGAATGACACTCGAGACCGAGGCCGATGCGGCCGGACAGTCGAGAAGCATTCAAGATTTCTCGGAGACGACCATGTCGCCGAACTACTTTCATCTCGCGCGGATGTCGCTGGTCGAGGGTCGTCTTCCGGATTCGGCGCAATGGACGCGCGCGATCGTGCCGGATCCCGACGCCAATGCTCCGCCCGAGGAAATCGTCATCAATCGCGAATTGGCGCGGAGGCTCTGGCCGAATGGCGGCGCAGTCGGTGCGCGACTACGCAAGGGAATCATGGGAACGAGCCAGTACTTCGCTGTTGTCGGCATCGTCGAGGACATTCGCCTTCCCGGCCGCGGCGTGATTGGCGGGCCGGGCATCTATCAGTTGCCGTTGCCGGTTGAAATTCCCCTCATCGCGCGTCTCTCGAACGGCGCACATCTCACGGCGAGCGATCTGCGGCGGATCGTCGCGCAAACCGACCCGCGGCCGGTCGCGCAAACGGTGATCAACGGCGATGACTATTTGCGTAACGCGCTGGCGCCGACGCGATTCGCAATGGCGCTGCTCGTGGCCTTTGCCGTCGTGGCGCTGATGCTCTCGGCTATTGGGCTCTACGGTGTGATTGCGTACTCGGTGAGTCAGCGAACGCGCGAGATCGGCATTCGTGTCGCACTCGGCGCCGAACCGTCGGCGATCGTGGGGTTGGTGGCGCGGAGCGGTTTGACGCTCGCGATTGCTGGAGCACTCATTGGTGTGGTCGTCGCCGCGGGTGCAACGCGTACACTGACGAGCATGCTCTACGGAGTGCGGCCCGGCGATCCGGTGACGTTCGTATCGATGGCGTTGCTCGTTGGCGTGGTGGCCGTGCTCGCGTCGTTCGTTCCGGCGCGACGAGCGTTGCGGATCGATCCGATCGAGGCGTTGCGCGCAGAGTGACTCTCTACGCTATTAGAGATTGAAAAAATTTAGCACGAAGAACTGCAGTTCTTCGCGTTCCAATTGTTCCCACTCTCTCAAAAAGAAAGCCCTCGGACCGAAACACCAGTCCGAGGGCTTTCTCACAACTGATTCGCGGGACTTAGTTCGTCGCTGCCGCCAACGCCTTGATCGCGGCCGCCATCGCCGTCACCCGCTTGGTGTCAGAGGCGCTCTTCTCGTCACCGGCAACTTGCGTCGCAAGCTTCGTCAACGACGCGCGGCGCGCGGCGCCAGTCTGCTTCTCGGCAGCATCCAGCGCCTTGGAAATCGCGCTCAACCGATCCGCCGACAAACCGCTGTCGCGGACGAGCTGATCGCGGTACGAGCGCACGACAGGAAACGCTGCCGGCCACACGATGTGCGGCTGGCTCTGCGGGTTGTACTGGTCCATGTGGATGAGCTTTGCCGCCGCGAGCTCGTTTGCCGAGAGCTTTTCGGTGGGCGTGAGCTCGTAGACATCGAAGCCGCGTGCGAGCTCCGACGAGTAGACGTAGCCGTTGTAGTAGTACGCGCCCCACGAACCGCCGATCGAACCGCGCTGGCGGCTGATGGCGCCGCCGGTCGTGTCGCCCGGTGCGGGCGGCGCGTCGACGGGACCACGATCGGAGAACGCGATCTCGAACGGATGATCCGGATCAGTGAAGTCGATTGCGTCGATGCCGCCCTGATACCATCCCTGCATCATGATGTCGCGGCCCGGCACCGGCAGGAGTCCGCCGTTGTGCGATACGCAATTCTCCTGCGGCGTCTGCGACGACGGAATCTTGAAGAACGCGCGCTCCGTCATCTTGCCCTTGTTGATGGTCAGCGTCGTGTTGCCGCCCATTTCCAACATGCTCGTGGCCTGGCAGTTCGGCGCCGTACCACCGCCCCACTCGTCGGTGAACACGACTTTGGAGGCGTCATTGCTGAACACCGCCGTGTGCCAGAGCGAGAAGTTCGTGTCGGACTTGGCGTCGAGACGCACCGGATGCATCGGGTCGGAGACGTCGACGAGCAGGCCGTAGCTCGCGCAAGCACCGGCGAGCAAATGCATGTACGGGTACGATGTCACGTCGTGGCAGTTCTTTGGTCCGGTTGGCGGCGGAGGAGGACCCGCCGGGGCGCCAGCAGCGCCACCGCGGCCACCCCGGCCACCACGACCGCCGCCGCCCTCACCGCCACGAGCCGCACGGCTGGTTGCCCGCGGCGCTGCATCGAGGCCCGTGAAGATGCGTGCACCGGTCACGACCGCAGCCTGTTCGGGATGCGCGAGCGGCACCTTGATGACGTCGAGTCGGTAGAGCGAATTGTTCTCGTCCGCCGCGTCAGTACCGTTGTTGCAGCCCGCGAGCTCCGTAGCCGGGCGCGCATTCTGGGTACCCGAGACGTAGATGTAGATGACGCCCTTGTCCTTGGGGTCCGGGATAATCGTGTGCGTGTGCGAGCCTTTGCACGTCTGCACGTTCTTGATCAGCTTGGGCGCGCGCGGATTGGACACGTCGAAAATGCGCACGCCGGCCATGTGATCCGCCGGATCTTTCACGCCGCCCTTCTTGCAATCGACGCGGTTGCCGCCGCCCTCAGCCGAAACGAAGAGCAGGTTGCCGTAGATCGACGGATCGGCCTGCGCCGAGACGCAATCGATGACGCTGAGCAGCTCTGGCTTCGCCGGATTTTTCACATCCCAAATCATGAAGCCGGAGAAGTTGCCCTGATACACGGTGGTTCCGCGGAACGCGAGATCCGAGTTGATGAACGTGAGGCCCTGCGCCGAATCGAGGAGCGGGGGCTTTGGCGTGAATGACACATGGCGAAGGCCTTCCGACGCTTCGCCCGCGTCGAGCATGCCGTACTTCAGCCCGTTGCGCGGATCGCCAGGCTTCGGATAGGTCTGCGCGTGCAACCCAGGCGCGGCGGCCGCCAGTGTCAGTGCGGCCGCAGCCGCGGTGAAAACTCTGCGAGGAATTCGGATCACTCGATGCTCCGGTAGGGGTCTCATAATTGATCCAGCATCTGTTCCATCAGTCCGATCTCGGCCGTCTGCACTGTCTGCACGTCATTCGCAAACACCGAGACATCAATGTCCTGCGCGGCCAGCGGCGCCGCGTACAGGTCCGTCACCATCGTGAGCGCACCCTCATGGTGTTGAATCATGAGCGTGAGAAAGGTTCGGTCGAAGTTCTTGCCCTGAGCAGCACCGAGCTGCGTGAGCTGCTCCGGAGTGAGCATCCCCGGCATCATCACGTGATGCCACGCGGCCGTATCGGGCGCCATCTGATGGTTCGCCACGAGCCAATCTTGCATGAGCCGGATCTCGGCCGTCTGCGACTGGGCGATCTTCTGAGCGAACTTGAGCAGGCGCGGATTGGCACCATGCGACACCGCCATGTGCGCCATGTAGATCGCCTGCGCATGGTGGGAGATCATGCCCTGCATGAAGTGCACGTCCGCCACGGTATAGATGGCGCCCGCGGGGATCGTGACCGGCGCGTCCATCCCGGTCATTCCAGGCATGGACATGCCGGGCATCTGTGCGGTGGCGCCGCGCGGCGAAGCCACGAGCGCAGCGGAAACCAGGAAGGCGGCCGCGATGCCGCGAGGTATGATTCGGGTCATGGGAGGTCCGTCCTGGCCTTCGAGGAATTCATCAAGTCTTATATTCGCCGCCGGGCGGCTACCGCACCAGAGGGAGCACCGAATGGCGGGATCTCAGCCCCGGGCATCAATGACCGGGACGTCGTAGCGCGAGATTGCGTCGTCGCCCGTGAGGATCGTGAGCCCCTCGACCCGTGCCTGGGCGACCAACAGACGGTCGAACGGATCGCGGTGCACCGATGGAAGGTGACGAACCTCTTCCGTATGCGCAATCGTAATTGGGACCGTGAGAAATCCGTCGCGGTCGAGCTCGCGCGCGAGGTCGAATACCCCGCGAATTACGAGCTTCCCAATCGCCTGCTTGATCACGATCTCCCAAGCCGACACGGCGCTGAATCGAACCTCGTCTGCGCCAGCGATCAGCGCCCGGGCGCGAGCGCCGAGCCGGCGGTCGGCGTCGTACCACCAGAGCCAGGTGTGTGTGTCGAGCAGGATGCGCCGAGCCGCGTATTCCACCCGCGACTCGGCCACGGCCGTTGCGGGGCGGCGTTTACCGGGTGCGCGTTTCGGCGTCATCCCTCGAAGTCGCGCAGCACATCGTCGGGAAGCGGCGCATCGAAATCGGGCGCGATTTTGATTTTGCCAGCGCCACGGCCCGGCGTACGCTCGGCGACACGCAGCGGGACCAAGCGCGCGAGCGGCTTTCCCGCTTTGGCGATGATGACTTCCTCGCCGGCCGCCGCACGTTCGACGAGCTCGGAGAGTCGAGTTTTCGCGTCGTAGATGTTGACTGGCTTGGGCATGTTGTATGATATACGGGTTGACTAAGTTGGTCAAGAAGCGGCGCGAGCTAGCCATGAGGAGCAGCTGGCTTCGATGATGGGAGAGTAGTAACGGTTGAACGCGAAGAACTGCACATTGAACGCGAATTGCATCTCGAATGGCTCGAGATACAATTCGCGCGTTTGTGCGGGTCTTCGCGTTCAAATTGTTGGCACTCTGTGCCGCGACGGATTCGCGGCCGTCAGTGATTCGCGGCCGCCGTCGCCTCCGGCTTCAAATTCTTCCTGAAGAACGCGTCCACCCGCTCCCACGCATCGCGCACCACGAAGCTCCGATCGAAGTAGTGGAATTCGCCGGGGTAGACCATGTACGACATCAGGTCGCCCTTGCCTGCCTTGAGCAAATGATCAACCAGCTCCACCGTGTGAATGAACGGCACGTTCACGTCGGCGGTGCCCTGCAGAATCAGCAGCGGATTCTGGATTTGATCGACGTGTGACATCGGCGCCGCTTTGGCGTAGACGTCGGGATGTTCCGTAGGTGTACCGATGCGGCTCGTGGTCCAGCCGCCATGATACGGATCGTCATAGTAGAGCGCAAAGTCGGACACGCCGGCGACGTCCACGGCCGCGCGATACCACGTCGGCTCCTGCGTGATCGTCTGCAGCGTGATGAAGCCGCCGTAGCTCAAACCCCAGATTCCCAATCGGCTCGTGTCGACGTAGCCGAGGGTGCCGAGATACTTCGCGGCGAGGCGTGCGTCTTTGGCGTCGTTGCCGCCGACGTCCATATAGACGTCGTTGCGCCAGTCACGTCCGTAGCCGATGCTGCCGCGGTAATCGGGCGCGATGACGACATAGCCCTGCTGCAGCAAATATTGATGAAACTCATAATACACAGCTTCGTTCCGGTCCGGATGCCAGCCGTCGTAGCTCTGATTGACGCCATCCGGATGCACCCAGACCACGGCCGGATGCATCTTCGTGCGATCCAGATTCTTGGGGACGAACAGCCACGCCGGCACCGGCTTGCCGTCGGGACCGGGATAGTGAATGAGCTGCGGCGCGACGAGCTTTGACTTGTCGATGCTGGCTGGCATCGAGGAGGTCAGCCGAGTCACCTTCGCGTGCGCAGCAGCGTCGGCGACGTAGAGGTCTGCCGAGTTTTGGTAATCCGTGTGTTGAAAGAGGATTCTCTTATCGTCGGGCGACCATTGCGGCGCGGTGTTGGTGCCGCTGCCGGAGGTCACTTCGACGATCGTGGCCGAGGCTGGATTGTCGCCGATCGTGGCGATTTCGATTTGACGCGTGCCGGGCTTGGCGACCGTGTTCGCGTCCCACGCGACGCGCTTGCTGTCGTGCGACCACGTGGCGCGCCAATTCTCGGACGCCGTTTTGGTGAGCTGCACTGGAGCGCCGCCCGCCGTTGGCACGATGTAGATCTGATCCCAGCCCGTGACGTCGCTCGTGTAGAGCAGCCAGCGCCGGTCGGGCGAGATGGCGTCGCCCGTGGTGTTGACGGAGCTGAAGAACTTGGACGCGGTGTCGACGTGCAGCGCCGCGGACGAGCCGTTGTCGACGTTGACGGACACTGTAGTGCGCGTCAATCCACCGTTCGACGTTTGCGTGGCCAGTGTGTGCGATGCGTCGATCCAGTTGTTGCCGCCGCGGCCTCCGCGACCGCCGCCGCCCATGAGCTGCTTGGGCGTGCCGCCGTTCGCGGGCACCATGAACGTTTCACCACCGCCGCCGCCGCGACCGCCTTCCGTGGCGACGAAAATCAGCTTCGCGCCCACTTCAGGCGGCGATGCGAGATGTTGAATAGGTCCGGCGCCGCGTCCACCGCCACCACCGGCGGAGTACATGAGATTGGCGCCGTCGGGCGTCCATGACGGCGCGCCGAGTGCGCTGTCGGAGTGCTGGATGACGGACTGCGTGTTGGCGCTGACGTTCTCGACGATCAGGTCGGATGCGCCATTGGGAGCGGAGGTCGTAAAGGCGAGCTTGGCGCCGTCGGGCGACCAGCTCATGCCGCCGATGTTGCCGTCGGCGTGCGCGATTTTCTGATCGGTGTTGGTGGCGATGTTGTGGACGATGAGATCCATGCCGCCACCGCCACCACCGCCACCGCCGGCATTTCGAGCGCCGCCACCTCCGGCTCCCCCACCGCCGCCTCGTCCGCCACGACCGCCTCGACCACCGCCGCCCGCGCCGGCGGCATCCGCGCCGCCGCCGCCCTGCCCTACGAGGAAGGCGACTTGCGTGCCTTCGGGCGAGAGCGAGAAGCCGCGAGCGCGTGCAGCAGACGGCCATGCAGCGTGTGGAGTGCCGCCGTTGGCCGACACCGCAAGCAGGCCGCCGTTCTTCTGATAGAAGAAGGTCTGACCGTCTTTGCTCCAGAAGGCACCGGCGCCGGTCTGTCCTTCGGGATAGTTCGTTAGCGCGACGGCCGGTCTGCTTCCGTCAGCCGGCGCCGCCCAGACGTTGTTGACGCCGCCGTCGTCGTAGACGAACCAGACGTGACTGCCGTCGGGCGTCCATTGGTGATTCGACGGATGCTTGATCTGGATCAGCTCATCGATGGTGAGCTTGGACGATGCCTTCGGCTTCGTCGTCTGTGACGCGAGCTTGGTCTGTGCCGCGGCCGTTCCTGCGACGAGTGCCAGCGCGGGGAGTGAGAGCAGTCGGAGATTGGGCATGCGGCAACGCTACTCCATAGAGGGAGTGGGTTCAACCGGGCGTGATCCCGATATGTTCGCGAGATGGAACCCGGTCCGCAATGCGCACGCGGTCCTCAACGTATTTTTTAGTTTGTACATCAGCGATCGACCACGCGGTCGAAACACCCCCGAATTTCGATTAGAGAGGACGATGGATACCAAAGCACTCCCGAACGCTGCAAAGTGCCCTGTCGATCATACGCAGAACGTCTCGCCGATTCGTGCGCAGTCGAGCCGCGAGTGGTGGCCGAATCAGCTCGATCTCGCCGTGCTGCGCCAAAATTCGCCGTTGACTGATCCTATGGAGGAAGGCTTCGATTACGCCGCCGAATTCAAGACGATCGATCTGCAGGCGGTAAAGAACGATCTCATCGCGCTGATGACCGATTCGCAGGACTGGTGGCCCGCCGACTATGGCCATTACGGTCCGCTGTTCGTTCGCATGGCGTGGCACAGCGCCGGTACGTATCGCATTGGCGACGGCCGCGGTGGCGCGGCGTCAGGCACGCAGCGGTTCGATCCGCTCAACAGCTGGCCCGACAACGGTAACCTGGACAAGGCGCGCCGGCTGCTCTGGCCGATCAAGCAGAAGTACGGCAAGAAGATCTCGTGGGCCGATCTCATGATTCTCGCCGGCAATGCCGCGATTGAATCGATGGGCCTCGAGACCTTTGGCTTCGCCGGCGGACGCGAGGACATCTGGGAACCCGAAAAGGACATCTACTGGGGGAGCGAAACCGAATGGCTCGGCGACAGTCGCTACACGGGCGACCGCGAGCTCGAGACGCCGCTCGCCGCGGTGCAGATGGGTCTCATCTACGTGAATCCCGAAGGACCGAACGGCAAACCTGACGCGCTGGCGTCGGCGCGCGATATTCGCGAGACGTTCGCGCGCATGGCGATGAACGACGAAGAGACAGTGGCGCTCATCGCCGGCGGCCACACGTTCGGCAAGACGCACGGCGCGGGCGATCCGAAGCTGGTTGGTGCGTCGCCCGAAGGCGCGCCGATCGAGAACTTGGGCTTGGGCTGGAGCAACGGTCACGAGACCGGCCGCGGTGAACACACCACCACCAGCGGCCTCGAAGGCGCGTGGACGCCCAACCCGATCAAGTGGGACACCGGGTTCTTCGACACGCTGCTCGGCTTCGAGTGGGAGCTCGTGAAGAGTCCGGCCGGCGCATGGCAATGGACGCCGACTGATCCTGCCGCGAAGACGCTGGTACCCGACGCGCACAATCCGGCCAAGCGGCATGCGCCGATGATGGCGACGACCGACATCGCACTGCGGACGGATCCGACGTATTTAGAGATCTCTAAACGATTCCACGCGAACCCCGATCAGTTGGCGGAGGCGTTCAAGCGCGCGTGGTTCAAGCTCACGCATCGCGACATGGGGCCGCGCTCGCGGTATCTCGGACCTCTGGTGCCGAGCGAGGAGCTGATCTGGCAGGATCCGATTCCGGCGGTGAATCATCCGCTCGTCGACGCGAAGGATGTCGCCGCGCTAAAGGCGAAACTGCTCGGATCGGACTTGTCCATTTCACAACTCGTGAGCACCGCTTGGGCATCTGCGTCCACGTTCCGCGGCTCCGACAAGCGCGGTGGGGCGAACGGCGCACGCGTCCGTCTGGCGCCGCAGAACAAGTGGGACGTCAACGTGCCGGCGAAGCTTGCGCACACGCTCGAGATTCTCGAGACGATCCAGCACGACTTCAACACCGCGCAGACTGGCGGCAAGAAGATCTCGCTTGCCGATCTGATCGTGTTGGGCGGATGCGCGGCGGTTGAAGCGGCCGCGAAGAAAGCCGGCGTCAACGTGACCGTGCCGTTCACTCCGGGACGGATGGATGCATCGCCGGAGCAGACGGATGCCGAGTCGTTTGCCGTGCTCGAGCCGAAGACGGACGGGTTTCGGAATTATCAGAAGAGCGCGTCGACGATGCCACCCGAGGAGTTGTTGGTCGACAAGGCGCAGCTTCTGACGCTCAGTGCGCCCGAGATGACCGTGCTCGTTGGCGGTCTGCGCGTGCTGAACGCGAATCACGGGCAATCGAAGCACGGCGTGTTCACCGATCGGCCCGAGACGTTGAGCAACGATTTCTTCGTGAACGTGCTCGACATGCGTACCGCATGGACACCGGCGTCGGAAGATGGCGTCTACGAGGGACGCGATCGCGCGACGGGGAAGGTGCGGTGGACCGCGACACGCGTCGATCTGATTTTCGGGTCGAACTCGCAGTTGCGCGCGCTGGCGGAAGTCTACGCCAGCGATGATGCGAGCGAACGCTTCGTGCGCGAGTTCGTGCGGGTGTGGGACAAGGTGATGACTCTCGATCGGTTCGAGTTGAACTGATCGTCAGGACGTGGCGGCGGTGCAGGCTGACGGAATCAAAACCCTCTTCAATACCCTCTCGTCAGCCTGTTCCACGCTTTGCGGTGCGCCAGCTTGTAGGTCTCCTGATGATGCCAGTTCACGAATGTCTTGCCCTTCACCTTGACCATCATCGACATCTGTTGGTTGAATCCACCGACCGAGTCGAAGCTCCAATAGTTCGACATGTATCCGGTGCCTTCGATGTAGACGTCCCGGATCGGATCCCAGTAACCCTGTCTCCGTCCGGCGACATAGCCGTAGTTGCGCATGCGACGAAACTCGGGATCGTTCTCGAGCATTTCGTCGTACATGGCGCACAGCTGGAGATCTGTGTAGTACGCCGTGCGCTGCATTTCGACGCCCCAGCGCGTGAGGCAGCGTTCGGCCCAGTACCGCGCCACGCGTCCCGGCCCCTGCAGATTGTACACGGACCGGACCTCGGACTTCTTGTCGACCCAGGAATTGCCCGCGACGCTCGCGTGCATGCCGGGTAGCGGAAGCAACCAAATCGCGGTGTGCGTGCTCATTTTCTTCGGGATCACCGGAGAGAAGCCGCGGCTCACCTCGTCCCGCGCGTACACGCCGTAGTACTCGGTCACGCACTTCGGCAACTGCGTCATGCTCGAATAGAACGATTGGTTGACGCCACCGGGCACGGGATCGACGGCGAAGATCCGCACGCTGACGCCCTCGAGTGCTTTATCGGCGGCAATCGCGTTGGCGATCATGATGCACGTCACGGCGCCGCGGCTCCAACCGATGAGATTGACGGCCGTCGGCACGACCTTCTTGCGGCGCATCTTGATGATTTGCTGCTGGAGCATCTGCGGCGTCACGCCGAGTGTTCGGTGACCGGGCTCGTTCTTGAGCACGGCGATGGCGTGCTTCACGTTCTCGTCCATGCCGGCGCCGGTGGCTATGCCGTGCGCGTCGCTGTAGTCGCCCGGTTTGACCCACAGCATCTTGCTCTGATAATTGCCGCTTCCGGGTCCGTCGATGAGAATCCAGTCGGCGTACTCGTGGCCGCGATTGTTCTTGGCGAGCGTAGAGACGATCTCGCCTTCGTAGTAGTTCTTTCGCAGCGTGACGGTGGCCCGCCGCGTCGCGACGATTTGGTCGAACTTCACCTTGGCGGGCGTACGAACGTTTACGTCGCCGGACTGGGTGTCACGCCAGAGCTGCTCGAATTCCTTCGGTTTCTTGTCCCACTCGTCCTGCGGCCGCTCCATGTCGCCGAAGGCGTCGAAACTGTTCGAGCTGGTACCGCAGCAATAGATCGTGAAGGCCATGACACGTCCGTCTGAGGGACTCAGACGTTATGGAGGTTGTTCCGTCAGGCCTACGTCGACCGGTCTACACAATCCGTTGTGAGGCGGGCTCAGTCAAGCGGCGAAGGTGCACAGTTGCGCAAAAATTACGCGTTCGGCGGAGGTTGGACGGGGACGGGACGCATCTTCGCCGCGTTGGCCTCGAACTTCGCGCGATCCGGGCCGGCCGGGACGACGAGTGCGAGCGCCGAGTCGCGAGTGGCTTGCAAGGCGCGGACGGTGTCGAAGCCGTCCGGCTGCTGCGCGGCTGCCTGCTGTGCGCTCTCCGTCTCCCAGATGAGTCCTTTCGCTTTGCTCTCTTGCTTGGGCGTGAGCTTGATGCCGGCGAACAGCCGAGCATAGATGACATTCGTCGCCGTCGCGCTGTCGGCGTACTGCATTCCCGGGCCGCCACGACCGCCGCCGGTCTGGGCGGCGACGGGTTGGACGTGCGCCGCACTCACACTCAACACGGCGGCGAGTACTCCTGGCAGGATGAAGCGCATGATCACTCCGTGAAAGAGGGTCATCACTATTCTATATGTCTGACTCCAATATATGACACCCTGGCGCCCGAATAGTTCGCGCCATACCATATATCTGTCTCCCACATATACGGCCATGCTCGCACCCGAGTTGAAGAAAGGCAGCGCCGAGTTCCTGCTTTTGTCGCTGATCGAGCACGAAGCGCGGCATGGGTATGAGCTCAGTAAGCTCATCGAGTCGCGATCGAAGGGCACGATCATGTTTCACGTATCGTCGCTGTATCCGCTGCTGTATCGAATGGAGGATCGCGGCTGGATCGTTGGACGATGGGTCGAGCGCGCCGGAGAACGGCGACGCCGCTTCTATAGCATCACCGACGAAGGGCGCGAGATTTTGATCGCTCAGCGCGCGAGCTGGCGCGAGTTCGTCAAAGCGATCTCTCTTGTGGCGGGGGTGCGAAATGCTTGACTGGCGTCAAGAGATTCATGCCCGGCTGGCGTCGTTGCGTCTCGACGCGGCGACTGAGGCGGACATCGCGGAAGAGATGGCGCAGCACATCGAGGATGAGCTTCGGGAGATACCGCCCTACGTCGAGGATCGCGATGCACGGGTACGCGCAATTCTCGACGGCTTCGACATCGCAGCACTGCGCGAGACGATGCGCGTACGCGCCAGTCAGCGCGCAGCGGCCGCGCCTCCACCGGTGGGATCGCGAGCGATTGGACGCAATGTCATCGATCTCGTTCGACGCGACGTGGTCTATGGGTGGCGGTCGCTTTGGCGGACCAAGGCAGCCACGACCGCGATCATTCTATCGCTCGCGATCGTGATCGGCGCGAACACGGCGATCTTCGGCCTTGTCGATGCGATGTTTTTGCGGCGGTTGCCGCTGCCGAAAGCGGAGCAACTGGTTGCGGTGACGCCGGTGGAGAATGGTCGCGCGGTGTCGGTGTCGTACGAGATGTACAAACAGCTCAAGGACGCAACCGCGCTCCCGATCGAAGGGCTACGCACAGAAGGCGTGAGCGTGGTGCCAATGACGACACCGGCCGGAGACCAGACGAATCTCTGGGCTGATCTCGTCACCGGGGGCTATTTCAACCTGCTTGGGGTCAAGCCGTTGGTTGGTCGAATGCTCAACAAGCAAGACGAGCAGGCGGCGCTGCCGGTCGCCGTCATATCAGAAGAATTTTGGACGACGCATCTCGGGCACCGACCAAACGTGCTCGGCACGCAGCTTCGGATCGACGATATGACTGTCACGGTCGTCGGCGTTGCGGCGTCCGGATTTACCGGAGTGTACTTCGCGCACCATTTCCAAGTTGCGTTGCCCTTCACGATTTCTCCGGAAGGGATAACAAATTTCTCGCGGTTGAGCCTCACCCTGATCGGGCGCGCGGTCACCGGCAATACCCGGACCGGGCTGACTGCATCGATCGACGGGGCGTATCGTGCTTGCTGCCTCGACGCGTCTGACAACAGTCGATTGCACCCTCAAGGCTCGTCCGTTGGCTTGCACTTGGTGACCGTTGACGATCCGCCGCTCGCTTGGGCGGAGTCTCATTACGAAACTGGCGTGCCTGGAATTCACGTTCTGCTGAACGACGCCAGTCGCGGTCTTCCATGGGATGTCGACTATCGCGACCGCTATCGCTCGGTTCTTTTGGCGACAATGGCAGCGGTACTATTGCTCCTCGCCATTGCCTGCGCGAATGTCGCGACGCTGCTGCTCGCGCGCGGTGAGACGCGCGAGCGGGAGTTCGCGGTTCGACGGTCGCTTGGCGCCAGCGCGGGGCGCGTGAGACTGCAACTGCTCATTGAAGGCCTGGAGGTCGTCGCCGTGGGTGGCGCGTTGGGCTTTGCCCTCGCGGCTATGGGAACCAAGCTGCTGCTGCACGCGCTCCCGCTATCCGCTGCACCGCTCGGCAACTCGATCGCGTGGCGATCGAGCGGGGTGATGATCGCGTTCACGAGCGCGATCATCCTCATCTGCGCGATTGCGACAGGTTTGCTGCCCGCCCAGCGTGCCGGCCGTGAGCAGTTGCTCGGGAGTCTGACCGGCTCGCGACGCCACGCGGTTCCGATGTGGCGCGCCGATCGCGTGTTGGTCGTGACACAGCTCACGTTAGCGATCGTGCTCACGACGGCCGCGGCGCTGTACGTCTCGACGGTGCACAATCTGACGCGCGACGACGGCGGCTACCGCACGCGACAAGTTCTTCTCGTGCGACTCCAAGCGCGCGATCGGGACCTCGATCGGTCGGCGCTCCGTTCGGATTACGAAAGCGTCTTGCGCGATGCGAACACCGTTCCTGGTGTGGAGCGGGCCGCTCTGACGTTCGACGCCCCTGTGCTGCAGGATGGCGAGATGCCGACACGCGTCAATCCTCCCGACGGAATCGGTGAGCAACAACCTACGCGGATCAACCCCGTGTCTGATGGTTTTCTGTCCGCTGCCGGCGTCGGGTTGGTTGCGGGACGAGACTTCACCGCGAGCGATGACGAGCACAACGCACCGGTCGTGATCGTCAGTCAGGCGTTCGCGCGCCATTTCTTTGGCCGCGGCTCGCCAATCGACAGAACGATCTATGTCGGATACAAGTCTGACGTGAAGCCGCTTCTCATCATTGGAGTGGCACATGACGCCGGCTACGACAAGATGGTCGGACTCGGAACGAACCTTCGCACACTCGAATCCGAGATCTTGTATGAGCCGATCGCACAGGACAAATATCTGCCATCGACAATGAGCATGATCGTACGAACGACCGGCGATCCGCTCGGCGTCGCGCCATCGATCAGACGATTGGTGCTGGCACATGCCAGTCTCGACATATACAGCGTCACCAGCTTGGGCCAACTCCTCGATGACTCCGCCTCACGCGAGCGCTTCGCCGCCGCCCTCGCCACCGGCTTCGGCTTCATCGCCCTCATTCTCACCGCCATCGGCGTCTTCGGCGTTCTCTGGTTCAACGTCTCGCAGCGCACCAAGGAAATCGGCGTGCGTATGGCACTCGGCGCCCAGCGCAGCGATGCCGTGCGGCTCGTGTTGCGTCAAAGTTTCATCATGACGGCCATCGCCGTTGCTATCGGCATCCCACTCGCGATCGGCTGCGCGTGGACCGTGCGCGCGCAGTTCTTTGGTGTAGGACCGACGAATTTCCCCACACTGCTCGGTTCTTCCCTGCTCCTCGCCGCGATCGCGATGATCGCGAGCCTCATCCCGTGCCAGCATGCGGCACGCGTCGATCCACTCGTCGCGCTGCGCGAGGACGGAGTCTGACTATGTGGCGTCCGCTCCGCGCGCGATGTCGGCGACGACGAGCGCTACCACTTCCTGTCGCGAGCGCAGTGCAAGACGCGTGAGAATCTTGTGCACGTGATCTTTCACCGTGCTGACGCGTATGCCGAGTTGCGCGCTGATCTCGCCGTTGGTGAGTCCGCGCGCGATGAGCTGCGCCACCTCGAGCTCACGCGCCGATAGCACGGCAAGCGCCGCGCTCGGCGCTCGAGGAACACGCTTCACCGCGCGAACGACGATGACCGGTTCGCCATCGACCGATTCGATCTCGATGCGAGCGTCCGCGCCCGGTCGGATCGCGCGCGCGAACGCCGCGAGCTCGTCGGGCGTGAGCGGAGGACGCCGGCCGGCAGTCGCGTCCTGAACGGCATCGCGAAGCCGCTTCATCGAGATGTGGCTCGTCGCATCGTCGTGTTGAGTCATTCGAAGATGAACGTTCGATAGAGCGACATAGTGAGCGCAACCCATCTCTCGATGGATTGAATGTGTCGCCTACGACGAGCGAGATTGCGGCCATCGCGGATCATCTGCACGACCATCTCCTTCGCACTGCCGCCAATGTCACGACTCGAATGGATTGCGGTTCGAACTCTCGCCGTCGCGTGCCTCGCCGCAACGGCGCTGCCCGCACAATCGGCGCCCAGCCAGCCGGACTCCGCGCCGCCGCGCATCGTTCGGCTCGGCGGTCCCGTCGAGGTGCCGATGGTGAACGCCGGCACGGATGCGGCACCCCTGCCCGCCGTCGACGTGATGGTAAACGGCCGCGGGCCATTTCGCTTCGGCATCGAAACCGGTGCGCGCTTTCTCGTCATCACGGCCGACGCGGCGAGTCGGGCGGGGCTCGGACCCGTTACCGCGGGTGAGCCAGCGGAGCTGCACGTCGATTCGATCACGATCGGTTCCGCGATGCTCGGCGACGTTCACATCACGGTGCTCCCGCGCGCACCTCGAGGCGTCGACGGTCTGCTCGGTCTGCCGGCGTTTCAGAATTTGTTGCTGACGATCGACTATCCACATGCTCGGGTACGTCTCGAGCAAGGTGCGTTGCCAGCGGTGGACGGCATCAACATCCTCGCGCTATCACGAACCTCGGATTTCTGGGCGTTTCCGATCGACTATGCGGGACACACCATGATGACGATTCTCGACACGCGCTCGACGGGATCGTTCTCGCTCGACCCCAACGCAGCGCGCGCACTTCCCTTCACCACTCCCCCGCGCGTCATCGGCCAGGCCGGAGGCGCAGGAATTCCGACGACTCAGGTCACCGGCGCGATGCTGCAAGGCGACGTGACATTCGGCCGCTACCGAGTCACGTCGCCGTTTCTCACGATGCACCAACTGCCGCCCGATTATCCGAGCGAGCCGCGAATTGGCGCGGTCGTGCTCGCGAATTTCACGCTGACGCTGGATCAAGCGCACGCGCGTCTGCGCTTGGTGCGCGACGGAGCTCCGACCTTCGCGTTGCCGGCGCGCGGAGTTCACGGCGAAGCTCAGTGATGCGCCACGCGCTCGATGCCGAACGTGGGCATCGGCTCGAACATTTCCTCATCGACGAAGCACCACCCCCAGTCCTCGCCCGGCTCGAAGCTGCGAATGATCGGATGCTTCGTCGCATGAAAGTGCGCCGTGGCGTGGCGATTCGTGGAGTCGTCGCAGCAGCCGACGTGCCCGCACGTGAGGCACAGGCGCAGGTGAACCCACCGGGCGCCCATCTTTAGACATTCCTCACAGCCTTCCGGCGTCCGCGGCTCTCTTCCCTGAATCTGATCGAAGTGCGCGCACTGTTGCATCGTCATCTCCTGCCAACGGCCATACCGTTAACGTCCGCGGTGGAGCGCAGCCCGGTCACGTCCCAGCCGCCCAGTGTCGCCGCTGTATCGTAGGTGGTCTCGAGAAATTCCATCACCAGCCGGTCCGGATCTGGCGCCGTTCGCACCGCCGCATAAGGAAGGATCCACTCGCGCAATTCGCGCGAGTAGAACGCTGCGGACGGAGCGATGCGCGCGGCCGCACAGCCATCGGGTTCCGGGTACGCGTACGCATAGAACGCGGGCTCGGCCACCGCCGACCCGGGCGTGCCAGGCCACCAGCCGGCGCTGATGCACTCGTGCGAGTAGGACTCGAGCATCACATAGTCCGGGCAGTTCGGTGCACCGCCGGGATGCGCCGGCGCGCGGCGCCCGGAGAATCGCGTACAGGCGAGGTCCATCGCGCCCCACCAGAGGTGTGACGGGCTGCATTTGCCGGCGAAGCCGCCGCGAAAGCGCTTGAGCAAGCGATCCGCCTGGATCGTCGCCTGCCACCACCGCCGCACGGCATCGCCGTCGTAGGTGGCGTGGTCGCGATCGTCGGCGAACGGGGTGGCGTCGGGCAATTCGTTCGGCCAGGGAACCATGTGGACTTGGACACCGAGGGAGTCCAACAGTTCTCGACATTCACCGTAGAAGTCGGCAACGGACTTGTTGGCCAGGCCCACGGTGCGACTCTCGCCTCGGTCCGTGTACGCGACCAGCAGATCATTTATAAAATCGAATTCAAGTTCTAGTATTCCCCGTTCGCAGGGCATTGGCGATGTGCTGACGCCGCGAACGGTGACGCACAGCGCGCTATGCCACCAATGATCCTCGAACGGCGCCAGATTCAGTCGCACTTTGCCGACGATCTGCATCCACCGGTGCAGGGTCTGGAAAGTCGGCAGCCATTGCTCGAGGTCGAGCGGCGGCCACGCGTCGGCAAGCACGGCGCGCGCCTACGGCCGCCGCGGAGCGCGTCCCGCTCTGCTCGTGGCCTCAGCGATTCGATCGATGTACGCAGCGATCGGCTCGTCGGCGTCGCGCGGCGGCAGCACGAACGCCGCATCGTCAGGCTGCGTCGGCCGACCCTCGCCGATCGGCTCGTCGACCATCAGGTCGCCACCCTTGCGCTCGACCGTGTGCTCGAAGTCTTCCACCGCGTCGAGCAGACGGACGAGATCTTCCGGCGAATCGCGGTATGTCGTCGTCACACCGGCGCCACGCAACCGCTCGATGATCTCTTCGGCAACGCGTCGGCGTTCGGGGTTCGACTGGTCCGGCGTCATGGCGACTCTCCGAGTTCGGTGACCGCATCGTGCAGCACTGCCTGCAGCTTATGTCGTCGCGGGTGCGTTCGCCATGTCCGGCCCACATTCGGTCGCTCGAGGCCGCCGCATCGTTTAGTCGTTTACGAGATCAAGGACTGGTGTCACAACATCGTAAAGTCGAACTCGGGCGGCTGGCTTGACGACTTCGGTGAGCCCATAGTCGTGGCATGCTCTCCACGACACGCATTCCCCGCACCGCTTCGCTGCTCGGCCTCGCGATGGTGACTGCAGCGTTCACGGGCGCCGGACTTCATTCGTCTGCCCGAAGCAAACCGACACCGGTTCTTCGCGCACCCGCGACGCCGATCCAGCATCTCGTGGTCATCTTCGGCGAGAATATCTCGTTCGATCACTATTTCGGCACGTATCCCAAAGCGCTCAATCCACAGGGCGAGCCGACGTTCACGGCTGCCGCGGGAACGCCGAAGGTCGACGGGCTGACGACGGCGTTGCTCACGCACAATCCAACGCGTGCCAATACGCTCAACGGCCGCAACGCCAGCAATCCATTCCGCATTGCGCGGTCGCAGGCGGCGACATCGAGCCAGAGTCACAACTACACGCTGGAGCAGCTCGCCTACAATCACGGGCGCGCCGACCTGTTTCCCAAGTACACCGGCAACGCCATGACCGGTGGTATCGGCGCGTTCGGTGCGCCGGCGATCGTCATGGGCTACTTCGACGGCAACACGACGACAGCGCTGTGGAACTACGCGCAGCACTTCGCGATGAGCGACAACTCGTATAGCGATCAGTACGGCCCGTCCACGCCAGGCGCGTTGAATCTCATCGCCGGCCAGACGAACGGCATCACGATCGTCAAACAGCTCGACTCCACATTCTACGTGCACGACGGCCAGGGCGGATTCACGCTGACGAATGATGCAGCACCTGCTGGCGACGTCTGCTCCGATTCGTCGGCCGGCGAGTCGACGTACGAGATCACTTCCAGCGGCAAGAACATCGGCGATCTGTTGAACTCGGCCGACGTGAGCTGGGGTTGGTTCGAAGGCGGCTTCGACCTCACGCGGCCAAATAGCACGGGCGGGAAAGGTTGTTTCCGCACGACGACATCGCCGCTCTCGGCGTACTCGCAGGCGGACTACATCCCGCACCACGAGCCGTTCCAGTACTACGCATCGACGGCCAACCCGCGGCACCTGCGGCCATCATCGGTGGCGGGAATCGGCTCGTCGCACGACGGAGCGAACCACCAATACGACTTGCACGATTTCTTCGATGCGGTGTCTGCGGGCAACTTCCCCACCGTGTCGTATCTCAAAGCATCGGCCTTTCAAGACGGCCACTCGGGCTACTCGGACCCACTCGATGAGCAAACGTTCATCGTGCAGGTCATGAATTTCCTCGAGCAGCGGCCGGAGTGGTCCAGCACGGCGGTGGTCATCATGTACGACGACTCCGACGGCTGGTACGACCATCGAGTCGCGACGCCAACAAACGGGTCATTCGACGCACGGGCCGATCAACTCGACAAGTTGGGTGCCTGCGGTGTCAAAGGCCGCACACCGCAACTCGACGGTCCCGCCGGTCGCGGGCCGGTCAACGGACGGTGCGGCCCCGGCACGCGGCAGCCGTTCCTCGTCGTGTCGCCGTGGTCCAAGGTCAACTACGTCGATCACACGTTGATCACGCAGTCCTCCGTCCTTCGTTTCATCGAGGACAACTGGCTCGGCGGCCAACGCCTCGGCGGCGGCTCGTTTGACGCGACGTCCGGATCGATCAACGGCCTCTTCGACTTTGCCGCTGGCGGTCACGTGCCAGCACTCTTCCTCGACGACACACTCGGCACGCGCGTCAGCACGCCGTCGTCGCGACTTCCGCAGTGATGCCGTGTAGGACCGCGGCGCAGATCGCTGCCGCGTTGATGCTGTGTATCGCGGCAGCGTGTTCCCGACAGGACGCTGCCGCCGCGAACGTCGTCGACGGAGTCAATCGGCATCCAGTGCATCTCGTCCGCCCACGCGTGGCGCCGCTCTCGCCAGTAGCACAGCTCGGGCGCGCGTTGTTCTTCGATCGTTCGCTCTCCGCGTCAGGCCAATCGTCGTGCGCAAGCTGTCATGTGCCAAATCGCGCATACGCTGCCACAAGCGACAGCGCGATGCTGACCGGAGGCCGCGCTGCGCCGAGTCTGCGCTATGTCGATCGCACGCCACGCTTTCATATCGGGCCTGACGTCGGCGTATCGGACGAGTCGGACAGCGTCATCGTCCCCGCGACGTCGGCGGTGGTGGCCACGCCGCATGGCGGCCTGTTTTGGGACGGCCGCGCCGGCACGTTGCAGAATCAGGCGATGGGCCCGCTGTTCAATCCCGCCGAGATGGCCAACGCGACCGACGACGCGCTCGCCGCACGACTGCGCCAGAGATACGGCGCGCCGTTCGCGGCATTGTTCGGTGCCGAGACTGTCGCGCCGGCCGATCGCTTTGTCGCCGAGGTGACGTTTGCGATCGCTCGCTACCAGCTCGAGGACTCGAGCTTTCATCCGTACGACAGCAAGTACGACGCATACCTCGAGGGTCGCGCGACACTCACGACTTCTGAGGCGCGTGGACTCGCGGTATTCGACGATTCCACAAAAGGAAACTGCGCGGCGTGTCATCTCGATCGCCCGACAGCTGACGGCCGGCCGCCTGTGCTCACGGATTACGAATACGAGGCGGTCGGTGTGCCGCGGAATCCCGCGCTCGCCGCGAATCGCGACGCGCAACACTTCGATCTTGGACTGTGCGGTCCGTTGCGCACCGATCTGGCGTCGCACGAACCGTATTGCGGCATGTTTCGCACGCCGTCACTGCGCAACGTCGCACTGCGTTCGTCGTTCTTTCACAATGGCGCGTTCCGCACGCTGGACGAGGCTGTCGCGTTTTACGTGTTTCGCGATACGCGTCCGGAGCAGGTGTACCCGCGCAGTGCGAGCGGAGCGATCGCACAATTCAATGATCTTCCCGCCAGCGATCGTCGCAATGTCGACGTCACGACTGCGCCATTCGGTCGGAAGCGTGGCGACGAGCCCCCGATGACGCCGCGAGAAATGCAGGATGTCGTCGCGTTCCTCAAGACTTTGACGGACGGCTACCGGAACTAATCGCGCGACGGTCGCATCAATCCCGACGCCGCCGTTACACGACGTCGTCGTCGCCGTGACCATCCTCGGCGATCTTGGGCGCACATGCTCCTGAACGCGCTGATGTCGACGGAACCCAATGTCCACGCCAACGCCACGGCGCTCGACATGGCCCATGATCCGCTGCCCGTCATCCAACGACGGAGCGGCGGCCTCAAGGTGCTCGACGTCACGAAATGGTTTGGCGAGACGAGCGGCGGAGTGCGCACCTATCTGCAGCAGAAGAGCGTGTACGTGTCGAGACGACCCGAACTGCATCACACACTCGTGATTCCCGCGGCGCGCGATCTCGTCACCGATCAGGGCAACGTGCGATGGTACCGATTGCGCGGCCCGAGAATTCCCACGCAACAGCAATATCGTTTTCTGCTCGCCCCGCGGTCTCTCCGCCGAATCATTGCCGCCGAACGCCCGGATGTGATCGAGGTCGGCAGTCCGATCGTAGTGCCCTGGCTCGTCGCGATGGCCAGCGCGGGAATGAAGATTCCGCTACTGTCGTTCTATCATACAAATCTCATGAACGTCGGCTCGAATGCGACGTTGACACGACGGTCGGTCGCCACCTACGCGCGGTGGCTCGACCGCCTATTCGTCACGACGCTGGTCGCGTCCGACGCGGCGGCGCGCGAGCTGGCGCATGCCGGCGTCACGCGGACCACGCGCGTCACACTCGGCGTCGATCTGGCAACGTTCTCGCCGGAGCGCCGAGCGTACGCAGCCGAAACGCGCCGTCGGCTGACGCTGCCGACAGAAGGTCCGCTCGTCGTCTATGCCGGCCGCCTGGCACCGGAGAAGTCGCTCGATCTGGCGATCGAAGGCTGGCGACGGCTCGGCACGCAAAGTCGCGCAACGTTGGTGATCATGGGAGCGGGTCCGCTCGAAAGCGATTTGCGAGCGCGGGCCGCTGGATTGTCTATCATCTTCCGCCCGTTCGAGGACAGCCGCGAGCGCGTCGCCGATTTCCTCGCAGCCGCCGACGCGTATCTGTCGTCTGGCACGACGGAGACATTCGGCCTCACCGCGCTCGAGGCGCTTGCGTGCGGAACGCCCGTCGTGAGCGCCGACGGCGGCGGCGTGGCCGAGCATCTGCGACGCTCGGGTGCGGGTGCGCTGTTCGCGCCCGGTGACGCGGCGTCGATGGCCGCTGCGCTGCAACACTGCTTCGCTGAACAATCTCGCGCGCTCGGCGCCGTTGGTCGCGCGTTCGTCGAACGCGAGCACGGATGGGACTCGGTGTTCGACCGCATCTTCGACGTCTACCGATCGGTGTTGGCATCGTGAGGCTACTCGTCGCCATTCACGACGTGACACCCGCGCACGACGCGGCCGTGCGAGAACTGTGGATGCTGTGCGCCAAGCATGGCGTTCGGCCGGCGCTGTTCGTCGTTCCGAATTGGCACGGAATGTGGCCACTCACGCCGGACAGCACGTTCGTTCGCTGGTTGCGTGACCGCGCGGATGGCGGCGCCGAAATCATTCTGCACGGCTATCGCCATGACGAGGTCGGGCTGCACCGGCGTTGGTCCGATCAGTTGCGTGCGCTCGGACGAACGGCGGGCGAGGGTGAATTCCTGACGCTGCAGCTCGACGACGCGCGATCGCGAATCATGCGCGGTCTGGAACTGCTCGAGGCAGTGGGGCTGCATCCGATTGGCTTCGTTCCGCCCGCATGGTTGACGCACCCGAGCGCAACGAATGTCGCAGCGGAGCTGGGATTCGCTGTCAGCGAGGACGTCAGCGCGATTCAGTTGTACGAACAACACGTGCGCGTCGCGTCGCCCGTCGTACGCTGGAGCGCGCGCGGAAGATGGCGCCCGTATCTGTCGTCGGTCGTCGCGGCGACGCAGAACGTGATTCATCACAGCGCGCTCTTCGTTCGGCTCGCACTGCATCCGCAGGATCTCGCGCACCGGACCACATCATCGTCGATGAACCGCACCCTCGCCGGCTGGACGGCGCACCGGATTCAGTGCACGTACTCCGAGCTTGCGGAGGCGTCGCTATGACCGACTCGCATGCGCCGATGCGCGTCGCGTTGTTCACTGACACGTTCGTTCCGCAGATCAACGGCGTCGCGCGTACGCTTGGCCGTACGGTGGCCACGTTGCGGAGTCGTGGACATTCAGTTCGCGTCTTTGCGCCGCAGGATCCCGATGCATCCGGTGTCGCCGCTGACCCCAACGTTCGCCACTTCCCCAGCCGACCCTTCTGGGCGTACCGCCAATTGCGACTGGCGCTTCCGCGCACGTCGGTCGTGGAGCGCGAGCTGCTGCAGTGGCGGCCCGACGTCGTGCATCTCGCGACGCCTTTCGGCGTGGGCTTGGCCGGCCGCGCCGCCGCGCGGCGGATTGGCGTACCAATCATCACATCATACCATACGAGCCTTGCCGCGTACGCGAAGTTCTACGGCCTCGGCGCGCTCGCCAGCCCCGGCTGGGCGTTTCTGCGCTGGTTTCACAACAGCGGTCGCAGAACGCTATGTCCCACGGAGGCCATCGGGCGGGATCTCACCGCGCGCGGCTTTAGAAATATCTCATTGTGGAGTCGCGGCGTCGACGCCGAGCAGTTCAGCCCGAGCCATCGGTCAGAGACGTTGCGCCGGAGTTGGGGAGCGAGTCCCGCGACGACCGTCGTCGCCTATGTGGGTCGATTGGCCCGAGAAAAGGGCCTCGACACGGCGCTAGCCGCCATGCGCCGCCTCGTGGAGCAACAATTGGATGTGGTCTGCGTGGTTGCGGGCGACGGACCATACGAATCGGAGTGTCGCCGGCTGGCGCCGCGGGGCACCATTTTCACCGGGCGCATCGAAGGCCCGACGTTGAGCGAGACGTACGCATCGTGCGACGCATTCATCTTTCCGTCGACCACCGACACGTTTGGAAACGTCGTGTTGGAGGCGATGGCGTCCGGACTTGCCGTCGTCGCCGCCGATGTCCCGCAGACGCGCGAGGTGCTCGGCGGCGCCGGCCTCGTCGTACCGCCAAGCGATCCGGTGGGCTTCTCGACGGCGCTGGCAGGGTTCGCCAGCAATCCAGCGTACTTGGGGCGAATCCGCGCCGACGCGCTGAGGTCGGCGCGGCATAGAAGCTGGCAGGCCGTGTTCGATCGGCTGGTTGCCGACTACTACGCGGTAACGCGCGGTCTGCCGGCGAGTGCGGATCGCGTCGAACATCATAGCGACGTCATGAGTATTCGATAGCGCCGCGCGAAATCGTGTGGCGCGCCGGTTGCTGGGCTATGGACCACGCCGCTCCTCTTGAATACGGACCCAATGCAATTGCTCATTGTTCGCCACGCAATCGCCTTGTCGCGAGAGACATTCAGCGCGACCGGCAAGGACGACGACCTTCGGCCGCTGACGCAAGACGGTCGACGTAAGATGCGCCGTATCGCCAAAGGCCTTCAGAGTTTGGCGGGCCATCCCGACGTGCTCGCCGCCAGTCCGCTGACCCGCGCGCAGGAGACGGGTCAGATTCTCGCCGAGGTATATGGCATGAAACTCGGCGCCCCGGTCGAGGCGTTACGGCCCGAGGCGCACTTCACGATGTTCGCCACGTGGACTCGCGAGCTGGATGACGAGGCGACTCTGATTGCTGTTGTCGGGCACGATCCGCATCTCAGCGGTTTGGTGACGTGGCTCATGAGCGGCAATACCGAGCCGACAGTCACACTCAAGAAGGGCGGCGCCTGTCTGCTGAAGTTCGACGGCCGTGTGCGACGGTCGGGCCCGGTGATGGACTGGCTACTCACGCCGTCGCAACTTCGTCAACTTGGCGACTGACGGGATTCCAGACGACGTACTCGATCGGCTTGGCGGAACGCTTCGCACGGCGACGGATGTCATCCCGAGGAGCGTAGCGACGAGGGATCTTTCGTCCCTAACTCGTGAAAGAAGATTCCTCGCTTCGCTCGGAATGACAATTTCAGTCCGATCGCAGCGCCATCAACGGACTGACCTTGGTCGCCCGCCACGCCGGCACGAACGCCGCGACCGCACCGACAGTGAACAAGATCAACGACGTTGCCGCGTACGTGACCGCGTCGTGCGCGCTCAAGCCGAACAGGAATGCTTGCAGCGCTCGCGTCCCCAACGCGCCGACGATCAGACCAAGCACAATGCCGAGCGTCACGCGCCTGAGATTGTGCGTCAACACCATCCCGAGCACGGAACGCGACGGCGCACCGAGCGCAATGCGCACACCGATCTCACGCGTACGCTGGCCAACCATGTACGCCACCACGCCGTACATGCCAACGCCGGCAACGATCAATGCAAGAAGACTGAACGCACCGATGATCTGCACACCCAGCCGCTGCGGCAAGAGAATCTCGTCGAGCTGATCGCCGAACGACCGTAGCGCGAACACCGGAACGTCCGATCCAACCGAACGGAGCGCACGATCGATCGTCGGCAGCAAAAGCTCCGGATCGCCGTGCGTTCGGGCGACGACATGAATGCCGTCGAGCGCCCAGCGCGGCTGTTGCCACAGCGACTGATACACCACCGGCGTGGGCGGCTCCTCGAGTTGCTCGACCTTGATGTCGTGCGCCACGCCCACGACCGTCATCGTGTCCTCGATGATGATGCGCTTGCCGATCGGATCTTCGTTTGGCCAATACTTCCGCGCGAACGTCTCGTTCACGACAGCGACATGCGGCGCCAACTGCCGATCCGATTCAGCAATGTCGCGCCCGCGCGTCATCCGTCCGCCGAGCGCCGCGATGTAGCCGGGGCTCACGATGTCGACTGTGACACCGTCACGCGTCTGTCCTTTGGGCGGCGTCACTCCCTCGATCAACGCGCCGAGTGAGTTGTGATCGCTGATCGGCAGCGTCACCGTCCATGCAACGTTCGACACTCCGGGCAGCGCCGCGATTTTGGACCGTGCATCCTGGAGATATGCGATCGCGCGCGCCGTGTCATACCGTACGAGCCCCGTGTTCACCGCCGCCGTCGCGATGTGCTCGGGCTGGAAGCCGAGGTCGATCGTGAGCGCGCGCTGAAGTCCACGCGCGAAGAGGCCGGCGCCGATCAACAGCACGAGGCTGAGCGCGACCTGCACAACGAGCAACGCGTCACGAAGCCGCGATGACGACTGCGAGCCAGCGCCGCTGCGATCGCTCAATGCTGCGCGTTCGCCACTTCGCGCCGTGTAGAACGCCGGTACGACACCGAACAACATCACCGTCAGCATCGTGACGCCCAGCGAGAAGCCGAGAGCCGCACCATCGAGACTGAGGCCGGTGGCGGCGAGCGATATACCGCCGGGGAACGTTCCGCTTCGGAGCACTCGAAGCGTGGCTGCAGCGAGTCCGATCGCCGCGGCGCTCGAAGCGGCGCCCAGCACCACGGACTCGGTCACCAGTTGTCGAATCACGCGCGACCGCTCGGCACCGAGCGCAATGCGCAGCGCGATCTCGGCGCGCCGGCGCACCATGCGCGCGAGCAACAAGTTCGCAACGTTCACGCACGCGATGAGCAGAACCAATGCAGCCACCGATGCGAGCACGACGATGAACGATGTCAGCGGCGCCGCGGCATCCCGCCCAGCCACCGTCCCCACACTCGCTCGCACCTCGAGACTCGGCGGCGTTGCCGCGCTGTTTGGAAATTCCTCGTGCTCGCGCGCCGACGTTGCGGACATCGCGACATGCGCCTGCGCGAGCGTATGACCCGGACGCAGTCGGCCCATGACCTGCAACCAACCCCAGCCGCGGTTGGTGATGTCGAGCGATGCGAGTCCAGTCGGTCGAATCGCCGGCCACACTGAGATCGGCACCCACACCACCGGCACGCTCACCAGCCGTGTGCCGTGGAACTCCGGCGCCGCGACGCCGACGATCGTGGCCTGTGCGCCGCTCACGAAGATCGCGCGACCGATCACGTTCGGATCGGCGTTGAGCGTCGTGCGCCAATATGTATCGCTGACGACCGCAGTCGCCGGGGCTGCCGGTTGGTCGTCAGCGGGTCCGAGAAGACGGCCGCGCGCCGCGCTCGCGCCGAGCAAGCTGAAATAGTTGCCGGCGACCATCGCGACGGGGAGCATGGTTGTCGTTTCGCCGCTGCGCACCGCGAGCTGTCGCGCACGATACGCCGTGATGTCGGCGATGCTCGAATCCGCGGTGCGCTGATCGAGGAACGCCGGATAGGAAAGCGGCGTCGTGACGACGTCGAACAACTCGCGCGGCGCGCGCACGCCGGGAATCGGACGCAGCACCACCGCATCGGCGAGCGAGAAGATGACGGCGTTCGCACCGATACCCAAGGCAAGCGTCGCGATCGCGATCGTCGTGAACACCGGCGCGCTGCGCAACGTGCGCAGCGCAAAGCGGACGTCACTCCAGAATCCGTCGAGCATGTGCTGTCGCCTCGTGCGCCGAGTCAGTCGGCGGTTGATGGTTTGGCATTCGTCGCGCACGGAGGCGACGTCGCCGAACAGCGCGCGCGCTTGCTCACGCGCATCGATGTCCGTCACGCCGCGATCGCGCAGTTCCTGCGCGCGCATCTCCACGTGGAAGCGCAGCTCGTCGTCGACTTCGGCGTCGGGCGTGCTGCCCCAGAAGCGCAGGTATCGATGCCAGCGCGCGGACGGCATTGTTCTTATCCGTCGAGCACGGGCCGGGCGCTGACTCCGACGACTCGATCCACGACTCGCGCGCTTCGATGCCACGCGGCGAGTTGTACGCGGAGGTGCTTTCGGCCGGCCGGCGTGAGACTATAGAACTTGGCGCGCCGGTTGTTGTCGGACGTTCCCCACTCGGACGTGACGAGCGCGCGCTCCTCGAGACGATACAGCGTGGGATACAGCGAGCCATCCTCGATGCGCAGCGCGCTGTCGCTGGCCTGTTCCAGCCAGCGGACGATGGCGTAGCCGTGCATCGGTCCCCAGGTCAGTGCCTTGAGGACCATCATGGTGAGCGTGCCTTGGAGCAGTTCGACGTCGTCGACAGACATAGTAGTTCTGGGGCTTACCTATGCAGGTCTGGGTGAGTGCCTGCCTCCACGATATGGCCACTCGCCCAGACGCGCAAGGGGAGGCGCGAATTGGGGCGTCTTCGAGGTCTATGACGTCGAATGCAACGGCGCGCGTTGGATAATTGGAACAAATTGAACGCGAAGACGTGCACAAACGCGCGAATCGCATCTCGAACGGCTCGAGATGCGATTCGCGTTCATTTGCAGGTCTTCGCGTTCCAATCGTTCACACTCGACGGAACGACAGAGTCATTCGTGAGCGCGGCTACCCCTTCCCGTTCGCCTGCAGTCTCGCCAGTCGCTGCTTCACTTCAACGACATGCGGCTGCAACGCCGCATCCGCATTCTTCCACAGCTCGATGAACCGCTCGTCGTGCGCAATCGCTTTCGAGACGTCGCCCTTCGCTTCGTACAGCTCGCCGAGGCGCTTGTGTGCGCCGGCGAGTCCAATCGGATCGGACTCGGACAAACGATCCCAATACGGCGTGTTGATGAAACGCTCATAGGCCGCGATCGTCGAATCGGGCATGTTCGCCGCATCGAAGGCACGTGCCAGATTGAAATCGACGCACGGACCACACTCTCGCGCTGGCTTGCCGTCGTAGCCCACGTCTCCGCGCCGAAACTCCGTGAGCGCGGTGCGTGGATCGTTCGTCGCCAACGCCAGCTCGCCGAGCGCATTATGCAGGTCGGCCGCCTGCAGTCGGAGCATCGCCGTGTCCGTCACGTCGGCGCGATAGGCGGCAAGCACTGCGCGCGCGCGGTCCGGCTTCCCGGCGCGAGCGTAGTCGGTCGCGACGTCGAAGTAGGGTCGATCCGCCGGCGCCATGGTACGCAGCGGATACAGCGCGAGTGCGGCATCGATGCGCGCCGCGTCGTGGTCGTTCGCGCCATAGAACCACGCATGCGCCGATGCCAACGCCAGCGAGTCGAGCAAAAGCTGTCGCGGATTTCCGGTATCTGCACCGGCGACGTCGCGCACGAGACGCTCCGCCTGTGCGAGTCGCCCTTGAAGCGCGGCCAATCGCGCGCTCGATATCACAAAACTGTAATGATAATCCGCCTGGGATGGATCACGGCCGATGCTATCGATCAGTTGCTGCGTACGAGGAATGTCATGCCTGGCATAAGCAACCCAACTGGCCAACAGACCCCGGGCATGATCGTTTGGCGCATGCCGCGCCACGAAGCCGATGGTCGCGGCAGCGGAGTCGGGCTCCCCGCGATCGATCTGCAGTTGCACGGCATTGAGTAGTGCAATGGCATCTCCAGAGTCGCGGGCAATCGCCAGGTGATTCATGGACTCCGCGGGCGCGTAGTCACGCCAGCTTCTGTACACCTCGCCCATGTTCACCATCGGAGCCAACGGATTCTTACCACTCTTGACCAACGCGGCCAGCGCCGTCAGCGCCTTGTCCCGGTCGCGATGAGGCCCGCTCATCAGGTATACGGTGGTGATGCGATCGCGCTCCTGTTCCGTGAGACGATCGCGAGCGCCGTACGCCCGCTCGAGCGCCGAGTCGATGGCCGCCTGCGGCATGCTGAGGTTTGCCATGCCGAGTGCGACGCCTGACCACGCCGCCGCAAACGACGTGTCGAGCTGCGTGGCCTGCCGCCACATTCTGATCGCCTTGAGCGGATCGTTTTCGATATTGTTGGCGCGCTCACCGGCGCTGTACGCGCGCAACGCATCCAGCGACGACGTGGTGACTTGCGCCAGCGGCGGCGTCGCCTGCACGCTGCGAAACGATTCGCCGATCTTGCCGCGCAACGCGCGCGCGACTTTGTCCGACGCGTCGATCAACCCGCGCGGCCCATCGCCCGACTCCTGAAATGACGCGAGCTCGGTGCCGGAATCGGCGCTCACCAATCGCAGCGTGATGATGTAGCCGCCCGTCACGCCGGTGACGCGCCCGTCGACGATTGCCTGCACTCCGTTTCGCTGCGCGACGTCGCGCGCCAACGGCAAATCGAGCCGGCTCGCGGCCGGACGCCGCATGAGCCGCAAGGTGCCCGCCACTGCATTCGGCGACACGAGCGAGATCACCGATGACTGCGCGAGCCCGGTTCGTACCGCGTCGCTAACGACGGTGCCGAGTGCGGAGTCGGTGTTCGTCGTGGCGAAATCCGTGATGAGCACCGGCGCCTTCGCGGAGAAGCGTCCCGAGGCGAGCAGCGATCCTGCCGGTCCGATGCCGAACGTGCGCAACAACATGAAGGCGCCGATGAGCACCGCGAACGTGCCCACTGCGTACATGCCTCCGAGCATCGTCCGCCGCCACGACACGTGCGGACTCGCCTTCATGGCGATCGCCGCGATGGTGCCGCGCGTGCCGTGCGTCGTCGGCGTCGCAATCACCGCGCGCCGCGCAACGTACTGCGTGTACGCGGTGAACAAAATCACCGGCAGCCCGAGCGCCATCACGATCAACGCGCCGGGGAAAACCCAATCCGGCAGGCCCACGCCAACGATCGCCGCTTTCGCCAGCACAGCGACGGCGACGAACGACGCTGCGTAGATCGCCAGCGCCCGACTCAACATGCCGCGACCGCCGAGCAGAATCGCCGGCATCGCTGCGTGTGAAGGACCGCTCGTCGACGTCGCATCGAGCGCCGCCCCGAGTTCCGCTGCCGATTGCGGTCGCGCCGACGGATCTTTCTCCAAGCAGCGCATCACCATGCGCGCGAGCGGCTCCGGCAACTCCGGCCGCAGTTCCGAAATCGGGCGCGGCGCCTCGGCCATGTGGGCCGCCATCATGCGTTGCGGCGACCGATCGGCGAACGGCGGCCGACCGGTGAGCAGCTCGTACGCCATGCAGCCGAACGAATAGATGTCGGCGCGATGATCGACGTCCGGATCGCCGGCCGCCTGCTCGGGCGAGATGTACGCCGGCGTCCCGATCGCGGTGCCGAGTTGCGTGAGCGTCTCACCTTCGGCGTGCGTGCGCGCGGCGGACAATGCTTTCGCGATTCCAAAATCTGTAACAACCGCCGCGCCGCCGGAGAGCAGCACGTTGTCGGGCTTGATGTCGCGATGCACGATGCCGTGATCGTGCGCGTAGGCGAGCGCGCGTGCGACGTCGCGCAGCACGTTGACCGCTTCGGCCACCGGCATCGCGCCCGACTCGCGCAACCGCAGTCGCAGACTCTCGCCTTCGACGTACGGCATGGTGTAGTACGGCAGACCATCCGTCTCGCCGGCGCTCAGCAGCGGAACGATGTTCGCCTGCTGCAGCGATGCGGCCAGTCTGATCTCGCGCTCGAAGCGCTCGGCCGAAATTCCCGCGGTGAGCTCGGGCGTGAGCACTTTGACCACGACCCGCCGCCCAAGTCGCGTCTCCTCGGCCACGAAGACGCGAGACATTCCGCCGCCGCCGAGCTCACGCTCGAGGGTGTAGGTGCTGCCGAGCGTTTGTTGGAGCTGGTGGCGGAGGTCCATCGGGGATGGGCGGGGGTGACGCCGGCTGCTGGGCGCTCGGGAGGGACGAGCGGGCCGCGATAAGGTATTTCTCGCAGAGGCAGTGAGCTAGCCGAACGCCGCACATCGTCGCGACGCGACCGTTTCGCGAGGACCGTGGCTTGCATCAGCATCCAGCACCAGCAGCGCCACCCTCTGCTGCCGCACGTCCACACAAACCCCACCCATATCACACTTCCCGTTCCACTGTAGTGGAGGATTTCGCATGCACGTCCGTCACATTGTTTCGCAACGTTGGACAACGCGGGCTTCGCGGCCGCCGATAGCAGTGGCGGATTGCGCGTGTTCAACGCCGCGTCGGGCGCAGCGAGCCTCGATGCGTTCGTCGGGACGAGCACCAGCGCGAGCGCGTCCGGCGTGACGTTTGGGAATGGGTCAGCATTCTTCAGCGTCCCGGCGGGAACGCAAACCGTGACGCTCAACATGGCCGGCACGAATACGACTGTGGTCACCGCCGCAAATCAGACCTTCGCGGCCGGCGTGAATTCGACGCTGGTCGTTACGCCGCCGGCGTCGGGGACGACCGCGCTGCAATTCTTTGTGGTGCCGGCCTGCTAAAACGCGAACGGATCGAGGGGTGAGTACCTCCGGTAACTCCGGTACCTCCGACGCCACTTCGTGCGTTGGCTAGTGGGAACAAATTGAACGCGAAGAACTGCACAAACGCGCGAATAAACCAGAAACGACACGGAGTCAATTCGCGTTCATTTGCAGTTCTTCGCGTTCCAATTGTTCATACTCAATCGCGCGCTCGTCGCGAACTAGCTCGCCGTTTCTCAGTCGTGATACACTGCGATCCGGCTCGGAAATCCTGCACCGACCTCCGGCGTGATACCACGCCCCGACACTCGCAGCTCACGCAATCGCGGCAACCGCGCCAGCACCGCGACGCCCGCATCCGTGATGCCGTGACACGCGCTGAACGTGATCCGCTCCAGCGAGTCCATGGCCGACAGGAGCGCCGGAGTTCGATCCGTGACCCGCGTGTAGCTCGCGAAGTAGCGGCGGAGGGTCGCGAGAGGCGCGATGAGCTCCGTGGCGCGATCGCTCGTGTCGCGGCAATACATCAGCACGAGCGACTCCAGTTGCCTGCATTGCCCAATGTGTCGATATCCTTCGTCCGGGACGTCCATTGGCATGAGCTCGCGAAGCGCCGGGAAATCCGGCAGCGCCGCGACGCCCGCGTCGTCGACATTGAGACAACTCACAGACAGCGCTCGCAGCGCCGGCATTGCCGAGAGCGCAGCGAAGCCCCGGCGCTGCAGGTTGTGGCAGCGGCGCCCCCAGATATACTCGATCGTCCGCGAGCCGCTCAGCGCCGAAAAGCCCGCGTCGCCGGCCACGGTGTCCTGTGCGCCGAGAAATCGGAGATGTGGCATGCGCGCAATGACGGGCATCGATTCGTCCGTCGCGTCCGTGGCCAGCCAGCCGAGGTGCGGCAATGCGACGAGATGCTCGAGTCCCGCGGGCGTAATGGCCAACGCACTGTCATCGAGGTTGAGGCCGAACAGCCCGTCGAGACTGCGCAGATATCGCATTCCGCGATCCGTGAACGAGCCGCGCAACGCGAGCTGGTTCGGCTCGCACTCGTAGCTCGTGAGACCCATCCATGCCTCGCCGCCACGCCATGTGCGGAACACCGGAAGCTCGCCCAGCAACGCCAGGCCGTCGTCAGTAACGAGAGCGCCCGTGCGCAGGTGACGAAGGTGCTCCATGCCGGCGAGCGCACGCAGCGCGCCGTCGCCCGTTCGCGTGCCCGCCAGATTCACGTGCGTGAGCGCGCGCAATCGCGACAAGTGGGCGACGCCCGCGTCCGTCACGCGCGTTCCCGCGAGAGAGATCGACTCGAGCGCAGGCAAGGCATCGAGCACTGTGAGTGCCGCGTCGGTGATCGATGTCCCGCGCAAGTCCAGGTGTTTCAGGCCGCCCAGTGTCGCGAGATGCAGCACGCCGGCATCGGTCACCGCTTGCGAGCCGCCGGCGTTCAGCATCGTGAGACCATGGATGCTCGATGCGTCGCGCAACACGTCGTCGCTCATCTGCCGTCGGTCCTTCGCCACCAGGTAGCGCGCGTCGTCCATCGTGATCTCGACGTCATCCTCGTCGCCGCTCGGCCGCTTGCCGAGGTCGGCCTGCACGTAGCTCCGCATGGCGCGCCACGCGCGGCGGTGCCAGGTCCGATTCCAGTGACGCTCCATCGCCTCCGGGGTGCCAGTGCGATAGGCGTCGAGCAACGCGCGAGCGTTTTCCTCCTGCTCATCCGGCGACGGCGGCGTCAGCCTCTCTTCGGAGAGCCGGAGTAGCGTCGCGAGATCAGCCATGCCAATGCGCTCCGCACGTTCCGCCGCGGTGTAGCCGTCCTTGTTTCGCAGCCGCGGATCCGCGCCGTTCGCCAGCAGCAACTCCGCGAGCTCGATTGCGCGCGACTCGTGGTCCGACGGGAGCCACATGAGAAGCGAATGACCCTCTGACTGCACCGTGGCGCGCTCGCTATTCTCGCGCAGCAACGTGCGCATGCGTTCCACGTCGCCGAGCGGAGTAAGCTCCCACACGTCGCGACTGTATTCGCGCAGCACAGCGATCACTTCGGCGTTTCGCGAATAGGCGGCGTTGCCCAACGGCGTGCCTCCCCAGTTCCGCTCCACCGCGTCGACCTCGGCACCTCGTTCGATGAGCAGCCGTGCGATGTCGCTCGCATTCTCGTGCGCCGCGATGTGCAGCGCACGCGTGTTCTTGTCGTCGGCCACGTCGGGGGACATGCCGAGATCGAGCAGGAGCTGCACCGCTTGGATGCGATGGCTGCGCACGGCGGCGAACATCGGCAGCGGGCCGCGCAGGTATTCCGGGTGATCTTCGGCAAGCGCGCGTGCGGCCACGCGGTCATCGGACAGGCAGGCCGCCACAAGCTTCTCGCTGCCGCTCAGCGCCAACTCCTCCCGCGGCGCGCCGTACCGCACTAGCAGCTCGGCGATGTCCGTGGCGCCCGCTCGCACGGCCAGTTCGTACAGCGAATGCTCGGCACGCGGCGGCTTGTTCGCCGGCTGTCCCTGCGAGGCGGTTGGGCTCGCGCCATGCGCGAGCAGCCACTCCGCCAGCTCGGTGTTGCGCTTGTCGATGGCGACGCCAAGCAGAAATCGCGCGCCGTCGCCGAAGCCGCCCATGCCGATCATCCGCCACTCCGGATCCCGCCACGCGTCGGCGCCGCCGTTCGCCGTCGTATGCGCGTGGATCATTCGCAGGTACCACAGCACACGTCCGTTGAAATGGATGTTATAGAACACTTGCATGTCGAACGGATGTGCGCCGGCGTCGAGCAGTAGCTGCACGAGCTCCTCACGGCGCGGATGCGATGGGCGGCCTTCTTCCCCTTCACCGATCACTCCGACGAGTGGCGTATACTGGCTGCCGCCGGCCATGAAGTACGCATTGGGGTCGGCGCCGTGCGCGAGCAGCAATCGCGCGATAGCCACCGCATTGTCATTCGTGTCGGGCCGGTCCAACCGCGTGAAGCACAGGAAGAGCAGCGGCTCCCAGCCCTTGGGACCCATGTCGAACAGCCAGTCGTCGCCGGCAGCGGCGCTTCGCTGCGCGCTCGACACGCCGTGCCGCCGGGTGGCGAGTGACGGATCGTCCGCCAGCATCCGTTCCACGCGCGCGACGTCGCCGCAGACCACGGCGGTCACGAAATCGTGCGCGCAGAGCTCCGGATGCCGCGCCAGCAGTCGCATGGCCGTGGCCTTGGCCCGTACGTGCGACGCCGGGCTGCGCACGTGGTGATCCGGACACGCGTTGTCGAGGAAACGCTCAACGAGTCGATCCTCGATCGTCGCCGGAGCATTCTCACCGAGCGATTGCGCGAGGGCCGGCCACCCCGCGAAACCTCGCTCGCGGGCCAGCGCGTGCTGCACGGCGCGCAGCGTGGGCTCACCGGCACTTGCGCCGAGCGCGCGGACGAAGCGCTCGTGCGCGTCGGCGTCGTGATCGCGAAGCGCCTTCAGCCAGCGCTTCGCTTCCTTGCGCAGACGCTCGAGTCCGCGCCCCTCTTTGGGCTCGTGTTGCATGGAAACCTCCTCCCAATGCGCCTGGTGTCCGCTGATGACAGGCAGGAAGAAGGTTCGATGATGGCACCACGAACCTGCATGGGTGGGAGAGTCCCTTGCCGCGGACCGGAGGCGCCCCAACGCGCACTGCCGAACAAGGTCGCACGTCCGCGCGGCCAGTCAAGCCCGACGCCCACCGGCGATGTAACGGATATTCCGATTGGTGATCTGCGCACTTGACACCTCTTGCGCCGACTGGCTTCGTCAGGACGCGGTTGCCACGGGCGCAACTGACGGCACCTAGAAAGGAAGGGCAGCATGACGAGCCCCTACGTTTTCAGCGACGAGGCCACCCAGTCGGTCCTCGAGATCCTCACCTCGTCGAGCGATCAGCACGACGCTCACCTCGACGCCGCAACGCTGCCCGCCGTGGCCGGGCCGCCGCCGCTGGCGGCTGAACTCCAGGGCGGCGCCATGGCGTTCGTTCCGGGGTACTACAACACCGTCCCCAGTGCGCCGAGTCCGGGCTACTACAACACGCCGTCCGGTCCGCCGAGTCCCGGATACTACAATACCCCGGGCGCGCCGCCGGCGAGCGGTGGGCAAGCGCCGGGCGCTCCGAACGCCCCGTATGCGATCAGTCCGTATGCGGTGAGCCCGTACGGCGCCGGCTACAAGCCGTTCATCGGCGCCGGCCCAGGCGGGCAAGCGCCAGGCGCACCGGCGGCGGCGCCCGCGGGCCCATACGTGTTCCCCGCGCAACAGCCCAAGCCCGGCGAGCTTCGCATCCTCAAGTCGCTCGAAAGCGGTTACAAAAAACAGAATGAGGAAGCTCTAAGTGAGCTCGAGAAGCGCGACGTGCTCAAGCTGCCGAAGTCGAGCAAGGTCGTGCGCTACCTCAACGATCAGAAGCGCGAGAAATACCGCGTCAAGATCGGCACGGTGATCACACGCGGCGATGCGCCGTTCGATACCAAACGCACCAAAGCCAAGTACCTCGCCAATGGCAAGGCGGGCGGCTTCATGATGGACTACCTCACGCAGGCGCAGACGTATGAGTGGGGGCTGAACGGTCTGATTTGGGTTTGCGTCGGCTCCGCGTCGGGAACCGAGAAGCCGTCGTTCTTCTCACACGTCGGCAAGCCGGATCGCTTTCACCACAGCTCGTTCAATCGGGGCCAGGGTGTCATTTGCGCCGGCGAGTGGATCATCAAAGAGGGTGCGCTCATCAAAGTCAGCGCCACGAGCGGCCACTATCACCCGACCATCGACAATCTGTACCACGCGGTGCTGCAGATGGCCGTGGCATTTCGCGATCAGGCCACCACCGGCGCCACGACAGTTTTCTTGTTCGACAAGCAGACCTTCACCTGGATCGACTATCCGGTCAAGGAATTCATCAAGTCGCCGACCGGCGGCGGACGGTACGCGGTTCATCCGAGCGGCTGATCCCTTGATGAGGAAATGCTGATCGACGACTGGGGGCGCCGCTGGCTGGGCGCCCCGAGTCGTTTCGCCGACGATTGACGCCCAACTGTTAGAAAGTTGTTGGGGTTGCGCGCGCCTGTGTGCGAACCGTGCGCCAGATGCTAAAGTGCTATCGTGTCGACACACAGACTCGTGCGCTTCGCGCGCCTTGCACTCGTTGCTACCGCCGCCGCCCTGCCCGTCTCACTCGCCGCGCAGGATACCGCGAGCTACGGCCACACGCTTCCCGTCCCTCGCGTCACCGCCGCACGGCGCACCGGCCCAATCGTGCTCGACGCCAAGCTCGATGACGCCGCATGGGCCGCGGCAACGCCGATCACCAAGTTCACGCAGTTCGATCCCGATCCCGGCCAACCGGCGTCGCAGCGCACCGAAGTACGCTTCCTCTACGACGACGAGGCGCTCTACGTCGGCGCCAAGATGTACGACACCGAGGGTGCCAAGGGCGTGACCACCCGCCTCGTGCGCCGCGACGCATCGTTCGACTCGGACTATCTCGAGCTCGTCATCGACGGCTATCACGATCATTTGAGCCGCGCGTTCTTCGATCTGAACCCGTCCGGCTCCAAGGACGACCAGATCGGTATCGGCACGTCGTGCTGCGATCCGTCGTGGGACCCCGTCTGGGAAGCAGCGACACACATCGACGCCGACGGCTGGACGGCCGAGATCCGCATTCCGTTCAGCCAACTCCGCTTCTCGCGCGATTCGATTCAGACCTGGGGACTCGAAGTCCGGCGATTCATCAAGCGCCGCAACGAGCAGGATGACTGGTCGACGTGGGGGAAGAACGAAGCCGGCGGTCCGGCGCGGTTCGGCCACCTCGAGGGTCTGCGCCTGCCCACGACGACGCCGCATCTCGAGCTGCTGCCGTACGCCGTTAGTAAATCCTCATCGGGCGACGTCGGCGCCGGCGATCCGTTCAACACCCACGGCAAGCCGAGCGCGCGGGTAGGACTCGATCTCAAGGATCGGCTGACGTCGAACCTCACGCTCGACGCCACGATCAATCCCGACTTCGGCGAGGTGGAGGTCGACCCCGCCGTCCTCAACCTCTCGGCGTTCGAGACGTTTCTTCCGGAGAAGCGCCCCTTCTTCATCGAAGGTTCGCAGGTGTTCGATTTCGGCAACACGAGCTGCAATTTCTGCAGCAACACCGAGAGTATGTCGGGCTTTTACTCGAGGCGCATCGGCCGCGCACCGACGGGTTCCGATCTCGCCACCGCCTACGCCTACTCCGACGTCCCGGACGCCACCACGATACTCGGCGCCGGCAAAATCACGGGGCGCACCGCGGGCGGCTACACCGTGGGTTTGCTCGAGGCCGTGACCGGCCAAGCTGACGCGCGCGTCGCCGATACACTCGGCGTGCGCGGCAAACAGGAGGTCGAGCCGCTCGCCAACTATTTCGTCGGCCGCGCGAAACGTGATTTCCTAAACGGCAATGTCGTCGTGGGCGCCATGTTGAGCGGCGTCGCGCGCAACATCGATTCGACGTTTGCGCCTCGCCTCGCGCGCAACGCCGAGATGTACGGAAACGACCTCTTCGCGAAGTGGGACAATCAGATGTACACGCTGCGCATGAGCGCGGCGATCACGAATGTCTCGGGCGACCCCCGCGAGATCGCGCAGCGGCAGCAATCGAGTGCGCGATACTTCCAGCGGCCCGATCGCGGCAACGGCTCGAATGGGTTGTTCTCCAATCGCTTCGACACCACCGCGACCTCACTGCGCGGCGGCGGATTGTACGCGCGGTTCGCGAAGGAAACTGGCGATTGGTTCGGCGAAACCGGATTCAGCACGCGCACACCGGGCTACGAGACGAACGACTACGCATTCCAACAGCGCGCCGACTACATCTGGAACAACTTCAACATCGGGCGCCAGTGGACGAAGCCGACGCGTTGGTATCAGACCATCTTCTCGCTCGCGGGCGGCCAGATCCAGCACAATTACAGCGGCGACGTGAATCAGGCGCAGCTCCAGGAGTACGTGTCGGAAACGACGCCACAGTTTTGGAACGTCACCGAGTTCTATATCGACCGACCGTCCGTGATCGACGACCGCCAGTTGCGCGGCGGGCCTGCAGTGCGTGACCCGCATGGTCACTACGCCGAATTCGATCTGTCGACCGATTCACGGCATGCGGTCACCGGTAGCGCGAGCCTGAATTACTACTGGGACGCCATGGGCGCCGAGACGCCGGCTGCGTATTTGAACATCGCCTACCGTCCGCTGCCGAACATCAGCGTGTCGTTCGGCCCGTCGTGGAGCAAGGGCGTGAGCACGTCGCAGTACGTCGAGACGCTGCAGGACCCGACGGCGACGACGTTCTACGGCTCGCGGTACGTCATTTCGACGCTCGATCAGCGCACGCTCGCCTTGGACACGCGCCTCAGCGTGACGTTCTCGCCGCGGATGACGCTCGAGCTGTACGCGCAGCCGTTCTTTGCATCGGGCCATTACTACTCGTTCGGCGAATACGCGGCGCCGCGCAGTGCACAGCTCGTGCGATATGGCCGCGATCGCGGAACGATTGCCGCGACGACCGGCACGGACGGTGTGACGTCGGAGTACGACATCGATCCCGACGGTCCGGGATCCGCGCAGCCGTTCGTGCTGTCCAACCCCGACTTTAGCGAACAGTCATTGCGCGGAAATGCGGTGTTTCGGTGGGAGTATCGTCCGGGCTCGGTGCTCTATTTCGCTTGGACGCAATCGCGCGAGGATGACTCGGCGTTTGGCGATCTCGAGTTTCCGCGCGATCGGATCGCGCTGTTGGCGGCGCGGCCGCAGAACGTGTTTCTCGTGAAAGCGAGTTGGTGGTTGCCCAGGTAGAGCAGGCGCGCACTACGCTGAGTCAATTCGCGGCAGACCGCGGCCGTCGCATGACGAGCATGTCCCGTCCTTCGGCGCGATAGACCGCGAGTCGTTCGCGCAGAAACGCAGGGGCGGCACTCTCCGGAAATACGCGGAATCCACTTTGGCCGTAGAACGACACCAAGTGGGTGAACGGGATGCAGTAGCAGTCGGCGTCGCCGAGATCGGCGACAAATGCCGTGAGGAGTTGCGTGCCGATTCCACGGCGACGATGCTCGGGATGGATGTACATGCCGCGGAGCATGGTCGTATCGTCTTCGATCGTGCGGCGGACGAGGCCGACTGTCTCGGCGCCGAGCATCGCGGCGAAAACGACTGAGCCGGGCGTGATGCCGGCGCGGTAGCCCCACGCGCGATACAATACGCCGAGCGTCTCGTACTCGGATGGATCGGCGATGCGGATGGAGATCTCCGCGGCGGCGTGACCAGTAGAATTCACCAATGCCATTCTTGTAAACTACCCCAGGGTGCGAGAGCGGCCAAGGGGATTCGCGACCGCCTGGTCCAAGTGCTGCGACGGCTAGTCGCCAAGCCGGTCGTGCTGTATGCTGGATGGAGATCGCCGGGATGCCACCGCACGGTACGCCTCTATTTGCGCCAGCGCAGGTGACAGCGTGAACCTCGTTGCTCGTATCGATCATACAAGACTTCTCATTGCCTTCACGCTGACCGCGGGCGTTGGATCCGCGGCCGCTATGCACGAGACGCGTGTTACTGAACCCACGTGCGGTCTCGAAACTGGAATCTTGACGGGGAACCGCGTTGGCGCGATCCGCATCGGTATGCCCGCCGATTCTGTGAAGCTCGTCTGTTATGTCGTGCGCGATACGATGGAATACGCCGAGGGAGATCTCTACCGCGTGATGGTCGTCGCCGTCGGACGCGATACTCTTCGCGTCGGGATCGACCGAGATCGCGTGAATTCAGTGCAGGTGCGCACCGCGCGCTTTACCACGGTGGATTCGTTGCGCGTCGGCATCTCACTTGCGCGGTTGCGCGCCTATCCGGCTATGGAAGGCGGACTGGGCGAAGGAGAATATTACGTCTATGACGACGTTGATCCACGAACGTGCGGTCTGAGTTTTCGAGTCGACCTTGGAAGTCGTAGCCTCACGAGTATTCCCAACGGACTCGTGCGAGACTTTCCGACGGACTTGTTGACGCTCGAGATCGATCAAATCTTCGCGCGCGGGTGCTACAAGTAGTGCCAACTGTCGCACCCGATAGACCAATCCCTGCTATCCCTGCTAGTCGGCGAGCCGTCCACGCTGTATGCTCAATGCCAGATCGACGCTGTCACGTGTCCGTCATGCGCCCGTCACACGGCAACCGAACCAATCAATCGCCACGTCATGAAGCCACTCATCCGACTCTCTGGCGTTTTGGCCGCGCTTTCATTGATCGCCGTCGCAAGCGCCGCTCCGCTCCGTGCGACAGAACACGTCTCCGAACCCGCGGCTGCGCCGGTCGCGCCGGTCGCGCCGGTTCCCTGTCGACCCTGGAGCTTCGACGCCGAGGCGTTCCGCGTCTATATCACGGGGCTCGATACGTCGACGGTGGATAGTGCCAGCACGTACCGAACGTTCTGGACCATTCCGGTGGTCGATCCAACGGCGATCGCACTCGTGACGGACAATTCGCTGTGCGATCAGGCGGCTCGCATTCACGCCGCATCAACGAAGCGCGACAGCATCGCGCCCTATCCGGTGTTCGTGCTGCGTGTGGGGCCGACGAGATACATCGTCTTCAATTTCATGGCCGTCGGCGAGTGGTACGATTACACGATTCTCGATTCGTCGCTCAAAGTGTTGGCGGTGCGGCGGAGTTGAGTTGGCGGCTCAATATGAAGTTTTTGATCGTCGCACTACTGGCGGCGCATGTCGCCGCCACTAACTCATCGGCCCAAACATCGCCGGCCGCCGCGCACCTGTCCGACTCGACACTCGCCGCTCGCGTCGCCGGATGTTATGAGCTCGTCGACGACGGCTGGGAAAAGGACTCCGCGCTCGCCAAGTTCGACAGCCTGCCGCAAGTCCCGTTGCGCTTCGCGATCACCGGCTGCAACCGTCGATCCCAACATCGCGTTGCGGTCGGAGTGAACCCGAGCGCGCCATCTATCCGCCGAGATTACCGCGACTTAGCCGCTCTGCTCTCCCGCCCATGCCACCGCGCCGCCAATCCAACTAAATATCTAGTTGACAGATCCACCAAACGGCCGTAGTCTCTACTATAGGTACAGCTGGCTGACCCCATTCCCCCGGGACAGGTGGACATGGACATGTCGTTTACCAACCGCGAGCTCGACGTCATGGCGGTGCTGTGGGAACGCGGCACCGGAACCGTGACAGAGGTGCGCGACGGTCTCGAAGACGACCTCGCGTACACGACCGTCTTGACGATCCTCCGCACGCTCGAGGAAAAAGGATTCGTCACGCACCGGAGCGAGGGCAAAGCGCACCGCTATAAGCCCGCGGTCTCACAGGATGTCGCCGGTCAAAGCGCGCTCGCCCGCGTCGTCGACAAGATCTTCGGCGGATCGCCGGAGCTCGTGCTCACACAATTGGTGAGCGACCGCAATCTCAGCCCGCGCGATCTTCGCCGCCTGAGAAAGCTGCTCGACGAACGACTGAACGATTCGAAAGGGAGATCCTGATGCTGATCTCCTGGATGGGATATGCGATGGCGGTCTCACTGTGTGAGGCGGTCATCGGATTGGTGTTCGATCGCCTGGCGGGCATCTGGGGCATGCCGCGTCGTTGGGCATGGGTCGTTGCGCTGATCGTCTCGGTCGCGACGCCGCCGTTGCTCGCGTTTCGGCCGGCGCCGGCAGCGAGAGTGGCTGAGCAAGCCGCCCACGCGTCGCCGGTACTGGCGATCGATCGCTTGGCAAAGAATTCCTTCCTGGACTCGGAACGCGTCCGCGCGATCGCCGCATCTATTGCACAACTCCCGTGGACGACAATCGCGATCGCGGTGTGGGCCATCGGAACGCTCGTGTGTCTCACGCTGTTGCTGCGCGACGTCGTTCGCGTGAGACGGCGGCGTTCGATCTGGCAGTCCACGTACGTCGACGGCGTTCCCGTGTACCTGTCGGACGACGACGGCCCGGCGGTCATCGGTCTCCGCCGCCCCGCCATCGTCCTTCCGGCCTGGTCCCTCCAACTCGGCGACTATCAGCGTTCGCTCATGCTGCGCCACGAGCAGGAGCACATGATCGCGGGCGACTATCGGTTGGCATTCGCCGCCTCGGTCGCCGTCACGCTCATGCCGTGGTGTGTCGGAATGTGGTGGATCGCGCGCCGCCTTCGCTTGGCGATCGAGATCGACTGCGATGCGCGCGTGCTTCGTGTCACCGCACATCCGCGCGAGTATGGCCTGCTGCTCATCGCTGTTGGCGCTCGCCAGAGCTTGTCGCTGCCGTTCGCGGTATCGTTGGCCGAGTTGCGGCCGTTGGAGGAGCGGATTCTGGCGATGACGGCGCCGCGCCCGGCGCGGCCGACCATGGCATCAGTGCCGTTCGTGGCATTGGGCATCATCGCTGTCGCGGTTGCCGCGCAGGCACCGGTCCCCGCGCCACTCGCGAACGTGATGCACGCGGGCACACCGGCGGTCTCTCTCGTCGCGCAGCGGCCGGCCGCACTTCCCGCGGCAACTCCTTCTGCAACGCCCGCGTCGTCGCCGTTCGCCGACGTGGTTCACACCGTCTACAACCGTCCGTCAGTTGCGGCGGAGCCGACGGAGGTGTCCCCGCTTCATCTCGCGGCCGTCTCGCACGGAAAGGAACGACGGTATCGCGTCATGACGCAGGTCGCCGGCGTCGACTTCCCAACCAGAGCGATCGGCAGAACGCAGAAGATCACGGGTTCGGTCGTCGTCGATTCGAGCGGCGCCGTGGTCTCGGACAGTTTTCCGACGGCGGAGTTCGTTCCGCTCTCGGTGACCGGGCTCGCGACGAAGCCTGGCGTCGAGTCCGCACCGTTCTCGATGGTCGGCCAGCTCACCGTGCACGGCGTGACGCGGCCGGTGACCTGGGTCGGCAGCGCGCGCAGCGCCGGCGATACCGTGCGCGGCGCGGCGACGACCGCGTTCACCTTCGAGGACTTCGGTCTCGTGGGTCCGCGGAAAGCGACCTCGCAGAATGCCAAGGATTCGATCACGCTCGAGTACAACTTCGATATCGTCACGGCGCCCGGGACGTTCAAGCACTAATTGGCACTCACCAGCCGTAGCGCGGAGGATCGAGCATGACCCCGAAGAGCGTTGCAATTGCCGTGAGTGTTCTCTCAATCGCCGGAGCTGCCGCCGGCGCGCAGTCGCGGACCGGAAGCACGTCGAGAGCGTCGGCCAAACCCGCCCCGGCGAATTTGCATCTCGTCGTAGCATCGACCGGCAATGAGGCGCGCTATCGCGTGCGCGAGCAGCTCATCACGATCAACTTTCCCTCGGACGCCGTCGGGAAGACATCGCAGATCAGCGGCATGCTCGTCGTCGACCCGAATGGCACGATCATCTCGGACAGCTCGAAGATCGTCGTCAACGTGCAGAGCCTCAAGAGCGATCACGCGAGCCGCGACAAGACGATTCGCGAAACGTCGCTCGAGAGCAACAAGTATCCGCTCGTCACGTTTGTCCCAACGTCATTCGTTGGACTCACGGCCAAACCCGGCGCCACGGCGGCCACGTTCAGCATGGTCGGCAATCTCACCGTCCACGGCACCACGCATCCAGTAACGTGGACCGTTACCGCCCACAGTCAGGGCGACGACGTGGTTGGCACGGCGTTGACCAAATTCTCATTCGAGGACTTTGGCATTGCGCCGCCGAAAAAAGCGGTGTTGCTCGTGCCGCTCAGCGTCGCGGATACGGTCAAGCTGGAGTACGACTTTCACTTCGCACCGGCGGCGTTGGTGGCGAAGCAGTAGGCGCCACATGACGGTTCCGTCATTACCCTGCTACCCGTGCCCCTACAACGCATCGTGCTGCGCGTACGGCGTCAGCGTCTCTGACGCCGAGCGAGAGGCGATCGAGGCGCATCACGGGCCGGGGCTGGTCTATCGCACGAGCGGCGGTGAGTGGCGGACACGAGTCAAAGGAAAGCGCTGCGTGCTCTTTCGCGACGGCGGCTGCACGATCCACGATCGGTCGTACTATCCCGTCGTCTGTCGCGGATTTCCCTGGACGGACGGCGAGACCGACGCGCGATACGAGTACGACGTGACGATCTGCGGAGAGTTCGTGACGCGGCCGGAACTCGTCGAGATCCAGCGGGCCGGGCCTCGTCCACCCAGTTCGTCGGCGGGCGCCTAGCCATGCTCAAGCTCGCGATCGCCGCCGTCCTCATCGCTAGTGTCGGTGCGACACAACCAATCGCCCACCGCGCCGAGCCACGCCCGCCCGCCGACAGCACCACCGTCATCCTCCTCGGCACCGGCATGCCGCGGCCCGATCCGGATGCATCCGGCCCATCGACCGCCGTCGTCGTCGGCTCGCGCGTGTTCCTGTTCGACGCAGGCGCTGGCGTCATGCGCCGAATCGCGGCCGCGAAGCTGCCGATCAACGGCGTCACCGCGCTCTTCTTCACGCACCTGCACAGCGATCACACGCTTGGATATCCCGACGTCATCTTCACGACGTGGGTGATGGGACGCAAAACGCCGATGCAAACGTATGGTCCGCGCGGATTGAAGAGCATGACCGATCACATCATCGCGGCGTGGTCGATCGACGAGGACGTGCGCACCAATGGCCTCGAGCACGAGACGCCGAACGGCTACGCGGTGAACGTCCACGAAATTCGCGCCGGCGTCGTGTACGACAGCGGCGGCGTTCGGATCACGGCGTTTCCGGTGTTGCACGGAACCATCGATGCGTTCGGCTACCGAATCGATACGCCCACCCGCTCAGTCGTGATCTCCGGCGACACTCGGCCTTCGCCCGCGCTGCTTGCAGCGTCGCGCAACGTCGATGTGCTCGTGCACGAGGTCTATTCCGCGGCGAAACTGCAACCGGAGAAGCGCCCCGGCGGCGACGACTGGCCGACGTACATGCACCAGTTCCACACGTCCGACGTGGAGCTCGGCAAACTCGCCGCGAACGCGAAGCCGAAGCTGCTGTTGCTCACGCACATCCTCAGAACGGGTGCGACGGACGCGGAGCTCATCAAAGGCGTACGCGCCGGAGGATTCAACGGACGCGTGGAAGTTGGACGCGATCTGGGGCGGTACTAGAACGCGGCACGCCGTTGAGCGGCTGCGCACGAAGACGATCGCCACACGGTAATACCATCGCCGCGCGGAGTTGACGCCGTCCCGTTGCAGAGTGCGACGCTTCGTGCAACGTTTCCCGCGATGCTGACACCTCCAGAGGTCCGATGACGATCGCCGCCTTGTCTCCGCTCCTGCCTGCCCTCGTGCTGGTCCTTTCGTCGGGAGGCGCTGTCGCCACCACCCCGCCTGCCATGACCCGCCACGACTTCTACGTCACCGTGAAATCGACCGCCCCCGCCATGCACGGCGGCGAGGCCAAGATCTTCGTGCGCGAAGTCGCTCAACCCTCGGCCGCCGGCAACAACGCGCCGAGCAAAGGCGTCGTGCTGTTCGTGCATGGTGCGGGGACTCCGGCCGAAGTCGCGTTCGACGTGGAGTACGAGGACTACAGTTGGATGGAATTCCTCGCGAGGGCCGGCTTCGACGTCTTCGCCATGGACATGACAGGCTACGGCCGCTCCACTCGGCCACCGGCCATGAGCGATCCATGCAACCTGTCGCACACACAGCAGGCGGAGTTCATCCCGGCAATGATCAAAGAGCCGTGCGCCGCATCGTTCCCAAACGCGATGACGACGATGAGCTCCGACTGGGACGACGTCGCCGCGGTCGTGGATCATCTGCGCGCGCTGCGCCACGTAGAGCGCGTGTCGTTGATCGGCTGGTCGCAGGGAGGGCCGCGCGCCGGCGGCTACGCGGCGCAACATCCGGACAAAGTCGATCGGCTCGTGGTGCTTGCGCCGGCCTACAGTCGCGACGGATCACTCTCGGCGCCAAGTGGACCGGTGGCGATGCCGGGCGGATCGATGAACACGCAGACGCAAACAGAGTTCGCTGCGAATTGGGATCGCCAAGTCGGCTGCGCCGGACAGTACGACCCGGCCGTGAGCAAAGTCATATGGAAGGAGATGCTGTCATCCGACTCGGTAGGCGCGACGTGGGGGCCAGGCGTTCGTCGCGCGCCGCAGGTGCCGACGTGGGGGTTCAATCAGGCCGTCGTCAGCAAGATGACGACGCCGTTTCTCATGGTGTCGGGCGCGAACGACAAGCAGGTGCCGCAGGAGCACGTGCGTGAGCTCTACACAGATCTCGGCTCGACGCAGAAGGTCTTCATCGATCTCGCATGCTCGTCACACAATGCGATGTGGGAGAAGAATCACCTGCTGTTGTTTCAGGCGTCGCTCGAGTGGTTGAGTGACGGGAAGGTTGGTGGTGTGTCGGAAGGGATGTTGAAGCGCGGGTATTGATTGCTTCCGGGTCCGGTTGTCGGAGTTTTGATCATTCGCAAGAATGACTGCCGGAGCCAAAGCATAAACGGCCACAAAGATTTGCAGCGTAAAGGATCAATCGTTGCGAGCTCGTCGGGCCCCACTCTACCATTGATGCCCGACATTCTAGCCTGACTTCCTTGCACTTGCTCAGGGCGGCAACTTCCGCCATCACATCATGAAAATCGACGAGCTTCCTGACACACAGTCGCCGTTGTCGGAATCCACCGACGCACAGCGAGCGGGCAGAGTGGGCGCGAGGCTTGCCGCTGGCGTCTTCGGCCTCGCGAGTTGCATTGGCATCGCAGCCGTTTATTACAGGCATCTCGACGGCGGTGGCTCGATTCTCCATCCGTCTCACGCCATGCTCCGTTCGATGAGCATTGCCGTCACTGCAATCGTCGGCACTGTCCTCTCTTCATGGGTCGCTGTGACGAACCGGCGTTGGTGGGAGCGAGACTAAGGGGTGCGCCAGCACGTTAGCTAACACGGCTGCAGGAAACCTAGGAAGTCGCTGGTGAGAAAGGTGTCATACGCGCCGGTCCTCTGCGATGACTACGCGACGGTCGGATGCGATCTGCGCGGAAGCGCCCAAAACATGCATCTTTGACTCCGCCCTTAGCCAACCCAATCATGTCTCGCACGTTCAAGATCGCGCGTCGGGTCGCACTCGCGTTCGTCGCGCTGTCCTCATCGTGGGGCGTCGCCGGTGCGCAGACCATCGCCTACACGATGCGCTTCCCCGCACCGAACACGCACATCGCGGAAGTCGAAGCGCACATCCCTACCGGCGGCAAGTCAAGCCTCGATCTCATGCTGCCTGTGTGGTCACCTGGGTACTACGTCAAGCAGGACTACGCCAAGAACGTGCAGGTCTTCTCGGCCACGTCGAGCAACGGTGCGACACTCGACGTGAGCAAGCCCGCGCCGAACCACTGGCTGGTTGCGACGAACGGCGCGGCCGACGTCGTCCTTCACTACAACCTCCTCTGCACCAGCCGATTCATCACCGGCTGCTGGGTCGACTCGGCGTTCGCAGTCATCAACGGCCCGTCGACGTTCATCACGATCAACGAGGCGCATCGCCAAGCGATGCGCCCGTACGAGGTGACGCTGGAGCTCGCGCCCACGTGGCCGCAGTCTGTATCGTCGCTCGATATCGTTGGCGGAAATCCGAATCACTACCGCGGCTCGGACTACGACACCTTCATCGACTCACCGATCATTGCCGGCACGATCAGCGTCCACGAGTTCGACGTTGGCGGCACCAAACACTACCTCGCGGACTTCGGCCGCCTCGGCGCGTGGGACGGCGCCGGCGCGGCGGAATCCCTGCGACGCATCGTGGAGGAGCACCGCAAGCTCATCGGCGGCACGCTGCCGTTCAACAAATACGTATTCTTGAATTCGTTTCGCGGCGGCCAGGGCGGTCTCGAGCATCTGAACTCCTCCCTGCTCTCGTCGGCGCCCAATCCGACCAACCCGCTGCCGGATCTCGTGTGGCTCAAGTATGTGAGCCACGAATACTTCCACGCGATCAACGTGAAGCGCTTGCGTCCGATCGAGCTTGGGCCATTCGACTACGAACATTTGCCGAGTACGCCGAGTTTATGGATCGCTGAAGGCCTGACGACGTACTATGGCGATCTTGCCGTCGTGCGCTCCGGCGTGGGATCTGTCGCGGACTATCTCGGCGGCGTGTCGAAGTTGATCCAGAACGTGCAGACGTCACCCGGCCGATTGGTGCAGACCCTCGAGCAAGCGTCGCTGACGTCAGGCACGACGTCGAGCTCCGGTGTTGGCGGCAATCGCAACCAGACAGTGAGCTATTACGACAAGGGGCCGATCGTCGGACTGATCATCGACGCGCGAATTCGGCGGCTCACGAACGATCGCAAGAGTCTGGACGATGTCATGCGCGCGGCGATTGCGAAGTACAGCGGAGTGCGCGGGTACACGCCAGACCAATTCGTTGCCGTGGCGTCGTCGGTGGCCGGATCGGATCTCGCGCCGTTGTTTCATACGCTGCTCGCGACCACCCAGGAGATGGACTACACCGAGGCGCTGGACTGGTTCGGGTTGCAATTCGCCGAGCCGGGGTCGGCGGATCCCACGAAAGCGTGGGCGTTAGTGCAGAGGGCGAATGCGACGGCGGAGCAGCGAGCGCATTTGAGAAGTCTTACGACTTCGAAGTAGTCCAGTACCGGATCATCCCAGTGCTAGAAATGCCGCGTCTGTATCATTGATGAAGGTGTGTATCTGCTCGACACGAAACCGTAGCAGGCGAGCAACGTCTGCAGTCGCACAGTTGCCGAGTCGGATCCAGATCACCTTCGGCGGAGGGCCGCGAAGGATGCTGAGGCGTTGGAAGTCTTCATCCTTTGTGACGAGGATAAAGCCTTCGGTCTTCGCAAATCCCCAGAGGACATCGTCGGACTGTCCGCCAAGGCCGAACCCGAGTACGTCTGCGGAGTCGGGAAACAGGTCGGCGAGGAGGCTGGCCAAACTCCCCGAGAGGTTTTCGTCGAAGAGGAGTTTCACTGAACAGCTGGCTGCTTACGCCGGCCGACTCAAACGCCCGGCAGACTGACGAGCCGGCGTTCGCGATCAGCAGCGAACCCGAGGCACGCCAAGATGTCGTCGTGGGTGAGCTGCGGGAAATCGGCGAGGAGCTCGGGTTCGGACATTCCGCCCGCGAGATAGCCGAGGACGTCGCCGACAGTGATCCGAGTACCGCGCACGACTGGTTTGCCGAAGCGAATCTTCGGGTCAAGGACAATGCGTTCGCGGTAGTCAGGTGCGGCGGTCATTGGTTAGAGATTAGAGGCCAGCTCGATGCGGGTCAAGTTGACTCTCGGGGATCAGCCGCGGTGGTGCGCCGCCTGCCGTTCAGTCGCTCCGCGACGCCTCTACTCCCGCCGCGAGCGCTTCCATTTGCTGGCCGCGGAGTCGCGCCCATCGCGGAAGGCGAAGCGCGGCGTTGGCGAACATGGCCACACTCACCACGCCGATCACGACCGCGGGAAAGATCGTCTCGGGCAGTCGTCCCGAGATGACGCCCGCGACGACGAAGCCGGCAGCGACGACCATCGTCACACTACTGGCGCTGAACGATGCAGTCGCGCGGGCGTTGAGCGTGCGAAAACGCAAGCGGTGACCTGTCGTCGTCGGCTCGAGCATCACGTGCAAGTTCCCGTTGCGCCACTGGCGGAGCGATCCTTCCGAGCGCACCGTGCCCGTCGCGTCGAACACGTCGCGCAGCTGAACGACGAATCGCTCCCATTCATCATCTGTCATTCTGCGGCCGAGGTCGACGGTGCGCGTGACGCCGATGGGAAAGCCGAGGAACGTGCGCGGCGGCTCACGACGCATGTCGATCGCGAGCGCGGCGCGCGCAACTGCATCGGGCGAAATGCCGACGTCGCGGCCAATGGCCTGGAGATCGGTGAGTGAGAGCGCGTCGTCAGTCGATGTGCTTCGCTCGGGAAGCGGCGAGCCCTCCGAAGCAATGCGAAAGATCGATGCGATCTCGTCGTCCGTGTAGCGTCGCTCGGTCATGTCTCAATATCCTCCCGTCACCTCGTTGCACGCCTTACGGTGCGACATTATCACCCTGCACAATCCGCTCAATCCCGACCGGCGTCAAGCGCAAGAGCGTCGCGGCGTCGTAAAGATCGCTTGCGCTCCAGAGTCGGCGCTGACCTTTCCAAAAATGCTGACGTGTCGCAAGTCGGAACAAGCCGGTATCTTCGTCGACATGGTCCACACCCGCCGAACCTTGGGCGCCGAGAAGGCTGACCACTGAGATGTCTGGACAATGACACCACGCGACGGATTTCCGGACCTCCAGGCAATTCTGGACGAGATCCAGCGATCGAAGCCGTTCGCTTCGATCGATGAGATCAATCGCCACCTCGCCGCGCGCACGAACTCCTACAACGCGACGCCGCAGCGCGAGCTCGGCGGACTATCGCCGGATCAGATGGCCCAGCTCCTGTATGGCGACTGGGCCGAGAGCGGTGCCGTTCGCCTCGATCAAACCGTCACGCTGGCCGAGTGTTCCGACGCGGCGCTCTTCGCCGATGCGCGCACGCTACTCGACTTCGTCGCCACGGCCGATCTCGCAGCTTGGATGGGCGGTCGTGCACGCGTCTCGGAGTTCTTCGCCGGCAAGCGACGGCTGTCCATTGCGCAGATCAAGACACTGCGGGACGAGTTGGGGATTCCGGCGGATCTTCTGATCAGCTGACAGGTGCTGTTGACGAAATCGTCAACGAATTGATACAGGTCGCAGCAAAGAGTCAGTACAGGTCGTCGACGATTCAGTGCGCATCGCGGGCGGCGGCAGAGCGCCGAGGAGCCATCGCGATGCGCGCGACGAACTGCAGCGTGTCAACGCATTGGGTCGTCGGTTCACGCCACCACATTCCCGGGGCGGTCGTGTCCGGGTCGTCCGGGGCTGAGTGTCGATTCCCACCGTCCCATTCAGCCAGGGGACGTGAATCACGCCATCAGAGCGTAGCGAGTCGCCAGCGCTGTGCGTCGCAGAGCGACTTCCCTACCGCAGCCGTGCAAACAGGAGCCCGATATAGACAATGACGACGATCGCAAATCCGACCGCCAGCATCTCCTGATTCCGGCGCCGGCGCATACTCATGCCGAGGATGCATCCGATCGCCAGCACCGCGTGAAACGCGAGATTCTCGTTGCTCGGCAGCGCTCCTCCGAGCACCAAGTCTTTCGCGACGCTCACAACGAGCGTGGCGAGGAAGAATCCAAAGAACCAGCGAGAATGCTTGTCGAAATAGGCGCCGAGGTCGGCGCTTTGTTCGTCGATTTCCTCCGGCAGGACGACGGCGGCCATTACATACAGCGTCGCCGTCTGCGCGAGCACGATGATGAACTCGAAGAACGTCCAGTGTTGATGTCCGCGCAGGCCGTACATCGACCACCAGACTTGGATGTAGATGAGCATCAGCACGCCGGCCCACAGCACCGGCAGCCAATGCACGTCCACGCGATCGCGCTGGCGAATCAGCCGACCGAACGCGGTCAGGAGCTGTGTGAGCCCGAGGCCGAGGATGATCGAGAGGAGGACGGAGAGATATCCAAAGGCATCCATGCGCCGAAGTTATCGCGACTGGGCGAGCGCGCCATACCGATGCAGGAGATGGGATCGCGGCCGACGTTTCGCACACCTGGCTAAGCCCATATCTTCGTCGACATGACAGGTGCTCCGCTTCCCGATTCTGTGCGACTTTGCTCGAAGCCGGACGAATGACGACGCGAGTGCTCGCAGCCGTCATTCTGCGCGACGATCGCTACCTCGTAGGCAAACGTCCCGCGCACAAACGCCACGGCGGCCTCTGGGAATTCCCGGGCGGCAAGCTCGAAGCCGGCGAAACTCACCTTCTCGCCGCGCGGCGTGAATTAGCCGAGGAACTCGGCGTCCAGGTTCTATCCGTGGCCAAACCGCTGTTCTGCGTGGCCGATCCCGAATCCGAGTTTCTCATCGAGTTCGTGCCGACGAGCATTCGCGGAGAACCGAGGCGCCTCGAACATTCGGAGTTGAAATGGGCGTCGGTCAACGAGATGCCGATGCTCGCGCTGGCTCCCAGCGACCGAATGTTCGCGCAGCTTCTGCGATCGGCACAGGTAGCCGGCCAACGCAGCTCGGGACTATAGATCTCTGAATGCCCTCCCTCGCCAGAGGTCTGTATGAGGTCCTGGTCACCCAGTTGCTCGAAGGGCAATTGCATGATCTCGAGCGGCCCGACTCGGCGGAACTCGAAGATTTACGGAGCGCCGAGGCGGCGGATCGGATCGCGTGGCACGTCGCGCACGTGCTGGAGCGCGTCATCGAGGATGCGCCCGACGACGTTCGGGCAGCCGAAGGAGTCGAGCTGGCCCGACGCCTGATCGACGTCATCGCCGAGCGTGTCGGCGACGCGCCGTTGGCCTCGATGCGACTGACCGATCCCGCCAAGGTTCTTCACGCCATTCGCGGACAGTTGCCCGACGGAACCGTCGCCGAGATTCCGCAGCCGCTCATTCCGCTGCTCGACACAACGCTACTCACCAACGCGCCAGGCGAGCCGCGCGTCGGACATCAGATTCAGGCGGAGATCGGCTCGGCGGATCGCATCGACGTCGTGATGGCGTTCATTCGACGGACCGGTATCAATCCGCTGATGGACGCGCTTCGGCGACACGTCGACAGCGGCAAGTCGCTGCGCGTACTCACGACCACATACACCGGCACGACGGAAGCCGAAGCGATCGAGGCGCTGTTGAAGCTCGGCGCGCAGGTCCGCGTGTCGTATGACACGAGTAGCACGAGGCTGCACGCCAAAGCGTGGCTGTTCCACCGCGACTCCGGCTACTCCACCGCCTACGTCGGCTCGTCCAACCTCACGCACTCGGCTCAGGTGACCGGGCTGGAATGGAACGTTCGCGTGTCCGGCGCGCGAAACCGCGCGGTGATCGAGAAGATCAGCGCCGTGTTCGAGAGCTACTGGCAGCAAGCCGACTTTGAGGAATACGAACGGACGCGCTTCCTTGCGACGCGCGACCGCGGCGAGAGAACGACGAACGTTACACTCAGTCCCGTCGAGATTCGACTCGAGCCGTTCCAGGAGCGTCTCCTCGAGCAGATCGAGCTCTCACGCGAGCAAGGACATCATCGGAACCTCCTCGCCGCGGCGACGGGCACCGGCAAAACGGTGATGGCGGCGGTGGACTATGCGCGGCTCAAGTCTCGCATGGGTCGCGCGCGCCTGCTCTTCGTCGCCCATCGCGAGGAGATTCTGGCGCAGAGCCGAGCGACGTTTGCGCACGCGCTGCGCGATGGAAACTTTGGCGAGCTGTGGGTAGGCGGCACGCGACCGACGTCGTTCGATCACGTCTTTGCGTCGATCCAGTCGCTCAATGCGAGCGGCGTCGACGCGATCGACCCGCGGCAGTTCGACGTCGTCATCGTCGACGAGTTCCATCACGCTGCCGCAGCGTCGTATGAGCGTTTACTCACGCGGCTCACGCCCGTTGAATTGCTCGGGCTGACGGCTACACCGGAACGCAGTGACGGCCTGCCGATCCTGCATTGGTTCGACAACCGGATCGCCGCCGAGCTTCGGCTGTGGGATGCGATCGAGCAGCACCGCCTCGTGCCGTTCTCCTACTTCGGCATCGCCGACGAACTCGACTTGCGCGACGTCCCGTGGCGGCGGGGCACCGGGTATGACGTTAGCGGATTGACGAACGCGATCACGTCGACCGACGCCTGGGCGCGCATGGTCGTGAAGCAGTTCTTGGATCGCCTGGCAGGTGCCGAGTCGATTCGTGCACTCGGCTTCTGCGTGAGCGTGGATCACGCGAGATACATGGCACGCGTGTTCAGCGAGAGTGGCGTCCCAGCGGTTGCGGTGTCGGCGGATACGCGTGACGACGAGCGCGTCCGCGCCCTGAGAGACCTGGAAGCAGGACACGTGAATGTCGTGTTCTCGGTCGACATCTTTAATGAAGGTGTGGACGTCCCGACGGTGAACTCGCTCATGATGCTCCGGCCCACGGAGAGCCCGCTGCTCTTTCTCCAGCAGCTCGGGCGCGGGTTGCGAAAGGCGCAGGGCAAGTCGGTCTGCACCGTGCTGGACTTCGTTGGCCAACATCGCAAAGAGTTCCGGTACGATCGTCGATTTCGCGCGCTGCTCGGCGGAAGTCGGTCGCATGTGGCCGAGCAAGTCGCGGCAGGATTTCCCTTCCTGCCTTCCGGGTGCAGCATGCAGTTGGACCGTGTCGCGACCGAGCGAGTGCTCGACAGCATTCGGTATGCGGTGCCGTCGCGGTGGCCGGAGAAGGTTGTCGAGCTGCGGAGCCTCGCGGCGACGCGACCGGACGTTTCACTCGCGCAGTTTCTCGAGGAGTCGGGTCTCGAGTTGGACGACGTGTACGCACCGAAACGCTCGTGGTCCGAGCTGCGAGAGAGCGCCGGTCTGCCAGTGGCCGCGGCTGGAGCGATGGAAGCGCCTATGCGTCGAGCGATCGGCAGGATGTTACACGTCGATGATGCAGAGCGATTGACGACGTGGGCTGGCTGGCTGCGCGGCGAGTCACCGCCCAATACGAATGCGCTATCGCGTAGAGATCGGAGTCTCCTGCGCATGTTGCTCGTTCAGCTCATCGACGAGCCGAGTCGAGAGATGACGCTGTCGGAGGGAGCGGCGCTACTCTGGGCGCACGCGCAGGTGCGGAGCGAGTTGGTCGAGCTGTTTGATCTATTGTTCGACCGTATCGAGCATCTGCCAATCTCGCTCGACGAGATCCCCGATTTGCCGCTCACCGTCCGTGCGCGGTACACGCGTCTCGAGATGCTTGCCGCAGCGCAGGACAACGATCGCGTGCGCGTGAGGGCTTGGCGCGAAGGGCTATTCCACGACGAACAGTTGCGCGCCGACTTCCTTGCGTTCACGCTCGACAAGACATCGGGACACTTCTCACCGACGACGCGGTACCGCGATTACGCGATCAGCCGCGAGCTGATTCATTGGGAGAGTCAGTCGACTACGCGGGCGGAGAGTCCGACGGGGCGGCGATTTCAGCAGCACGCGGCCAATGTTGAGCATATTCTGCTCTTTGCGCGGTTGAGTACTGAGGAGCGCGCGTTCGTGTTTCTTGGGCCGGCGACGTATGTGAGCCACGTCGGAGAGATGCCGATGGCGATAACTTGGCGGTTGAAGCATGCGTTGGCGGGGGATCTGTTTCAGAAGTTTGCGGCGGCGGTGGCGTAGTGTCTGAGATCTAGGCCCATTCGTGCCGATTGTGAGCGCAATCACAGTCGTAGCAAAGCCGTCTCCGCAGGTCGCAGCCCGAACTTGCTACGGCAACAATCTCAGCCACAGCGCAATTCCAAAATCGATGCCGACTTTTACTGTTCTCGCCTCGCTACACGGTCCTGTCCGAGTTGCCTCGATCATTGAGTTGCAACTCGTAGCTGACGGCATTCCAGTAAAGACCATTACGTACAACCTCCTGAAATACGACGGCGCACTATTTCACGAAGGCGGTTTGCGCCTTGAAGCCACGCTGGAGACGACCGATATCGATTCGGCCGTGACCATTGCGGAGTTGGCAATGGATCGGGTCGCTCCGCTCTTCGCGTTCAGCTCCTCCGCGGAAATCCCAGTTGCTCAGATCGAGCTGGCATACGACTCAACTCCAGGAGCGTTGAGAGGCGACTTGATTCGATTCGGATACGACGGTGTACCGGAGTCACGGATTCGAAAGATATTCACGTCAAAGTTACTTCCCTTCTTTGCCGACCTCGCAGACTTGCCACCGTCGCGTCGCTCGCCGATTGAGCGCGCGTTATGGTGGTATAATCTGGCTCTCACGCAAGAAAGTCTGGCAAATCGGTTTTCGATGCTATGGGTCGCATTGGAGTGCCTCAAGAATCAACTGGCAACACGTTTCACTGAGTCGTCGTTGCAGCCCGCACTTTGCCCAGAGTGCAAAAATCAGCTGCGATGTTCTTCATGCGCTCACGATTTACCGCCTCGAAAACGAGCAAACGCAGGAATCGCTAAACTTTTTGCGACCATTCCTGAGGGGGGTGCGCGGGGATTTCGCCGGGCAAGTGACTTGCGAAATGCGATCGAACACGGAGGGCGCACATACGCGGAAGGAGAAGAAGATGCCCGTCTACTGATGCCCATGATGGAGGCGGCAATCCCACGCGGCATCGCGCGCCTATTGGGATACACCACGGAGCATGAAGAATCGCTCATCCAGCCTCTTGTTCCAGTTCAACCGCGCCGCCAAATCGCCGCGCGGTTCAACTTCGAACGATCGTCCAACACCCAGCTTGGGCTCAAGGGGTTTCATCCCCGCATTGAGCTCAAGGCTCGCGTCCAGTGGTTTGCGACTCATAGCGGGACTCGCTCGTCGGCAATGTGGATCGACGCGCTGGCGTACTGCGGTCGCGGGATTGTCTTAAGCCGCGCTTGGGGGCAGGCCAGACGGCGATTCGAGGCGTGGCACGACGCTCCAGTTACGTTCAGCCAATCGTTTGAACCTCCTCACCCGCCGCACACTGATATTCACGGGGTCACATTGTGGGAGCTAACGCCGACGAATATTCCGGTGGGCCGTCCGTTCCGAACGCTCCCGAACGGAGCGGTCTCTGTCGCGACGAGTTCGTCGCCGCAGCCGATCATTCTTGGCGAATAGGTTTGCGCGCCGGAAGCTAGAACTCGTTGGGCGTGTGATTAACGACTCGTGAGTCTTGCGACGAACGGCGCCCCAGCGCGCAAGTATATAAATGCCGTGCTAACACCGTAACGCTGGCATGAAGCCCAGCTGCTAGTACGGCCATGACAGACCGTGGCGTGTATATCGCTCCTACTCATCGCCAGCACGCGGGCGATAAGGTTATTTACGGCTTCCTAAACACCGCATTTACCTGAGTTAACAGTGAGATGGCATCGCTCTCTCGCTCGGCTGGGACCGCCCACTTCTCATCCAATAGTCCGGCCTTTCCCGGATATTCCGGCTGTGCCGGTTTCTGGCGAATATCTTCGCTTGGGCTGATGATGAAGACGAACTCAGGAAACTCCTCCGTAAGCCGCTTGCCGAGCGCCATTTGATCAGCGTCAAGGACCCCGGCAACCCGTCGAAATGCCAAGTCACGCAAAATGGACGCGACGCATCGCATATTCCCTGCGCCCCCGACGCCCCATCCGTAAAACTCGCCCGCAATTGGAACGTGCAGCTGTTCTGCCATCCGGCGAAGCCCTATTACGTCCTCTTGCCCCTCGACGAGGATCACGTTCTCGCCCAGGAAAAACAGCTCGCGTGCGTCAGTACCGAGGATGTGAGGATTGCGATAGTCTGATACGAGGTGACGCACTCGATCGACCGTCTCGCGTTTCAGATTGGCGATTTGACTTCCGTCGCCTTGGTCGAAAACCCGGGCGATATTCGCGCCATACAGAATGGACTGCCAGTCCACAAAGTATGGCGAGTGCGTGGCGTAGATGATCTGACGGTCAGCCGCGTATTCTGCGAGTAGCGCTGCGAGTCGTCGCTGCACGGGCGGATGAAGTGAAAGTTCCGGCTCGTCCAGAACGATCACATCGCCGGCGTTCGAGTCGTACAATGCGTCGGCAATGAAGAGCAAGCTGATCATACCCTCGCCGAGGCCGTCAATTGAATGAGCTCCGGTGCCAGTATAGATCCGCAGGCACGAATTACCATTTTCGCTCGGTTCGATTTCCCAGTTCGGCGCGACGCCGAGCACGCGTTCAAGAATCAAATCCACGTCATCATGGTGGGCGTGCATTCGAGTGAGTCTTCCACCGAATTGAATTTGAAATCGCCTCATCGCGCCAAGCTGATAGCCCTGGATATGATCGCCGCGACCAGTTTCGTGATTTTGGAACGACGTTTCGTAGATCGTTCGACGCGACGGAACGATGAATACGGAATCACGAGATCTACGAATTTCGTGCTCGTGCCACCGAACTTTTCCACCGCGACCGGGACCGTTTCCGAGCGATGATATCCTACCCGAAGCATCCGTGAACTTGATGTGGACTCGTCCTTTCGCGCTTGCGTTCCGCCACGAGCTCAGAAACTCAGTTTCACTTGAAGCTCGCTGGAGAAGATGGAAGCTCTCGAGAACAGTAGATTTACCCGCACCATTGGCTCCAACTACAATGGTCAACCCGCTGCCTGGCTCTCCGGTAGGACTCGCCACCTGGAGCGACGAAGTGTCCGCGAATCCGCGAAAACCACTAATCTCGAGCGCAGTGATTGCAGCGAACTCTCCGTCGTCCACACTGCCCTTTTGTTTTCCGGTCATGTTAGGGGAGGTCATTCAAGATCTCCTGGCAGAAGTCGTCTCGCGTCGCCATCAGACTTAGGGGTTGTCCTGGCCGAAGCAAGCATCAGTGAGATCGCGCCGTTACGCGGAGCGCACTGTACATGGCGCACTTAAACGCGGGATCAAGAATTTGCACTAGCGATTCAAACCGCGGACCGACTGACGCTCATTGACACAATCCCGCCGAGCAGCACGACGCTCGCAATGAGGTAACGGTCTAGTCCCGCTGCTGCATCCTCTATCGAAGCGGTTCCCGAATGCGGTCGCGGATTCGGTCACGTATAGCATCGTAAATACTGACCTGTACCGGCGCCGCGACCTCCAGGGTAGCGGCGAATCCATAGGGAATGTCAGTTGCCTCGTCACCCGCATCCGCTCGACAGTTGACTTGCAAATCGAGCTCGAAATCATCGTCGACAACGCGTCGCTCCTCGAGCGTTCTGACGAGATGTTGGACCGTCCCGCGACCGGCGAGCTTATCATCCGCATCGGTCGCGGGACCGAACAACGGACCAATCTCTTCGCCGCTGAGGAAGATTTTTGATCGCCGATACTTTCGATGGCGAAAATGAAGCGGCGTCAACCAAGCGACTGTAGCAACGAGCCGCCTCCGCCATGCCTGACCGTTGATGACGTCGGGAAGAGGCAGTGAAAACCGGTGCGCGCGCCCAGCAGACAGACGGCCAAATCCAATCAGCAGCACGCGTTGATCGGTTGAGTTTAGCGCGCGCTCAGGCGATATCATCCCGAACCCCATCAACTCCGACTGAAGCCTTTTTTTCTCCTGCCACTTGGCGCCAGGAACACAAAGGCTCGCGATCAACGAATCTGGGTCCGACCATGAAGATGAGTGGACGAGTAGGGCCTTTATCATAACCGGGAACATTGAGTAATCTGGTTCGATCCCGGCGGTGACGAATGCATCCTCGAGCCTATCGTAGATCTTTGCTCCCAGGCGTGTCGTTAGCGCAGCAGCGTTGCTCGTTCCTCGCGAATAGACAAAAGCAGAGCGATCGCCTGCGGCCGCGACGCTAGTCGCGACCAAATTCCCTGGCGCTAGTGTAGACGAAGCGATTTCGAATTCAGCGAGTTCTTGGTCGCCAACAGGGCGCGCCGTGTATAGCTGACGGCCACCCGGCGCTAACACTTCTGGCTTAACGGCGTGATTGAGGCCGAGGCCAAGCCGAGTGATCGGGCTGGGATAGCGCTTATCCCGCATTAGGTCGACCCGATTGCCCATGTACGGCTGGCCGGAAGCATCAGCGTTTAGCGCACCCACAGTCAGAGCATTTACTGACTCAGCGGGAGCTATCAGGCGACGTTCGTGTCGAGTATCACGCAACGATCGAAGGGCGCACGCTATTGCATCCCGATCGGGCATTTCTTCGTAGGCCGCTCTGGTTACATCGAGGATAATTCGATCCGGGAAATTCCCAGCGCTGACAATGAAAAGCAGCTGGTGCTCCCAAGCCAGCCAGTCCAACAGCTTCGCCAATGGGCTTAACTCGCGCACGAACGGCTGCCAATGATTACCAAGTGATACGTTGACGACGCGAACGGATGGGGCTACCGCCGGCGTTTCGCCGTCACCGACCATCATTCGGCGTATTGCACGATGAAAGACGTCGAGGAACAAACGATCGCTCGGGAATTGTTCGAACCGTTGTCCGACGTCGTTCGTTTCCAGTTTCATTACCGGCCGCACGTAAACCGGTCTTTTAAGCGTTTCAGCAGGGTCGGGAGCCTCTCCATGGATGATCAGGGATGCCATGGCGGTTCCGTGCTGCATATCCTCCGCTAGGTAACTTGATGCGTAGTCGTCTGGATCATCGATCACCATGCGGCGGTCCAACGCGACGTGGCGCTCTAGGGGAACGCCGTCTAGCAGGGCGATAACCGGCGTGCCCGTAGGTAAGTCTCCGCCTGATGCGGCGCGAACGATTTCACGTTGCTGTTGTGTGGGTAGCGAGACCGATTGAGTCAGAGGTCGAAAAAACATCACCTCTTCGCAGCGCAGCAACTCGACGCTCTGATCCGCGCGAAGCGCTTCTACCGCGCTCGCGATCGCGTCGCGCGGACACTCAAGTAGCAGGGCGTGGTAGCGAATTCCGTCGATTACCGCTTCGTCGATCTTTCGCCCGCCAGTTCCGATAACCAGAGTTTCAACCCTGAGTGACGCGGCACGGCGTGCGCGGGCGTCGCTCCGATACCACAATTCCGCCTCAAAACGAATTGCCTGGTGCCGGTATTCCAGGTTCTGTACCCAATACTCTTCGACGTGAGTATCGAGGACTCGATCCCGCGCGCTCCACTGACGAATGTCTTTAAGAGTTTTGAATAAGTTCTTAAATGGGCCAAAATGCGTTGGCGCGCGGCGATTCGGCTGCGCTTGCCAGTCGTTCCAGAGGCCAAGCAGTGAATCAATCGCCCCCTGGGTGCTCATCAAGGCAAAGAGCCGCTGCGGAACGGTGCCTTGAACCTCTTCGCGAATTCGGAAATCCTCGTCTGCGTCGAACCCCTCGAGATCTACCTCCCTTAACCATTCGAGCCCGGGAATTCTGTCCGCAGCCTTAGCAACGTCGGTAAGGTCGCCCGCCGCCTCGAACACGACGACCCGCTCAGGTTCAAATCCATCGATCCCAGGCGCAACATCGCGAATGCCTCGCGCAATATCGACGAATTTTCGCTCTAGACGTTCTCGCTGGCGCTCTGGCGAAGGTGGTATGACTACGCGACCGCCACCAAATTCGCGTGACCGCGTCGCCTCCGTCGGCGCCGGGAACAGCAGGAGCGGCCGATCTGGCATTAGAGTGCGTTAATGTGGAAGGTAATCTTCTACTTATGGTTAGTTGGAGATTTCGCACGGAGGCGCCACTGAATCAAGCGGCTCTTGACAATTCTCGACAAATTACTGTCGGGCAAACCAAGGACGTACCGCCGGGCGACATCAACTAGGAACTGTTCCAACTCGGAATAGCTCGACTTCCCAAGCGTCGTTGCGAGGGCCATTGGACTGACCGACAGCGAAAGATCCATGCGTTCCGCGAGGCGTCGTAAGAACTCAGCCCGCTGCGGTGCCGTTGGCGGTCTCAAGTCAAGGCGAAGCTGAAACCGACGCCAAACGGCGCGATCCAGCAACTCGGGATGATTCGTCGCGGTGACAACGCACACGTAAGGAGGAAGTTCGTCGATCTGCAATAACAGCGAACTAACAACGCGCTTAATCTCACCGGTGTCGTGGGTGTCCCCTCTTTCCTTGCCGAGCGTGTCGAATTCGTCAAAAAATAGAACCGACGGCCGGTGCCTGAAGTAGTCGAATAGCCGTTTCAGGCGCGTTGTGGTCTCACCGAGATAACTCCCAATTACTGAGTCATAACGAACCGAGCAAAATGGAACCATCAACTCGGTCGCTAGGGCTTCAGCTAGCGATGTCTTGCCATTGCCAGGCGGCCCGGTCAACAGAATTCGGTGGCGCGGCTCAACATTATGAGCGCGCAGTATCTCCGCCCGATGTTGTTCCTCAACGACTTCCGTAATCTGGTCCAATACGGACGGATCGAGAACGAGATCGGTCAGGCGCTTGCGCGGGATGCGCTCCGTGAAGAAATCAGACGGCGACGCAATGGTCGCGGTGGTTGCGCCGCCGTTCTGCGTAGCGGGCGGTCGTCGATCGAGCTCGACGGCCAGTTGATCAGCCAAGATCGAGTGGTTTCTCGACCTCTCTTCGGCTATCAAGGCTTCTGCCGCGCGTCGAAAAAGCGCATCGTTGCCCGTCGCGCCAGCTCGTAGCAGGGAGATGAGTAGGTCGGAGCGAGCCATGAGTGTATAAAAGTTGTCCTATGTCGCAAAGCGCCTCGGGTCGCGTGCAACTCGAGTCAAATGCTCGGTGTCAAAGGCAGGCCGCAAAGAGGACGATGTCATGTCTTCGACGGAAATTCGTCGCGAGCGTAGTCCAATCGATGGTCACTTCAACGTCCAATTGTGCTTCTTACGCGTCCTATAACGGTACGGTAGGTGAGCCTAGACTGCCAGCCATGTGATTGGCCTGAATAAAGTGACGATGCTTACGAGCCCCCGATTCTATACACTCTCGCGCTCGTCGAACGAGTGCTCGTAGGAGCGGTAAGCTCCCCTAGCAGCCGCACAGTTCGGAAATAGACTTTCGGGGGTGTGACGTTGGTCCCGAAGGTGGACACGTCCGAACTAGGATTGGCTCGCCGTTGCAGTCCGTGGTTCCTGACGTTCTAGAATAAACTCAGCGGGAGTCAGGTTCCCGAGTGAGCTATGCGGACGCACCTCGTTGTAGTCACGGCGCCACGCCTCGATCGTGCGGCGCGCGTGGTCGAGCGACAGGAACTGATGGACGTTGAGGCACTCATCGCGCAAGCGCCCGTTGAAGGACTCGATGTAGCTGTTATCCGTGGGTTTACCTGGTCGCGTGAAGTCGAGTTGGACTCCGCGGTAGAACGCCCATGCCTCGAGCGCCTTTGACATGAATTCGGTCCCGTGATCGACCGTAAGGGACAGCGGCAGCCCACGCTGCGGAAGTAGCCGCTCCATAGCCGCGACGACACTTCGCCCGGTGAATGAAAAGTCGACCTCTAGGATCGGACTCTCGCGACTCCACTGATCCACGACGGTGAGGACGCGAAACGGCCGTCCGTCGCTCAGCTGATCGTGGATGAAATCCATGCTCCACCGCTGGCCCGAGCCGGTCGGCACCGGGACCTCTCCGCGATGCAGTGCGATGTGCTTGCGCCGGCGAACGCGCATCCGGAGCTGCAGCCCTTCGAGCCGGTACAGCCGACGCACACGCTTTTTGTTCACCCGCCATCCTTCGCGCCGGAGCAGCGTGTGGATCCGATTGTGGCCGAAGCGCGGACGCGCCATGGCCAACTCGCGAATGCGCATGCGCAGCGCTGATTGATCACGGGCCGTGCTTTTCTTGTACCAGCCCGATCGTGAAAACCCTGCCAGCCGACACGCCCGGCGGACGTCGATCTGGAACGTCTCCCGCATCCAGACGGCGCGCGCACGACGGCGGGTCGGCGTTACCGGTTTTTTCGGATCGTCTCCGTGAGAATGTGCTTATCGAGCGTGAGGTCCGCGAGTAACCGTTTCAGCCGATTGTTCTCGTCCTCGAGTTGCCGCAGCCGGCGCATCTCACTCGCCCCCAGGTGGGCGAACTTCTTCTTCCAGACATCGAGCGTCGCTTCACTGATGCCCAACTGCCGACGCACATCCGCCGGCGGGGTCCCGCTCTCGATTTGCCGGAGCGCATACGCAATCTGCTCCTCACTGAATTTCGACCGCTTCATTGGCCTTCTCCTTGTCGGGGGAGCGGACCGCGAAGCGAACGTACTCTAGTTTCAACCTGCCCGCCTTCTCTGGATCAACGTCACTTCCGCTTTGAACGCATCACTGAAATACCGTCGTGTTCTTCTCATGCTACACCTCCCTCCCGAACCTAGCGGGAGTCGTGAGGTGTCCACTAAATCAGGGGAAGCCCAAACCATTAAATCCGTTGCACAGAATAGTGAGCCTACACAACATTAACGCCGGCTCAATCGTTTTTTGATCGCACCTTGCAGGCATACCATTCCAACTTCGGTTGCAGAGCGCGACACAGCGAATCCGTCTTTGAGTGATTTGGTCAGCTTGCAGTAATTTGATTGCAAGTCAACGACGTAATTTCGGTAGCCTATGGCAGATAACTCTCTTTTCGGTAGACGTCGGGCCACGGTAGATCCATTCGAATTGGCTGGAGGCAGCCGCCTGTCTCTTCTGACTATTTGTCAGGAGATGTTGCATCACTCCGCGAAAGACTCGGAGGGCATGCGAGAAGTGAAAGTTGCTTTTGTGTTTGGATCCGGCCGCGCGCGAACGTGCACAGGTCAAGCGGGAATGGTAGGCGATGCTCTTGGAGTCCCAGAACTGACAGCGGCGCTCTTGGCGCAATTGTCGGGATCGTCCGTCCCCAAATTCACTTCATATCTCGACATCGACATTGCGGAGCAGCTGGAACTGCATGGACCTGATTGGCAAGAAAGGCCACATCTAATTCTCCTTGGCGGCGGCGACGTTAACTGCATTACGGGCCGGCTATTCGAGTATTACATGGATCAAGGAGTACCCGTCCGTCCGGGGCCAGAGCATCCGCACCAAGCAGAATTCATCGGCGCGCAAGGACGTAAGTACACTACCGCGGTAAATCCCGGAGCTGGTCTATTGATCGCACTCGCTAATCCATTTTGGCGGGGACGGTTCGCAGTTATTTGCGCGGGCATTAACGCCATTGGAACTGTCGCCGCAAGCTGGCTGCTGAACGAATATGTGAGCGGGCGGGGCGGAAAATACGGCGACAATGCTCACACCTCGTCAACGCCCGCAAAGATCGTTCTGGGGACTCCGGCCAGGTATCCCAAGGTTGATCTTCATCATCCAGATGACACAGTTCCCAAAAATGATCTCCGAAATCTGAGCACCGCAGACTCGTCGGTACAGGTAGTGGAATGACAACCCTGGACGCCGTGTCGCGCCGCGGGCTGAGCGCAGACGCTCGATCGGCATCCCTGAATATGCTGGCGATTGCGGTCGCTGTCGTCGCGCTTCTGAATCCGCGCAGTAGTCAGGTCGGCCTGGAACTGTTTTTGAGCCGCGTTGCGATCGCTTCGGCGTCGCTCGCATTATTGCTATTCCTCTTCGCGTTCTTGCTTTTTGATCGCGCGTGGCACGACGCCGCTTCAGACTTCACACTTACGAGTCACAAGCGGGCTCGCACATTGTTTCGGGCTGGCGTGATCACGCTCGTGCCCGTTCCCCTTCCACTTCTGGCAGCCGTGTTCGGTGTCGCAGGTCCGCTTGTATTCTGTGCGGCCGCGACATGCATGAGTTATTTCTTTCACCGCACATAGGCGGAACTTCGTCGCAGCAACGAGAACGTGTTCAGCTGCGCTCGACAATCCGGCAGGTCTACGAAGGCTTTGTGTCGGGTCGCGACCGAGCATTGGTCCTCAACTACTCCTCACCGGCACGCGCGCCCAGAGCTCCTGCGGTTTGAGCCGACGCGAGAACAGGGGTCACAGCGGCCCCCCGTGAGACCACAACCTCCAATTGGAATCGCGCGCGGGTGATTCCCAGATACAGCTCTCGAAGAAGTTGTTGCTCGACCGCCACCGCCAGCGCATCATTGTCGAGCACTCGCGGAGGAACGACGCCTGCCTCCAATCCAGTGAGAATCACGGCATCGAACTCCTGGCCTCCAATATCCGGAGGCCGCGACAATGCGACAACCGGCTCGCCGGCCGGCAGTCGCTCGCCACGGTTCTCCAGTACGCGAAGCGGCAAGTCTGTTTTTCGGAGTTCGTCTAGCAGGTGCGACCAATGTTGCTCGGCGTAACAGATCACCGCGATTCGCCGGAGATTTTGCTTCCGCATTGATCGAATTCGCTTAACAACGAATCTGCCTAAACGATCCTGATCTTCGGGGACAAAAGTAACGACCGGCGGCGAAGCCGGAGGCTGGGTATCATCCTCCATCTGTTCGGCGATGCCAGTGAAGTCTGGGAAATCTGGCCCGAACAGATCCGTGCTGCGTTGAATGACGAAGAATGCCAGCTTGACGATCGCTCTCGTCGACCGATGTATGGAAGACAGATTCTCACTTGCCACGTTGGCGATTCCCAGCGCGGCGAAACCAGCCGATGTTTGTCCGTAGAGATCCTGCGCCTCGTCTAAAGCGAGTACGATGGGAACATGAGGCAACGTGCTCTTAGTAATAAAAGAGAACAACCGACGCTCATTTTCGTTGAACAGTTGGGTCTCATCTACAAACAGAAAATCATATCCTAGCTCTCGCCGCTTTAGCTCCCAAATCGGTGATCGCAGTTTTCCAAGCAGCGACAATGCGATGTCGTCCGAATCGAGCACGCGACACTCTTCGAATACGAATCGATGATACCGTCGAAACGTATCAAAAATTACCCGACGCTCATCTGGAGTCAGGACGCCATGCAACCTACTTAACCGCCGTTCCGACTCGATGTATCGTTTAGGATCATTTGTAAGACCATGGCCTTTTATGGCGGTCGAGATCTCCGACATGATCAGGCGAATCATGATCGGACGCAGGGCTTCATTGCTCGCAACTTCGCGGAACAACGGACTCTGTTCGACAATCGACTGATGCGCAGCGAACGCTTCTTCTAACGCACCGTCGATTACGTCTAGTTGAAATTCCTTTGCCTCATGCGCATCCGGATCGATTACTTGATTCTCGTCAAGGTCAAGCTCGATCCGGCCGTATTCTGCGAGCGTCCGGACGTCGAGCTCTCGCTCGCCGCCGCTAAAATCGTCAGTGCCCTGAAGCACGCTGAATCGATGCCGAATGGTCTCGGCCATTTTGCTGTTGTGCGCGAGGTACAGAATTCGAATAGGCTTTCCTTGTTCCGTTGCCAGTTTGAGTCGACTTATAGCAAGCAATTGCATCAGCAATGTCTTGCCTGAACCACCCGGGCCGACGATGCGTATCGGATGCTTCTCTACTGCGTTGGACTCCAAGATCTTTCGTTGCGCTGATGAAAGGCAACTGTTTGAATTGAGCCAATCGCGATACGTCCAACCAACAGTCCGAAAGTAGTCGCGGTCAGTAATTGCATGAGTGCCTGTATCGACGTTGACAGCGCCGTATTCATCGTACGCGGCAGCCTGGAAATAGGGCGCGAGCGCTCGCCTCAATTCGGGCAAGAAATCCGATGGCGCTGCTTGACGCTTCCTGGTCGGTTCAATTAGCAACGACGCTTTCGAGACGAGGTCGCCAAGATCGGCACCCGTCTTGATTGTTGCGGCGGTGAGCTCCGACAGCTCACGACTCGGCCCCGAGCACACGGCAGCGTGAACCGTTGACGCGCCGGCAGCTACGTCGCGCTCAATATATCCGACGCTGTAATGACGCGCCTCAGTCCCTCGGCCAGCGAGACAAGTATGAACTCCGTTGGGATGAGCACGATGAATGAAAGCACCGTCAATTAGATATCCCTGAAGGCGCTGATTGACCACGTAAATCTCGCGCTCAAGCACCTCGCGTGAGATCTCGGGTACGCCAGCAAGACCGAAACCGCCATCGAGCTCGATGAATCCCCAGTCTTCATCACCGGTCCCCGACAAGTAGTCTGCATGCCAAAACACCAAGACGTTCCCGGCCGACGAAAAGCGTATCGGGCCTTCCACCATCTCGACGGCGGACAAATGAGACCGTGTTTGAGCATCGAGCAACACGGCATGCAGTGCATCCAGGACACCGGTCTTGCCTAGAAGCCAATCGGCGGTCGGCTGAGTGATGCCAAAGCATGTCATGTGGGAAGAACCTCGGAGACAATTCGTTCAACGGCGTCGGCCGTAAAATCAGGAGAACCTAAGCGACCAAACATATTGGTAAAGCGCGTCAACAAATCGCTCGAAAACCGCGGTCTGAGACTAAGACGCTTCATTGGTCGAACGTGCATACTTGGCGCACATGGATAGACGTTTTTCACAGATTCGACTGTTCTCTCCCACTGCTCCACGCCTCGCTCCTGAGCCAGTTCTAGCAATTCGAACGGAAGGCTGATTGGATAGCGAAAAAGCACTACGCTGTTTTCATGGATACCTGACCATTCTCTTCGCTGACCATCTCGCGGGAGGAAGTGGAGATCCAGTCTATAGCTATTCGTGACGATTCTGCGGATGATATCCGGAAATCCTTTTCCGCCTATTGTCTTCTTGACGGCCTCGAACGTTGCCTCGGTCGACACTCCTGAGCAGATGTCCGCTAATGACTGAAGTCCGCTGTGCGCCCGGCCCAGCGCTTCGCGCTGCTTAACGCTTAGCTGCCCTCGTCCGTGACTGGATAGCAGTGATTGAGCCGCCTCGATGTCGAGCAAACTGACTCTCTCTAGCTTGTCTGGAAACTCAATGAGTTGTCCGGCGCCGGCGGCGCTCAATTGCCCAGCGGTTGATAGCTTGAGCTCGGCGATCATTGAGTTCGACGTGAGGTATCGTCGCAATGGGATGATCGGGAGGAACGTGACTGATTCCACCTTACGATTCGCCAAGTCACATGCTGGCGTAATGACTAATCCAGGTAAGAACGGCGGCGGGACGATCCCAAATGACGGTAGATCGACCCAAACGTCGCCTGCGGCATGCGACGTACCGGGAAGAAAATCGTAGTAGTCGGAGACACCAATTGGAAGTTCCATGCGCCAGTCAATCCTTCACACGTCAGTCAGCTCGTCTTCCGCTTAACAAAGAGGGGTGGGGGCCCGCGGG
>DASYDJ010000062.1:0-148346 GCA_036499625.1 Gemmatimonadaceae bacterium
CTTGGGCCAATGATCGAACGTCTCGTCGATCGTTTTAGAGAACCCGAAATCGAACGCACGGGTGAAATATTGTCGGCCACCATCCAACCGGCGAGCCGCGAGCAATTCCTCCGTACGGATCATTCCGAGCCCTTGTCCGAGCTCGTTGCCAATCAGATTTTGACCGCCGTCGCCGCGGGTCAGCGCGAGATACGCGGTCTCGATGTGCCGTGCCTTCGCGAGATACGCAATGAGCTGCGTATCCTCGTCGTCGGGATGCGCGCCGATCATCAGCACGCGTGTGGTGGTGCCCAGCCCCTCCACATCCGCACCCAACGCAGCGGCGCCGCGCTCCTGTGCAAAGAGGCGCGGCGCGACAGCCAAACACAAACCACAGATCAACAGGGATGCTCGCTTCAACACTGGTATCCTCGGTAGAAGGAGCGACGGGGGAACCGCTTAGCGCGCCGCCCCCGCCTTCTTCTTGGTAGATGCAGGCGCGTACGTCAACACATCCTTGACGATGCGCGCCTGTTCGACATCGTGCGACGACTTGTAACCTTCGGCGGGACTCGAGCGCTCGGGGCGCCCAAAATAGCGCAGCGTGGTGACGGTGCCGATGGACGCGCGCAACCGCGGCTGCACGTACGTCCATGCGCCCATGTTCTTGGGCTCTTCCTGCGCCCACACCACTTCTTCAACGTTCGGATAGAGGTCGACCAACTCGCCGATCTCACGGGGCCACGGCGCCAGCTCTTCGACGCGCACGAGCGCGACGTTCGACGGATGATCGCCCGCCGCGAGATCGTAGTAGACCTTGCCGCTGCAGAACACGAGGCGCTGCACGGCTTCACGATTCTTTGATGCAATCGGATCGTCGATCACCGGCTGGAACGACCCGCTCGTGAGATCCTCGAGCTTGGACGCCGCCGCCGGCATGCGCAGCAACTGCTTCGGCTGCATGAGCACCAACGGACGCAGCGGACGACGCTTGGCCTGACGACGCAGCACGTGGAAGTACTGCGCAGGCGTCGACGGATTCGCCACGACCATGTTCTCCTCGGCCGAGAGCTGCAGGTAGCGCTCGAGACGTGCGCTCGAGTGCTCGGGGCCCTGTCCCTCGTAGCCATGCGGCAGGAGCATGACGAGCCCTGACTCCTGCTTCCACTTCGCGCGGCCGGCGGAGATGAACTGATCGACAATTGGCTGCGCGACGTTCGCGAAATCGCCGTACTGCGCTTCCCAGAGCACCAGCTCGTCGGGCGCCGCGACGCTGAAGCCATATTCGAAGCCCAGCACGGCCATCTCGGACAGCGGGCTATTGTAGATCTCGAATGCGCCGGTGATCTGCGGCAGATTCTTCAACGGCGTGAACGTCTCGCCAGTGTTGACGTCGTGCAGCACCGCCTGGCGATGCGAGAACGTACCGCGTTCCGCGTCCTGGCCAGTGATGCGAATGCTCGTTCCATCCTGCAACAACGAGCCGAACGCCAACGACTCGGCATGGCCCCAATCGATGGCGCCAGTGTTGATCGCTTCGCGACGCTTTGGCAGCGTGCGCGCCATCGTTTGATGCAACTTGAACGTCGACGGCCAGCTCAGAAGCTGCTCGTTGAGCGCCACCAACTTCTCGGCGCGCACTGCCGTCTCGGCTGTCACGGGCGGTGCCGCTGCGGCCTTGGGTTCCGGCTTGCTCTCGGGCTCGCCGGACTTCTTCATTTCCTGATAGATCGCGTTGAGGCGGTCGGACAGCGCCTTGTCGGCTGCCTTCACCTCGTCTTCCGTCATCACGCGCTCGCGCACCAAGCGGGCGCCGAACACCTCGCGCGGCGTCGGGTGTTCGGCGACGATCTTGTACATCATCGGCTGCGTGAACGCCGGCTGATCGGCCTCGTTGTGGCCGTGCCGGCGGTAGCCAACCAGGTCGATGAGGAAATCCTTATTGAAGCGCTGGCGATACGCGATGCCCAACCGCACCGCTTGCAAGCACGCCTCAGCGTCGTCCGCGTTGACGTGGACGATCGGAATCTCGAAGCCTTTGGCCGGATCGCTGCAGTAGTGCGTGGAGCGCGCGTCGATCGGGTCGGTGGTGAAGCCGACCTGATTGTTCGCGATGATGTGCAGCGAACCGCCCACGCGATAGCCGCGCAGCAGCGACAGGTTGAGCGACTCGGGCACGATGCCCTCGCCCACGAATGACGCGTCGCCGTGAACCACGATCGGCAACACGCGCGGCTCATCGCGAGTGCCGGGCGCGGCGCCTGGAACACGCTGGCGAGCCCGCGCGATACCGGCAACGACGGGATTCACGACCTCGAGATGGCTCGGATTCGGAACGAGCTCGATGTCGACCGTGCAGGCGCCTTCCACATCGCGCGTGCCGCAATAACCCTTGTGATATTTCACGTCGCCGGTGGGGCTTTCGGCATTCATCGCGGGATGATGTCCCTCGAATTCGCCGAGCAGCTCGCGGTATGGCTTGCCCATGACGTGCGTCAGCACGTTGAGGCGGCCGCGGTGCGCCATGCCGATGATCGCTTCGCGCACGCCGTTCGTGGCGCCACGTTCGATTGCTTCATCGAGCATCGGCACGAGTGCGTCGACGCCCTCGATGGAGAAGCGCTTCACGCTCACGTAGGCCAAACCGAGGAAGCGTTCCAACCCGTCGACTTCAGTCAGGCGCTGAAACAGCGCGCGCTTCTCGTCGTTGGTGAGCGGCGTTGTTGCTTCGCCCGACTCGATCGTGCGACGCAGCCATTCCCGTTCGTCTTCTTCGCCAAGATGCTCGAATTCATAGGCGAGCGCGCCGCAGTAGAAGTCGCGCATTTTCTGAATGACATCCGCCGCGGTACCGCCATTCTCATCACCGAGCGCGGACGCCGGCACCTGCTGGAGATCCGCTTCGGTAATCCCGTGGAACTCGGGCTTCAGCTCCGCGGCGCCGACTGGCGCGGATCCAAGTGGATCGAGTTGAACGGCGAGGTGGCCGAAACGCTGAATCGCACCAAGCAACGAGGCGGCGCCAGCAGCTTTGCGGAGCAGCGAGGAATCGTATACACCGCCCTGAGCACCCGCACCGACGAGCTGTTCCGCGACGCGAAAAAATTGACGCCAAGATTCATCGACGGAGGCAGGATCGCGACGATAGGAATCGTATACTTCCGCGATATAGCCGTCGTTGAAGACGCTGGTAATGGGAAGGCTGGACATAACCTCGAAATCTAATGAGCGCCGGGAGGCAGGCGAACCGGCGGCGGGGGAAGGATTTACATCTCGTCGCCGGGAAGAACCAAGGTGAAGGCGGAGCCTTTCCCGACCTCGGATTCGACGACAATTCGACCACCAAGAAGCTCGGCCAATCCGCGGCAAATGTACAGCCCGAGCCCCGTTCCGCCGTGTCGGCGAGTCAGACCGTTGTCGAGTTGGGAGAATGGCTGAAACAGACGATCGATGTCCTTCCGTGGTATACCAATTCCGGTGTCGCGGACCGTGAACCAGACTTCGCCCTTCCTGGTTTTGACCTCGAGGTGAATCTCCCCGGACTCGGTGAACTTCACGGCATTGCCGGCAAGGTTGACCAGAATCTGCCGGACCTTGTCCACGTCGCTAGTGAGCCGAATCGGCTCGCGAGCGATTACTGCCGCGAAGATGAGCCGTTTCTGTCGCGCAAGCGGCTCGATGACAGCTGCCGCGGCCTGAACCAGATCGGCGGCGAGAAAGTCCGTCGGCCGAATCTTTTCGCGGCCTTCCTCCAGGCTCGAATACGTCAGGACCTCTTCGATCACCGACGCCAAATGGTGCGTCACCGATCGCATGCGCTCGAGCACGTCCATCTGGCTCTCGGACAGCGGACCCATGACCTGATCCACCAGCAGTTCCTCGTATCCAGCGAGCGCTGTGAGTGGCGTTCGAAGCTCGTGAGACACGGTCGCGAGAAATCGCCCTTTGGCCCGGTCCGCGGCTTGGGCTTGCTCCAGGAGCTCCGTTTTCCAGACCGCGAGCGCGGCGTAGTCTGCAATAGACCGAAGACGGCGCGACTCGCGCTTCGAGAATGGAGCGTCGCCAACGTCGCGCGTCACTGTCAGAACGCCGAGTACGACACCGTGAGCGATCAGAGGCGCCAGCAGCATCGGCCCAACGCGAAGCTCCGGCGCGACCGTCGCGAGCGGACGTGCCGAGTTGCTGAAGTCCGCAACGGCGACCACGTCCCGCGTGCGAAGCACTTCGCGCACGAGTGATCCCGGCAGCGCAAAGCGACGGCCGAACGCAACGCGCAGCGAGCCGACTGCCGCGACTAATTCGCCTTCGTTCCCGACAGTCTTGAGCACGCCGGCGCCCGACCCGGCGCACTGCGCGGTCGCGGCGTTGCTCAGTGTCTCGAGCAGCGCGGTACTGTCACGTTCGGCCGCAAGCTGCCGAGCCAACTGCCGGAGCGACTCGTTGGCGTCTGCGAACGTGTCGTTCGGCAACCCGAGAACGAGTCGTCCGTCGGCGCCGCGACAGACGGTGACGTCTATAGGATGTTCGGTGCGTCCATCGACTCCACCGCCGAGTGCGACGTTGCGGGGCAGTCCATCGGCGCGAGTTGCCTCGAGCGCGTCGAGCAGCGGTTTGGCGGGAACGTACGCGGCAGCGTCATCCCCGTCGGCCGTCAACGGAACTGCGGAACCGGTGTCGTGCCCGGCCACTGCAGGACGTTCGGTGGATTGATGCGCGCGTGTCGCGGCTCGAGAGCCGCCAGCAGGCGGTGCGCGTCGCGCGGTTCGAGCGTTGGCAGATACAGAAAGCCCGCGATGCCGTTGACGTCGAGCAAGTGCGCTTCACCCGGATGGCGCGTGAGACTGACGGCGATGACCGGCAAATCCTGGAGCGCGGGATCGCGTTCCCAATCCGCGAGCGACATGGTCGCGAGCAAATCGTATTCGCAGATGACCGCATCGGGCTCGTGCACGGGAACGAGCTCAACTGCCTCGGCCAAGCCCACGCATGGAATGCAATCGAGCCCGAGGTTCTCGAAGAAGCGACCGAGGTGCTCGCTGAGAAACGGGTGACGCCCGACACACAACACTCGCATATGGGAGAATATAGCTCGCGAGGCGCGGGAAGTTCAGAGGGCTGCGGCCACTAAGAGAGCGTGACGCGAATCACGCCGGACGCGACGGTGGGATGACGGTGGCCGCTTGAGCCGCCGGCCGATTGGCGGCATGTTCCGGCGCTGCGCGCAACGGGGCGCACGCCATCGATTATTACTAGATCTCTAACAATTCGGCATCCTCGGGAGTCGATCATGCGGACCTTCGTTCGCCAACTTGCCGGATCGTTCGGCCTCGCGGCCGCGTGTTGCACAGTCGTCGTCCCCGCACTGCTCGCGCAGGCGCCAGTGACGACGCCGGCAGGCGTGCTCGACGACTCCGTTCCGCCGGGCGGCAACTACGAGAAGGCGCAGTTCCGGTTTTGGGCACCAGCCGGTGTGGCGCATCTTGCGGGCACGTTGGTACTCGTGCCCGGCTCGAACGGTGACGGCCGCTCGATGGCGCAGGACACGGTGTGGCAAGCGTTCGCCGCACGGCATCGTCTCGCCATCGTGGCGTGCCGATTCACGGACAAGCCGCATGACCAGAGCTTCATCGAGAACTACGTGAACGTGTCGCAAGGCACGGGTCAGGCGCTGCTCGACGGCATGGCGCATCTCGCCGCGCGGTCAGGGCATCCCGAGATCAACACGGCGCCGGTTGTACTGTGGGGAATGTCAGCGGGCGGCCAGTTCGACTACGAGTTCACGGCGTGGAAGCCGGAACGTGTCGCGGCGTTCGTCGTGAACAAGGGCGGCATCTACTACAGCGCGCTCGTGTCGCGCGCCGCGCGAGAGGTGCCGGGCATTCTTTTCACCGGCGGCAACGATCTGGCCTTCCGCGTCAACACCATCAACGGGCTATTTGCCGTGAACCGTCGCGGTGGAGCGCTGTGGGCGTTGGCGGAGGAGCCGGGCGTCGCGCACGTGGTGGGTCGGTCACGCGACGTGTCGATCGTGTTCTTCGACGATGTGCTGCCGCTGCGGATGGGTGGTGGCGACGCACTTCGCCCGCTCGATGCAGCGACCGGCTTCGTCGGTGATCTGACGGCGAAAACGTTCCAGCCGGCGGCGGCGGTTCCGTCGCCAACGGTTCCAACCGCGTGGCTGCCGACGGAGCGCTCGGCGCGCGCGTGGCAGGCGATGATCACTGGCAAACCGTTCGTGCCGTGACAGGCGATAGCTGAGAACAGCGAGTCTGCGCTCACGGTAATCGATTAGTATTGTAGTATTACGTTTTTCTGATTTACAGCGCCAATCCGCGTGTTCGGCGTATTCCGTGGCAAAAAGGAGATCAACAGCTCATTTTGACACGGATTTCAACGGATTAGACGGACCGACACGGAACTGCGTGATGCAGTTTCTTGTTGCACTGACGCGGTATGCTACTGCGCCGCCGGAACACCCTCGGCAGGCGTCTCGACGCGGGGCGCGCCGCGTTGTTCGTCATCGCCCGGCGGCGATGAGCTCGACTGAGCGGATAAATGCTTGTCGGCCGATTGCGGCAGGCTCAGTCGGAAGGTGCTTCCCTTCCCGACGCTCGAATCGACCGCCAACGAGCCGTGCAGCAGCTCGGCGAGCCGGCGCGAGATCGGAAGACCGAGACCGGTGCCATCCTGCAGCTGCGTCTTTCCCAGTTGCACGAATTCGTGGAAGATCCGCTCCTGATCCTCAGCGGAGATGCCTTCGCCCTGATCCGACACTTCGATCATGATGCCGCGGTCCGGCGTGGCCGTCCACTGTACTTTGATTGGCTGCCCGCGTCCAAACTTGATCGCGTTCGACAACAGGTTGAGCAGAATCTGTCGGACGCGCCGCGGATCGGACACGACCCTGATCGGTTCGGGTTGCGATTGCGTGAGCGTCAGAACAGAGCCGTGCTCGTCGGCGAGCGGCTGCACGGTGACGAACAAATCTTCGATCAGCGCCGGGAACTCCACCGGCTGCAAACGCAGATCGATCTTACCTGCTTCGATCTTCGACAGATCGAGCACGTCGTTCACCAACTCGAGCAGATGGCGCGCGGCCTTTTGCGTGCGTTCGATGCCCTCGGCCTGCTTGTCGTTCAGCGGTCCATAGATGCGCTCGAGCAACAGCGTGCTGTAACCGAGCACTGCGTTGATCGGTGTCCGCAGCTCGTGGCTCATGGACGCGTAGAACCGGCTGCGCGCCGTCATGGCGCGTTCGAGATCGAGCTGCCGGTGGTGCAGCTCTTCATTGAGCTCCTGCAGCTCCTTTGCCGAATCGGCGATCGAGTCTGCTTGCTGCTTGAGCTCCTGCTCGTGGCGCACACGATCCGAGATGTCACGCGCGATGAGCGTGTACGTGCGGCCATGCGTCGTGTCGAGGCAAGACACGGAGGCCTCGACGGGAAACGTCTCGCCGTCCCTCCGGTGGCCGGTGAGCGACGCCGGGTGCGCGACCGCCGGTCCCGTGGCACCCGAGGTTCGGTGATTGTCGGCCGTCGCGCAAATCGACGCGACAACCTGGAGGTTCATACCCTCGGCGAAGAAGCGCGTGATGTCCTCGCCCATCGCGTTCTTCGTCTCGACACCGAACATCCGTTCGGCGGCGCCGTTCATGAGCGCCACTTCGCCGTTGTCGTCGAACACCAGAATGGCGTCCATGGCCGAGCTGACGATCTCGCGAAAGCGTGCTTCCGATTGAAGCAGCTCTTTCATGTGACGAAGCTCGATCTCGCGCACTTCGGTGTCGCGAAGCTGCTGTTCTTGTTCTGTAATACGCTTTTGCTGAAGATACAGATCGACGAAGACCTGCACCTTGGAGCGCAGAATCGCCGGCTGGAACGGCTTGAACATGTAGTCCACCGCGCCGACCGAGTATCCCTGGAACACGTACTCTTCTTCCTTGCTGATCGCGGTCAGGAAAATGATCGGGATGTACTTGGTGCGTTCGCGCGCTTTGATGAGCTGCGCGGTTTCGAATCCGTTGAGCCCGGGCATCTGCACGTCGAGCAGGATGACGGCGAAATCACGGTCGAGCAGCTCGCGCAGTGCCTCCTCGCCGGATCGCGCGCGCACCAGACGCTGCCCGAGCGGCTCGAGAATCGCCTCGAGCGCGAGCAGGTTTTCGGCGCGATCGTCGACGAGCAGAACGTCGACCTGTTCCCGGGCGTCTGGAGTCACGGATGCCCCGATGCGGGAAGGTCGACGAGCGCACGCGAGATCTCCTGAATCGTCAGCACCTTTGCCTTTGGGACACACGCAAGCGCGGCAGCAGGCATCGTTGGACTCTCCGCCGTTGCCGGAAGCTGCACGAACGCGAGCCCGCCGCGATCGAAGATGCGCTTGAGACCGTCCGCGCCGTCCGCATTCGCGCCGGTGAGCACCACACCCACCGATCGCTCGGCGTACGTGTCGGCGGCCGACTGAAACGTCACGTCGATGGACGGCCGGCTGAATCGCACCGGATCATCAGTAGACAACGAGAAATACCCCGCTTCCACGAGCAGATGATAATCGGCCGGCGCTACGTAGATGCTTCCCGGCGCGATCGGCGCTTTGTCCTCGACCTCGGCCACGCACAATTCCGTGCGGTCCTGTAACAGCGACGTCAGCAGATGATCGGATTGCCGGTGGCGATGCTGAACGATCACGATCGGCAGGGCGAATGCCGCCGGCAGCCCCGCGATCAGCTCGCGCAGCGCGGAGAGTCCGCCCCAAGACGTACCGACGACCACGATCTCGTATGCCACGGCTATTTGATTTTGCGGTAGAGCTTCTCGCGCGGGTGCAGCTTTTCATAGCACGGTTCGTACTGGGAAAACCGCAACGACTCCTTGCTGCCGAGCGCGAGAATGCCAAACATGACGAGGCTGTCGTAAAACAGCGCATGAACGCGGTTCTGCAGATCGCGATCGAAGTAGATGAGCACGTTCCGGCAGAAGATGACGTTGAACTCGCTGAACGAGCGGTCTGTGACGAGGTTGTGTTGCGAGAATACCACGTTCCGCGTGAGCGAGGGACTGAACAGCGCGCCGTCGTACTTGGCCGTGTAGTACTCGGAGAATGAGCGCTTGCCGCCGGCGCGAATGTAGTTCTCGGTGTACTCCTGCATGCGGTTGAGCGGAAAAATTCCCGCGCGCGCCTGCTGAAGCACCGCTTCATTGATGTCGGTTGCATAGACGCGAGTCCGGTCGAGCAAGCCTTCTTCCTCGAGAACGATGGCCGTGGAATACACTTCCTCGCCGGTCGAGCAGCCCGCATGCCAGATGCGGATGAACGGATACGTGCGCAGCAGTGGAATGACGTCGTTCCGAAACACCTGATAGAAGCCCGGGTCGCGAAACATCGACGTGACGCTGACGGACAGATCGAGCAGGAGCCGCTCCATCGCGCTGACGTCGTGCAGCACCAGCGCCTGCAATTCGGAGATCGATTGCAGACCGTCGGCTTCGATCCGCTTCCAGAGCCGGCGTCGGATCGACGCATAGGCATAGGAGCGGAAATCGAAGCCGTAGTGACGGTAGATCCCCTCCAGCAACAACTCGATCTCGATTCGCTCGAGCTCGGCGTTGTACGAGAGTGGCGGGCCATTGAGTGACCGTCCCGTTCTCAGCGGTACAGCCATACCCGCATCAGACTCAAGAGCTGCTCCGTGTCGACGGGTTTGGTGATGTAGTCAGATGCGCCAGCCTCGATGCACTTCTCGCGATCACCTTTCATCGCCTTGGCGGTGAGTGCGATGATCGGCAATGTCTTGAACTGCGGGCGATTGCGAATCGCTCGCGTCGTCTCGTAGCCGTCCATCTCGGGCATCATCACGTCCATGAGGACGAGATCGATGCCCGCCGTGGACTCCAACTTCGAGATGGCGTCTTTGCCATTCTCGGCGAACGAGACGTTCATCCCGTGCTCCTCGAGAACGCTCGTGAGCGAGAAGATGTTGCGCACGTCGTCGTCGACGATCAGCACGTGTTTGCCGGAGAACACCGCGTCGGTGTTGTGCAGTCGCTCGAGCATGCGCCGCTTCTGTTCCGGCAACCGCGCTTCCACGCGATGGAGGAACAACGCCGTCTCGTCGAGCAACCGCTCCGGCGACTTCACATCCTTGACGATGATCGTCTCGGCAAATTTTCGAAGGCGCGTCTCTTCGGCCTGACTCAGATCCTTGCCCGTGTAGATGATGATGGGCAGTTCCTGCATGGTCGGATCGGCCTTCACGGTCTCGAGCAATTCGAAGCCGTCGGTGCCGCCCTTGAGGCCCAGGTCGAGCACCATGCAATCGAAGTGCATCGTCTTGAGCTTCTCGAGCGCATCTTCGGCGCTCGCGACGTCGGTGATCTCGACGTCCTCGTGCGCGATCAGCTCGACCATGCTCTGGCGCTGCGCGTCGTCGTCCTCGACGACGAGCAGGCGTTTCACCTGCTGATCGATGAATTGTGATATTTTGTTAAACGAATCCTCGAGTGCTTCCTTGGACACCGGCTTCTCGAGATATGCGATCGCGCCGGCCTGGAGACCGTGTTGTCGCTCGCGCACGCCCGTGATGATGTGCACGGGGATGTGCCGCGTATCCGGATGGTGCTTGAGGCGATCGAGCACCGCAAAGCCGTCGATGCCCGGCATGTCGATGTCGAGCGTGATCGCGTCCGGTTGGAACGCGTGCGCGAGCTGGAGTCCGGCGTCGCCGTCGAGTGCCGCGATTCCCTTGAATCCTTTTTCGTGCGCCATGTCGAGCAGGATCTTCGCGAAGCTCGACTCGTTCTCGACCACGAGCACGACGCGGTCGCCCGGCTCGATGTCATCGCGATCGTCCTCGAAGTCCGTGGGACGCGGCAGATCGTCGAACGACGTCGACTGTCGATCCATCGTCGCGACGTTCGACTCATCGTGGTCGCCTCCTGCGTCGCCCTCTTCGTGCGACTCGCCATAGTCGGCGTTCGACGCGTTCGAGGCATTTGACTGCGGGATGCGAACCGCGGCGCGCGGCGTCGAGGGCGCTGGAGCGCCGGACCGACCTGACGGACGCCTCGACGACTGCTCGGTTCCGCTGCGGGGTTCTTCCGGCTCGATCAACTTCGCCGGAACGAACAACGTGAAGGTGCTCCCCTTGCCCGGTTCGCTCTCCACGCGAATCTCCCCGCCGAGCAACCGTGCGATCTCACGGCTGATCGACAGGCCGAGTCCGGTGCCGCCGAACTTGCGGCTCGTCGTACCGTCGGCTTGCTGGAACGCCTCGAAAATGAGTTGCTGTTTGTCCTTCGGAATACCAATTCCAGTATCACGCACCTCGAATGCGATGACACCGCCTTCGATGCGGTCGAGCGAGCGGCTGGCGAAGCGCCGCGTCGTATCGGCGCGGTTGATCGTGAGCGTCACGCCGCCTTCTGACGTGAACTTGAACGCATTCGACAACAGATTCTTGAGCACCTGCTGCAGTCGCTGTCCATCGGTATAGATCGCAGACGGCGTGTCCTGTCCGATGTTGACCGTGAACGAGATCTTCTTCTGATCCGCGACCGGCCGGAATGTCCGCTCCACGAAGTCCTTCACTTCGTTCATCGACAAGTCGCCGGCGTTGACCTCCATCTTGCCGGCTTCGACCTTCGACAGATCGAGAATGTCGTTGATCAGGTTCAAGAGGTCGGTGCCCGACGAGTGAATCGTCTGCGCAAATTCCACTTGCTTGCCGCTCAGATTCTTGTCCTTGTTCTCCGTGAGCAGCTTCGAGAGGATGAGCAACGAGTTGAGCGGTGTCCGCAGTTCGTGCGACATGTTCGCGAGGAACTCGCTCTTGTACTTGGAGCTGAGCGAGAGCTGCTCCGCTTTCTCCTCGAGCGCCACGCGCGCCGATTCGACCTCGCGGTTCTTCTGCTCGACCTTCGCGTTCTGCTCGGCGAGCAGCGACGCTTTTTCTTCGAGCTCTTCGTTGACTTGCTGCAACTCCTCCTGCTGCTCCTTGAGCAGCTCTTCGGATTGTCGCAGCGTTCGCGCTTGCGCCTCCAGCTCCGTGTTGGAGCGCTTGAGCTCGTCCTGCTGCTGTTGCAGCTCCTTGGACTGGCTCTGCAGCTCCTGGGTGAGCTTCTGCGACTGCTCGAGAAGCTCCTCGGTGCGCATGTTTGCCTGAATCATGTTCAGCACGACACCGATCGACTCGGTGAGCTGGTCGAGGAACATCTGGTGGATCTGGCTGAACGGCAGGAAGCTCGCGAGCTCGATGACGGCTTTGACTTCGCCCTCGAAGAGAATCGGCAGCACGATGATGTTGCGCGGCGGTGCTTCACCCAAGCCCGATGTGATTTGGATGTAGTCGTCCGGCACGTTCTGCAGGAGAATCGGCTGCTTCTCGAGCGCCGCCTGACCAACGAGCCCTTCGCCGATGGCGAAGCGGTTGGCGACGTGCTTCCGCTGGCGATATGCGTAGCTCGCGATGAGCTTGAGCATCGCACCGCCTGCTTCGTTGTCGACCATGAAGAAGGCGCCGTGGTGCGCGCTCACGAGCGGTGTCAGTTCGCTCATGATCAAACGCGAAACACTCTCCAGGTCCTTCTGACCCTGCATCATGCGGCTGAACTTGGCCAGGTTGGTCTTGAGCCAGTCCTGCTCCTGGTTGCGTTCGGTCGTTTCGCGCAGGTTGCCGATCATCTGATTGATGTTCGCCTTGAGCTCATCGAGCTCACCCTGCGCTTCCACGCTGATCTGCCGAGTGAGATCGCCCTTCGTCACCGACGTCGCGACGTCGGCGATGTTACGCACCTGCGCCGTCAGCGAGTTCGCCATCGCGTTCACGCTGTCCGTCAGACCTTTCCACGTGCCTGCTACACCCGGCACTTCGGCCTGGCCGCCCAAGATGCCCTCGGTGCCCACTTCCTTTGCCACGCGTGTGACTTCGTCGCCGAAGACGCGGAGGCGGTCCACCATGTTGTTGATCGTGTTCTTGAGCGAGAGCACCTCGCCCTGCGCCTCGACCGTGATCTTCTGCGACAGATCGCCGTTGGCCACCGCCGTCGTGACGTCAGCGATGTTTCGCACCTGCGTCGTGAGGTTGGATGCGAGACCGTTCACGTTGTCGGTCAAGTCGCGCCACACACCAGCCGCTCCGGGCACTTTCGCCTGTCCGCCCAGCTTTCCTTCCGTTCCCACCTCGCGCGCCACGCGCGTGACTTCGCCGGCGAATGCGTTGAGCTGATCGACCATCGTGTTGATGGTGTTCTTCAGCTCGAGAATTTCTCCGCGCACGTCCACGGTGATCTTTCGCGACAGGTCGCCGCGGGCCACCGCCGTCGTCACGTCGGCGATGTTGCGCACCTGCACCGTCAGGTTGCCGGCCATCGCGTTCACGTTGTCGGTCAGATCCTTCCACGTTCCACCGACGCCCGGCACGCTCGCCTGACCACCGAGCCGTCCTTCGGTTCCCACCTCGCGCGCCACGCGACTCACTTCGTCGGCGAACGTGCGAAGCTTTTCCACCATGTTGTTGATGGTGTCTTTGAGGTCCAACACCTCGCCGCGCGCTTCGACAGTGATCTTCTGCGACAGATCGCCGTTGGCGACCGCCGTCGTCACGACGGCGATACTGCGCACCTGATTCGTCAGGTTCGCGGCCATGAAGTTCACGTTGTCGGTAAGATCCTTCCACGTGCCGCTCACGCCTTGCACTGTGGCTTGGCCGCCGAGTATTCCCTCAGTGCCTACTTCGCGCGCCACGCGTGTTACTTCGGACGCGAACGCCGAGAGCTGATCGACCATCGTGTTGATGGTGTTCTTTAGGGCGAGCACCTCGCCCTTCGCTTCCACAGTGATCTTTCGAGACAGATCGCCCTTGGCAACGGCCGTCGTCACGTCGGCGATGTTTCTCACCTGATTGGTGAGGTTGTTCGCCATTCCGTTCACGTTCTCGGTGAGCGACTTCCACGTGCCCGCCACGCCTGGGACGTTCGCCTGGCCGCCCAGCACACCATCCGTACCCACCTCGCGCGCCACGCGAATCACTTCGCCGGAGAACGAGTTGAGCTGATCGACCATCTTATTTACTACTTCTTTAATCTGAAGAATCTCACCTTGCGCTTCGACGGTGATCTTTCTTGTCAGGTCGCCTTCGGCAATGGCCGTTGCGACGGCACTCACGTCGCGCAACTGCACGGTGAGGTTGGCGGCCATGCCATTCACGTTCTCGGTGAGATCTCGCCATGTACCGCTCACACCTTCGACCCGCGCTTGGCCGCCGAGCTTTCCTTCTGTTCCCACTTCTTTCGCCACGCGTGTCACTTCGGATGCGAACGCGTTGAGCTGATCCACCATCGTATTGATCGTGTTCTTCAGCTCCAACACCTCGCCCTGCACGTTCACCGTGATCTTGCGCGACAGATCGCCCTTCGCGACCGCCGTCGTCACGTCGGCGATGTTACGCACCTGCGCCGTGAGGTTACCGGCCATCGCGTTCACGTTGTCGGTCAGACCCTTCCACGTGCCCGCGACACCCGGCACGTTCGCCTGCCCGCCAAGCACACCTTCCGTTCCCACCTCGCGCGCCACGCGACTCACTTCGTCGGCGAAGATGCGCAGCTTCTCCACCATGTTGTTGATGGTGTCCTTGAGATCCAACACCTCGCCGCGCGCTTCAACCGCGATCTTCTGTGATAGATCGCCGTTGGCCACCGCAGTGGTAACCACGGCGATACTGCGCACCTGATTGGTCAGGTTCGCCGCCATGAAGTTCACGTTGTCGGTCAGATCCTTCCACGTACCCGCAACGCCCGGCACGTTCGCCTGACCGCCCAGTATTCCCTCGGTGCCCACTTCGCGTGCGACGCGTGTGACTTCCGCTGCGAACGCCGAGAGCTGATCGACCATCGTGTTGATGGTGCTCTTGAGCGTGAGCACCTCGCCCTTCGCTTCGACCGTGATCTTTCGCGACAGATCGCCATTCGCCACCGCGGTCGTCACGTCGGCGATGTTACGCACCTGACTCGTCAGGTTGTTCGCCATCGCGTTTACAGAATCGGTGAGATCCTTCCAAGTACCACTCACCGCCGGCACGTTGGCTTGGCCGCCGAGTACACCCTCGGTTCCCACTTCGCGCGCCACGCGTGTCACTTCGTCGGCGAACACACCGAGCCGGTCGACCATGTCGTTGATCGTGTTCGCCAGCTCGAGAATTTCGCCCTTTGCTTCCACCGCGATCTTCTGCGACAGATCGCCCGCCGCCACCGCCGTCGTCACCAGCGCGATGTTTCGCACCTGGTTGGTGAGGTTGGCGGCCATGAAGTTCACGTTGTCCGTGAGATCCTTCCACGTGCCGCTCACGCCGGACACTTCGGCTTGTCCACCGAGCACTCCCTCGGTGCCCACTTCGCGCGCCACACGCGTCACTTCGGCCGCGAACGCCGAGAGCTGATCCACCATCGTATTGATCGTGTTCTTCAGGGCGAGCACTTCGCCCTTGGCTTCCACCGTGATCTTCCGCGACAGATCGCCCTTTGCCACCGCCGTCGTTACATCCGCGATGTTTCGCACCTGACTCGTCAGGTTGCCGGCCATCGCGTTTACAGAATCAGTAAGATCCTTCCACGTTCCGCCAACGCCCGGCACGTTCGCTTGGCCACCGAGCACGCCTTCCGTTCCGACTTCGCGCGCCACGCGCGTCACTTCGCTCGCGAATGCGGACAACTGATCGACCATGACGTTGATCGTGTCCTTGAGCTCGAGCACTTCGCCCTTCGCTTCGACCGTGATCTTCTGCGACAGATCGCCGTTGGCGACCGCCGTCGTGACCACGGCGATGCTGCGCACCTGACTCGTCAGGTTGGACGCCATCGCGTTCACAGAGTCGGTAAGGTCCTTCCACGTACCACCGACGCCCGGCACATTCGCCTGTCCACCGAGCACGCCTTCCGTTCCGACTTCGCGCGCCACGCGCGTCACTTCGCTCGCGAACGCATTGAGCTGATCGACCATGCGATTCACTGTCGATCCAATTCGGAAGAACTCGCCCTGCACCTGCTTTCCCTCGATCTCCAACTCCACCTTCTGCGACAAGTCGCCCTCGGCCACAGCCTTGATGACGCGCGACACTTCGGAAGTGGGTTGTACGAGATCTGTAATGAGACTGTTCACCGAGTCGACGGCCGTGACCCACTGGCCGCCGACGCCGGCCATCGCGACGCGATCGCGCATCTTGCCCTCGCGACCGACCGACGTACCGACGCGTCCGATCTCCTCCACGAGCCGCGCCTGCTTGTGCGTGACCGTGTTGAACACGTCGATGATCTCGGCTATGAGCGGATCGCCATTCGCCGTGAGGCGAACGGAGAAGTCCCCGGCGTTCACGGCGCGCAGTCCAGCGAGCAGCCGGTGCAGCGACCGATCGCGCGATCCTCGCCGCGCCGTCGAGCCTTCGGCGACTTGTTCGTCAGCTTCCGCGGCGTCGGCGACGATGACGTCACTACCCGAATCGTCGGCGCTGTTGCCCGCCGAAGCCTGCTTACCACGCCCGCCATTCTTGGCGATCGCAGCGCCGCCTTTCTTTCGGCGCCGACTGCCATTGCCGCCGCGTCCACCGCCGTTGTCACCGGCGTCGGAGGGTTCTTGATCGAGGAATTCCGGTGTGTCGCCGACGCCCACGGTCAGCTCCTGACGAGAGGGTACGATGCCGATAGCCACCGCAGTGCAGGCGGTGGCGGAACACGTGCTAGGATGCGTTGATCGTCCCGCGCCGTTTCGGTGCGGGGGAGACGCGAGCTGCGCTCGCCCGATGCGTGCTAGTTCAAGAGTGATGCCGGTCTCGGCCGTATCGGTCGTAATGCAGTCCGGCGATTCAGGCTGTACTCTGCAAAAACCGGACACAGGCGGACACGGAACGGCGGCCGAGATCGTAAGTCGAGTCAGGGCTCGCGGTTGGAGCGTGACACCTCAACATTGACTCGGCCACGCACAGCCTCCTATATCCGCGATGGACGCCAGCATGCCGCCTCTCTCCCTCATTGGACGCGACGCCGAGCTCGAAGTGCTCACAGCGGCTCTCGCCGAGTCCGCCGCGGGACACGCCGCAACGATTTTTCTCACCGGCGAAGCCGGCGTGGGAAAGACGCGCCTCGCCACGAGTCTCGCGGATGCTGCGAGTCGGCAAGGGTTTTCCGTCGCGCGCGGGCAGGCGTTTGCCGTGGAGCTCGGCGTGCCATACGCCATTTTCACCGACGCCCTGCTTCCGCTGTTGCGCGGCCTCGATCCGGGTGCGCTTACGGTACTTACTCGCGGCGCCACCGGTGATCTCGCGGCAGTTCTGCCGTCGCTGTTCGCGGCGGCTCCGCCGACTGGCGCCGCGGCCGACGAGGCAAAAGCGCGAACGTTCTGGAGCGTAGCGCAGCTCATTGGGCGTCTCTGCGCGCGACGTCCGCTACTGCTCGTGCTCGACAATCTGCAGTGGGCAGACGATGCGTCGATGGCGCTGCTGCATTTCCTCGCACGACAGGCGCACGCCGGCGCGATCGACGGCCATCTCATGATCCTCGCGGCGCATGCGGACGACGACCGAGATGTTGCCTCGCCTCTCTCCACGGCCGAACGGTCGCTCGTATCCGTTGGCGCTGCGCGATCGATTCGCCTCTCGCCGCTTTCGCGCGAACAGACGACGGCCCTTCTCGCGCATACGTTCGAGGCGCCGCCGGCGACCGTGCGCGATTTGGCGGCGGCCGTGCACGATTGGACGCGCGGGAATCCATTTTTCATTGATGAAACGCTCAAGTCGCTGATCGAGGCGCAGCAGATCCAACGGCTCGACGGCACGTGGACAGGCCTGGCGCGACCCGACCGATGGCAAGGCGCGACGCTAACGCCGTCGCGATCGGTGAGCGACGTCGTGCTCAGTCGCGCTGTGCGGCTCACCGAATTCGCGCGCGCCCTGCTCGACGCGAGCGCCGTCTTGGGCGGTCGCGTTCGGGCATCAGTGCTCCGCGCCATCGGCGCCGTGCCCGAACCGGCTCTTCTCGATGCGCTGGATGAGCTGTGCCGCGGACAGTGGATGGTAGAAATCACCGACACCGGTGACGTCGCCGATACGTCATATGATTTCTCTCATCCACTCGTTCGATCCGCACTATACGACGCACTCGGCCGCGCGCGCGCGCGAGCCATGCATGACCGCATTTCGGCGGCATTCGAGCACCTCTACGCGGCCAATGCGCTGGCGCACGCCGATGAGTTGGCGTTCCATCACACTCGTGCGGAACGCGGACCAGGCGACCTCCGCGCGCTGCGCTATCTCGTCGCCGCCGGTCGACAGGCGATTGCGCGACACGCGGACGCAGCGGCGACGGAGTATCTGGAGCCGGCCCTGCGCGCGATAGAGCGGTCCGGCGAGCGCGCCGCGACGACGCGCGAGCACCTCGACGTGCTCGTTCTCTTGGCGCGGGCGCGACAGCGGCTCGGTGAGATCGACGTTGCGCGCGTACTCTGGCAACGAGCGTTCGACGACGCGAAGGCCGCGGGCGACAGTCGAGAGGCAGCCGCCATCGCGCGCCGCATCGGATTGATCGCCGCCGCCGCCAACGCGCACGCGGAGGCCATCGCCCGGTATGACGCGGGTCTCTCATTGCTTGCGAGTGAAAGCGAAGGCGAGCCTGTCGTTCTGCTCCATCTCGCCCGGGCCGACGCGCTCCACGCGATAGGACGGCGCGAGGAAGCGCTCACCGACGCACACACGGCGCTCGCGATCGCCACGCGACTCGACAAGCGTTCCCTGCTTGCTCGCGCGCACCGCGCGCTGCTTCTGCTCCACACCTGGAGCGGTCCGTCCGAGCGCGCCAAGATGCACGGCGAGCAGGCGGCGGCATTGGCGGCTGAGTCGGGCGACGCATCGCTCGAATGGTCGGTCCACCGAGCGATGGCGGTTCACGCCGGCCTCACCGGCGATACGCCGCGCATCGCTCACCACCTGAAGGAAACCCGCCGGCTCGCCGAAGAAACCCGTTCGCCCGTTCTGCAACTGTGGACCGCGGACGTCGAGATCGAATACCTTGGAGGAATTGGCGAGTGGCAAGCGGCGCTCGCGATTTCCGATTGGGCCATTCCCGCCGCACGCGCGCTTGGCCAACGCACACTGCTGCCGCGGCTTCTCGTCTGGACCGGGCTCGTCCATCGTGGACTCGGCGACCTCGCTCATGCGAGATCTCTCATCGAAGAAGCGTGGGCGTTGTCCGGCGCGACGGACGAACGGGAATTGCGCGGAGACGTGCCAGCACTCGATGTGCACGCGCTCGTTCCCGCGCACACGGGCATGGCGGGATATCTCATGACCGCCGGCGAGAACGAGCGAGCGCTGGCGATCGGTGAAGCAGGTCTCGCGCTTGCCGACCGCGCCGGCTACGTCGCCTGGGGCATCTACCGGCTGCTGCCGTTCATCATCGAGACGGCGCTGTACCTCGAGGATTACGAGCGCGCAAAGACACACAACGCGCGACTCAGACGTGATGCGGTTGCAATGGGACACCCGCTCGGCCTCGCATGGGCGGACACCACGGATGCTCTCCTCACTCTGCTCACGGGTGATCCTGCCGAGGCGGTGCCGCTACTTCGCTCGGCGCGGCTGGCGCTCGAGCAAGCGTCATTCGTGTTCGACGCTGCGCGCCTGCGCCGACTCATCGCGCGCGCGCTCAGCGCTGCGGGCGACACGCCGGCGGCAGCGCGCGAGTTGCAGGAAGCACACGCGATCTTCGAGCGTCTGGGCGCCGCACGCGAGTTGCGAACGACGCGCGAGGAGTTGCGCGCGATTGGCGCACGCGTGCCGCCAAAACGAGGCGGCAGCGGCGAAGGAGCATTGAGCTCGCGCGAGCTCGAGATCGCCCGCTTGGTTGCCGCGCGAAAGTCGAACAAGGAGATCGGTACCGCGCTCGACATCTCATCGCGGACTGTCAGTACCCACCTGTCGAACATCTTCACGAAGCTCGGCGTGACCTCACGCGGAGAGCTGGCCGATCGAATGCGGGAACACGGACCCACTACGTCATCTGACGTATAGAGGCGTTTCCCGACCAAACGTACCCTGCGCGTGTCATCAACCGGAGCTCGACATGCGCACGATTCGCCGCCATTTCGTTACTCACATCCACGTTGCTGCCGTCGGTCTTTTCGCGCTCGCACAGGCCACGGCCTGCATTCCGTACACGGTTGGCTCGACTGCTGAAACCGCTCCCGTCGGACAGTCGACGCATACCGCATCCATGTATTTCATCCCGAACGCCGTGAAGTCCCCCGGCGACAGCGTCAGCGTTCCGATGCGGGGACTGGATGCGGAATGGCGACACGGCATGGATGAGCGGTCGGACGTCGGGTTGCGGCTCATGCCCGGCGCCGGCGGCGCGATCGTGAACTACAAGCATCGATTCGAAGACGCAGGCTCCGGACAGCCGGCGCTCGCGTACATGATCGGCGGCGGCGTAGTGAATTGGGGAGAGCACGCGGAAATGGAAGCGACACTGATTGCGTCGGGAGACGAATCGGCGAGCATCATGCCGTTCGGCGGATTGCGCGCAATCCAAGTGATACCCATCACGCAAGGCGCTGTCTCGGATTCACCGACCCTCGGCGGATTCGGCGGACTGCAGTTCGGCGACCGCAGCTTTTCAATACGGCCGGAGCTGGGCGTGTACTACGATCGGTCGGCGCTTGGGTTGCGGCGCAGCAGCGTGATTTTTGTTCCGGCGATAACGCTCGCGCGCGGTCCTCGGCCGGACAATGTCGATGCGCAGGCGGCGAAAGCGGCGAATGCGGCGCGGCCGCGCAGGTCGAGCGGCGGGATCATCTGCACGCTGATCGGCGTGGGGGATTGTCGTTAGCCCGTTCCCGCGATCGCTCTCGCTCATTCCGACATCATTTCGCCAGTGTCTCGAGCGCCGCCGTGAGCGCGTGCTCGAGCGCGCGGAAATCGCCTGCCGTCGTGCGCGACGTCAAGTCCCGCACGAGCTCGAGCGAGACTGCGGTCTGCGGCGAGAGCTTCGGCAGCAGCAACGCGCCCGCCAAGAGCGCACGACTCTCCGGCCGCGCGAAGAACGAGTAGTCGTGTCGCAGCGCTGCCGCGCGGCCGAGCTCCAACCATTCGCCCAACACGAGCAGGCCGGGATGAAAATCGAGTGCCCACTCGCGCGCGTGACCCATGTACGTCCACTCCACGGTGGCGCGATCGCGGCCGCGCGCCTGTACGAGACGATACCACGCCGCGGTCACGCGACCTTCAGGCACTGCGTCGAAACCTTGGGCAAGCTCTCCGGCGAATTTCTCGATGAGGTCCGAGTTCCGAATCACCACCCAGTTCGCCACCGGACTCTCATCGTAGTACGACGCGTGCGTCGCGCCCATTCGCGCGAACGACACAATTTCGAGGTCGGCCAATCGCGCGCCGAGTCTCACCGCGCGCGGCTCGGCGGCAATGGCCCAGCGCGACCCGACTGGCGACGGCATCAAGCTCAGTCCCATCGGAAGGCCGCGCTCATCGCGAAAGAACGAGGAATAGTTCATCACCGGGACGACGGCGTCGTCATTCGCGCGATGCCGGAGCGCAAGAAAGGCGATGCTGGCCGTCGTGGCGCCGAGGACCACAGCCGCAAACACGATCACTCGCTTCGTACCCCGCAGCCCAAGCCGCGGCAGCGTGACCGTTGCTCCTCGAAGCTCCGCCGTTAGCGTGTCGCTCATCGGACTTGTCTCCCCATCATGTACGTTGCGTCAGTCGGCCGCCAAGGCGACGATGGGATCGACGCGCAGCGCGCGACGAACCGGTGCGTAGCACGCCAGCAGTGCAACCGCGCCAAGCAACACACTCACCGCCGTGTAAGTCACGACGTCGAACGGTGCGACGCCGAACAGATACGATTGCGTCGCACGAGAAGCGGCGACAGCTGCGCAGAGTCCGACGAGCAGACCGATTCCCACGAGCGTACCGCTCTCGCGCGCGACGAGTCGTCTCACGTCGCGCGGCCGTGCTCCGAGCGCGACGCGAACGCCAATCTCGTGCGTGCGTTGGCCGACCGCGTACGAGATGACGCCGTACAAGCCGATCGCGGACAGCGAGAGCGCGATGAGCGCGAACACGCCAAGCAGCGTCATCGCGAACCGCGGCGCAGCGAGTATCTCGCGCAAATCGCCATCGGCAGTTCGCACGTCTCCAACGATTGTTGCGCCAGGATACACCGCGCCGACGGTCTTTCGAATTGCTGGCACAAGCGCTTCGAGTGGGACGCGTTGACGGAAGACGATCTCCGTCGTTGTGAACCGCGTAAGTGCCGGCTCATAGACCTGAAAATCATACGGCTCGCCGGTGCGCCCCGGATAAGACAGGTCCGCCGCTACGCCGACGACTGTCATCCAATCGCTGCGTGGATTGAGTCGCATTCGTGAACCCACCGCGTCACCGTTCGGCCAAAGTCGGCGCGCCAGCGATTCGCTGATCACCAGTTCACTGGTCGGTCCAGGCGTGCGCCCAGTGGTGTCGCCGCCGAACGTACTTCCACGAAGGGGAATGCCAACCAGCTTGAAATAGCCTGCCTGCACGGCGTACAGCCCTGTGAGACGGATCGGAGATACATTCGCCGGCCGCCCGCCTTCGGGTTCGATGTCTCCCATGAGCATCCCAGTCTCGAGCGGCACACCGCCGAACGTCGCGTCGTTGATCCCCGGAATGCGGCGAACTCCGGCGAGCATGTCGGCGAGCAACGCAGAGCGCGCAGGTGCCGGAACCGATGCCGGAACCGAGACACGTAGCGCGCTCAAATTCTGCGGATCAAATCCGAGCGGTACATGCAGCAGCGCGTCGTACGAACGCACCAACAGGCCGGCGACAACGAGCAGCGCCACCGACAACGCAACTTCCACGACGATCATACCGCCGCGCGCACGCCGCGCACCACCCGACAGTCCCGACACTCGCGTGCCCGACTTGAGCAGATCGCTCGCTCGTCGCCCGCCGGCAAAGAGCGCGGGCCCGAAGCCGAACAAAATTGCCGAGAGCAGTGATATACCTAACGTCCATCCCAACACCGCGGGCTCGAGGCGTACGTGATCCAATCCCTCGTACTGGATTGGTCGATATGCGACGATCAACGCGAGTGCGCCCTTGGCGACGAGCAATCCGACGATGCCTCCGGCCACTGCAAGTACAACGCTCTCGCACAGCATGAGTCGCGCGAGTCGTGCGCGACCGGCGCCGAGCGCACCGCGTATGGCGAATTCACGCTGACGTCCCCAGGCGCGCGCGAGCAGCAAATGCGCAACGTTCGCGCACGCGATCATGAGCACAGCCGACACGGCGCCAAAGAGCAACAGGAGCGCACGCTGATATTTGTCGCCGAGGAGATCCTGTGGCCGGAGTACTCTGGCCTCCGTCATCTTCGGACCCTTGTACGCACTGTGGTCCACCGTCGCGGAGATGGATGCCAACTCGGCGGCGGCGACCGCGGTGCTCACTCCATTGCGCAGTTTGCCGATCGTGAAATACGTATCCGCTGCTGACTCCGTCGCTGGCATCCAGACAACCGGATCACTCCCGTCGTCGAACGGCACACCAAGTCGCGGCGAAGCAACGCCGACGATCGTTCGAGTCACGCTGTCGACGCGAATGCGCTGGCCGACGGCGTCTTTGGATCCGGCATATCGCTGACGCCACAGCGAATATCCGATGATGGCCACGGGCGCGGCGCCGACTCGTCCATCGTCGGCCGTGAACGCGCGTCCGATCGCGGGATGCACGCCGAGGAACGAGAAATAGTTCGCTGCGATCTCGGCGGCCGATACCCGCGACTCTTCCGCACCGTCGTCCAACACGTGCTGGCTGCCATTCGCAAACGTGATGTCGTCGAATGATCGGGCACGGGCGCGCCATGCGCCGAATGTCGCACCATCTGGCTGCATGTTGAGCATGCCAGTCGCCATACGCAGCTCGGTCATCCGACCGCCATCCACATACGGGAGCGGCGCGAGCAGCAGATGGTGAATGACCGAGAACATGGCAGTATTTGCGCCGATCCCGAGCGCCAACGTCATCACAGCGATGGCCGAGAAGAGTGGGGCACGCCGAAACTGCCGCGTTGCAATGCGGAGATCGTGGAGCCAACCCAATGCGATGTCACGCGTGCGCGCGCGACGCTGCACCGGCGCGAAGACGTCGAGTGCGTGGCGCTCGACATCGGCCGTGTCGCCGAATTGACGGCGTGCTTCAGCGGCCGCCTCGATTGGCGAGAGGCCCGCAGCCTCGAGCTCCTTAGCGCGCATCTCGAGGTGGAACGCGAGCTCTTCGTCGACGTCGTTGGCGACACGTGCCGCGGTGTCGGCAGGAAGCCGAAAGAGCTGGCGAATTCGGGGCGGCAGTAGCGGCTCGCTCATGGCGTCAGCTCCGGCCGCGCGTGTCAGCGGGCTCGAGGACCGCCGCGACGGCACGGGCGAACCGACGCCACGTCTCCAACTCGGCAGTCAGAACTTTTCGACCGCGCGGGCTCAGCGAGTAGTACTTGGCGCGGCGGTTGTTCTCGGAGAGTCCCCAATGGGCGTCGATCGCGCCGGACGCTTCGAGACGGTGCAGCGCCTTGTACAGCGCCGCATCAGCAATCTCTAATTCTCCGGACGCGCGTTCGCCGATCCAATTGGCGAGGGCGTATCCGTGCATGGGACTCCACGCGAGCGCGCGCAAAATGAGCACGTCGAGCGTTCCATGGAGCATGTCGTTTGCGCTGCGCATGCGGCGTCTCCACACACTAGGTGTGTGGAATGGTACAGAACGGCGGCGCGCGCGTCAACCGGGAGCGAACCGCCGGCCGTCAGGCCACCGGCAATTCACTCTGCGTCATCGGCGCGCCATCCGGCAGCAGCACCTGCCGCAGCCGCTCGAGCGGCGCGACATAGTACGGATTCTCGCGAATCTGTTTGTTGAAGATGATGTATGGATGCGTCGTGAGAATCTCCATCATCATCCGGCCGCTGATCTCATTGATGTCGTAGACGCAGAGCAGCGTACAGTCGTACGTCGGCACGAGGAAATTGACGCGCGACTCGTACTCCATGAGCTCCTCGGTTCCGGCCGCGCCATGGAGCGCCCAATCCATCACGCCCGACGTGCGTACGCGCCGTCCCTTTTGATGCGCGTCGGCCAGCGCACCCTGCAGCATCTCGTACATGCGCTGTGCACCGAACCGACCGCCCTTCATATACGTGTCTTCGGCCGTGAGGACCTGAAGGCGCCCTTCGCCCATTGCCGCATCGACGTCGATCCCCTGCGCTTTCAACCGGTTGCAGTGGTCGCGATGCCGGTGCGTGTCGACGATGTTGATGACTTCTTCCTCGAGCGCGATGCCTTCCTTGAAATACGGCGTGAGGACGTCGTATTCCTCGGTGCGAGAATCAAAAAAGGCGCAGATGTGGCCGGGCTCGTCGAGCGAGCGGCCGCAGAGAGTCACAGTACGGGGAGCTGACATGGCGAGACCTGGTAAGTCGTGGGGTGGGTACGACGCGAGCAAATCTCGTACCCGGCAGACTCACACGTTTACTCGCCGCGAAACGCTCCCGCAGGATCGATCGCCGTCACCCGCCGCGCCGCGAGATAACAGGCAGCGAGCGTGACGATCATCATACCCGTCACAACGCCACTGAGCGTCAATGGATCGAACGGCGACACTCCCACGAGCGCGCTGCGAATCACACTTCCGGTCAGCAGCACACCGGGTACGCCAACAACGAACCCGAGCGCAACGAGCACACCACCTTCGCCAAGCACGAGACGGAGAACCGACCCGTTGTCGGCGCCAAGCGCGAGGCGAACGGCGATCTCGTGTCGCCGCGCTGCCACAGTACCAGCGACGACACCGAACAAGCCCATGGCCGCAAGCGACAGCGCGCCGAGCGAGAAGCCCGCCACGAGAACGGCGCTCAAGCGTTGCTGCCGCACCGATTGATTCACGATGTCGTCGAGCGTGCGCACGTCGGCGATCGCCAATTGCGAATCGAGTCGTCGCATGGCGGCGCGAATGTCCGGCACGAGATCGAGCGGCAGGCGCGTTGTCCGAACCGCGAAATACAGCGGACCGTACGTATCATCGTCGTCGCGCAGATACACCTGCGGCCGACCGTCGCGATAGAGGTCGTACTGCCGTGCATGATCGACAACGCCGACGACCGTCAGCGGATGCAATGTGTCGCCGATGACGAGCGTCGCACCGATCGCCCCGCCCGAGGGAAAGAATTGCGCGGCCAGCGTACGATCGATGATCGCTTCGCGTGGTGCGCCCGCGCGCGGAGGCGCAAAGTCGCGTCCGGCGAGGATTGGAATGCGCAGCGTTCGAAACCAACCGGCGCGCGATTGCATCACGTCGACGAGCGGTTCGTCACGATCACTCTGGCCGGTGTTCCCGGGAGCCGTCGGAAACCGTACGTCGCGCTGATCGGTATTGGCGGTCAACGGCACCGCCGACGACGCACCGGTAGCGACGACGCCCGGCAGCGCCGCGAGCGCTTGCTGGAACTGGTCGTCGAACGCCACGGCCGATGCATTGTTCGGATATCGCCACGGTGCGACCTCGACGCGAAGCGTGAGCACATCCTCGGGATCGAAACCCGGATGCGACCGCAGCAGTTGCTCGAAGCTGCGCGCAACCATACCGCCCGCGCTGAGCAGCACGAGGCTGAGCGCCACTTGCATCACGACCAGACCGCGCCGAAGACGCCCGCGGCCACCGCCGCGCACCGCGGCTTGGCGGAGCAGTGTCGCCAGCGTCGAGCGCGTGGCCCAGAACGCCGGCGCCACACCGGCGCACAAACCGAGCAACGCACCCACGGCAACGACGACCATACCAATTCTCCAATCGACAGCGATCGACTCGCGCCTCGGCAGATCGAGCGGCGCGAGCGCGACGAGCATCCTCGTTCCCCAGATCGCGATGATCGCCGCGCCGAAGCCGCCAAGCGCACCGAGAATTCCCGCCTCGGCCAGTGTCGCGCGAACGAGCGCCGCGCGATTCGCCCCCAGCGCGCGCGACACGGCGAACTCCCGCTCGCGATGCGCCGCGCGCGTCAGCAGCAGCGTCGCCAGATTCACCGTCAACACAATGATGAGCACGAGCGCGGACAACCCGAGGACGACGAGCGCCGGCCGCACCGGTGCCACGAGATCGGCCTCGAGTCCCACCGGATACAGCCGTAATCCTTTGTGATTGAACGTTCGCTCATCGATCGCCGCGCCAACTGCGGCAACCGCGGCCATGATTTGCTGTGGTGACGCACCGGGTCGCGCGCGCACGAGCGCCGCGAATGCACCGGATCGTGGAGATTGACCGGCGAGCGAATACGCAAACGTGATGAACGCATCCGCCCGCTCGGGTGCGCCAAGGCTCGAATGGCGAACGAAGTGGAATCCCTCATCCATCACGCCGATCACTTTGTACGGCGTGTTGTTCAATCGCACGTCGCTGCCCACGATGGAACGGTCGCCGCCGAATCGCCGCTGCCACAGATCGTAGCCGAGCACGATCACCGGCGCGCGATTCTCCCCGCCCTCACTCGGCGCAAAGGTCCGGCCGAGCAGCGGGCGCACGCCGAGCAGGTCGAACAGCTTTGGCGTGGAGATCATCACCGGGATCAGTTCCGGATTGCCCGCGCTTGCTGCGTTCGTCGACAGCGTGCGCTGATCGAGGCGCAAGCCGACTGCGCCGGCGATCGGTCCGCCCGCCGTGTCGAGTGCAGCCACGTCGGGGCCGCCGACCCATCCTCGTTTCAGATCGAACCACGCCGTGTAGTCGCGCCACACGAAATACAGGTCGTTCGGGCGATGATAGGGGAGCGGTTGAATGAGAACTTTATCAATCACGGCCGTGACGACCGCAAAGGCGCCGAGTCCGATGGTGAGCGTTCCGATCACGGACAACGCAAAGACTGGCGAACGCCGAATGCGACGCGCGGCCAGCTCCATGTCGCGTCCCCAATTTCCGCTGCGCCGCCACGCGACCGCGGGACGCAGGCGTTCGCCGACGCCGTTCCATAGGGAGTCGACGAGCGCCCGCAACCACACCGCCGCAAGCGCCCCACGACCACGCTCGGCTGCAGCGCGACAACGATCGTGATACGCCTCGACGAACGCGTCACCCATCTCATCGCGGAAATCGCTCGGGTACAGTCGGAGGAGCAGACGCACCCAGCGGTCGGATGCAGTTGCCGACGCGGGGCGTTTCATACGGCACCTGCGCCGAGCAAGCCGCTCAATCGTGCGGCGCGGGTCAGGGCTTGCAGTCGTCGCGCTTCGGCTCGAGCGACGCGCCGTCCGCGCGGCGTGATGCCGTAGTAGTTTCGGCGCTCGTCGTTCGCGTCGGCTGCAGGCGCGCGGCCCGAGGGTTTGATGAGGCCGCGCTCCTCGAGACGACGCAGCGCGCGGTAGAGCGTACCGACGTCGGGAACCGGTCCGAGTCCGCGCTCTTGCGCGTCCTGGATGATGCCGTAGCCGTGGCGGTCGCCGACGGCGAGGCTGAGAAGAATGTCGAACTCCACCGGCCGGAGCGGCGGTGGGTCGTCGGTGGTGCGCTCGATGTCCACGATCGCCTCACTATATGCGTCCCGCTAATATGCGTGGCGCATATAGTTGGCGTCAAGAAGATCCTGATGCAAGCGGGCTCAGTTACCCAACACGTACGGCAATCGCCAGCCAGATCGCGCCGAGTCCAATGATCGCAATCAACAACGTGCGGAGCGTTGCCGCCCACCACGGCCCACCGAATACTCGGCGGAGAGCAACCCCGGTATACGCGAGCGCCGCTGCCGCGGCGGGCAAGAACAGCAGGTAAATCAACGACGGCACACTCGACGGCACGCGCGTCACCGTTCCCCACGCGACCTTCCATCCCGTCGCGGCCCAGATCACGACCGCAATCCAAAGCGCGACCGTCGCGACGATGTGCAACGCGAAGACGACTTCATCAAAAAGGCGACGCCGGCCGCGTGCAAGCGCCCAGCCGGTTATCGCGATCGCGAAACTCGCCGCGAACAACCCGCGAACGAATGAATTGATGTATGCCGCCGCCGACCCGCCGGCGTTGTAGCCGTAGTACCGGCCATCAACGCTACGCGTCAGCAGCCATGTCGTCGACAGCGCCGCGCCAGCGGTGAGAAACAGTTTCGCTGGACCGATGTATGGTTCGCGCCGGCCACGCAGGAAGTCGATCGTGAGTTTGCCCGGTGAGGCGAGTGCGCGCACGGTACGCAGAATTCGGCCGTCGAGGTCCGTCGCGTCGGACAGTGCGTCGCGCAGCAGGTGCCACGTGGGCGCCGCGAGATCGACCCGATGTTGGCCGCAGGCGGCGCAGTACAAATGGGTGAGCGGCGCGCCGCAGTTCAAGCACGGAGTCTCAGAGACGACGACATCGAGCGGCGCGGCCGACTGTGGGGTCACGGCAAGAACTTGAAGCGGCGTCCGAAAGATGGCAATGCCGCGCCACCCCCGGTGCGTCCTTCTCCTTATCGACGCCAACCTCGCGCAACTGGCCGTTTCGCAAAGCCGCCAACATTGAAGTAGAGAAAGAGAATCGCCGGAAGCCACAGGCAGAGTAGTTCCGATCCAAGTCCGGCGAATGGCTGCCACGGCGAGGTGAAGCGATCGCGCACGAACGGCGCGAGCAGCTCGACGCCGTCGCCGTACGACGTGAGACAGTCGAGTAATCCGTGCGAAGCAATGACGAGCGCGAAGTATCCGAACGTTCGCGCGACGGACGCGAGCGGCCATCGATATCGAGAGACCAGCGTCGCGAGAGCCGCGGCGGCAAGCGCGACGAACAGCGAGTGTGTCACTCCGCGATGGGCTGACGGAAGTCCGCCGCTGCCTCCGTGAATGACCCAGCCGATGGCATCGAGATCGGGGGCGGCCGCCGCGCACGCGGCAATCCAGATGACGGCAGGCCGGCGATCAGCCTTGGCCAACACCGGATTCGCGATCACCGCAACTGCTGCATGTGCAAAGGACGAGGGCATCGGAGTTGGAAATCAGAAAACTGCTACTAGTGGCGAGGGGCGAACGCGGCGGTCTATGTTAGGGCCAGCACGGCCGCCGTCTTCAAATGGATTCGACGTCCCTGATTGGAGTATTCGAAATCATGAAACGCTTTCGCGCCGGCATTTTGCTCCTCCTCGGGTTCGCCGCGCCCGTAGTCTCGCCCCTAGTCGCGCACGCTCAACTCCGCGACTCCGTCGCACTGGAACGCCGTGCCGCGCAGATGACCGCCTTTCTGAATGGCGCCTCGCTGAGTCTCGACACGGTCTTCGACGCGGCGTTCCTCGCGCAGGTCACGCCGACGCAAATGCACGCCATCGCCGCGCAGCTCGCGCAAGTGGGACGCGTGCAACGTACGAGCATCACGAGCGAAGCAGTGCCGAGTGGCGCGCAATTTCAACTCGCCACCGATAAGGGATATGCCATTCCCATGTCGTTGACACTCGACGCGTCGCCGCCGAATCTGATCAGTGGTTTGCTCTTCGGCCAGCCCGCCCTCGCCACGGGGACGATGGACGATCTGCTCAAAGAGCTCGCCGCGCTGCCTGGACACGCGTCGCTCTATGCGGCGCGTATCGACGGTGATCGTCTCGTACCCGTCGCCACGCTGGACACCGGCCGCGCCCTCGCCATCGGCTCGGCGTTCAAACTCTACGCGTTGTCGGAGCTCGCGCACGAGATCGAGCAAAGCAAACGGCACTGGGCCGACGTCGTGCTTCTCGACTCCACGTGGCGGTCGTTGCCATCCGGCATTCTGCAGACGTGGCCGGCGGGAACGCCGATGACGCTGCAAACGTTGGCGACGCTCATGATCTCACAGAGCGACAACACTGCCGCCGACCACATGGTGCGAACGCTCGGTCGAGAAAAGGTCGAGGCGATTCAGTCCGTCGCTGGGAATTCCCACGCGACGATGAACGAGCCGTTTTTGACGACGCGCGAAATGTTCGCACTGAAGAGCCCGACCACCGCCGCGCTCTTGAGCCGCTACATCGCGGGCAATACCGCGACGCGGCGTGCGGTGCTGACGGATCCGGCACTCCTCGCAAAACAGAGAGTGCCTGATTTCAGTCATGGGCCCATCGCGATCGACGCGGTCGAGTGGTTTGCGTCGACAGCCGATCTCGCGCGCACCATGCTGTGGTTGCGCGATCACAGCGAGTCCGGGCCGGCCGCTGCGGCGCGTGGCGTGCTGTCCGTGAACAAAGGCATTCCCTGGCCTGCGGCGGCGTGGAAGTACGCTGGATTCAAGGGCGGCTCAGAGCCTGGCGTCATCAACCTCAGTTTCATCGCGCAGCGCGCCGACGGACAATGGATCGTACTCACCGCAACGTGGAACAACTCTGCGGCGCCGGTTGACGAGACAAAATTCGTCTCGCTCATCGTGCGTGCGCGAGATCTAATTGGGTTGCGGTAAGCGCTGCATTCGATTCCGCGCCGTTCGATGCCGGGGCCGACACAATTCGCTCGGCGCGACGTAGTACGACTATCTCGTACCGGAGATCATCATGGGTTTTCTGGCGGTGTGGGCCGTGTTGGGCACTGGAATCATTGGAGCCATCATCGGCCGAGCATATGAGCGCAATCGGTGGCAGCAGAAATTGCTCGACCGCAACGGTCTGATTCCGGACTTGGAGAGTCGCCGCGCAGATGCGACGCGTAACTCACGTGACGCCAGCACCGTCGATCAGAAGCAGCTCGATCAGGCACTCGATGCGATCGCGATCGAGGTTGAACGGATCGGCGAAGGGCAGCGTTTCTTGACCAAGTTGCTCGCGGATCGCAAAGAGCGGGCGGCTGGTGGGACGCGATCGCCGATGCCGGGTGCCGTGCGATCGCCCATTCCGCCGTCGGCGTAGCGCGCGAATCAGGTCAAGGGCGTCTCCACCACCTCGGCATCGTCGGGCGGGCCGTCCAACTCCGCCTCGAGCGCCGGCAACGCGCCAATGAGTTCCTCAGTCACCGGCATCGCCTCGACGCTGCGCAACGTCTTCTCGATCGCGCGCGACCGCACACCCACGGTATCCACGACATTCGACGCCTCGGTGAGCTTCTTCCGCACCTTGTCGAGCACCCCGCCGAACTTCGCGAACTCCGTCTTGACCTGACCGAGCACGTTCCAGACTTCGCTCGACTGTTTCTGAATCGCCAGCGTGCGAAAGCCCATCTGAAACGTGTTCAAGATCGCCGCCAGTGTCGTCGGTCCCGCGACGACGACGCGCGTCTCACGCTGCAGACGCTCGACGAGCCCTGTGCGGCGAATCACCTCCGCGTAGAGGCCTTCACTCGGCAGGAACATGATGCCGAAGTCCGTCGTCTTCGGCGGGCTCACGTACTTGGTCGAGATGTCATGCGCGCAATCGCGAATGCGCGCCTCGAGTGCCTTGCCTGCGCTGTCGGCTTCGTCGGCGTTCGCCGCATCCTGCGCTTCCACGAGGCGCAGATAATCCTCCTGCGGAAACTTGGCGTCGATCGGCAGCCAGAGAATTCCGTCGTCATCCAGCTTCGACGGCAACTTGATGGCGTACTCCACGCGCTCGAGTCCCTCGCCCTTCGTGCAGACGTTCGCCTCGTATTGCGTGGGACTGAGGATCTGCTCGAGCAGACTGCCCAACTGCACCTCACCCCACGTGCCGCGCGTCTTCACGTTCGATAAGACTTTCTTCAAGTCGCCCACCCCCGCGGCGAGCGTCTGCATTTCGCCGAGTCCGCGTTGGACGCGCTCGAGGTTCTCGCTGACGAGGCGGAAGCTTTCGCCGATTCGACGATCGAGCGTGCTTTGCAATTTCTCGTCGACCACCTGACGCATCTCGTCCAGCTTGCGCCCGTTCTCCTGCCGCAACGTCTCGAGACCCTCGGTCATGGTTGCGCGAATCGCCACCAACTGATTGAACGTGTGGCCGAACCCTTCGTGCATTCGGGCGTTGATCTCCTCCCGGAGCAGCTTGTCGCTGGCCGCGAGCTCTTCGCGTAGCCGCCGCTCGCCGTCGCTGGTCGCTGTGCGTTGGCCGGCGAGGTCGTCGCGTAGCGTGCGCTCGAGGCGCTCGTGCACGCGATCGAGTGCGTCCATCCGAGCGAACAGCGGCGCGAAATCGATTTTCTGTTGTCGCTGGCGCAGGAGCACAACAACCAGCACGACGCCAACGACTCCACTGAGCGCGGCGAGGATCGCGGCGACGGCAATGACACTCATCATATCGGTCTCACTCGAGACGGTGATCGAAAGCGTGCTGCGACTGGCGCGGACGCGGTCGCTTGCACACCCCGAGAGCTTCTTCTGGCGGGATCTCACTCGAACGGAGCACGATCACAATGCATCACCGCGCACTCGGCCGCGCAAGGCTTGACGTCTCGGCCATCGGCCTCGGCTGCATGGGCATGAGCGAATTCTATGGTCCGGGCAACGACGACCAATCGATTGCGACCATCCACCGTGCGATCGATCTCGGTGTGACGTTCTTCGATACCGCGGACATGTACGGCCCGTTCACGAATGAGAAGCTCGTCGGACGCGCGCTCCGCGACCGTCGAGACTCCGTCGTCATCGCGACGAAATTCGCCAACGTGCGTGGAGATAAGGGCGAGTTCCTCGGCATTCGTGGCGACGCTGCCTACGTCCGCCAAGCGTGTGATGCATCGCTGCAACGCCTCGGGGTCGATCATATCGATTTGTATTACCAACATCGAGTCGATACCAAGGTGCCGATCGAGGAGACGGTCGGCGCGATGTCCGAATTGGTGAAGGCCGGCAAGGTACGCCACTTGGGCTTGTCGGAAGCGGCCCCGGAGACGATTCGCCGAGCGCATGCGACGCATCCGATTGCGGCGTTGCAGACGGAGTATTCGTTGTGGACGCGCGACGTCGAAGAGAATGCCGTGCTCGAGACGGTGCGTGATCTCGGGATCGGCTTCGTTGCCTACAGTCCACTCGGCCGCGGTTTCCTCACCGGACAATACAAGTCGTTCGACGAACTTCCCGAGAGCGATTTCCGCCGGCGCAACCCGCGCTTCCAGGGCGAGAACTTCCAGAAGAATCTCGATCTTGTCGCCGCGATCGAACGCATTGCAAAGACAAAGGGCGTGACGCCCGCGCAACTCGCGCTCGCGTGGGTCCTCGCGCGCGGCGATGACGTGGTGCCCATCCCTGGAACGAGGCACATCAATCGTCTCGAGGAGAATGTCGGCGCAGACGACGTTCAGCTCACGGACGCAGAGCTCGCGGCGATCGACGAGATCCTGCCGGTTGGCGCGGCGAGTGGGACGCGTTATCCGGACATGAGTAGCGTCAACCGCTGACGGTGAGTGATCGACCCCCGAGTCTCGGCTCTGGGCAAGTCAGACCTTCCCTGGACATGCGAAGCGCGCGGATGATATCGTACAATCGGCCGATCGGGCGGCCAACGGTCCGCGTAGAGAGCTCAGCTCACCCTGTTCGTCGACGGTCAGCTATGACCCTGACCTTCCAGCCCGAGGACGCGGACACCGGGCATCTCTTGGAAGGAGGGGTGTATGTCGATGGAACTGCCAGAGCGCCCGCAGCTCGATTTCCTCAAGCGGCGCGCCAAGGAACGACTCGCTGAGCTGCGCGCGGCCAACGCGAATGCCAAGCTCGCCGAAGCGCAACGCGTGGTCGCTCGCGATTACGGTTTTTCCAGTTGGCGCGCGCTCAAGGCCGAAGTGGACCGCCGCCAATCCCCGCGCGATGACCGCCTCTTCGCGGCACTGAAGCGAAATGATCTCGACGAGCTCCGGCGAGTGCTCGGGGAGGGCGCCAATCCGAACGTGCGCGAGGAGGGCGACAACGCTCTTCCGTTGCACTTTGCGGTGGGACGCGGCGTCGACTTCGTTCGCGCGCTGCTCGATGCGGGCTCCGACGTTCACGGCACGGGCGACGCGCACGAGCTGGATGTAATCGGCTGGGCGTGTTGCTTCTCGCCCGACATTCCGTGGGACGTCGTAAACTTGCTCGTCGAGCGAGGCGCGAAGCATCACATCTTCTCCGCAATCGCGTGCGCGGATCGCGATTTGATTCGACGCGTCGTCGCGACGACCCCGCATGCGCTCGAGCGCCGGCTCTCGAAGTACGAGAGTTGTCAGACTGCGCTGCACTACGTTGTCGCTCCGCCAGATGGGTTGGTCGGTGGCGGCTTCCGCACGGGCGACCACTACGACATGATAGATCTCTCAATATCGCTGGGCGCCGATCTCGAAGCGACGGATGCGAAGGGTCGAACGCCACTCGCACTCGCGATGCTGCGCGGTGACGAGGAAGCGATGCGCCGGCTGCGCGCTGCGGGGGCGAGACTTCCCGTAACACACGGGCCGGTGGACTTCGCCGCGCGGATCAAAGACGCGCAGCGCGGCGCGCAGGCAATTCAACCGATGCTCACCGTGAGTGACATCAATCGGTCAATCGAGTGGTACACGTCGATCGGCTTCACGTTGCAGGGCACGAATCAATCCGACGACGGCATCGATTGGGCGGGGTTGAGTTTCGGCGCCGTGTTCATCATGCTCGTTCCGGCATACGTCACGGGTACTAGACGTGACGTCAGCTTCTGGATTCGAATGCGCAGCGTCGACACGGTCTACCGTCTGTTCAAGGAACGTCAGATGGAACGGTCGCGTGACGTGCTGGCTGGCGCGGCGCCGTCGATTCCCGAGCTACGGTTCCTGCAGGATCTTCACGATGCCGTTTATGGATATCGTGAGTTTACGATTGCGGATCCTGATGACTATTCGCTGACGTTCGCAGAGCCGCGCGAGGGAACGAGCTAGCGGCGCTCGAGCTCGACGGGCTCCGCGGCATACTTTTCACCACGCGCAGAAGACCGGACCGCGGGGCCGGTTATGAGCAAAGTATCAATCACGCCGCCCGCGTCGACACCGCGATCCGCGGGCGCGTCGCTCGGCTCGTCTTGCTCTGGCGAATGGTCGTGCGACGCAGCGCCGATCTGTTCGCCGAACGCAATCACGAGCAACGTGGCACCTGTGAGAATGATCACCGTTCGAGCAACGAAGCCCGCTCCCGGATGCGCCACCGCGCCTGGAATCGATTCGACGAACTTCGCGTATCCGTAGCCTTGAACCATCGCCAATCCGACGGCGAGACGCCGAGTCCAGCGATTCGCACTCTGCGCACCGCCCGCGTCGTTCGTGAACGTGCGCGATTTCGGACTCAGCGATTTGGCTATGGCCATGTAGCAGAGCGCCGAGAGATACGGCATCACGCCGAGCGCGAGGATGGCGGCGCGTGATATGGCCCCTCCGACGAGAAGGTCGTAGAGGCGAAGCAGGCCTCCCGGATGCCGCGAGAAGAAATCCCGCACGATACGTCCGTCTACGCCGGGAAGTCCGATGCGCGCGCCCACGACGCACGCAACGACACTCGCGGAAGCGACGATACTGGTTCTCCAGCGCGCGGCGGCTGCTCGCACAACTCGAGTGAAAGTCATGAAGGGGAACAGCGTCGCGAGATGTGCATCACTTATCTAGGCTGGAAGTGGTAAGCCAATTTCCATCGGGCCCGCGCACGAATGAAAACGACTCGAGCGGCGGCTCGCGTAGTTCTAGACACGCTTGCGTCCGACACACGTCGACGATGACGCAACCGATGTCGTGCGCGCTCGCGAGCGTGTCGTGCAGCACGGCCACCGCATGCGCGTCACGTCCCACATGATCGGACTCTGCAGCGGGAGTCGGCGTTTCGATGACGATCCTTACATGACCTGCGTGACGTCCGCGAAATACAACGATGTTGCGCTGCCGGACGACGGTGCCCGACGGCAACGTGAGGGGCGCGTCGTTCATTGGGTAGGGATTCCCTGAACCGGGGTCGTGCGCAGTCACGGGTGAAGCCTGCAGTGACGCGCAGATGCGCGCAACCTGACACGGGAGACGCTCCAACTCCTAATTTGCTACTAATTTGTCCAAAATTAGGAGTTTCGCCATTTCGTCACAACTACTAAATTTGGAGCAATTAGTAGATAATTGGGATTTTCGCTCCTTACCGAGCCCAGCATGAAGCTTCCGGTCAGTCCGCCGAATTTCGTCGACGCCCTCAACGAGCTCTTGAGCCAACCTCAAGGGGCGGAACGATTTGCTCAACTGACCCAGCGTCTAGGACCAGCCCCGGGCGGCAAATACCGGCACTGGGACACCTTCCGGCACGCTCCGCCACTCAAAGGCTATTCCTCAACGGAGGAATGGCTCGCGGTGAAACTGGCCCGGCGCGCCCTGTATCGACCGCTTCCCCTAACGGACCTGTCCGGAGAGTCGTTTCAATACGCGATACCTGCCCCAGCATTGGAGATGCTCCACCAGATCGATCGGAATGCCGGTGGCAACATTCAAGGAAGCGATCAAGTCACTAACCCAGCGACCCGCGATACCTACCTCTTCAAGTCAATCGTGGAAGAAGCCATTACCTCGAGTCAATTAGAGGGCGCTTCAACGACGCGAAAAGTCGCCAAGGCGATGATCCAGGAGGGACGACCGCCGCGGGATCGAAGTGAGCGCATGATCCTCAACAACTACCAAGGCTTGCTCTATGTCAGGGAATTCATCGAGAAGCCGCTGACCCCTCACCTCGTCAAAGAACTTCAACGTTTGCTCACGGAGGATACACTCGACGAGCCCGATGGCGCTGGACGCTTCCGGAAGCCAGATGAGGATATTGTCGTGGAGGACGAAACGGGAACTCGCCTACATACGCCACCTCCCGCACATGAGCTTGCGAAGCGGATGGAGCTCATGTGCTCATTCGCCAATGGCGAGCAACCGGACGAATTCATCCCTCCGGCAGTCAGAGCGATCATTCTCCATTTCTGGCTTGCGTACGACCACCCGTTCGTCGACGGGAATGGACGAACGGCCCGCGCGCTCTTCTACTGGGCGATGGCCCGCGAAGGCTATTGGCTCTGCGAGTACGTCTCGATTTCTCGAATTCTGAAGAAGGCCCGCGGGCAATACGCGCGATCGTATCTGTACACTGAAACAGACGACAACGACGTCACATATTTCATTCTGTATCAGATGCGGGTCCTGCTGCGCGCCATTAGCGACCTGCACGAATATCTCGCGCGCAAAGCGTCTGAGTTGCACGAAGCCGAGACACTCGTTCGGCGCGCGTCGCGAGTGAACGACGATCTAAATCCGCGTCAACTCGCACTCATTCATCACGCCTTGAAGATGCCCACCGCACGATACACGGTTGAATCACACCGGATTTCGCATGGGGTGAGCTACGAAACCGCGCGCAGCGACCTATTGAGGCTCGCTAAGCTCGATTTGCTGTCGCAGCGCAAAGCCGGCAAGGCGTTCGTGTTCACGCCGTCCGCCGACTTGCGTGCGAAACTCAAAGCGAAAACCCGCCGCGCGTCTGGACAACGCGCAACGTAAGCGCGAGCGGCCCGGTCATGCGCCCGCGCATAGTCTTCCCTACCCTGCCCTTCCCTACCCTTACCTCGCCTGCGACAAATTCGGCGGATCCTCGCCCAACGCCGTCGCCAAGTCCGTCAGATGCTCCTGCTCGTTGAGCAGGATCTCGCGAATGTGCTCCGCAATCGCATACTCGCCGAGTGCCTCGCACTGCCGCACGCGCTCGCGGTAGGCGCGGATCGTCTCTTCCTCATTGGCGAGATCGAAGCGCAGCATGTCCGTCACCTTGTCCGACGTCTTCACCGGCTTCGGGACAACGCCAATGTCGCCGCCTAAATAGTCGATCTGCTTGGCGATGATCAGCGCATGCTTGAGCTCCTGCGCCGCATGAACCTCGAGCTCTTTCGCGATGTTCATGTACTGCGCGCCCTTGATGGCCTGCGAATAGGCCACGTACGCGATGATCGCCTGGTACTCGCGGCTCAAATCCTCGTTGAGCGCCGCAATGAGCTCGTCACGACTGGTTGCCGAGGAAGCGCTCGATTTCGAGGCGCGCTTCGCTGTTTTTCTGGATTTGTCGGGCACGTTCCGGTTGGTGATAGAGTGGTGATCGTGTGGTAAATCGCTCCCTGCACGGCCTATGTCGCCCGGCGAGCAGGGTCGCCGAGCCCAACCGACCAGCGGCAGGCTTAGTGCCACCGCGGCCGCCCAGCCGACTTCAGAATTGCTCCAGATCTTTATTTATCGCCAAACGTGCGTGAGAGTATCATGTTATGGGTGCCTAACCGACGCAAAAACCCTACCTCGTGAGACTTCCGTGAGACAATCATTGCTCCTGCGCGCTTCCGCGGCTGTGATCGCGCTGGCGACCGCCGCACCAATTCTGTCGGCCCAGCAGAAATGCCCGGCTACCGAAGCGGGCAAGACCATGCCGCTCAAGTACCACGGCGGACCAACCGTCGCCGCCATCACAGCGTGCGATCTGATGACCCGGCTCTACATCTACTCCGACGATTCTCTCCGTGGCCGCGAAGCTGGCACGCCCGACGCCATGCGCGCGACAACGTACATCGAGGGGCAGGTCAAACGTCTCGGGCTCGTTCCTGGCGGCGATCACGGGACATACTTCCAAGCGCTGTCGGTCACGGCGCGTTCGGTCGATCCGGCGTCCACGCTCACCGTGGGCAAGACGATCTTCCACGTGAACAAGGACTTTGCGGCGGCAGGCGCGGCAGCCACGAAAAAGGTGTCTGGCGACGCGGTCTTCGGCGGAACGGCCGGTGATACGACGCATCAGCTCACCGCTGATCAGGCTCGCGGCAAGATCGTCGTCATGTTGCCTGGCGCCGGTGGCGCTGGACGCGGCGGCTTTGGACGTGGTGGACGCGGCGGCGGCGGCGGCGCGGCGAACAATCCGCTGGCCGATGCCGCGGCGATCGTGACGGTCGAGTCGACATTGGCACCGGCGCGAACGCAGTTCACGCTGAACGACACTGTACAGAGCGAAGGCAGCGCGGCGTATCAGGCAGCGCATCCGGCGCCGGCCGGTGCCGCCGGCCGCGGTGGACGTGGTGGCCGCGGCGGTGGTGCCGGCGGCGGCGCGGTGAACCTCACGGTAACTCCGCGCGTCGCTGCGGCACTGCTCGGCAAGTCTGCCTCCAGCGCGATGCTCGGCGACAAGGGCGTTGCGGCAACGATCGATGTGCGCGAGCGTGTCGTCGCGGCGCCGACGCGTAACGTCATCGGCATCATTCCGGGTACCGATCCGCAGCTCAAGAAAGAGTATATCGTCATTGGAGCGCATGCCGATCACATCGGCGTGTCCGCCGCGCGGCCGGTGGCCGAGCACGATTCGCTCAAGGCGTACAACGAAGTGGCGCGCGTCGAAGGCGCCGACACGCGTAACGCGCCCGAGCCGACGGCCGAGGAGTGGACGCGCATCAATGCGATCAAGGATTCGCTGCGGAAGATCTATCCGGCGCGAAAGGACTCGATCAGCAACGGCGCCGACGATGACGGCTCCGGTTCGGTGTCGATTCTCGAGATCGCCGAAGCGTTCCAGAAGGGCGCGGTGAAGCCCAAGCGTTCGCTGATCTTCATCTGGCAGATGGGCGAAGAGAAAGGTCTGTGGGGTTCGCAGTGGTTCACGAACCATCCCACTATTTCGCGCGACTCGATCGTGGCCGATCTCAACATGGACATGGTGGGCCGCGGCGCGGCGACGGACATCACGGGTCGCAGCAAGGACAACGCGGAGCTCAGTGGCGCGCCGAATTACTTGCAGCTCGTCGGCTCACGCCGGTTGTCCACAGAGTTGGGCGACATTGCGGAAGACGTCGACAAGACGGAGCCGGTGCCGTTCAAGTTCGACTACTCGATGGACGCGAACGGTCATCCGCAGAACATCTATTGTCGCAGCGATCACGCGAACTACGCGCGCTATGGCATTCCGGTGATCTTCTTCACGACGGGCGGTCACGCGGACTATCACCAGGTGACGGACGAGCCGCAGTACATCCAGTACGAGCACATGGCCGCCGTTGACAGACTCGTATTCGACATCGCGGTCAAGGTTGGCGATTTGGATCATCGCGTGCTCGTCGACAAGACGAAGCCGGATAGTCCATTTGCGCGGTGCCAGCAGTAACGGCGAGATGTCACATTGGACCCGGTCGTTGGCGTACGCAGCCGGCGGCCGGGTTCGTTGCATTAGTACAGCCAATGCCGGGCACAATTGATGATGGTGGGTACCGTGCGTATACTCATCGTGGCATTCCGTGCTTTTTCAGGAGACGCGAATGCCGGTCACCGCGAAGTTGTCGAGACGGTTCTACGAGCAATTTGGCGACGAGCTGACTAACGAGCTCGTCGAATGGTTCAACGCCGTGGACGCTACGTACCGATCCGATTTGCGTGATGTCAACGAGGCGAACTTCGCGCGGTTTGACGCGAAGGTTGGTCAGCGGGCGGCGGAGCTTGATCGGAAGATTGATCGCGTAGCCGGTCAGGTAAACGCGAAAATCGATCAGCTGCACGTCGAACTCGACGCGAAGATCGATCAGAGGTGTTCCGCGCTCGACGCGAAGATCGATTTGAAATCCGCCGAGCTTCGGGAGGCCATAACGGCACAACTCGCCAGCGTCGAATCGCGAATGATGCGTTGGATGTTCACGCTATGGACCACGAGCATGGTCGCGATGGCGGCGGGCTTTTTCGCGGTGCTTCGGTCGCGCTAGTTGGTCAGCAGGTGACTATTCGCTCGACTCCGCGCCCCCCCGGCACCGCTCCAACCATGAGCCGCACCGGAATCCCGCCATTTCGCGTCGCAAACCGCTCTTCGAGCTCGAGTTGAATCTGGCGTTCGAGCGTACGATCGGCGCCGAGGATCGCGAGGCGCCAGCCACTCCGCCGCGCGCGCAGAACATTGCCGAGCTGCGCGTAGAGATTCCGTAGCGGCGCGCTCTCTCCGACGCGCACACCATATGGCGGATTCACCGCGACGAGACCTTCGCCGTTGGCCGGAGGCAGCGCCGAGATGGGCTGCTCCGCGAACGTGATGTCCGCCGCAACGCCTGCCCGCTCAGCGTTCGCGTTCGACGCTTCGATCGCACCGCGATCGCGATCGAAACCTTCGAGCTTGATCGGTGCGCTCGGCAGCTCCTTCGCGCGAGCTTCAGCCACGATCGACGCCCACGTCGTTTTGTCGAACTCGGGCCAATTCAAGAATGCAAATGAGCGATTGCGACCAGGCGCCATCCGCCGCGCAATCAGCGCGGCCTCGATCGGAATCGTGCCGGATCCGCACATCGGGTCGGTGAGTGGCGTCGTGCCGTCCCAGCCGGCGCCGAGCAACACTGAAGCGGCGAGCGTCTCGCGCAACGGCGCTTTCGCGAGTTGCTGCCGATAGCCGCGCATGTGTAGTAGCGCGCCCGACGAATCCACGCTGACGGTGCACACGTCGCGCACGAAGCGAACGACGAAGAGCTGCTGGCTGTTCGCTTCCGGTGACTCGTCGTCATCGGATTCGTTCGCCCGCCCGGCCTTTGCGCCGGTGACGTTCCACTCGACCGCGGTCGCGAATCGCTGCGCTACTGCATCGCTATGGTACAGCTTGGATTTGCGACAGGTGACGCGAAAGTCGACGCGGCCGCCGTTCGGGACATACAGTTTCCACGGAATCTGTTTCGCTTGCTTCTCCAGCTCGAAAAACGCCGTCGCCTTGAACTCGGCAACCCGCACGATGACGCGACTCGCGGTACGCAGCCACAAGTTCGCTCGCGCAACCGACTCCATTGACCCACGCCAAGCGACGCCGCCCTCTTCCGGCCGGCCACGAATGCCAAGGTCGGCGAGCTCTGAGGCGCAGAGCATTTCGAGACCGGGGGCGGTGACCGCAAACGCGGTGAGTAGGTTGGGCTTGGAGGTTGGCTTCACACCAACAACAATAGCGTCATGCGAAAATCGACCATCGCGCTCATCGCATTTTCGGCCGCAATCGCCGCTTGCACGGGTCGGCCAGCGACCGGCGTTCTGACAGGCGATTTTGGTTCGTTCAACGGCGCGAGCGTCGCCCTGACGGAGGAAGGCGGCATCGCCGCGCTGTCCTCGACGCGCGCCGTGCGCCACGACGATCGGTTTTTCTCGTACGTCCAGCGGCACATCTGTGCGACCGTCTGTCCGACGCCGCTCGATACGGCGTCTGGATCACTTTCCGCCGCGGCGACGGACTCGCTGTTTACCATCGTATTCTCGCCGGCGGCGCTCGATCTGGAGAGCAATTACGGGACGACGCCGAATTCCGCCGACATGATTTCATACACGCTCACGCTCGCGGCGAACGGGAACACGAAAGTCGTCCGCGCCGACGACGGCACCATGCCGGCGCCGATGCGTCAGATCGTAAATGCGCTGCACGGAGCGATTTCCGCCGCGCGTCACTGATGCGATAGCTGAATAAGAGTGCCGGAGCCGACTCGCGCGGAAAACGACCGAGTCCTATTATTGGCTGTTCCCCCACTCGTTGTTCCGCATGCCCAGCCAGCCCCGCAAAAACCAGCGCGCCCGCTCCGTGATCACCTACGCCGACGCCTGTACCGCGCTGGAGTCGGCGCTCGCTGGCGGCGTACGCGAACAGATGCTCGACGCACTGGATTCGACCGGCGATTTCGCGACTGCGTGCCAGACGTTGCGCTCGGCCATGCGCTCACACGCGTTTCCGACGCTTGGCACACCCGTGGAATTGCATCGCGTCGTGCAGAGCTTCGACAATCGCGCGAGACGGTCCGGCCTTCACCCGCTCCAGAGCTGGGACTATCGCGCGCACCACTTCAGCGACGAGATCCTGCCGGTTCTGATGCTCGATCGCTGCGCAGCCTCACGCGTGCCGCCCGAGCAGCGGCGCGCGGCGCTGTCCGTGCTACTCGACCATTACTTCACGTCGGTACTCGGCTTGATGGCCGCGAGCGCATGGGATGACGGCGATCCGAACGAAAATCTCGATCGCGTCGACCACCTGCTCGACGCGGTGAGCGCGTCGCAGCCAAAGCGGCGCTTCTACGATGACGCCGAGACGCTGCTGCTCGTTGCCGTCTCGCACTATCACCCCGTCGAGTCGGCGTACGACAATCTGTTGAAGCGCGTGGAAGCGCTCGGCGGCGCACATCGTATCCGGCTCGCACACGCCTGCGCGAACACACTCGGCGGCCACCTGCGCTGGGGATTGCGCTTCATGTATCGGCGCGACGTTGGGCGCATGCGCGACGACAACGTCGTCGACTATCCGTGGCTCGTGTTCTCGCTCGTCACGCTCTGGCGCGAGCTGCGTCGCATGCACGAGTCGAACATCGAGGGTCCGGAGCGCGATCACATCGCCGAGGGATTCGTCAACGGGCTCACTGCCGACTCGTGGCTGTGGACTGCCGGCGCTCCGCGGTGGCTCGAGTTCATGCGCGACGAACATGCCGAGCTGCGCGACGAGCTACTCGAGCATCATGATTATCTGATGGCGGCGCTCGAGGTGAGCCGGCCGACTCAGGGCGAATTCTCGCCGCTCGGCTTCGATTGCAACTTTCTGTGCAACACGGCCGTCGCGATGGTAGCCACCGCGCTCACCGATCCGGAGCCGCATCCGTCGCTGAACGCGCTGTTCACGCTCCAGCCGCACGATGGCTGGATGCCGCCGGACTCCGAGCGACAAGCGCGGCGCTTGAACGCATACGCTCGCGCGGGTGCGCCCGATCCAACTGTGCCTGCACTCATCGTCTACGATCCGCGCGAGGCCGCGCACGCGTTCAACGTCACGTCCACAGTCCTCGGCCAAACCCATCCGTCCAGGCTTTCTCCGCAGTCGTGAAGCGGTTCTGCTCGCCGCGATCATCTCGGCGTTCGCGATTTGGTGGGTGTGGGCCGCAGTCGACCCGCTGCCGCTGATCGAAGACGAGGTGTCGTACGTGCTCCAGTCGCGGATCTTCGCGACGGGGCATTGGACGGCGCCGTCACCGCCGATTCCGGAGTTCTTCCAGCAGGCGCACGTGCTGACGACGCCGGCCGTCGCCTCGAAGTACATGCCGGGACATGCGCTGCTCATGAGCATCGGCACGCTGCTCGGCGCGCCGGTGCTCGTGCCGCTCCTTCTCACGGCGCTGACTGGAGGGTTGTTGTTCGCGTTGGTGCGTCGCGTCAGCAATGAGTGGGTCGCGTTACTCGCGTGGCTCGCGTGGCTCAGCGATCCGATCAATCTCCGCTTTCGCGCCGCGTACTACTCGGAAGTCACGAGCGACGCGATGTGGTTTCTCGCATGGTGGTCGCTCCTGGAGTGGCGCCGATCGCGCGAGCGAAAGTGGATGCTCGCGCTTGCTGCCGCTATTGGGTGGGGCGCGATCACCCGACCACTGACGATGTTAGCGTTTGCAATTCCGGTCGGCGTCGTGGTAATCCGCGACGTCGTGCGCGAGAGCCGTTGGCGCGACCTCGCGGCCGGTGTCGCGCTCGGTACGCTGGTGCTCTGCATCATTCCGCTCTGGAGCGCGGAGACGACGGGCAACTGGCGCGTGACGCCGCTTGCGCAGTACACGCACGACTATCTGCCGTTCGACAAGCTGGGCTTTGGCATCGACAAAACACCGCCGGCGCTTCCGCTCCTTCCCGTCGAACGGATGACATACGCCGGCTTCTATACGGAGCATGCGACGCACACCGTCGCGCACCTGCCGCGCACCGCGCTGGATCGGCTCGAGGCGATTGCCTCGGAAGAGTGGAGCGGGGCGCGCCTCGTGCTCGTCCCCTTCGCCGCGATCGGTCTCGCGAGCATGAGCATCGAGGTTGGCTTCGCGCTCGTCTGCTCGATCGCGCTGTTCGTGGCGTATCTCGCGTACGGTCATTGGGCGCAGTGGACGTTGTACTACTTCGAAGCGATGCCGGTGCTGGACGTCCTCGCGGCTTTAGGAATCTGGAATGTGATGACGCGCCTGCGCGCCGGTAGCGCGCCTCGACGAACGACCATTGTCGCAGCGCTGCTTGGAGCTCTCGCCGTCTATGAGATGCATGACGCCCGTTGGAAGCGACAGCGAATGGCCGCGTGGGATGTGAGCTTCAACCACATCGTCGACAATTTGCCGGTGCACCAAGCAGTGATCTTCGTCCACTACGAGCCGCGCCTCGAGCCGCACGCCACCATCGTCACCAACTCGCCGCATCTCGCGAGCGACCCGGTGTGGATCGTCAACGACCTCGGCGCGCGCGACGCGGAGCTCATGAAGTACGCGGGCACCCGCGTCCCGCTCGCACTCTATGAGGACGCCATGAAGATCGAAGTCGATCGGCAGGTGCTGTCCACCATGCTCCCCAAATAGCAGCGAGCTGTGCGGCAAGGCGGTCCAGTTTGTGCCTCATTGTGCCGCGATGCCTCCGAAACTTCGGACCAAGGCGAGCCGGATTCTCACCGATCGCTTTGGTCATAGCGAATTCCAGAAAGGCCAGTGGGAACCGATGCGCGCCGTCCTCGAGGGACGCGACGCGCTCGTCGTCATGCCCACCGGCAGCGGCAAATCGCTGATCTACCAATTGCCGGCGCTCATGCTGCCCGGCCTCACGATCGTCGTGAGCCCGCTCATCGCGCTGATGAAGGATCAGCAAGACAAGCTCGTCGCGCAGGGTGTGGACGCGATGGCCATGCACTCGCACCTCACGACGGTCGAGGCGCGCGACTTAGCGAAACGAGTCGGCGAAGGCGGAGGCGAGATTCTCTATCTCACGCCTGAGCGCTTCAAGGATCGCGACTTCTTCGAGCAGCTGCTCACGCGCACGGTGAGCCTGTTCGTGATCGACGAAGCGCAATGCGTGAGTCAGTGGGGCCACGACTTCCGGCCCGACTATCTCACGCTCGGCTCCGTAGTGAAGCGCCTCGGCCGGCCACCCATTCTCGCGCTCACCGCAACCGCCACCTCCGAAGTACGCGACGACATCGCGCGCCAGCTCGGCATGGTCGATCCGAGTACGACAGTCACCGGTTTCGCGCGGCCGAATCTGCGCTTCGAGGTAAAGCGCACGGTGAACAACACCATGAAGGACGCCGCGCTCGATCAGCTGCTGCGTGAGAGTCCCGGCGTCGGCGTGATCTATGTCGCCACCGTGAAGGAAGCCGAGCGACTCCATGCGCAGTTCTCGCCGAACTTCGCGGTGGGGTTATATCACGGCAAGCTTGCTGGCGCCGAGCGAAAGGAGACGCAGGAGCGGTTCATGGCCGATGAGTACAAGGCCATCATCGCGACGAACGCATTTGGACTCGGCATCGATAAACAGGATCTGCGCTTCGTGGTGCACTACCACTTTCCCGGATCTGTCGAGTCCTACTACCAGGAAGCCGGTCGCGCCGGGCGTGACGGCGCACCTGCCGTATGCACGCTGCTCTATCGCGTCGAGGACAGCCGCGTGCAGTCGTATTTTCTCGGCGGCAAGTATCCGGATGTGACGGAGGCAGCACACGTCGCACTCGTTCTGGAGCAGATCCCGCCAGGTGAGACCGTGCTACTCGACGATCTAGCCGAGCAGTCGGGAGTCGCGCGGCGAAAGGCGCGCATCGTAATGGTGCTGCTCAAGCGGCACGGACTGGTGCGCGAGTATCGCGGCGGGAGCTGGGAACGCATCGCGACGACGCGGTTGACGTCAGTCGACCTAAGCGCCGACCTCACAGACTACGAGCAGCGGCGCATTCAGGATCGCGCGAAGTTGCGGGCCATGATCAGCTATTGTCAGAGCGCGCAGTGCCGCACGCGATTCATCCTCGAGTATTTCGGCGAGGGGGTCGACGACGGGTGGCGCTGTGGGAACTGCGACGCGTGTGATGGCGGGCTCACCGTTACACGCCGGCGCGTCTCGCCTGAGATGCAAGCGGCCGCGGCCTTGTAACAGTAGACACTGATCGCGCCCGCGGCGATACTTGGATCGTGAATCAGAATAGTCTCACAGCTGTCGCGCGGCGGCGGCTGTTCGTCTCCCGGGCCGTGTGCGCGATGGCCGTGATCGTCGCTGTCGCGTGCAATGAGGCGACGACGCACCCGCTCGCCGACACGACGTCGCCGCCATCCGACACTACGAAGCCGCCCGCCGACACTGCGAAGCCGCCCGTCGACTCGCAGCCCAACGCGTCGTACTACATAACGCCCGATACGAACGTCCTTTCGCTCGGAATGACGCGAACCCTGCGGACGGAGACGTTCTCGCCGCAGACGGACGCGGTGCCGGTCACGGGTGCAACGTGGTCCACGTCGAACCCGAGCGTCGCCAGCATCGATGGCGCCGGTCGCATCGTCGCCAACGGACTCGGTCACACGACGATCACCGCTACGCGTGACTCGACGCATTCCGCTGCCGAGGTCTACGTCATCGCTAGCAACCCGGTGACCTTCTCGCAGCTCGGACACTCGTTCGACGGAAACTGTGGCCTTACCGCGGACGGCCACATGTATTGCTGGGGAAATTTCCCCCAGTCGAGCGATTCGACGCGGTTGATGGACCACTGCGAGGACATCGCCGCCGGCGGCGGACCGGTCCTCCAGCGGCTTACGCGGCGGTGCGCCGCCACGCCCGTGCTCGTCTCGAGTTTGACGTTCACGCGACTGATCACTGGCGACGGCGATCCGCTCTCACTGCTCGCGATCGGCACCGACGGATTCCTCTACGCCATCTACGGTGCGAGCGGCGCCGGCACGACGGCCATCATACGCACCGCTTACTCGGACGTGGCCGACGTCACTACGTCGACCATTCACGAGTGTACCGTCTCAACGGATCACACAGCTCATTGTTGGGGATTCAATCAAGCCGGCGAGCTTGGCATTGGCTCGGCACAAGCACTGGGGCCCTTTCCCTCGACGCCACAGTTGGTGCTCGGGTCAGCTAAGTGGTCGTCGATCACTGCGCGCGACTACGGCACCTGTGCTTTGACCACCGATGCCCAGGCCTATTGCTGGGGCGACAATCGTGACTTTCGACTCGGTATTGGCCCCGACTCGTCCCGATTGAGCGGATGCTTTGGACCGTGTGTGCCTCAGCCCACACCCGTGCTGACCGATGCACGGTTCATCGCACTATCGACGACACAGGTGGGCACCTGTGGAATAACCGCCGCGGGCACCGCGTATTGCTGGGGCCCGATCGGGTCGCAGGAGCCACACGCCGAGGGTGGCGTGCCGATCGTCGTCGCCGCACCTGCCTTCACGAAGCTGTTGACGATGTCGAGTCCGTGCGGACTCACTGCCGGCGGCGACCTGTATTGTCTGCGGCGCAACGGCGCTGCGGCCGACGCAGCGTCGCTATTCAGCTTTCAGAAAATCGCCGTGCCGTTTCCAGTCGCCACGCTGGCAGGCTCCGATTTCACCACGTGCGCCATTTCATCGTCCGACGGCAAGGCGTATTGCTGGGGATCGGGTCGCGTCGGCCGACTCGGGGATGGTAACTTCGTCGACGCGACGATAGACCATCCGGTGCTCGTCGCCGGTCAGGGTCAGCCGTAGCATACTCGACCGGCAGTCCGTCCGTTATCATAGCACGATGCCTCCCTCGGTAAATCTCATTCCCGTGCCTGTGGCCGGCGTGCTGCAGCGGGTGCCGCTTGGAAGTTCCATCCAAGCGTGGTTGAGTGCCGCGCTGACCGCGGCAATCATCTTCCTCGTGCTCATCGTCGCGCGACGCGTGCTCGTGTCGCGACTCGGCGCGCTCGCGGCGCGGACGTCGACGCACGTCGACGACACGATCGTCGCGATGGTCGCGGAAACGCGCACTTGGGTGTGCTTCGCGGTCGCGGTGCTCGTCGCGGCCGGATCGCTGAATCTCTGGCGACTTGGGCAGCATGTGCCGGCTGCGTTGAAGCTCGTCGCGCTCTGGCAGATCGCGCTGTGGGGCGCTGCGGCGATCGGCTACTGGATGCAGCACCACCTCTCGCACCGCACGTCGGAGCACGACCGTACGAGCGTGGCGATGATCACCGCCATTGGCGTCACAGCCAAGGTCGTCCTCTGGATCATTGTCTTCGTCACCGCGCTGTCGTCGGTCTTCGCGGTCGAGATCACGCCGCTGATCACCGGCCTTGGCGTGAGCGGTATTGCCGTCGCGCTGGCCGTTCAGAACATCCTTGGCGACGTGCTCGCTGCACTGGCGATTGTGTTCGACAAGCCGTTCGACGTGGGCGATTCCATTGGCGTCGATCAGATCAGCGGCACCGTGGAGCACATCGGGCTCAAGACCACGCGCATTCGCAGCATCAACGGCGAGCAGATCATCATCGGTAATGGCGATCTCCTGAAGAGTCGCCTGCACAACTATCGCCGCATGTCGCAACGCCGCGTGCTGTTCAATCTCGACGTGACGTACGACACGCCAACCGACGTCGTGGGCCAGTTGCCGAAAGTTGTCGAAGCGATCGTTACGAAGCAGAGCCCCGTACGCTTCGACCGCAGCCACGTCGCGAGCTTTGGCGAATCCGCAATCCGGATCGAGACGGTGTATTTCGTCACCGACCCGGACTACAAGAAGTACATGGACATCCAGGAAGCGATCAACATCGCGCTGGTGCGCGAGTTCGCGTCACAGAACGTAAAGTTCGCCTTCCCCAGCCGCACCGTGTATCACGAAGGGCTCGTGGCGAAAGACGTCGCGGTGGAAAAGCAGGCGCAGAACACGTCGATCTGATTCACCAGATTCACCAGATTCATCAGGTGATCAGAGCAGCGCTTTGATCCAGCCTCCGTCCACCGCGATCGACTGACCGGTGATGTAGCCCGCCCGTTCCGACGCCAGAAACGCGGCGAGCGCCGCGAACTCGTTAGGCTCGCCCAAGCGCCGCATCGGAATCTGACTCTCGAACCGCGCCACGATTTCGCGCTGCGTGAGTCCTTCCTTCGCCGCGGTGGCAGCAGCCAGCTCCTCCACGCGTTCGGTGCGCGTGTATCCGGGAAGGATGTTGTTCACCGTCACGCCGTCGATTGCTACTTCGTTGGCGAGCGTGCGCGCGAAACCCGTGACGGCGGATCGCACGCTGTTCGACAACATGAGATTGTCGACCGGTTGCTTCACGGCGATCGACGTCACGTTGATGACGCGGCCCCATTTCCGTTTGCGCATGCCGGGCAGCACTGCGCGCGTCATCTCCACCGCGCTACGCAACGTGAGATTGACGGCGCGCTCCCACGCGTCCCAGCCGTGCATGTCGAACGTGCCGGCCGGCGGCCCGCCGGCGTTATTGACGAGAATGTCGACGGTACCATATCGGTCGAGCGCTTCTCGCGTGACTTGCTGCACGCCTTCCAGCGTCGACAAGTCCGCCACGACCGCATGCACTTCGACATTTGACGCGGACGCGATTTCATTCCGCGCCGCGGCGAGCGGCTCTGCGCCGCGCGCACAGAGCACCAAGTTCGTGCCTTCGTTCGCCAACTCCGCGGCGATGGCACGGCCGAGTCCGCGACTCGCGGCCGCGACGAGCGCGACTTTGCCGCGCAATCCGAGATCCATTGGCTACTTCCGGAGGTACGCGTCGGTCTTTTCGAGCCAGTCCTGGCGCGGCGGATCGAAGATGTCCACGTCCAGCGTATCCTCGAGCGCTTCAGCCTTGTGATAGACGTTCGACGGAATCGTGAGCACTTCGCCCGCGCTGACGACCACGACTTCGGATTCGTCCTCGCCGATCCAGAACTTCAGCGCACCCTCGATGATGTAGGTGATCTGCTCGTTATGGTGCGAGTGCTTTGGCACGATGCAGCCCTTCTTGAGATAGACGTGCGCGATCATCATGCGATCGCCGACGATCAATCGCCGATCGAGCATCGGGGTGACGGTCTCGAGCGGAACGTCGTTCCACTTGTACCACGTCACGGATTCCTTGGCGGTGGGCTGAGTCATGTGGCTTCTGCGAGAGGTTTGTTGTGGTCGGGTCACGAAGCGTGATTGGCAACCGCGGTTCGAGCAAGGGGCCTTGACGCGGCTACGTTCGCGGTAAACATTCGTCGCTGGCAGACGGTGTCACACCCCGACGCACTGCCGGGTCGACACCTTCTGCACCTTTGTCGAGCAACGATACTCCATGATGATGGCGCACGACTCGAGCCCAGGCGATGGGTCGCTGGACGACGAGACGATTTCGGCGCTTCGCAGCGCGCTCACGGAGTATGTCGCTACGCCCGCGGACGGCGAGCGCTTGCGCGTCGCCCTTCACGCAATGGCATGTGAAGCGCGGCAGAAGGGCATGCTCCCCGAACGACTCCTCGTTGTATTGAAGGACGTTTGGTACGCGGTGCCGTCCATCCGATTGCTGAAGGAGCCGGACGATCAAACCCGACTGCTCCAGCGCATCGTCACGATGTGCATCAAAGAGTACTACTCGGAGTGATTCGCTTCGGAGTGATTCGCTGACGCAGCATCGCGTCGGGCGAATTCACCGTTAGGAGACCAGCGTGGCCGTGGCCTGAAGATCCAGGTTGCCTTTGAGCGCCTTGGACACCGGACAGCCTTCCTTGGTCTTGCTCACGATCGTTTGAAAAGTCGCATCGTCGATGTTCGGCACCTTGGCCTTCACCTCGAGGTGCATCTTGGTGATCGCGAAGCCGTCGCCGACCTTTTCAACTGTGCACGAGGCCTTCGTCTCGACACTCGTGGCGGGCGTCTTGTTGCCTTCCAATCCCGCGCTCAGCGCCATGCTGAAGCACGCCGCTTCGGCCGCTGCCAGTAGCTCCTCGGGATTCGAGCCCATTCCGTTCTCGAAGCGCGAGCTGAAGTTGTACTGTCCGCCGAGTCCGGTGGCGCCGCTGAATGAGCCGCGCCCGTCCTTGAGACCACCTTCCCACTTCGCTGTTGCGGTGCGTGTTGGCATCCTACGACTCCCCCAAGTTGATTTCCACCCATGAGCGACACGACATCGTCTGGTACTGTTGGTACCGCTGGTACTGTTCCGCCCACCATCGAGCGCGTGCTGGATCGCTTTCGCGCGATGGCGCGCGAGGAAAAGATGCAGGCATTGGTTCACTACTCCAAGAAGCTCGAGCCGTTACCCGAACGTTTCGCCGACGTCGAGCGATCCAGCTTCGCCGTGCCTGAATGCCAAACGCACGTTGACATCTTTCCTGAATATCACGACGGAAAGATGCACTTCTATGCCGACCTCAACGTCAGACAGTCGCCAACGATCGCGGCGTTTCTCGCCATCACGTTCGCCGCGGTAAACGAGCAGCCGCCGGACACGACACTCGCGATTCCCAACGACTACGTGCAGCAGTTGATGGACGGCATCGGTCTTTCCGGCCGCGAAGTCGGGCTGAACGCGATGGTCTCGCGCCTCAAACGCTCGGCGCAGCAAGCAGTGCAAGCAGTGAACGCCGCGCAAGCGCGCACGTCTGACCCTGCCATCGGATGACCGACGCGGAGCTCGACGACCTGCTCTCCGCGCCGCGCGCCGAGACTATCGCCGCGCTCGAGCAATGCCCGGGCGACGTCATCGTACTCGGCGCCGGCGGCAAGATGGGGCCGACGTTGACGCGCATGATTGCGCGCGCGACGAAATCAGGAAGCGCCGGCGCGGCGCCAGCGCGACGAGTCATTGCGGTTTCGCGTTGGTCGGCGGCGTCCGCCGAACGTGCGTTGAACGACGCAGGCATCGAGACGATTCGCTGCGACCTGCTCGACCGAAACGACGTCGCGCGATTGCCCGACGCGCCGAACGTGATCTTCATGGCCGGGCAGAAATTCGGCACGACTGGCGCGCCCGCCATGACGTGGGGAATGAACACACTCGTTCCTGCGCACTGCGCCGAGCGGTATCGCGAATCGCGAATCGTCGCGTTCTCGACGGGGAATGTCTATCCGCTGTCGCCCGTTTCGTCCGGCGGCTCGCGCGAAGGTGACGCGCTTGGCCCGGTGGGCGAATACGCCGCATCGTGCGTGGGGCGCGAGCGGATCTTCGAGCTGTTCAGCGAGCGCGATGCGACGCGCGTCGCAATCGTTCGCCTCAACTATGCGATCGATCTGCGATACGGTGTGCTCGTCGACATTGCGCTCAAGGTGAAGCGCGAACAACCGGTCTCTGTGGACATGGGCTACGTCAACGTGATCTGGCAGGGCGACGCGAATCGCGTGGCGATTGAATGCTTACCGCTCACCGCGTCACCGCCGTTCGTCGTCAACGTGACCGGCGCCGAGCAACTCTCGGTGCGATCTGTGGCGGAGTGGTTCGGCAAGCGACTCGGCGCTACGCCGCGCTTTACAGGCACTGAGCGTGCGGACGCACTGCTCAGCGACACGACGCGAATGCAGAAGAATTTTGCGCCGCCGGAGATGCCCACGGAACGACTGCTGGAGCTCGTCGCACAGTGGGTTAACGCGGGCGGCACGCTGCTCGGCAAGCCGACAAAGTTCGAGGCGCGCGATGGACAGTTCTGAGCGCATGAGCGTTCGCGAACATTTGCGCACGGGGCAAGTCATTCCCGCGCATCCGTTGGCGCTCGATGCGAACCGCCGACTCGATGAACGCAGGCAGCGCGGACTGACGCGCTACTACGCGAATGCCGGCGCCGGTGGCATTGCAGTTGGCGTGCACACGACGCAATTCGCTATTCGTGATTCAGCCATCGGTCTGTATCGCCCGGTGTTGGAACTTGCCGCCGACGAAGCGCGCGCCGCGGTGCCGGCATCGCGCCCGTTCGCGCTCATCGCGGGCGTGTGTGGCCACACGCCGCAAGCGAGTGCAGAAGCGGAGATCGCCGCGGCAATCGGCTACGACGCGGCGCTGCTCAGCCTTGGCGATTGGCGCGACGAGTCGGAATCGGAGATTCTCGAGCATTGTCGCACGATCGCCGAGATCATGCCGCTGTTCGGTTTCTACTTGCAGCCGGCGGTTGGTGGGCGCGTGCTATCGTACCGCTTCTGGTCGGAGTTCGCCGAGATTCCGTCGGTGTGGGCGATCAAGATCGCGCCGTTCAATCGCTATCAAACGATCGACGTGGTGCGTGCAGTGGTCGAGGCGGATCGGAACGACATCGCGCTATACACCGGCAATGACGATAACATCGTTGCGGATTTGCTCACGGCGTTTCCGGTGAGTGTCGGCGGTACGACTGTCACGCGATACATCGATGGCGGACTGCTGGGCCAGTGGGCGATGTGGACGGCGGCTGCCGTGCGGCTACTGGATGCGATCAAGCTCGCGCGCGCCGCAGACAGCTCTCACGCATCATTGCTTTCACTCGGAGCGGGTCTCACGGATGCCAATGGCGCGGTGTTCGACGTGCCGCACAAGTTCGCCGGTTGTATTCCGGGTATTCACGAAGTCTTACGCCGCGGCGGACTGCTGGATGGAATCTGGTGTCTCGATCCGAACGAGACGTTGTCGCCGGGCCAGGCGGAAGAGATCACGCGGGTGATGCGGAGTTATCCGGAAGTGGCGAACGATCTACTGGAAAGACAGTAGTTCGATTTCGCACTTCTAGCCACGAGTCCTTTTTGCACCTAGGCCACGAGTCCTTTTTGCCACGGAATACACTGAGCTGCGCTACACGGATCAACACTGGTAAACCAGAAAAAATCGAGCTTGGAGTTTCCGCGTTGCTCAGCGCGTTTTTCCGCGTAATCAGCGGCAAAATGAAGAGGGGCTTTGTTCTGCGAACCATCGAGAACGGTGAGCCACTCTCATTGTCCGCGCTTTTTCAGTGTTATTCCGTGTAGCGCAGCTCAGTGTATTCCGTGGCAAAACGACTCGTGGCCTAAGAGCCGGCTCAGAAATAGCGAGACGTCCACCCAGCCGCAGCAGGCTGCTCGAAAGCCGTTCGCCATGCGCCAGCCGTCGTGATGCTCGTATCGAACACCAACGTGTCGCGGCCAACCGATCCTCGTTGCACCGCCTCGGCAAACTGATCGCGCGACGCCGCTTCAACGCTCGCGCCCGCGCGATAGAACACGCGTCCACCGCCAACCAACCGCGTCCCAATCTCGCGCTCGAGTTGCTGCAGCACGCGAAACAATCCGTCGATCGAGCATCCCGACGCATTCTCCGCCGTCACATCGACGCCTACCGCGAGGAAACGATCGTCGCGCCAGTCGCGCGCGCACTGCAGCGGCGTCCCGTGCGCGGTCCAGTTGGCGAGAAAACCATCGACCGCCGCGAGCAGCGTATCGCCGACCGCACCTGCCAATGGCTTGTCGCTTGCGAACACCCACAGCCGCGACGAATCAGGCAGTGCGTCGAATGGAACGAGTGGCATGCGTGAAAATTAACCGGGATACGACGGCGATCCCCGTCCCAGCCGACGGTCGACGTCAGCGAGCAGAACCGCGGGCGTGATTGGCTTCGCCAGATAGCCGTCGCAGCCGGCATCGAGGCTGCGCTGGCGATCGCCCGGCAGCGCATGCGCCGTCACCGCGACGATTGGAATGTGCTTCGTTGCCGGATCGGACTTGAGAATCGTCGTCGCCTCCCAGCCGTCGATCTCCGGAATCGAAATGTCCATCAGGATCAGATCCGGCAGGCGCGTGCGCGCCAGCTCCACACCTTCGGTTCCCGTGATCGCCTCGAGAACCTGATAGCCCGCATAACGCAGCGCGGTGGCGTAGATGATCCGGTTGTCCTCGTTGTCTTCGACGAGCAACACGGTGTGCGAACCTCTGGTCACGACGCGGCCTCGATTTGGGTGGGGAGGAAAATTACGCTCGGTCGGCCAAGCGGGAGGCGTTTCCAACATACTCGGGAACGCGCGCACGGGTTAGCCGGGCCCGCGCCGGCAACGCTGCGGCTGGATCATGTGCCGAACGGCGGTAAGTTGGTACCATGCGACTTGCCCGTTGGCATCGCGTGGTTGCGACTGTGCTCGCGCTCTGGCTGCCGTTCGTCGTCGGCGAGCCGGCCATGGCACATCCCTGCCCGATGCATTCGCCGACTGCGATGCAGCATGGTGCGGCGCATCACCATGAGTCGATGCCGGGCGACTCGAAGCAGTCACAGCACCACGAGTGCGACTGCATCGGGTATTGTGCATCCAGCGCGGTCGCGTCGGACACGCCCGCGACATCGATCGTCAGCGTCGTCGTATCTCAATGGCGCGACGCGGGCCGCATACACGAGACGCACGTCACGCCGCGAAACGCCGTCGCCGACGTCGGCCTTTATACGACAGGACCGCCCCTCAGCGCGCACGTCCTGTAGGCCCTCGCGGCCACTCGCGGCCGCGTCATACACAAACTATAACAATTGCCCGTGACTACGACCCGATCGAGACACCGTCCGGGGCGCGCGTCGCGATGGTTCGCGTGGTCGGCCGCGGGGAGCCTCTTGCTCCTCTTGTCGCTGTACGCGATCGCTGATGCGCACGCCACACTTCTCGCCTCCGAACCAAAGGCTGGCGTCACACTGACGGCCAGCCCGGCGCGCATCCGCTTGCTCTTCAGCGAGCCGATGGAGCCGACGCTGGCCACGATCAGCATCGAAGACCACGCCGGCCAATCGACCCCGCTGACTGTGAGCGGCGACCCGCACGACGTGCACGCGCTCATCGCGCCTGTCCAACTGTCCGGCAACGGAGACTTCCGCGTCGTGTGGCACGTCGTCTCCGCCGACGGCCATCCAGTTGGCGGGAATTTTCTCTTCACCGTCGGCGCGCCGAGCGCACCACCGCCGGCGTTGATCGCGACACCAACAGCAGTGACGTGGGGCCCGGCCCTCCTCGGCGCGCCACTCTTTCCGGCGATTTTCCGCGGACTTGGCGTTGGCTTTCTGATGGCCGAAGCGGGCCTGCTGCTGTTCATCATCCATTTCGGAGCGGGCATTCGGTCACGTCCGATGCGAAATGCGTTGATCGCCAGCGTGGGCGCGCCGCTGCTGCTGTCGGCGCACCTGGTTGCATGGCTGCTGAATGCATCGCCGACGCATCAGCTCGACGCCGCATGGCTGTCGTCGATGATGGGCAGCACCGTAGGTCGCGTGGAGCTCGTGCGTACGCTGCTCTCGTGGCTGCCACTCTGGGCCCTTGGCTTGGCACGGCGGCCCAAGCTCGCGATGGTCTTCGCGTTCATCGCGCTCTGCGCCAGCGCCGCGGTGGGCCACTCGGCCGCGGTTCATCCGGCCGTCGCGGTTCCATTCAAGATTCTACATCTCGCCGCGGTCGCCGTGTGGCTCGGTGGATTGATCTGGCTCGTCGCGCGCGACGGAGATGAATCGACGCTCGGCAGCGAAGCGCTGGTTGTGTCGTCGCGGTCCCTCGGCGCCGTGATCTGCGTCGTCATCTCGGGAATCGTGCAGACGCTGTTGCTCGTGCCGATCGACGATCTCATCTCGGCGTATGGCGCCGTCGTCGCGGGCAAGGTGCTCGGCCTATGCGTGCTCGTCGCGTTCGGCGCGTATCATCGATATCGCGTACTGCCGCGACTGACGTCGTCCGCCGCAAGCACGGACGGGCTCGCGACAGGATTTCGCGTTTCGTTGCGACGCGAAATCGTGATCATGTGGCTCGTCATTTTGCTCGGCGGGTTTCTCGCCTATGTGTCGCCACCGCACGACGGCACAATGTCACCTGCAGCACACTCGGAATCCACTCAATGAAACAGCAGCCTCGTTTCACGACTCGATCGCTCGCGGCGATTGCGGCGACGATCGCGCTCGTTCTCGTCGTCCCCGCGCTCGCACTCGCGCACGCAGTCGTCTATCCGCGCGCGTCGACACCCGGCGCATACGAGCGATACGTACTTCGCGTTCCCAATGAGAAAAACGTGGCGACGACCAAAGTGGAGCTCCACTTTCCCACTGACGTGCGCGTCACCGGATTCGAGGACGTTCCGGGATGGAACCTCGAGGTCGTACGCGATTCCGCGAAGGCGATCGTCGCCGCGATCTGGACTGGGAATCTGCCGCCGGAGCGGTTCGTCGAATTTCCGTTCATTGCCGTGAATCCCAAGACGAACACAAAGATTCAGTGGCCGGCTTACCAGACGTACGAGGGCAATCAGGTCGTCGAATGGACGGGGGCGGAGGGCAGTAAGACCCCGGCGTCGGTCACGTCGATTGCAGCGGCGCCGAGTAGCGTGGGTGGTGGGAGCACGTTCTACATCGCGATCTCGGCGCTCGTGCTTTCCATAGTGAGCTTGGGACTCGCGATCAGGAAGCCAAGTCACTAACTCCGAGCCATTGGAGTCCCTTGCGGTCTGACGGTCCCAAAGATCAGGATTAGGACGCCGGAACTCGCCTTCAGCCCTTTCTCCCCCTCAAATGTCAAACACCACTTTCGACCGCCGATCTTTCGTAGCGTACTTCGGTTCAATCGGTCTTGGATCGACGCTGCTGCCGGGTGTCCTCTGGAGTCAGGTCCAGGGCCAACAGGCACAGGGCACTCCGATCACCAAAGAAATGATCGCTTCCGCGGAGGAGATCAGCGGGCTCTCGTTCAGCGACGAGGAGCGGGAGAGCATGATCCGCGATCTCACGTCGATGCGCAACGACATTGCGTCGCTGCACAAGGAGCCACTCGACGAGGGCATCCTGCCGGCGATCGTCTTCAATCCGGTTCCGCCGGGCAAGGAACTGGCGAAGAAGACGCAGGCCATGATCGTCCGCGCCAAGGTTCCGGTGATGGCGCGCCCGGGCAGCCTCGACGAACTGGCGTTCGCATCGGTGGCGCAGCTCTCCGAGATGGTTCGCGCACGCAAGGTGAAGCCGTCCGAGCTCACCGACATGTACATCTCGCGCCTCAAGCGCTTCGATCCGGTGCTGCACTTCGTCGTGAATCTCACGGAAGAGCGCGCGCGCAAGCAGGCCGCGGCCGCGGATTCCGAGATCTCGCGCGGCAAGTATCGCGGACCGCTGCACGGCATTCCGTGGGGCGCAAAGGACTTGCTCGCGGTACAGGGCTACCCGACGACGTACGGCGCAGGCTTGTACGAGAATCAGACGTTCGGATATGACGCCACCGTCGTGAAGCGTCTCGACGATGCGGGTGCCATTCTCGTTGCGAAGCTGACACTCGGCTCGCTCGCGCAGGGCGATCAATGGTGGAAGGCGACCACGCGAAATCCGTGGAATCCCGAGACGGGATCGAGCGGCTCGTCTGCCGGCCCGGCGTCGGCGACGTCTGCGGGCTGCGTCGGATTCAGCATCGGCTCGGAGACGAACGGCTCCATCACGTCGCCGTCGTCGACGTGCGGTGTGGCCGGCTTCCGTCCCACGTTCGGCCGCGTCTCGCGCGCCGGTGCGATGGCGTTGTCGTGGACGACCGACAAGCTCGGCCCGATCTGCCGCAGCGCTGAAGATTGCGCGCTGGTCTTCGCGGCGATTCAGGGACCGGATGGGGTCGACTACTCGGTGCAGAAGTATCCGTTCAACTGGAACGCGAATCTCAAGCTCTCGCAGCTCAAGATCGCGTACGTGAAGTCGAACTTCGAGCGTCGCGGCGCTGACGGCACGGTGACGCCCAACGCAGAGGCGATGAACTTCCTCAGCGTGATCGAATCGCTCGGTGCAAAGCCAGAAGCGATCGAGATGCCGACGCCGAACTACGGCTACCTCGACAACATCATTCTGAATGCCGAGTGCGGTGCGTCGTTCGAGCCCGATACGCTTAGCGGGAAGATCAAGGAGCTCGAGCCGTACAGCACGTGGCCGAACACGTTCCGCGCTGCGCAGTTCGTTCCGGCTGTCGATTACGTCAATGCCAATCGCGCCCGCATTGCAGCAATGAATCAGACGTGGGATCTGTTCTCGAAGTACGATGTGATCGTGAGCCCGCAAGAAAACGGTTCGGTGACGAACATCACCGGAACGCCCGCGATCGTCGTGCCGACTGGTTTCGTGCTTCCGCAAGCGCGCGGTGGACGCGGCGGCGCGCCTGGTGCGGCGGGTGCCGCCGGCGGACGCGGTGGCGCAGGTGGGCGTGGTGGAGCTGCCGGAGCAGGTGCGGCTCCTGCTGCTCCCGCCGGACCGCCGCGTCGTCCTCGGTTGCCTGCGCCGTCCGGTCCGCCGGTACCATTGCCGACGGCGATTCACATCATGGGACCGATCTTCCAGGATGAGAAGGCACTCGTCGTCGCGCATGCGTTCGAAGCGGCGACAGACTTCCACAAGAAACACCCGACGCAATTTGTCTGATAGCGTTACAAAATCACGTAACGAAACGAAGACCCCTCCGATCGCATGATCGGAGGGGTTTTTTCATTTCCACGCACGAGCATTACAAAATCTCTACCACATTGGGGCACCCACTTCCGTAATACAGGTGTCATATGGATTGAAGGCGGTGCGAAACCCACGCGTGTCGCTTTCGGTAGTGTGTTAGGGACGATGGTGACGCTTCGCGCCATCGATGAGTACCCAAGGTGCCAATGTCGGCTCCGTTACTGCAGGACATCGATTTTCCGGCAACGTCTCGATCGACGCGGCCAGCGGTGCGCAATCCGTCGTTAGCGGATACGCCGGCGCAGACCGGCGAGTACAGCATTCTTGGTCTCGCGCGCAGCGCAGACCAGTCCGCCGTACGAAACCGTCAGGTCGGCTTCACACTCGTGTTGTTCGGTGTGGCCACGATCATCGCGCTGGTCTATTCGGTCGAACGCTACTTCTATAGCCGCGCGTTGGGCGATACAGTGTCGTTCGTCCAGCTCGTCCCTACTGAGCTGGTGTTCACGTACGCGTGGGCTCTGCTCACACCACTCGCGATGTACACGGCCAAGCGGTTCCCGGTGTGGGGGCGCGGGCGTGGTCGCAATTGGGCGGTGCAGCTCAGCGCGATGATCGCGTTCATGCTCGTGCATGTCGCCGTTTTTTGCGCGGTCGTCGCCGCCATTCACGGTCGTGCGACGTTTGCGGCGCTCCCGCGTTTCTTCGGCGAGTCGCTGCTGTCGCTCGCCGTGCTCGATTCGCTCGTTTACTGCGTGCTGGTCGTGGTCCATCACGCGGTCGTTTACTATCGCGTCTCCAAAGACCGCGCGCTTCGTTCCGCACAACTCGAGTCGAGCTTGGCGCAAACGCAGTTGCACATGCTGCGCATGCAACTGCAACCGCATTTCCTCTTCAACACGCTTCACTCCATCTCGGCGCTGATGCACAAGGACGTGCAGCGCGCGGATTCAATGGTTGCTGCGCTCAGCGATCTGCTCCGGCTTTCACTCGAGAACATCGGCGCACAGGAAGTGCCGCTGCAGTCGGAGCTCGACTTTCTGCAGCGATACACTGAAATCATGTCGATTCGCTTCGGCGATCGGTTGCAGGTCTCGCTCGACGTCGATCCCAACGTGCGTGACGCACGCGTGCCGAATCTCTTCTTGCAGCCACTGGTCGAGAATTCATTTCGCCACGGCTTCGGCGACCTCGGTCAAGGCTCCATCGCGATTCGCGTGCGCCGTGACGGCGACATGCTGCGTTGCGACGTCATCGACGATGGTCGTGGACTGCGAGCGGGGCACAAGGAAGGTGTGGGCCTCGCCAGCACGCGGCAGCGGCTCACACGGCTCTATGGCGAACGCCATGCGTTTGCCGTGCGCGGATCGCCCGGTGAGGGCGTTCGCGTGAGCCTGGCAATTCCGTATCACTCTTACGAGCACACTGCGGCGGACTGACGATGTCTCCAATCTCCTCGACCTCAGGTCATACGGCTTCGACAGCGAGTCCAGAAACCGAATCGAAGATCCGCACGGTGATCGTCGACGACGAAGCACTCGGACGCGATCGCATCCGGTCGCTGCTCGAAAGTCATGCGGACGTCGACGTCATCGGGGTGTGCGAGGATGGATCGACAGCCGTCGAGACGATCGATCGCCTGCGGCCCGATCTCGTTTTTCTCGACGTGCAGATGCCCGGTATGGACGGCTTCGAGGTCGTCGACAACTTGGAGCCGGGACGGTTGCCGGCAATCGTCTTCGTCACGGCACATGACGGACATGCGATTCGTGCATTCGAGGTTCACGCGCTCGATTTTCTTCTCAAGCCGTTCGACCAGAAACGGTTCGAGAAAGCACTCGAACGCGCGCGGACGCAGTTGAATCGCGGCGGCGCTCGCACGCCGGTGATCGATTCGCGCATCGTGTCGTTGCTCGAGGAGCTTCACGAGGAACGCAAGTATTCCGAGCGTCTCATCGTCAAGTCGAGCGGTCGCGTGTTCTTCGTTCGCACCGACGACATCGACTGGGTCGAAGCGTCGGGCAACTACGTCAAGGTGCACACGAAGAACGAAGCGCACGTGCTGCGTGAGAGCATGAAGAACATGGAGGCCAAGCTCGACCCCAAAATCTTCGTGCGCATCCATCGCTCGGCGATCGTCAACATAGATTGCATCAAGGAGCTCGAGCCGTGGTTCCACGGCGAGTACATCGTCATCATGCGCGACGGAACGCGACTCACCGCGAGCCGCGTGTTCTCCGACCGGCTCAGCGCGCTGATCGCGTGAGACGTTCGCTCACGACGCCGAGCGTTACGCGAGCTCGGCGCGCAGCGCTGATTCCAGCGTTGGATAAGTAAACTGGAAACCTGCGTCGAGCAGCGTGCGCGGCCGTACGCGCTGGCTCGCCAGTGCCGTGTCGACCGCCATGTCGCCCATGGCCAGCTTCAACGCGAACCGCGGCACGTGGATCGGCTCCGCATGTCCGAGCACGCGGCCTAGCACTCGTGTGAACTCCTCGTTCGTCACCGGATTGGGCGCAACGAGATTGCATGCGCCCGCCACCGAGTTGTTGCGCAGCACGAATCCAAGAGCCTCGACATACTCGGCGAGCGCGATCCAGCTCATCCACTGACGGCCATCGCCCAACTTGCCACCGGCGCCGAGTCGAAACAGTGGCAGCAACTTCGCGAGCGCGCCGCCCGATTTCGCCAGCACGACGCCGGTGCGTAGATGCACGACGCGAATTCCCGCGGCCGAGGCTGGCGCGGTCGCAGCCTCCCACTCCTTGCACACTGTCGCGAGAAAATCGTTTCCTGGCGGGCTCGATTCGTCGAGCGTCTCGTCGCCGCGATTGCCGTAGATGCCGATCGCCGAACCGCTCAACAACACGGTCGGACGCGGCGCGAGCGTGGCGAGCGTCCGCGCGATCAAATCCGTTCCAGTCACACGGCTGTCGCGAATACGGCGCCTGACCGCCGACGTCCATCGCTGCGCAATGTTCTCGCCCGCAAGATGAATGACCGCGTCGACGCCGGCGAGTCGCTCGGCGTCGATCGTTCCGTGGTCAGGATTCCAACTGATCTCGTTCGGCGACCGCGCGGCACGCCGCACGAGCGGCCGAATCTCGTGACCGTGCGCACTCAGCATTCGCACGAGTGCTGTACCAATGAGCCCACTCGAGCCGGAGATCGCGATGACCTTTCGCGTCCACGACTCGTGCGGGGGAACAACCGGAATTGTCATGCAATCAGGCCGATCGTCCTTGGCGCGTCTACCCAGGATGGCGGCGCACTGCGCGCCGGCTGCGAGCGGAACGGAAGTCGAATGGTAAACGTCGTTCCGTATCCGACGCGAGAGGCGATCTCGATCGAGCCGCCAACGGCCTCGACATTGGTGCGCACGACGTCCATGCCGACGCCGCGTCCCGATAGCTCAGTGACGACGGCAGACGTCGAGAAACCCGGGCGGAAAATCAGCCCAAATGCTTCCTGATCCGACAACGTTGCGTCGGGCGACACGATGCCGCGCTCGACAGCCTTTCGCACGAGCTCGTCGGGTGACATGCCTCGTCCGTCGTCGCGAATCTCGATCACGAGCTGCGTGCCCAATCGCTGCGCAACGATGCGCAGTTGGCCGGATTCAGACTTTCCGGCGCGCCGGCGCTCGTCGGCCGATTCAATTCCGTGATCGATCGCGTTGCGCACCATGTGCAGCAACGGATCGGCGAGTGCGTCCACCATGGCGCGCTCCACGAGAATGTCTTCGCCTTCGGTTACGAGCTCGATCGATTTCCCGCTCTGATACGCAACGTCACGCGTGAGCCGCGCGAGCTTCTGCATCGTCGGCGCGAATGCGACAGTGCGCAGTTCAGTCGCCACTTCTTCGAGCTCGAACGCAAGACGCTCGGCGTGCGCGATCTTGCGGCCCAGCTCCTGATTCACGCCGGCGCGAAGCGCGTTGTCGCGCGAGAGCATCGAGTGCGTCAGCACGAGCTCTCGCACCACACCCATGAGCCGATCGAGATCGGTCGAGCGCACGCGCACGCTGGTATCGGCAAAGCGCAGCCGGCGCATTTGCCCGCTCGCGCGACCCTGCTTCGCCGCCTGCGATGTTTCGCCCGGTCCGTCGCGCAGAATCTTGAGCAGGGGCCGGAAGCCGTCGGGCAACATTGCGGTCTCGCCGTCTGCCGCGCGCTCGATCGACACGAGCATGGCGTCGAGCATGTCGATGCTGCGGAATACGAGACTCGACAGCTCGCCCGAGCACACCGCCGACCCGGCACGCACCGGCGAGAGCAGCGATTCGGCGTGGTGCGCAAGCTCCGTCGCGTGCTCCACACCGAGGAAGGCTGACGTGCCTTTGATGGTATGGAGTGCACGGAACAATGCGTCGAGCGCGTTCATGTCGTCCGGATCGCCGTCGAGCGCGAGGAGTGCCGATTCCGCAATCTCGAGCTGCTCGCGGCTCTCGAGCACGAATTCTTCGACGAGCCCGCGATCAGTTTCCGGCGACAGCAGCGCGTCGGGGCTGAACTCGATGCGCGAGCTCTGCGTCTGCGGCGCCGCTGGTCCTTCGGCATGCGCGTCGCGCGCGGCAATTACCAGTTTTCTAATTTTTGCGAGCAGCGACGTACCGCCTTGCCCGCCGGCAATGCGCGGATCGTCGAGCAGCAGCATCGCTTGCACGATGGCCGTCTTGACAGTGCCGCTGTACGTGGGCGACGCGACGACGAGATGCAGCGCATTGCGCAGCTTGGTCAACGCGTCTCGGCGGCCGGCCGCGAGATCATCGAGGCGCAGCGAGACATCGTTCAACTCGGAGACACCTGCGGCACCTGCGTCAGCAGCGGGCAACATCTGAAGCGGGCCCCCGGCCAATGCGCGTCAGGCCGTCTTGCGTTCGGCCCGGATGGCGAAGATCTCGTCGGCAACCGCCTGGCGGTCGCCCGACGGAGCAGTCGTCGCGTTGGGGTCGAAGGAGCCGCGGGCCACGTCGTCGGGGACGAAAGGCATTTCCGGATTCGTGAAGATCGTGACGATCTGATTGATCCGGCCGCGCATGTCGGCCAACAAGCTCGCGACATGACCGAGTTGCTGCGACGTGATGTCTTGGAATTGCAGGTGGTTCACGACACCGCTCAACTCGTCGCGCACCGAAGCGAGCATGCGATGCCTGTCCGCGTCGGCGAGCTCCGTCGTCACATCGAGTTGCTCGATGAGATCGACAGTGCGGCCGAGGCCATCCAGGATATCGGTCGCCGCGGTCTCGGTGGCCGATGAGACTTCGCGCAAGCGTCCGTGCACTTGCTGCAGGCGATCGAGGCCGTTCTCGGTGGCGATGCCACAACTCTCGCGCAGGCGACTCGCGATTCCCGCCGTCTCGGCATACGCGCGCAGCAACGTGCGCGACAACTCGGCGAAGCCGCCGGGTTGCGACATCACGTGCTCGAGAAACGCACGTGCATCGTTGTCGAGATCCGTCCCGGTCGTGCTCAGCTCTTCGATCGCATGATCGACGAGGCGCAGCGACGCTTCAGAGTCGTACAGCAGCTCTTCAGGGGGACGCATTGGGATTCCTTAGGCGGCAGCGCCGACGCTGGCCAACAGACGGTCGATCTTGTCTTTGAGCACCGACGGCGTGAACGGCTTCAGGATGTAGTTGTTGACGCCGGCTTCGACCGCGGCAACGATGTCTTCACGCGCGCCGCGCGTGGTGACCATCAAGATCGGAATCGTTTGCCCGAACGGTGTGGCGCGTACGGTGCGGGCGAATTCGAGTCCGCTCATCGTCGGCATGTTCCAGTCGGTGATGATGAACCCGACGGACTCGTCGAAGGCGCCGAGTGCTTCGTGGCCATTCGCCGCCTCGATCGCATCGGTGTAACCGATCCGCTCGAGGGCGTTGATGATGATGCGGCGCATCGTGACGGAATCGTCGACGACGAGGAACTTCATTGTGGCGTTCCTGAAGTGAGTCGGGACGGGATCTTACAGATCCCCGCTGTCGAGGAGCCGGCGCGACACCGCGTCGACAACCTCCAGGGTATCGTAGGCTCCGCTCAGCACGCGCTGGCGAATCCGCGATGCCCGTACTGGGTCGAGGCTCGAGGTGCTTGCCGAGTCGGCGGGGCCGTCGGCGCGCGCAGCGAGTGCGCGGCCAGCGTCGGAAATTTGGACCTTGTCGGACCGGTCGGCACTTGACGGCGTAGGCGCAATCGGCTGAATCGGACTCTGGTCCGAATCGACGGGTTGCGAGGCGCGGGTGCTGTCCGAACGCAGGGGTCCGGTGTTCTTCGGATAGATTTGCATGTATGTCCTCCGCACCTGAGTATCGGACGCCCGCCGAAAAGCTTTAGCGTCGCGTCAAAAGAGGTCAGTCCGCTCGGATCCGCTGATTAGGCGGCGTTCTGGTTCCCGTACCAGGACTGCCTCAATGTCGTTATCATGTCGCGAAGATGCGCTAATTTGACGCGGTCTCCGGTGCGTCCGACATTCAAAAGCTCGTTTGCGATATAGCCGTACAGTGCCGCCAATCGCGGCACCAACTCGCCGCCGTTCTTGAAATCGAGGCTGTACAGGAGGTCGAACACGATCCCCGATGCCTCCTCCAAATGGCTGCTCCGGCCTACCGAGTCGCCCTCCTCGATTTCCCGCTCGGCGCGCGAGAGCTTCCCCAACAACAGTTCGTACTGTTCGGGGATGCTCATCTCGGCCGTGGCTGCGCCGCCGTCGTTTCTGGAGATGGACATGCGGCTATCCAGTCACAGAAAAGGTGCGCAGACCAGGGCCAACGACTGCGGTCGCATACTGGATGGCCACGGAGTCCGGACGATTCGCCCGCTGCATTGCCGCGGCGAGTCGATCGCGCTCGAGCCGCGTCTGTGCCACGAGCAGTTCGTGCGACTCGAGAGCCGCCGCGGCGGCACGCGCCATCTCGGAGAGCAGCGCACCAGTGGCCGGATCTTCGTGGGCCGGATCCTGGCTCGCGCGCTCGTGCGCCAACGCCTCGACGACCGCATCCAGCTCGGCCAACACGCGCGAGCGCTCGTCGACGGCCGCGAAGAACTCGGCACCGCCGTCACGCGCGAGTGCGCTGATGGCGGTGGTCGCGTGCTCTTCGAGCTCGGCGAGAATTCGCTTTGCCGCCTCGACGTGCGAGGCGATCGCGTCAGCGCGAGACGTCGACATTACGCCGCCGACACCCGAGCGGTGCCGTCCGTGGCGATCGACGAAAATGCGTTGCGGAGGTCCGTCACCATACCGGTGATGCGCTCCAGGCGGCGCGCGTCGACGCGTGCGCCGTCAACCAGCTCGGTGAGCATGAAGGTGTAGAGCGATTGCAGATTGCGCGCGATCGCGCCTCCGCGCTCCACATCCAGCGTCACGAGCAGCTCGGCGATGCCTTCGCGCGCCTTGTTCAGCGCCTCGAGGCTGATGTCGACCTTCTTGGCGTCCCGCGCGACCCGCGCGCGCTGGAGATTGGCCAAGACATGATCGTACACGAGCACGACGAGCCGCGCGGGCGAGGCGGTCAGGACTTCGCGTTCACGATAGGCAGTCGCCGCGTGGGCATAGTTTGAGTAGCTCATACCCCTACTATCGACCTACTTGCTCGAGCTCTGAAGTCCTTGGATCGAATTGATCTGTTGTGTTAAGTAGTTGCCATCCGCTTGGATTTTCGACAACGCCGTCTCCATCGCCGTATACTGCGCGACGAGCGCTGCGCGCTTCGCGTCCAAGCGTGCCTGGGTGTCCGTCTGACGCTGCGTCTGCGTCGTGACGTCGGCCGTCAGCGCGGCCGTCTGGCTGGCAACCGTGCCGTCGCTCGCCGTAGCCGCGGCGGCAACATTGGACATCAATCCACCAATGCCGTCGGTGAAATCGATGTGCCCCGTGCCGGTGTTGGTGGCGCCGTTGTACAGCACCATGAGCCCAGACACTGGAGTTCCAGTATTGCCGACGAGCGACTGACCTTTGCCGGTTGCCGCGTACGTCGTCGTGCCGCTGGAGAACGTGCCCTGCACGTCGAGACCGTTGGCGACCGTGCCGCTGGCGATACCAAGCTGTCCGGCCATGTCGTTGCCGTCAGATGACGAATACGCCACGGTGAATTTCGCGCTGCTGCCGTAGTCGAGTCCCGTGATCGAGAGCACACCAGCGGACGTTGCCGCCGTGAGGCGAACACCCTGCGACAGGAACGCGGCGTTGAGCTTTGCCGCCACCGTTGTCGGCGTGTCGCCCGTCGCCAAGGTAATGGCAGTGGACTTTCCGCTGAACGAGTCGCCCACCGTCATTGTATCGGTGCTCGCGCCGGCAGCGTACACGAAGTTGCTCGCCGAGCTCGCGGTGGACGCAGTCGTCGCCGCACTCGTGATCTGGATGTCGTAACTGCCGGACGCGGTCGCCGTCGATGACGTGAGATAGCTCAACCCCGTCCCGGTCGCGACGCCGTTCGTCTGGAACAGCGCCTGCACGGCGGCGGAGTTGATGTTGAGCGCCTGAGTCAGCGCGTTCGTGTCTACACTCAGCACGCCGGTTGCGTCGAGTGTGACGCCGACGAGCGCCGCATGATTGAACGTGGCGCCGCTCGGGAGGCCCGTGAGGTTGTTCAGCAGCGTGTTCTTGATCGAGTTGAACGCCGAGCGCATCGAGCTGTCGTATTGCAGCGCACCGCCGGCGGCCGTGGACGAGCTCACGAGCGATTCGACGGTGTTGTATGCGGTCGCCATGTTCTGCAGCGCGTTCACGGCTTTGCTCGTGTCGAGCGACACGGTCACCGGAATCGTCGTCCCGACTTCGGCCTGCTGCAGGTTGAGCGTCACGCCCGTGATTGCATCGCTGATCGCGTTGGTGTTCCGCGTGATCAACACGCCGTTCACCATGATCTTCGCGTCGGCACCGGCGGAGAGTTGGCGCGCACGACCCGCGGCGGTGATGCTCGTGGCACCGAAGCTCACGTTCCCGCCGTCGATCGGATCCGCAACGCCACTTTCGTTGTTCGCCGAAATCGAGAACGACAGACCGGAGTCGCCGCCCGCGTCATCGGAAAGCTGAATCTTTCCGCCCACGATCGACGCGGTCACGCTGCGTCCACTCGCGCTGAACGCGGCGCTGATGTCCGCGAGCATGTCGCCCACGGTCTTCGTTCCGTCCACCGTTTCGGTGAGCGACACACTCGTCACGCCATCGGGCTTCATGCCGCTGATCGTGAACGTGTCGCCGGATTGTGCGCCGGCGCCGCCCGAGTTGAGCCCCAACAGCAGCGTGCTCGCGGTTGCCGTGGCGCTCGTTCCATCCTCGAGCACGTTCGACGTCGACACGGTCTGCTGCACGGCGTCAGTCGTGCCGTGCGTGGCGCCGATCAAGTCGAGCGCCTGTTGCGATCCTGACGCCGCCGATGCGGCGACAGTGCCGGAGATCTTGAGATCGTAGGTCGTGACGCCGTTCGTCGTGACCGTCTCGACTGACGCGCTGTTCGCCGACTGCGCATTGATCGCCGCGGCGATGTCGGTGAGACTCTGGTTCTTCACGTCCACCGAAACCGACCGGCCGTTGACCATGATCGTGGTCGCCGGCGGATACGCCGTCACGCCCGAGGTCAGGGTACCGATCGTCTGCGTAGCGCTCGAGAAGCCAGCGCTGCGGACCGCGCCATCGGAGCTGACTGTGACCGCGGTGCCGCTAATGAAGCCGAGCTGCGTCAGCATGCTCGGATCGCTCGAGGTGGAGCGAACGTCGCGCAGATCGAGACCAGCCGACCCGCCGACGTCGCTCGTGAGCACGAGGCGCGCGGCCGCGGTTCCCGAATACAGCACCGACGCCGAGATATGACTCGGTGTCGTGCCGGTATTGAGCGCGTTGATCTTGTCGCGTACCGAGTCGAGCGAATCCGTTCCGGTGAGACTCACGACCTTTCCGGCCACCATGAATTGGCCGGCTATCCCGAGCGCCGAGGTGGGATCGGACACCACGTTTCCGCTCAATTGTTGGGCGGCAGCGGTGCTCAGGACTTGTACTCCGTACGTCCCGGCCTGCGCGGCCGAAGTGGCCGTGGCCGTGACGAGCGTCCGACCGGTAGAGCCGCTAGCGCCGGCGTTGACCACCAATGAATTGAACGCGGTGCCGTCGGTCAGGCCTTTGAGGGTTGTCTGAAGCGTGGACACCGCGGTGCCGAACGACGTCCATGCCGACTGCTTGTTCCCGTCCGCCGTGATCCGGTCAGTGATCGGCGTGATTTGATTCGTCGTGTCGACCTGAATCAGCTGATCGATCAGGTCCTGCCATTGAATGCCGCTGGCAAGGCCCTGAACGCTGCTGGTTGCGCCGTTGTTGCTCGTCGACGATGTGACGGGTGTGGTCATGAACGTGTCTCGCGCTCTGCGCTGGTATGCATGCTTTTTTTACAGTATCGGCAGAATGCCGAAATTCCCGAAGGCGGAGAGGCTTTTCTTAGCCTCTCCGCCTTCGGGATTCACTTCTCAGGGTGAGCTATTACTGCAGCAGCTTGAGCACACTCTGTCCCGACTGGTTCGCCTGAGCAAGCATTGCCGTACCGGCCTGCGCCAGGATGTTGTTCTTCGAGAAGGTCGTCATTTCGTCCGCCATGTCGACGTCGCGAATGACCGACTCGGCCGCCGAGAAGTTGGCGATCTTGGTCTTGAGGTTGTCCTGCGCGTAGCTGATGCGGTTCTGGTTCGCACCGATCGAGCCCAGCGCCGTGGAGACCGTGCCCATCGCGGTATCGATCGTCGACAGCGCAGCCTGCGCGCCCGACTCGGTCCCGAGGTCAGCGTTCGCCAGTCCAAGGTTGGCGACGGTGAGGTTGAGCGCGTCGAGCTGCAGCATGTCGTTCGTCTTGTACTGGCCCGACGAATCGACCATGAAGTTGGCCTGGCGCAGCGTGCTGTTGCCGGTGATCGAGTTGTCGGTCACATCGTTCGCGCCAGCCGCCGTCGTGGTGACGGAGAGGGGCGAAGACTCGAGGGCCGCCTTGACCGCGGCGAACGAGGTGTTCGCGCCGGCCGAAACCGAGAAGCCGATCGCGGTCGTTCCGCTGCCCTGGCTGAAGTTCAACGTGGCGCCCGACGCGTAGCTGTGGTACGACTGCGTCGCGACCGTTGCACCGAGCGAATCCTTCACGTCGATGTGCGCATCGGCAGTGGTGATCGTGGTGGCCTGCAAAGCCGCCTTGATCTCGGTCCACGTGTCGGTGTTCGCATTGGCTCCGCTAACGTTGAGCGCGAAGTCGCCGCTGCTGAATGCGATGTTGCCACCAGCGGTGTAACCCGAGGAAAGGTTCTGGGTGGTGACGACGCTGTTGCTGCTGTCCTTGATGTCGATCTTCGCGGCCGTCACGGTGACAGTCTTGCCGTCCAAGTCCGTGCCCAGCGCGGCCAGATCGGCCACCGCGGTGTGATCGACGGTGAAGCTGACGCCGCCGAGGGTGATGTTCAGGTCGGCCGCGTTGGTGTACGCACCGATCGTGGTGCTGCCCAGCGAGGTGGCGAAGCTGGTGTCGGTCGACGCGTACATGTCGACCTTCGTGGCGCCGGCGCTGCCGGACACCTTGAGCACGTAAGCATCAGCCGGCGTGGCGGTGGTTACCGCCAACGTACCAGCCTTCACCGCGCTGCCGGTGATGCTGCTCGTGATCGACTGATCGCTGACCGCGATCGAGTAGATACCAGCCGTGGCGGTCGGCTGCACGACGACGCCGGAGACGCCGGCCTGCGAGCCGCCCTGGGTGACCGTGTGATCGGTCGCCGAGAACGTGTAGGTGCCGTCAGAGATACCGGAGCCAATCGTTCCGATCGTGACACCCGCTGCCGGGGAGAGCTGCGCGCCCTGGTGCGTTGCCGCAGCACCGGCCTGGATCGAGAAGCCCTTGAGGTTCAGGGTGTTCGACACGCTGGTGATGTCGTTCGCGTTGTCAGCGACAACCGCGATCGTGATCTGCGAGGTGCCGGAGCCGAACTTGAGGTTCACCTTGCCGCTGCTGTAGTCGGCGGACGTCAACGTGCTCAAGTCGACCGAGTCCGACCGGCTGGACGGTCCGGACAGAGTCACGACGTTGCCGCTCACGGCGAGCGAGTAGTTGCCGGCGGTCGAGGTGCCGTTCGCCGGAACCGAGATGTCGGCCTTGCTCAAGGCACCCGCGATGGTGCCGAACGTACCGTCGAGCAGCGAGCCGCCCTGGAACGTCGTCGTGCTGACCGTACGATCGATTTCCGAGCGAAGCGCCGTGAATTCGGCGTTGATGCTCGAACGACCAGCCGCATCGACAGTGTCGGAAGCGGACTGCGTCGCGAGCTCCTTCATACGCTCGAGAATGGATTCGATCGTGCTCGTGCCACCTTCCGCCACTTGCAGCAGCGACGTCGTCTGGTCGGCATTGCGCGAAGCCTGCGAAAGAGCCTGGCCGTCGGCGCGAAGCGTGTTCGCAATGCCGAGACCCGCGGCGTCATCCGCAGCCTTGTTGATTCGGAAACCCGAGGAGAGCTTCTCCATCGAGGCACTGACGGCATCCTGTACTTTCGACAGGTTGTTGGCCGCCATGATCGCGCTGACGTTCGTATTGATACGCATCTGGGTGTTCCTCCCTGAACTGTTTCGTGGAGCGTCCGTGCTCCGTTAGCGTCGGCTCTGTCGTCGCCGCTGCAGTTCAGTATCGTCGGTCACATTGCCGACTTTAGCGTCGCGAGTGTGAATTCGTGTGTGAATTCGTCTTAGCGACGCGCGGCGCGCTCACGCGACGAGACGCGCGAGGTCCACCGGACAGCGCACACTGTAGTCGCCGTCGTGACTCACGATTTGCTTCGCACGGCGCGTGCGGAAATTGACCGCCAATGGGCCGCGCAGGTTCACCGTCGGCATGTCGCTGTCCGCCGATGGCAGCGTCACCATCGCGAGAATGGCAATGTCCGTCGCGTTCGCCGCGCCGAGGTCGGCCAACTGCGAGTGCGGCACGTCAGCGACGTAGCTGTCGACGACCGTGAATGGATCGACGAGCAAGAACGCCAGCGCGGAATACTCCATCGACTGCAGCCAGTACAACCCGTCGTGAATCCCGCGCAGCAGCGCGAAACGCCGGCACTCGGGAAATCCGAGAATCCCCTGGGCGAACAAAAACACATCGCTCGATTGCAGCTTCAGGTCGCCGAGCAGGTCGGAGTGTACCGAGAGCTCTTCGACTTCAGAACCGACCAATGACAAAACGCTCATCTCAGATAATCGGTAAGTGTGAGGCTCGTGAGTTTCGACGTCGCCAACAGGGCGCCTTGATACGCGTTCTGGCGGTTCGTCATCTCCGTGATCGCCGCCGTCATGTCCGTATCTGACAGGTCGGACTTGAGCGTCGTCACGTTGGTCTTGTACGCATCGAGATTCGCCTGCGTCACCGTGAGCCTGTTCGCGGTGCCGCCAACCTCGCCAACCAGTGTTTGTACGTTGCCGAACGCCGTATCGATGCTCGACATCGCGCTCGTGATCCCGGCGGTGCCGTATGACGACGACGACGGATCGAGCGCCTGCGACAGCGATTTCACCGCATCGAGCACGCCGCTCGTCAGCAGGACTTGCGTACCATCGTGGCCGGCATCGATCGTTTGGCCGGCGCCAATCGCCAAGGTGCGCTGCCCCTGCGGATCGGTCGACGTGTAATCCAGCGTCGCCCCGCTGCCGGACGCCGAGAATGGCGCGGTGGTACTCGTCTGGCCGCCGAAGATGTACTCGTCGCCAACCTTGGTATTGCCGATGGAAACGATCTGCTGAAAGATCTGTTGAATCTCAGCGTTGGCCGTGGTCCGCGTGTCGGCCGTCGCCGTCGATCCCGCCTGGGCCACAGCCAACTCCTTGGCCCGGCTGAGCAAATCGGTAATCTGCGAGAGCGCGGTATCCTCGCTGCTCACGCGGCTGTTGGCTGCCGAGATGTTCGTGCTGTATTGGTCGATCGCCCGCAGCGAACCGGTCGCCGACATGATCTGTGTCGCCGCTGTTGGATCGTCCGACGCGGCGGTGAGCCGGTTCGTCGTCGATATCTGCTGCTGAACCTTCAACATTGCAGCCATGTTGGTCTGCAGGCTGCTCAGGCTCGCGGCGGTGATCGTATTATTAGTAATCCGCATGCACCCTCGGCATGTCGTGGTTCGCTGGATTCACTACAGGTAGTGCACGTGGTGCCGGCGTTCTCAATGATTGACCATGCGGCCAACCCTCCAATCGCGCCGAGGCGAGGCCCTGCCGGGTTGCGACCCGGCGGAGCCACGCGTCCTGTTCGAGTATCGTCACCCTCCCAGCGATACTTGAGCGGGCGTCCTAAATCCTTCTATGGCAACGATTCTCTGTCTTGATGACGAACCAGCAATCGGGCTGATACTGCAGGACACGCTCGAGCGCGCGGGACATCAGGCAGTGTCGGCACACAACGTCCCGCAGGCGCTCCAGGCGCTGCAGGCCGGGTCCATAGATCTGATCATCTCGGACTACCGGATGCCGGGGCTCACGGGCCTCGAGTTCCTGGCGCTGCTCCGACAGGAAGGACACGACACGCCGCTCATCATGCTCACCGGCTACGGGAGCATCGAGCACGCGGTGGCGGCGATCAAAGCGGGCGCGATCGACTACATCACCAAGCCGGTGCGCCCGGAGCAGCTCGAGCTCGCGGTCAACCAGGCGCTGGAGGTCGTGCGCCTCCGCCGTGAAAACGAGCGCCTGCGCAAAGAGGTCATGGAGTATCGGAGCGAGCGCCAGATCATTGGCGACAGCTCGGCGATCCGCCGCGTTTTGCAGACAGTCGCCACGGCGGCGCCAACTCGGGCGACCGTGCTCCTCGAGGGCGAGTCGGGCACGGGTAAGGAGCTGTTCGCGCGTTCAATACATACGCAAAGTGAGCGGCGAGACGGTCCGTTCATAAAGCTGAATTGTGCCGCGCTCCCCGAAGGACTGATCGAGAGCGCGCTGTTCGGCCACGAAAAGGGCGCTTTCACGGGCGCCATCAAGCGCGTCGAAGGCGCATTCGAGCGCGCCCACGGCGGCACGCTGCTGCTCGACGAAATCTCGGAGATGCGCCTGGATCTCCAGGCCAAGCTCCTGCGCGTGCTTCAGGAGCAGGAGTTCGAGCGTGTTGGCGGCGCGTCGGCCATCAAGGTCGACGTCCGCATCATCGCCACGACGAACCGCGACCTCGCCGCCTTCTCCGCTGCCGGACAGTTCCGGCAAGACCTCTACTATAGATTGAGCGTCATTCCGGTTCGGCTGCCCGCACTAAGAGAGCGTCGCGAGGACATTCCGCTGCTCGCGTACCGGTTCGCCACGCACTACGCTCAAGAGATCGGGAAAGACATCAGCGGCATCTCGCCCGAAGCGCTCGAGCTGTTGCAAGGCTACGACTGGCCCGGTAATGTCCGCGAGCTGCAACATGCCGTGGAACGCGCGGTGATCCTCACGGGCGAGAAGCTGCTTCCCGCCCACGCGTTCGACGGTCAGCGATTCGGATTGAGTGGCGCGTGGAGCGGGCCGACGCCGGCGCGGATTTCAAACGACTATCTCGCGGTTCCTGGGCCTGCGGGGCCGGCAACGCTTGCGGTTCCCGACGGCGCCGTGATTTTGACGTCGCTGAACGTGGCCGAGGCGGAGTCGAAGCTCATCGATCGCGCGCTCGAGGTGGCGAACGGGAATCGGACGAAGGCGTCCGAACTCCTTGGAATTAGTGTCAGAACGTTACGAAATAAACTGAACGGCGCGAAGGCCGACGCCGACGGAGGAGGGGGCGAATGAAGACGAGCGCGAAGGGTATGGCGGGTCTGTTGATTGTAGCGAGCGGGGTGTTGGCACTGGGGTGTCGCACCCCGTCGTCCGTTGGGTCGTATGTATCGCCGACCACGCCGAGTCGGGGGGCCGCGGCGCTGGATTGGTCCAGCCCACCGGCGGGGAAATCCTACACGCTGATGCCGACGCCCAAGACCGTGGCGTGGGGATGGTATGACGCCGCCGGCACGCCGGTGCTGCACGTCAATTCCGGCGACGAAGTGACTGTGCGCGCACTGTCGACCTGCGCCCCAACGTCGCTCGTCCGGTCGGGGCTCGACTCCAATCGCGTCGAAAAGCTGGCGAAGGACATCTACGCTGCGCGCTCGACGATGAAGACAGGACCGGGCGGACACATTCTCACCGGCCCGATCTACGTCGAAGGCGCGGACTCTGGCGATGTGCTCGAGGTGCGCTTCAAGTCGATTCGTCCGGCGATCGACTACGCGTGCAACTCGTTCGGCGGCACGAGCGGCTGGTTGCCCGAGGATTTCAAAGGCCAGCGGGGATCAAAGATCATCGAGCTCGATACGATTCGGATGATCGGACACTTCGGCAACGGGATCGACATTCCGCTGCATCCGTTCTTCGGCAGCGTTGGCGACGCCCCGCCCGCATCGGTGGGCAAGGTGAACAGCGCACCACCCAGCATCTGGGCCGGAAATCTCGACAATAAAGAACTGGTCGAGGGAACGTCGCTGTTCATCCCCGTCTGGACCAAGGGCGCGCTGCTCGAGGTAGGCGACGGGCACGCCGGACAAGGCAACGGCGAAGTCGACATCACGGCGATGGAGACGTCGCTCAGAAGCCAGCTACAGCTGGTGGTGCACAAGAACATGCATCTCGACTGGCCGCGCGGAGAAACGCCGACGCACTACATTGCCATGGGCACGGACAAGGATCTCACTCAGGCGACGAAGATCGCAGTCCGCCAGGCGATCGACCTTCTGGTGCAGGTGAAAGGCATGACCCGGGGCGACGCATATCAGCTCCTGAGCGTCAGCTCGGATGTCGACATCACCCAGCTCGTGGACGGTAACGTGGGCGTGCACGTGATGATCCCGAAGGCAATTTTTCCGCACTGACCTGCTCTAAGGACGCGCCCTGAACCGAGTCGCGCGGCGGATTAGAAAATCCGCCGCGCCTCGAGAATCGCTTCGGCGCCGTCGATCGACTGACTATAGATCCGCCAGTTGCCGCCAGTCGAAATGCCAAAGATGCACATCCACGACATCTGGCCGGCGCCAGCGCCTGGGGTCTTTGGCGGGTAGAAGGCATTTCCGCCAACGACAGCCGCGTTCCCTGCTCCGTTGCCGAACACGTTGAACGCAGGGGCTGCACCGGCGCCGCCGGGCCAGTTGGAGAAGACGCCGCCGGCGATTCCCGCGCCGGCGTGTACCCCGGCGAGTTGGTCGGCCAATACCTGCCCGGTGAGCACCGGTCTTCCAGTGATGCCAGCCGGCGACACGTGCAGCGCGTACGTGCTGCCACCGTGCGACGAATAGCAAAATGAGCAGCCGGTAAACTGGGTCGTGAGCATGAAGACGGCGCCGGCCATTTCCACGCCGCGGAGATCCTGGTAGCCGGCCGGCGCAATCAGCGTCGGCGTCGGCGCGACGCCGCGATTCTCGATGTCCGACCAGTGCACCGCCGGCACGCTGACCGTCAAGACCTGACAAGACGCGCCGTGGAGGCCTATCGCGGCAGGACCGAACTCAAAGCGGTCCTTCTCGGCACTATAGAAGAAATGGAACGTGCGTACGTTGCGATAGTCGGCAGCGACCGGCGGCACTCCGGTATACTTGGCGGCACCGGCGGTCGATCCAGAGACAAAAATTCGATGCGTCTGGATGAAGAGCAGCGGGTTCGCGCAAAACTTGGTCAGGAACACGTGCGTGGCGCCAGCAACCGACGCCACCACGGCGGCCTTGAGCATGACATTTTCCAATTCTGCCGCGAGCGCCCCCGTCCCGAGCCTCATGCCGCGCCGAATTCGCGGAGCAACCGCTGCGGGATAGGCCTGCGTCGATGCGAGCACCGACCAGAGGAGCACGATGGCGCGGCGCTGCTCTCGCTCGACGGCGGTGCCGCGTGCCGCGGCATTCGGGATGCGGCTCGCGACCGACATGTCGGCCGACAGCGTATCAAATCGCTGGCGTTCCAGCCGACTCGTGCGGGGAAGCCGGGTTGTGATCAGCGCTCCAATGTCGTGGCGAATATTGAGCGGCAGCCCGCCGCCGGCATAGCCTTCTATGTAGGTGCGGGTGTCGGAAACGCGGCCTTTCGCAGTCTTTGGAGCCATTGACCTGTGGTGGGAGACTCTGAGCGGTGATGAGCCCACGGCGGCCAATCGAGCACGGTCAATCTGGTCGTTTTGCGCCTTACATGTCCAGCAGAATTACGAGTCGGTACGGTAAATCATTCCGGCACATTTTAGCTGAAACAGCCCGGCAGTATTTGCCGAGTGGCGAGAATTGCCGGGTCGGTGTAGTGGTGCGCCGTCGGGGCGATAGCTGAAGGCGTAGGCAAGACAAGTACTTGCAATTAAACGGTTTATCGGCGGTTGATCCTCTGGGATCATCGCCGTTTTTCACGCCCGGCAGCCTGGTCCGGGGCCTGCTTTGGCAGTGGCACGAACAACAGAACCAGCTCAACCAGCTCAACCAGCTCGCCCTCCCGGTCGCAGCACGTAAGTCCCGCCTTGCCGCGACCAGACCGCAGATCACCGACCACGGCTCACTCGCTCCATGCCCTTCAACGTCATTGGCCGCACCACCAACGCCAACGATCTCAAGGATGCGCTCGATTTGAGCGCACAGCGCACTCGCGCCATTGCGAGCCGAGTGGCGCAGGCGACGATCGACGGCAATGGCTTCGCGCTTCCCGTGGATTCGACCACGGGTCAGCCCGCCGCAGGCGATCCGGTCGACCTCGAATCCGAAATGACCGCGCTCGCCGACGAGCAAGTGCGCTACGACGCGACGGAGTCGCTGCTCCAAAAGACCTACACGCAGTTTCGCGCAGCCATCAAGAGCTGAACCACTGACTCTCTGAGCTTGCCATGACTCTTCCGCCGATCACCGCCACTCCGCTCGCGTCGCAATATCCAAGTGCGCCGCGTCCGATGTTCAGCTCACTCGCCATCGCGTCGTCTGGACTGACCGCGCAGCGCGTGCGCCTCGACGTGATCGCGCAGAATCTCGCGAACGCCGAAACGACGAGCACCGCGCAGGGTGGACCGTACCAGCGACGCGTCGTGCAGCTCCAGGCAATTCAGGCGCTCGATAGCACTGTTGCAACTCCAATCCTGCCCGCTCCGGGGTATTCGCCGACGGCAGCGGCAGGCACCGCAACTGATTCCACCGGTGCGACGACTCCGGCCAGTGCCGCAGCCGCAGCATCTGCCGCAGCCACACAAGCACTCGCCACCGCGACGGGCGTCTCGACCGACGACGCCGACGTCGCCGGCGGCGTTCGCGTTGCCGGCATCGGCATCGACACCTCGGCGGGCCCGATGGTCTACAACCCCGGCAGCCCGGACGCCGACAAGAACGGCTACGTGCGAATGCCGAACGTGAACATGACCGACGAAATGGTCGACCTCATGAACACGCGCCGTGTGTACGAAGCCAACGCCACGGTCTTTCAAGTGGCGCGCGCCATGTTGCACAAAGCGATCGACATCTGATCTCTAAATAGCAGAGTGAAATGAGTATTTACGGCGTCAGCAACTCGACCATCTCGCGACCGACCAACCCGCTTCCATTGCGGGACAACGGTCGCACGCAACCGCAGCTCCCCGGTACGGCGAAGTTGCCGGCGGCGAGCCAGCCGCTCGCGACCACGCAGACCCCGGCCGCGGCGAAGTCGTCGCAGTCGCTGTCCGCCGAGCCGCCGGCCGGTACCGACCCGGCGCTGTGGAGCGTGCTGTCGAGCGACGAGCGCGCGTTCTTCGCGAAAGCAGGTGCGATGGGTCCGCTCACCTACGGCCGAGCACTGCGCGAGCAGAACGTGCAGATGCCCGCGTCACGTGGCGGCCGACTCGATGTGAAGATCTGACATGACGGCTCCGATCGGCGGCATTGGCGGCATGGGCGGCCCTGGCGGCCCGCGACGCATTGGACTCGACATCGCCGGCGAGAACGGCATGTCGGCGTTCCAGCAGCCGGAAGGTGGAACGTCGTTCGCCGACACGCTCAAGAAAGCGATCGGCGATGTGTCGACGCAGCAGGACACCGCGCAGGACTACATCCAGAAATTCGTCAGCGGCCAGCCGGTGGAATTGCACCAGGTGATGGCGGCGAGCGAAGAAGCTGAGATGTCGATCGAGATGCTGGTCGAGCTGCGCAACAAGCTGATGGATGCGTACAAGTCCGTTGTGAACATGGGATGATGTCATAAATGCCTGAGTCTTTGTCCTCTCTTCTCGAGCGTATCGGCGGTCCACGTCGCGCGGCGATCATCGCCGTGGGCGTGGCTGCCGCAGCGCTCATTTTTGCGGTCGCGCAATGGGCGAGCGCTCCGACGTGGGTGCCCGCGTTCACCGGCGTTCCGCTGGAGACGGTGTCGTCCATGACGGACAAGCTCGATCAGGCGGGTGTGAAGTATCAGCTCGAGCGCGGCGGCGCGGACATCATGGTTGCCGCCCCCGATCTCGCCAAGGCGCGCGTCGCGCTGGCGAAGGGCGGACTGCCGAACACCGGACGCCCAGGACTGGAGTTGTTCGATCAGCCGTCGTGGGGCATGACGGATTTCACACAGCGCATCAACTACCGCCGCGCGCTCGAAGGAGAGCTCGAGCGAGTGGTCGGCAAGATGGAAGGCATCGACGGCGCCCAGGTGCATCTCGTGTTGCACGAGACCGACGGCTTCAGCGCGGAAGACAAGCCGAGTGAAGCCAGCGTCGTTTTGAAACTGAAAGGCGAAGCAGATCCCGAAGTCGTCAAGGGCATTGCTCACCTCGTGGCCGCGAGCGTCGAAGGACTGACGAGCGATCGTGTCACGATCGTGGACGACACGGGCCGCATGCTCTCCGAGGGCGACGAGCCGTCGTCGATCACCGGTCTGACGAGCAAGCAGCTCGCCATGCAGCGCGAAGTCGAAGACTATCTGCGCATCAAAGCCGAGAAGATCGTGTCGCAGATGGTTGGCGGCTCGAACCTTCGCGTGCAGGTCTCGGCGGCAATGAGCTTCGATCAAGTGCAGCGCACCACCGCCACGGTCGATCCGGACAAGCAGGTCATCGCCAGCGAACAGAAGAATGAAATCGTTCCAGGCGCACAGGGCGGCGCGGGCCAGAACAACACCGCGACGACTTACGAGAATTCTACTAACACCGAGAGCTACGTTGCCGCGCCGGGGTCGCTCAAGCGACTCACCGTCGCGGTGCTCGTCGCGGATCGTGCACCGGCCGCCGGCAGCAAAGCAGCGCCCACGCCGCGCACCCCCGCCGAGCTTGGGCAGATCGAGACCATGGTGCGCAGCGCCGTTGGTGCGGACAGCACTCGCGGCGATGTCGTGTCGGTGGTGAGTGTGCCGTTCGCGCCAGTCGTCGCGATTCCGCCCGCCGCAAACAAGACGGACATCATTCGTGTCGTGCAGACCGCGGAGCGCCCGCTCCTCGGCGTGCTCGCGCTCGTGTTGATCATCGTCTTGGCGCTGATCAGTCTCAAGACGCTCAAGCCCGCCTCTGCGTCGGCGAGTCAAGTACTCGCGCTCCAGCGCGGCGACGCCGCGTCGGGACAGCTCGCGCTACAGGCGGCGACGCCGATGCCGGTGATGATGCCGCAGAATACGATTCGCGACCGCGTGAATTCCACGATCGAGCAGCAACCCGACGTTGCCGCTCGCGTCGTGCGCGCTTGGCTGAAGGAGGCATAAGCCGTGGCCAACACGCTCGCTCGTACGCATCAGCTCGACCAGCTCAACGGCGCCCAGAAGGCGGCGATTCTGTGCATGGTCCTCGGCTCCGATGCGTCGTCGTTGATCACGTCGAAGCTCGGGCAGGAAGAAGTGGAGCAGATCTCATTCGAGATCGCTCGTATGGATCGCGTGAGCAACGAAGCCACCGAGGCAGTGCTCGCCGAGTGGCTCGAGGTGATGTTCGCGGCGGATTCGATTGCCGCGGGCGGTATGGAGTTCGCGCGCGAGGTGTTGGAGAAGGCGTTTGGCGCCGCCAAGTCGACGGCGATCCTCAAGCGCATTCAGATGCAGATCTCCGAAACGGCGGGTCTGCATCGTTTGCGCAACGCCGATCCGCAGCAACTCGGCAACATGTTGCGCGGTGAGCATCCGCAAACCGTCGCGCTCATTCTTGCGCACCTCGAGGCGCCGCACACGGCGTCGGTGCTCAAGGAGCTCGACCCCACGTTCGGCGCCGAAGTCGTGCTGCGCATCGCGCGCATGGAAAAGGTGTCGCCGGACATGCTCGTGCTCATCGAGCGGTCGATTCTCACCGAGACCGATCTCGGACCGGCGCAGAGCCTCACGACCTCCGGTGGACCGGCGGTGGTGGCCGAAGTCCTCAACCTCGTCACACCGTCGCTCGAGAAGGCGATCATGCGCGGTGTCGAAGAGAAGGACCCGGGTCTCTGCGAGCAGATTCGCAACCTCATGTTCGTCTTCGAAGACGTCGTCAGCCTCGACGAGCGGTCGCTTCAGCGCCTGCTGCGCGAGATCGACGTCAAGGAACTGGCGCTCGCGCTCAAGTCGGCGAGCAACGAGGTCAAGAACAAGATCATGGGCGGCATGTCGCAACGTGCCTCGGCCGCGCTCAAGGAAGAGATGGAGATGCTCGGACCGGCGCGCAAACGCGACATCGAATCCGCGCAGACGGCCATCGTCGCAATGATCCGCAAGTTGGAAGACGCAGGCGAAATCGTGGTCGGCGGAGGCGCAGATGACCTCGTCGTTTAGAGCGACTGGTCAAGCCTCCGTGCGGTCCACGCCGGCGTCGGTGTCAGCGATGCCCGCCGGCGCGTGGTCGTTGAGCGAGCTCAAAGTCCCCGTCGGCGCGGCCATGCAGCCCAAGGACGTTCCGGCGGCGCCACCACCGATCACCGCGGCGCTCGTTGCCGAGGAGCGCGCACGCGCGATCGACGAAGGGTACGCGCGCGGGCTCGCCGACGGTGAACACAAAGGCAGAGCCGCGGCACAGGCGCAAGTGAGCGAAGCCGTCGCGGTTCTCGACGGAGCCGTTGCGCAATTACATGAAGTCGCAACGCTGGCGCCGGCGATTCTCGAAGAGAACATCGCCGCGCTGGCCGTCGTCGTCGCTCGGCAAATTGTCGCGCGCGAAGTCGGTCTCGACGCCACGCTCGTGGCGGACCTGGTCCGCCGCGCATTAACTGAATTCCCAATCGATCAAGCGGTGCGCATTCGCGTGAATCCGCTCGATCTGTCGCTTCTCACGCTCAACGGCATCGCGAAGGACTCGGCGCCGATCACCGGCACGCGCGACGCGAGCTGGCTGGCCGACCCGCGTCTCGCGCGCGGCGGCTGTCTGGTCGAAGGACGCGATCGCATCATTGACGGTCGCGTCGACACGGCCCTCGAGCGCGCGTATCAGCGCATGGCACAGGTCGATGCTGCGTAATCGTCTTGCCAAGCGCATCGGCGATTTGCCGCGGATCTATCGCATGGGGCGCGTGACGCGCGTCGTCGGCCTCGTCATCGAAGCCGCAGGACTCGACGTCGGTCTCGGCGAACTCTGTCGCGTGACGAGTCTGTCTGAAGAGAAATCGGTGCTCGCCGAGGTCGTCGGCTTTCACGAGCGTGGCGTGATGCTCATGCCGCTCGGCGAAATGGACGGTCTTCACCCGGGATCGAGCGTCACACCGCTCGGGCGCAGCTTCGGCGCCGATGTTGGTCCCGGCCTGCTTGGTCGCGTGCTGAACGGGCTCGGACATCCGATCGATGGCAAAGGACCGATCGAGCACGCCGTGCGCATGCCGCTGTCGGCCGAACCGCCGCATCCGCTCGAGCGCGAGATCATCACGGAAGCGTTCGAAACGGGCGTCCGTGCAATTGATGGTTTTCTCACGCTCGGCAAAGGACAGCGCGTCGGCATCTTCGCAGGATCTGGCGTGGGCAAGAGCACGCTGCTCGGCATGATCGCGCGGCAAGCCAAGGCGGACGTCAACGTGATCGCGCTGCTCGGTGAGCGCGGCCGCGAAGTGCGCGACTTCATTGAGAACTCGCTCGGACCCGAAGGGCTCGCGCGATCGGTGCTCGTCGTTGCCACCGGCGATCAGGCTGCGCTCGTGCGCGCCCGCGGTGCGCTCGTGGCGACGTCGATCGCCGAATACTTCCGCGAGCAGGGCAAGGAAGTGCTGTTGATGGTCGACTCGATCACACGCGTCGCGATGGCGTGGCGCGAGATCGGACTCGCCGTTGGCGAGCCGCCGACGACCAAGGGTTATCCACCTTCGGTGTTCGCGGCGCTCCCGCGTTTGCTCGAGCGCGCCGGCACCGATGAGAAGGGCAGCATCACAGGCATCTATACCGTCCTCGTGGACGGTGACGACTTCAACGAGCCCGTCGCTGACGCGACGCGCTCGATTCTCGACGGACACATCGTGCTGACACGTAAGCTTGCCGGCGCGGGACACTATCCATCGATCGATGTGCTCGAGAGCAAGAGTCGCGTACGCGATCACGTGATCACCGTCGAACAGCGCGGTGCAGCGAACACCGTGGGCCGGCTCGAATCGGCCTATCGTGAGAAAGAAGACTTGATCCTCGTGGGCGCATACCACGAAGGCAGCGATCCCGGCGTCGACGCCGCGCTGAGGCTACGGCCGCAAGTGTTGGAGTTTTTACAGCAGCTCCCCGAGGAGTATTCCCCAATGGATGCGACGAAGCGTGCGCTCGTTTCGATCGCGGCACAAATCGGTCAGACGACGAGGAGGTCGTGATGAGCGCGTTCAAGTTCCGTCTCCAGCAGGTGCTCGAACTTCGCGAGCAAGAGGAAAAGCAGGTCGCGGCCAAGCTGGCCGAGGCAGAGTCTGCCGCCGATGAAGCGCGTGTCGCGCAGAAGGCCCTCGAAACCATTCAGCAGAGCGGCTCGCAGGCGCTGCGCACCGCGCACGCCAACGAGCCAACGATCGGGCAGCTGAAAACGATCGGCTACGTGATCGAGCAGCTCAATCACCACATCGTCGACGCACAGTCGCGAGTGGAGATGGCCGAGCAGCTCGTTACGCAGGCGCGCACGGATCTGACGTCGGCGCTGCAGGCGCGCCGCGTGTTGAGCCGTTTGCGCGACCGTCACTTCCAGACCTGGCGCGTGGAAGACAACGCACAGGATCTCCGGCAGATGGACGAGCTGGCGCTGACGCGCTTTACTCGTCGCGACGCCGGCAACGACAACGGAGCCGCTAGCGCATGAAACCGGTTGTCGCATTCGTTGCCGCGTTCGTCGTCGCGACTGGCGCGTCGACCGGCGCCAAAGTCGCCATGACGAAGCCGGGATCGGCGCACGTCGCTACCGACTCGACCAAGGCGCACAAGGATTCCACGCAGACGGACACGGCGCTGGTTGCGTCGGGTCAGGCGGGCGCACCGCCAACCGACACGGCTCGACGCGCTGCAGTCGCCGTCGACTCCACGAAGCCCGGTGCCGCTGCGAAGCCCGCTACACCGAGTGCGGCGGCGACGCCTGCTGCCGTGCCGACGGTACCGGAGTCCGCCGTCGCCGCAGCGATTGCTGCCGCGAACGCACCGGACACGGCGCGTGAAGCCTCGCAGCGCCGCATCGCCAAGGTGTTCACGTCGATGGACGCCAAGCAGGCTGCAAAGGTGCTCGGACACATGAGCGACAATGACGTACAGATCATCCTCGGCTACGTCGGACCGCGCCCGGCGGCGGCGATCATGGCCGAGCTGCCGCCCGAACGGGTCGCAATATTGAGTAAACTCGCAATGCAAGGAAAGAAACAGTGATGACCCCTGTGATCAGCACTGCGCCGATGCCGGCGCGCGACACGACGCCAACGCGTGATTCCTACGGGGACGATCAAGCAAAGGATCGCTTCGCCGGAATTCTCGCGCATGCGCACGCGAAACACATGCACAAGCCGGTGCACAAGCCCGTCGATGGAACGTCGGAGCTCGATGCGACCGGTGCGACCAAGGACGACAAGGAGACAACGGGAGCCAGCGACGACGCGACGACGGACGCTACGTCCGCCGCGAAAACGGCGACTACCGCAGCGACTGCCGCAGCGACCGCCGCCGCCACCGCCGCTACCACCGCTGTCGATCGTTCCGTCGCGGCATTGAATCCCGAGCTCCAGGCCAAGCTCGCCACCGTGATGAATCGCATGCAGACGGAGACAGGTCATAGCGTCACCGTCGAAGAGACCTACCGCACGCAGGCACGCCAGAACTCATTGTATGCGCAGGGTCGCGACACGGCAGGGCCGGTCGTCACGTGGACGGATCACTCGAAGCACACGCAGGGCCGCGCGGTCGATCTCGTGCTCGACGGCGGTACCGCCGGTCCAGACGCATACGCGACGTTGCAGCGCATCGCGAAGGAAGAAGGATTGCAGACGCTGGGCGCACGCGACCCAGGACATCTCGAGCTGCCCGGATCTGGCGCGACCGGTACGAACGCCACGAACACCACACAACCCGCCGTGCCGGCTGACGCGTCAGGCCCGGGTCAGGTGTCTGTTAAAGATCTCGCACAGGTCGCGCAGGTTGCTCAAGTCAGAGTCTCGCAAGTCGCCAACGTCGCGCCGGTCGCCAACGTCGCGCAGCCTGGTACGCCGGGCGCGCCCGGCGCGCTCGGTACGAACGCCAACGTCACTGCGATCGGCGCGAGCGGTGCGCAATTCAAGCAAATGAAGGACGGCTCGGACTCGTCGAGCTCTGACGGTAGAGGTTCGAACGGCGGAAATACGCGCGGCGGCCAGCACGGCTATGGCCCGATGCCGACGACGTTCACGTTGAATCAGACAGACTCCAGCAGCGCAGCCGCCGCAGTCGGCGGGTCGACCGCGGCGGAGCGGACCGAGAAAATTCTGGCGGCCGCGGACAAGACGCCCGTCCGTCCGCTGTCGCAGATCACGATGAACGTCGACGCCGGCAACGGCACGAGCGACAAGATCCAGGTCTCGCTCCGCGGCAACGCGCTCAACGCGTCAATCGACGTCGCCGACGCGCATGCCGCGCAGACCATGACCACGCGCAGCGACGAATTGGTGCGCGCGTTGAACCGCGACGGAATGGAAGTCGAGTCGATGCGTGTACGCGCCGTCGCGACCGCGGCGGCTCCAACCGCCGCTGCGACCGCGCAAAGCACGACTGACTCCTCGACGGGCTCGCGCTTCGAGCGCGGCAATCAATGGCAGCAGCAACGCGAGCAATCGCAGTCGCAGAACGATCGCCGTCAACAGCGCCAACAGCGCAAGGACAATACACAATGATTACCCCGACGTCCCTCACGCCGCGCTTCGACACGGCGCCCACGACGACGACCCAGCAACAGTCGTCGACGCAGGCTCCCGCAACGCCCGGCGGCGACATGGGGAAAGATCAGTTCATGCAGTTGCTGATCGCGCAGCTCCAGAACCAGGATCCGACCAGCCCCATGGACGGTTCGCAGATGGCCGCGCAGCTCGCGCAGTTCTCGAGCCTCGAGCAGTTGCAAAACATCAACACCACGCTCACGGGCCAGTCGACGTCGGACGGCACGCTGCTCGGCGCGATTCAGGCGTCGTCGGCGATTGCCACGATGGGTCACACCGTCACGGCCGTCGGCAACCAGTTCCAACTCGGCGGCACCAATGCCGCGAACAGCGTCACCATCAGCCTCGCTGCACCGGCGGTGTCGGGCACGTTGCACGTCTATGATGCCGCGGGGAACGAAGTCGGCACGAAAACGCTGAACGCAATGAACAGCGGCCAGCAGACCATTTCGCTCGACGGTGCAACGAACGGGTTGGGTGACGGCACGTACACCTACTCGGTCGACGCCAAGGACGCCGCGGGCACTGCAGTCACGGCCACGACGTACTCCACCGGAAAAGTCGACGGCATCAGCACGGGCGCCAATGGCATGATCCTCACCGCCGGCGGCATGACGATTCCCTACGGCAACGTCGTCTCAATCTCGAACTGACCTTCCTCGCCGGCTCCTCACCGGCGTCATCACTTCGCTATCGCTTCGCTCGCTCTCTTCTTCTCAATCGCAGGAGCTCCAATGCTTCGCTCGCTCAGCTCGGCCGTATCGGGTCTTCAGAATCAGCAAACTCGTATGGACGTGATCGGAAATAACGTCGCCAACGTCAACACCACCGCGTTCAAAGCCGGTCGTGTGACGTTCAAGGAAGGCTTCGCGCAGCTCGTGAGCGCGGCGAGCCGCCCCGACTCCACGACTGGTGGCGTCAACCCGGTGCAGATCGGACTGGGATCGCAGATCGGTAGCGTCGACACGATGTTCACCCAAGGCAACCTCGAGACGACGGGCCTCAACACCGATCTCGCCATCCAGGGCAACTCGTTCTTCGTGCTGAAGAACGGCGCCGAGGATTACTACACGCGCGCCGGAAACTTCCAGGTCGATGCGAATGGCACGCTGACATCGGCTGACAACGGCTATGCGGTGCAGGGCCGCCTCGCGGTGAACGGCAAGATCACCGACACCGTCGGCAACATCACGATTCCTGAATCGCAGACGTCGCCCGCTCAGGCGACGACAACGGTGTCGCTCGCCGGCAACATCGATGCGTCAGCTGGCATCTTCGACAAAGGGTCGGCATCCGCGGTCGATCCGCTCGACGCCACGCAGCGCGCGCTTCCGCAGAACGCCAACTCGTACAAGGACATGTCGATCACCGCGTACGACTCGCTCGGCACCAAGCACGAAGTGAAAATGGTGATGTGGAAGACGGCCGCCGACCAGTGGGATTGGAAGTTCGATTCGTCGGGCATGGACATCACCAGCGGCGGCATCACTGAAGTGGCCGGCACGCATCCGATCACCTTCAACTCCGACGGGTCCGTCGACACGACCGTGTCCGGATTTGCGGCGCCGGAGATCAAGTTCACGCCGAACAGCGGCGCCGCGGATGTCGACATCAAGCTCGATCTCGGCACCGGCGCCAACGGCATCTCGCAGTTCGCCGGTTCGTCGAACGCGGTCATGCGCGATCAGGACGGCTACACCAACGGCTCGCTGCAGAGCTTCACGATCGACACGACCGGCACGGTGGTCGGCTCGTTCACCAACGGCACGTCGCAGTCGCTCGGTCAGCTCATGCTCGCCGACTTCAACAACACGTCCGGCCTGAACCGCGCCGGCGACAACATGTACCAGGCGACCGGCAACTCGGGCGACCCGGTGGTTGGATACGCCGGCGAAGGCGCCACGTCGACGATCGCCAGTGGTGAGCTCGAGATGTCGAACGTGGATCTCGCGCAGGAATTCACCGACATGATCGTGGCCCAGCGCGGCTTCCAGGCGAACGGCAAGGTCATCACGACCAGCGACCAGATGTTGCAGGACTTGGTGCAGCTCAAGAACTAAGGCAACTGGGCGACTAGCTCGCTCGGCTGACTGGTCCAAAAAAGACTGCAAGGACTGCCTGGAACGGCAAACGGCGGATCGCCTTACGATCCGCCGTTTCCTGTTCCACCCGCCGAACTCGGCAAAAATGGCCGTTGGTGACCCGGCAACTTGTGCCGCGTGCCTTGTTCTTGGTCAATTTTTCCGCCGACGATCGCCCGCGTATCTCTGTTGCTAAGTAGTTGTGGTTTAAAGGTTTAACAAGACTACTGACCGCTGACTACAGTCGGCTAGCGGTTGGTATGCCGCCTGCTTTTCCCCGTGCCGTCATCCTCCCGCCGCACGTCCCTCCCCTCCCTCGCTTCTTCGGAACATGGCGACTCAAGCCATTGAGCAAGCACCGGAAACAGCCGCTGCCGACACCCCTCAAAAGGGCGGCCGCAGCGTCCTCATCCTTGCCGTTGCCGGCCTCGCGGCTGGTGCCGCTGCCGGTCTGTTTGGCATCGGACCGGTCCTCGCCCAAAAGCGCGCGGCCATGCCGGCCCCGCCGCCAAAGGTCGTCGAGGTTCCTTCGACCGCGGTGAACCACCCGATCGAAAACCTCGTGCTCAATCCAGCCGGGAGTAACGGCACGCGCTTTCTCATGGTCACCGCGACGTTCGAGGTGAAGGACGCCGCGGCCGACGCGCTCATGAAAGATCACGAAGCCGAGGTGCGCGACCATCTGCTGGCGATGCTCGGCAAGAAGACTGTCGATCAGCTCACCGACATCACGCAGCGCGACGGTATCAAGACGGAAGCGATGGACGCCGTCGCACCGCTGTTCCCCAAAGGCACGGTCCTCAAGGTCTTCTTTCCGCAGTTCGTGATCCAATGACCGCGCCGCGTACACCGAACACCTCGCAGCAACTCTCGCAGAACGACATCGATCGGTTGATGCTCGGCGATCAGACCGAGCGTCCGATCGTTCAGCGTCCGCTGCCCGATGTGCAGATCTATGACTTCCGTCGCCCGCACCGCGTCTCGAAAGACCGTCTGCGCACGCTCGAGGCGATGTACGGTCGCCTCGTGAAGTCGTTCGAGGGCTGGCTCATGGGTCGCGTGCGCGGTGTCGTCGAGCTGCGGTTGCAGAGCGTGGAGCAACTGTCGTTCGGCGAATACGTGCTGTCGCTGCCCACGAGCTGCAACTCGTTCCTCCTCGACATCAAGGACAAGGGCGGCGACGACGCGGTGGGCGAGCAGGCCGTGATCGACATCGGTCGCGAGCTCGCCTACTTCCTCGTCGATCGCCTGTTCGGCGGCGGATCGGAAGCCACGATTCTCGACCGCGCCATGACGCCGATCGAACGCCTCGCCGTGCGAGTCGTTGCCGAACGCGTCATGTCGCTCGTACAAGAGATCTGGGAAGATCACGTGCAACTCGAGCTCGCGCTGTCGGGCTTCGAGTCCATTCCTGAAATCATTCAAGCAGCGGCGCGTGAAGCGCCGGTGCTCGTCACCAACATCTACGCGAGCTTCGCGGGCACGTCGAGCCTCGTCTCGATCGCGCTTCCGCTGTCGGTGCTCGAAAAGTTCTTCGTCACGGGCAGCGCGAACTCTGTCGCCCATACCCGTCGCGAGCCGGCAGGTCAGCGCCAGATCGCTGAAGGCGCGCTGCGCGCCACGCGCGTCGAAGTCGCCGCGCGGTTGCCCGACTTCCGCCTCACCATGCGCGACATCGCCGGCCTCAAGGCGGGCAGCATGCTGTCGACCGGAATCCCCATCGACTCCGACGTCAATCTCCTCGTCGGCAGCCAGCCGCGTTTCAAGTCTTCGGCCGGTCGTGTGGGCCGCAAGCTCGCCGTTCGTGTTCTCGACCCGCTGACCTCCGATCCCATTCTGCCTTCTTCGGACGACCGCATATGAATCAATCAGATATCGACGCGCTGACGAACGGTGGCGCGCAGGCTTCTCCCGACTTCGCCGAGCTCGGCGCGGGCGTCGCGACGAATGCGGAAGTTCCGCTCGCGATGTTGATGGACCTCACCCTGCCGCTGTCGATCGAGTTGGGTCGTACGCGCATGACGGTGCAGGACATCCTGCGACTCGGCCGCGGTTCCGTCGTGCAACTCGAGCGTCTCGCCGGCGAGCCGATCGATCTCTACGTGGCTGACCGCCGATTCGCCGAAGGCGAAGTCGTCGTACTCGGCGAACATTTCGGCGTGCGCATCACGCGCATCATCTCGAACATCACCGTACCCGAGGGCGTTGCGTGACCTTTGGCTCGATGATGGGCGTGATGCTGACGCTGGGATTCGTCCTGGCGCTGCTCGGTATTGCCCTGAAGCTGCTCCGTCGTTTCGCTCCGACGTCGACGACCAACGCGAAGCTGCGTATGGAGGTCGTCCAACGGCTCGCGCTCGGTCCCAAGCAAGGGATCGCCGTGATCCGCGTTGGCGAACGCCTGGTGGCGGTTTCGGTGGGCGAGGGCGGCATCAATCGCCTGTTCGAGCTCGAGGAAGCTGAAGTGAAGGCGGCGGAACAAGCCGCGGCTGAGGTAGTGCTCCAAGGCGAGCGTCCGACGTCGCCGCTGGATTTCAAGGCGGCGTTCCGCGGCGCATTGAAGAATGCAGGTTTGGCTATCGTGTTTGCGATCGCGCTCGCTGCACCAATGCACGTCGCACACGCACAGGCTGCGCGCACGCCGGCGCGGACTCCGGCTCGCGGCGCCGCCGCGACCGCAAAGCCCGCAGCGAGCGCAGCGAATGCGGCGCCTGCACCAACAACCGCACAGCTGCAGCAGATCGCGGCTCAAGCAACCAATGGCACGCGGACGCCGGGTTCGCCCGCTGCGGTCGCGCAAGCGATTCTCGACGCGCAGGCCGCGAACTCCAAGAGTGCCACATCAACTGCAACAGCGGCGCCGGCCGTCGGCCAGCCCGGTACGTCGTTGCTCGTGGCGCCGATGTCGAAGCTCGCGCCGCAGATGGATCTCAAAGTTGGAAACGGTGACGGCCTTCACTTGAGCGGCACCGTTGGCGTCGTCGTCATGATGGGTCTTCTGACCCTGCTGCCGACGTTGCTCCTGATGATGACCGGCTTCACCAGAATCTTCATCGTTCTGAATTTCCTCAAGCAGGCGCTCGGCACGCAGAGCGCGCCGCCGAACCAACTCGTGGCCGCGCTCGCGCTCTTGCTTACCGGTTTCGTGATGGCGCCGACGCTGTCCGAGGTGAATCGCACGGCCCTCACGCCGTGGATGAATGGACAGATCGACCAGGCGCAGATGCTCGACGTCGGCGCCAAGCCCTTTCGTGCATTCATGCTCCGACAGACGCGTCGCGCGGACATCGAGACGTTCGTGCGCATGAGTCACGGCACGGCGCCGGCGACGATCGACGACGTGCCGCTCGTCACGCTCACCTCGGCCTTCGTCATCAGCGAGCTGCGGACGTCGTTTCAGATCGGCTTCGCGCTCTTTCTGCCGTTCATCATCATCGACGTGGCCGTGTCATCCGTGCTCATGAGCATGGGCATGTTCATGCTCCCGCCTGCGATGATCTCGCTCCCGTTCAAGCTGCTCCTCTTCGTGCTCGTCGACGGCTGGTCGCTGATCGTGCAGAGCCTCATCACGAGCTTCCGATAACATGTCGCACACCCTCGTCGTCGATCTCGCCCGCAACGCGATCATGCTCGCCCTGCTCATCTCGGGACCGATGCTGGTCGTGGCGCTGATCGTTGGTCTCACCGTCAGCGTGCTGCAGGCGGTGACGCAGATCCAAGAACAAACGCTCGCCTTCGTGCCCAAGCTCGTCGGCGTGAGCGTCGTCTTTCTGATCGCCCTTCCTTGGGTGATCCAACTGCTCGTGAAGTACACGACCGAGCTGTTTAGAAGTCTGCCCTCGTTGATGTCCTGATTGCTCGCCTCGTCCTTCCACCGTTCCACCCTTCCACCGTTCCACCGACCCGTGTCCTTCGATCTCTTCGCCCCCGGCTCACCGCAAACCCTCGTGCTGCTCGCAGCGCGCGTGGGCGGCATGGTGCTGATCGCGCCGGTGTTCTCGACGAAGAACATCCCGAACACGGTGAAGACGTGCGTCATCATCCTGCTCACCGCGCTGCTGCAGCCTGTGGCGCTCTCGCAGGTGCACGGCATTCCGCAGATCACGCCAGAGACGTTCGTCGGCGAAACGCTCGTTGGCTTTGGCCTCGGACTCGGCGCAGCGCTCTTGGTCGGAGCGGCCAGCGTGGCCGGTGATCTCATGGGCATGCAGATCGGACTCTCCGGAGCCGCGATCTTCGACCCGATCAGCAACACAACCGACAACGTGCTCGGCGTATTCGGCAACCTCTTCGCGATCACGCTGCTGCTCGCCGTCAACGCGCATCTCGTCATGATCGACGCCGTGGCGCGCAGCCTCCAGACGATTCCCATCGGCACCGGACTGCACGCGGAAGGCCTTCGCGCGATGGTGCGCAGCGCCGATGTTCTCTTCAGCCTCGGCTTGCAGTTCGCAGCGCCGGTGATCGCGACAGTACTCGTCGCGAATACCGCGCTCGCGATTCTGGGCCGCGCCGCGCCGCAGCTCAACATTCTGTCGGTCGCGTTCCCGATTCAGATCGGCGCGGGCCTCTTCGCGCTCGCCGCATCCATTCCGTTCATCGCCGCGTTCTACAACGGCTGGTCGGGCGTCTACAACAATACGCTCGATCACGTCTTTGCTGCGCTTTCGCGAGGGTCGCTGTAATGGCCGAGAACGAAGCGGAACGCACAGAAGACGCGACACCATTTCGTCGCGATGAGGCGCGCAAAGAGGGCCGGATTCCCAAGAGTCCGGAGCTCACGACCGCTACGTCGCTCCTCGGCAGCGCCATGGTGTTGAGCATGCTCGCGCCGGCCGCGGGACATGGCCTATTCCAGATCATGGGCAGCGGTCTCGCGAACATCGGCACGCTCGCACTCGATGCCGAGTCCGCGACGACGCTCATTCGCGAGACCGCGATGCACGCGTTCACCGCGACGTTCGGTCTCATCGCCGCCATCACCGGCTCCGCGTTCGTGATGGCGGCGATCCAAGCACGTGGTGTGATGTCGCTCAAGCCCATCACGCCGCAGTTCTCGCGCATCAGTCCCGCGTCCAACGCCAAGAACCTGCTTGGCTCGCGGCAGATCGTTGAGCTGCTCAAGTCACTCGGCAAACTCGCCATCGTTGGCGCCGCCGTGTACAGCGCAGTGAAAGCCGCGCTGCCCGACGCCATCGTGCTGTCGCAGGAATCGCAGCTCGGATTTTTGTACGTGGTCAAGAAGTACGCGGTCCGCATGCTCACCTCCGCGGGCCTGGCGTACCTCGTGCTCGCCGCGGCCGACTACTTCTGGCAGTGGTATCAGCACGAGAAGTCGCTGCGCATGACCAAGGAAGAGGTCAAGCTCGAGTCGAAGCAGAACGACGGCGATCCGCAGATCAAGCAGCGTCGCCGCCAGATCGCCCGCTCGTACGCCCGCAAGCAGATGATGGCCGACGTCCCGAAGGCGGACGTCATCATCATCAACCCGACGCACATCGCCATCGCGATCAAGTACGACCCCACGCTCGCACCCGCGCCCATCGTGTTGGCCATCGGCCAGCGCAAGGTGGCCGAGCGCATCAAGGAAATCGCGCGCCAATCGGGCGTGCCGATGATCGAGAACAAACCGCTTGCTCGCGCGCTGCTCAAAACGGCGAAAGTGGGTACGCTGATTCCTTACGAGCTCTACATGGCCGTGGCTGAAATCCTCGCCTTCGTGTTGCGCACTCGCGGAACGCGCGGTAGCTGGGAAGGGAGCACGCTCGCATGAGCACCGCCGTCGCTCCCACTCCGATGTTCGAGACCGCCGGCAAGCGAAACGCCGAGGTAGGCCTCGCAGTGATCGTGCTGGCAATCGTGGCGCTCCTCATGGTGCCGCTGCCGCCGATCATGCTCGACCTGCTGCTCGCCACGAGCATCGGCATGTCGCTGGTCGTGCTGCTCGTGGCGCTCAACACCACGGATCCGCTCGAGTTCAGCTCGTTCCCGTCATTGTTGCTGTTGCTCACGCTGTTCCGGCTCGCGCTCAACGTCTGCAGCACGCGTCTCGTGCTCAGCACGGGTCACGCCGGCGCGGTCATTCAAGCGTTCGGAGAGTTCGTCATCGGCGGCAACTACGTCGTCGGCCTCGTGCTCTTCCTCATTCTCGTCGGCATCAACTTCATCGTCATCACGAAAGGTGCGGGCCGCGTCGCGGAAGTTGCGGCGCGCTTCACCTTGGACGCCATGCCCGGCAAGCAGATGGCGATCGACGCCGATCTGAGCGCCGGGTTGATCGACGAGAAGCAAGCGCGCAAGCGCCGCGAGGATATCTCCCACGCGGCCGATTTCTACGGCGCGATGGACGGCTCGTCGAAGTTCGTGAAGGGCGACGCGATTGCCGGTTTGCTCATTACGGCCATCAACATCGTCGGCGGCATTTTCATCGGCGTCATTCAGAAGGGCCTGCCGATCGGCCAGGCGATGTCGCAGTACACGATCCTGACGGTCGGTGACGGTCTCGTCACGCAGATCCCGGCGCTGATCATCAGCACCGCCGCCGGCATCATGGTCACGCACTCGGCCAGCGGCTCCAAGATGGGTGTCGCGCTGGCGTCGCAACTCAGCGCGCAGCCGCGCTCGATGACGATCGCCGGCGGCGTACTCGCCGCGTTCGGTCTCGTGCCGGGGCTTCCGAAACTGCCCTTCCTGCTCCTCGGTGGTGGCTTGCTCACGCTCGGCCGCATTGCCGCGGCCGCAGAGAAAAAGCGTGTGGTTGCGGATGCCGCGAAACAGGTTGCCGCCGCTCCGCCGGCGCCGATCGCCGATCCGATGTCCGACCTCTTGCAGATCGATCCCATCGAGCTCGAAGTCGGCTACGCGCTCATTCCGCTCGTCGATGAAAAGCAGGGCGGCGATTTGCTCGACCGTCTCTCCATGCTCCGCAAGCAGTCGGCGCAGGAGCTCGGCATTCTCGTGCCGGCGATTCGCATTCGCGACGACATTCGCCTGCCGGCCAACGAATACATCATCAAGCTTCGCGGCGCCGAGATCGCGCGCGGCGAAGTCATGCCGCGCTTCCTGCTCGCGCTGGACACCGGCCGCGTCATCGGCAACATCGAAGGCATCGACACGATCGACCCGAGCTTCGGCATGCCGGCGCGCTGGATCGCCATGACGAAGCGCGTCGAAGCTGAAGCGCTTGGCTACGTCGTCGTCGAGCCGGCGACCGTCGTTGCGACGCATCTGATGGAGAAGCTCAAGTCCAACGCGTCCGACCTGCTCGGTCGCCAGGACGTGCAAGAAATGCTCGACACGCTCAAGAAGACGCATCCGGCGCTCGTCGACGACGTGGTCCCGGGCAAGCTCACGCTGGGTGTGCTGCATCGCATCCTTCAGCGTTTGCTCAAGGAGCGCGTGCCGATTCGCGATCTCGTCACGATTCTCGAAGCCGTGGCGGACGCCGCGGATCAGACGAAAGATCCCGAGATTCTCACCGAACACGCCCGTCGCGCGCTCACGAATACCATCGCGCGGCTGCACATGGACGAAGGCGGCGTGGTGCGCGGCATTACCGTCGGACCCAAGCTCGAGGCCTCGCTGCTCGGACTCTTCAGCCCGCGTGCGAATCAGAATCCGTCCGCACTGGTCACACCGGACAGTCTTGGTGCGCTGCTGCGCGATCTGGACAACATGTCGAACACCAACATGGTCGAAGGCCGTCCGGTTCCGCTGCTCGCGCCGCCGTCGCTGCGCGTTGGCTTGCGCCGTCTCATCGAGCCGGTGCTTCCGAATCTGCCCGTGGTATCGCTCGCCGAGCTGCCGCCGTATGTGAAGTTGAGCAGCGTGGCGACGTGGGAGATGGCCCGTGCATAGACTCGTCCTCGCCAGCGGCAAAGGTGGCGTCGGTACGTCGATCGTGGCGGCGCTCACTGCGCTCACCGCGGCCGAACGTGACGCGCGCGTGCTGCTCGTGGACGCGGCGGAGACGAGCGGCGCGCAGCATCACCTGTTCGGCGTGCGCCCGACTCACAGCGTTTGGTCGTTGTCCGACGAGCAGTCCAATCCGGAGGATGGGCTCATCGCGCTCGACGACAATCTGACGCTCGTCACCGGCGGCACGAGCGGCGATGCCACAATGCCGTCGAACGACGTGGACCGCCGCGCGGCGTTGACGCGGCTGGCACATGTATTCTCGAATTACGATATCGTCATTTTCGACGCCGGATCGCGCTTGGACACCATCACCGCGGTGACCGAGACGGCCGACGCATCGCTGTTGCTCGTCACGTCTGCCGATCGGTTGGCGCTGGCGGCGAACTACGCGCTGGTGAAAGCCGTGCGCGGACGCCGGGCCGACGCATCGATTTCAGTGCTCGCCAATCGGCATGGCGAGGCCTTGGCCGAAGAAGCCTGCGATTTCCTCGTAGGTGCATGCTCACACTTTCTTGGACACACGATCGACATCGTCGGAGCCTTACCCGACGATCCGTGTTTGCAAGCTGCCATCGGCGCCGGTATGACGGTGCGCGATGCGCTGGACGGATCCCCTGCCGCGGAGTCGATGCGCGGCATTCTCTCCCGTGTAATACCATCGCGGTCGACCGCTCCGCGTCCTACTGCGATGACTGTTCCTTCCTCTTTCTCCCGACGCTGGAGCTGATATGGAATCGCGAGCCAACTGGACTGCCTTCGCCAACGGCGATTTGGCCGCCCGAGACGCGCTTCTCACCGAGAACTTGAGCCTCGTGCATCACGTTGCACGACAACTCGAGCGCAAGCTGAGCAACGAGCTCGATCACGACGAACTAGTTAGCGCCGGCACGCTCGGCCTGATGTCGGCGATGAGCGCGTTCGACCCGGATCGCGGGCTGGCGTTCAGCACCTTCGCCGTCCCGCGCATTCGCGGCGCGATTCTCGACGAGCTTCGTCGTCAGGATCACGTCCCGCGCTCCGTGCGACGGAAAACGCGCGACATCACGTCGGCTCGTACGGCGCTCGCGGCAAAACTCTGCCGCATCCCCGAAGACCACGAGGTCGCCGCAGCGCTTGGCGTCGACGTGAAGACTCTCTGGAAGTGGGAGTCGGATGTCGAAGGCGCGATCCGCGTGCCGATCGACCGGCCCGCGAGCGATCGCAGCGAGAGTCACGTCTCGCCGCTCGATCTGCTGCACACCGATCCGGAACACGGCGCGGACGAGCAGCTGGGTCGCGAGCAGGAAGTCGCGATGCTGCGCGAGGCGATCATGAAGCTCAAGGAGCAGGAGCGCACCGTACTCGCGCTCTACTACTTCGAAGAGCTCAAGCTCCACGAGATCGCGGAGATCCTCGGGCTCACCGAGTCGCGCGTGTCGCAGATTCGGTCGAAAGCGTTGTCCCGGTTGCGGGAGACAATCGGAGTGGCGCTCGCGTCGTAGAAATCTGGGAGGAGCAGTGCATGCAGGAGCCCGGCGAGATGCCGGGCTCTTTGTGTTGGCGGTCCGGTCAACGCAAAAACGCACTAATCTTGATGCACCGCGGCGAACGCTTACTCGAACTCGTTCCAGCATGCCCCCACTGAGCACGATCATCATTTACGCGCGCGACATGACGGCGGCCGCGCGGTTCTACGAACGATTCTTCGGCTTCGAAACGTCGGGCGAAGTCGTAGAGGGCTTGATCGAGCTCGCACCGCGAGCGGGCGGCGCCCGCATTCTCATTCATCAGGCCGCGAAGGGCGTGCGCCTTGGACAGGTCGGCGTGAAGCTCAGCTTCGCCGTCGAGGACCTCGCGAGCTTCAAGGCGACAGCCGAAGCGAAAGGGCTGAAGTTCGGCGCCACGCATCAAGCCAATGGCTACAGCTTCGCCAACGCCAAGGATCTCGACAAGAATTCCATCAGCATCTCGAGTCGCGATTTTCGTCAAAGCGCGGCAGCGTCCGGCTCTCAGCTGTAACGCCGCCTAGCGCTCGCTGCTGGGACGAGCGCTATTTGTGTGCATGAGATCCGCTATCACCATTGGTGTGCTCGCGGCGGCAATGGCGGCCTGCGCGCACGCACCGGCTGTGGCTCAAGCAGTCACAGCGACTCCGTCCGGCCCTGATACCCTCGCGATCGTTGCCGTCGGACGCGCGCTCGCCGCGGACTCGATGCGCGGCCGCGGCCCGTGGACAGAGGATGCGACACGCGCCGCGCGTTATCTCGCGGCACGCTTGCAACAACTCGGCGCGCGTCCGGTATTCGGCGGCAACCTGCTCGTTCCGTTCGTGACCCCCGATCATCCACGCGACACCGTGTACAACGTCGTCGGCGTGCTACCAAACCGGCGCGGCTCGACAGCCGGCAACGTCGTCGCCATGACAGCACATCTCGATCACCTCGGCGTCGGCAAACCGGATGCATCGGGCGACTCGATTTACAATGGTTTTCTCGACGACGCGCTCTCGACCGGCATGATCCTCGACGTGGCGCGGCGGTACGTCCAAGCGCCCGGCGATCGGCCACTCGTCATCATGTTCTTCAACCTCGAAGAGCAAGGTCTGCTCGGCGCAATGGCGCTCGCTGCGCGGCCCGACGCGGCACCGCTGATCTCGCGCATGCGCTTGCTCGTCGGCGTCGACGCCGGCTCACCCGCCGGCGAGGCGATGCAGTGGCAGATCATGGGCGGACTTCCAGCGAATCGTGGCGCGCAGCTCGCCGATTCGCTCGCGCGCGTGCGCGGTTGGACCACGACGTCAACCGTACCACGCCCAATCAACGACGTGTACGTCTTCGCGCAACGCGGAGTGCCGATCGTCTTCCCGATTCCGGGCGCGACGTGGCGCGGTTACACGACAGACCAGCGCGCCGAGGCGATGAGCAAATTCGATCACTATCACCAACCCGCGGACGAATGGCGTCCGGATTTCCCGTTGACGGGAACCGCCTATTACGCCGATTGGCTTTGGTCCATCATCCACGCAGCAACCGACGCACATACGCCGCTCTAAAGGTCGAAGCGCTGGCAGTACGTCATTCCGGTTCGCCGAACCATCGCGACGCGATGCGAGCAACCTCGTCGCAATCTGGTTCCGCATCGCTAGCCCACGCCACGAATCCATCCGGTCGAACGAGGACGGCGCTCAGCCCGAGTCGATCCTTCACGTCGCTCGCGACGTACTCGATCCGATCGCCCCACCGGCCGGCAATCGTCCGGAGCGAGCTGCTATTAGCAAAATCTAACAACAGCGCTCGTCCGGTCCGAAGCAGTTCGCCGAGCCTCGTCCCGTTCGCGAGCTCGAAGTCCGGAGCGCTCCGCCCCACGAGCGGATGTCCCTCGCCGAGATCGTAGCGAAGCGAAACACCCCACACACGCTCGGCGAAGTACGTCGCGCCGTCGCGCGTGTCGATGAGATCGCGAATGATCGTCTCGAGCGCGCGCGACGCCTGTGCGGGCCGCATGAGCGCAACCTGCGCACGCGACCAGTCGAGTACATCCGCGCCCACGGGATGCCGCTCAGCGGTATATGTATCGAGCAATGCAACCGGCGCCTTACCGCGGATCATCGCGGCAAGCTTCCATCCAAGATTCAGCGCGTCGCCAAATCCAAGGCTGAGCCCTTGTCCGCCCAACGGCGAATGGATGTGCGCGGCGTCGCCGGCGAGAAACACTCGCCCGTTGCGATACGTCGCCGCTTGAAATGCCCGATCGGTCCACGTCGTAACCAGCGTGAGTGACGAGACGGTGACGTCCGTGCCTGAGACAAAGCGGAGTACCGACTGCACGTGCTCGAGCGTGATCGGCTCCGTTCGATGAAACGCGCCGCCGTCGAAATGAGCGATCGAGAGCGCGCCGCGCTGCGTCATCTGATACATGCCCGTGGGCGTATAGTTGCGGCCCGGACGGAGCTTCTCCGGGTCCGCTAACTCGAGTTGCAGCGAATAGCCCGTGAACTCGGGCTCCGTGCCGGCGAACTCGAAGCCGCCTTTCTTGCGCACGGTACTGCGCGCGCCATCACAGCCCACGAGCCATCGCGCATGAAAGGTCTCATCGCCCGCGCGTATGATGACTTCTTCATCGGACTGCTCGAAGTCATCGACGCCGAGGCCGCGCCTGATCTCGACGCCGAGCGCGCCAGCGCGGGAACCCAACACGGTCTCGATGTGCTCCATGTCCGACGCCATGTTCGTGAACGCCGGAGTCGGCAGCCGGTACTCCCACTTCGCGGGATCGATGTCGTCGTAGTCGAACATGATGCCGGCAAAGTGGCCCGCTGGCGGTGTCGGCGACGCCACACGTTTCGTCGGCGTTGACGCGAGGTCGTCGAGCAATCCGCGGCGATAGAACGCTTCGAGCGCGGGCGCCCAGAGTCCGCGCCTTCCGAACGGCAGCCGCTTCAATGGAGAGCGCGGATCGTTGGCCTGCTCCAGCACCACGACGGAGACATCCGCGAGGCGCAACTCGCAGGCGAGGAACAAGCCGACTGGCCCGGCACCGGCAATCACGACGTCGTACATCAAAGCAGATCTCTCGAGCGGTTGAATGCTTGACATCCTAACGTGCGGGCCCTGTTACTGTGCACTTAGTCGGAACCCTCTCCGGAGCATATCGTAGGGACTGAATTTGGTTGCTCGCTTACCAAAGCGCCCCTACGTTTGAGCCACCATGAACGTCTCTCGCGTCCTGAGTACCGTCGAAGTCCACACCGCCGGTGAACCGTTCCGCATCGTTACGAGCGGTCTGCCGAAAATCCGCGGCACGACGATCGTCGAGCGGCGCGCATGGCTGAAAGAGCACGCGGATGATTTGCGTCGCGCCTTGATGTTCGAGCCGCGCGGCCACGCCGACATGTATGGCGGATATCTCACCGATCCCGTCTCTGAAGACGCCGATTTCGGCATCATCTTCATTCACAATGAAGGGTACAGCGACCACTGCGGCCACGGCGTCATCGGCCTCGCGACCGCCGCCGTCGCACTCGGCTGGGTCGAGCGCACGACGCCCGAAACGCGTGTCGGCATCGACGCGCCATGCGGCTTCATTGAAGCATTCGTCGAATGGGACGGCGACCGCGCGGGCCGCGTGCGCTTCGTCAACGTGCCGTCGTTCATCTGGCAGCGCGACGCGAGCGTCGAGACGCCGACCTACGGCACCGTGACAGGCGACATCTGCTTCGGCGGCGCGTTTTACTTCTATACATCGGGCGCGCCGTTTGGGCTCGAGATACGCGAATCCGAAGTCGAACGCCTGATCCAGTTCGGCGACGAAGTAAAGCGCGCGGCGAACAAGGCATTCAAGGTCCAGCATCCGCACATCCCCGAGATCAATCACATCTACGGAACGATCATCGATAACGCGCCGCGTCACGCCGGTTCGACACAGGCCAATTGCTGCGTGTTCGCGGATCGCGAAGTCGACCGCTCGCCCACGGGCTCCGGTACGGGAGGCCGTGTCGCGCAACTATATTTGCGCGGACAGTTGGCCAAGGGCGAGACGATCGTCAACGAATCGATCATCGGCACGATCTTTCGCGGACGCGTGCTGTCCGAGACGAAGCTCGACCGATTCGACGCTGTCATTCCCGAGATCGAAGGCGATGCGCACATCGTCGGCTTCGCGAATTGGGTCATCGACGAGAGCGATCCACTGACATACGGTTTTCTGGTGCGCTGACGCGCCAAGAGGAAAACATCACATGGCTACCACGCCGATTTTCGACGTCGCCGACACGGCGCGCGTGCTTCCCTTTCGCCCCCTCATCGAAGCGCTGAAGGTGGCCGCCGCGGAGTACGCCGCTGGCCGGGTCGTGAACCCCGAACGACTGGTGGTACCGCTCAACGACGACGGCATCATGCTGTCGATGCCGGCTGCGGCGCACGATCTCGCGATTCACAAACTCGTCAACATCTGTCCGCGCAACGCCGAGCGTTCGCAGCCGACGATATACGGCCAGGTGATGGGCTTTGACGCGGACACGGGCCGCACGCTGTTCATTCTCGATGGCCCGACCGTCACCGGACGACGCACGGCCGCGATGTCGATGCTCGGTGTCGAGACATTCAGGCCCGCGCCGAAAGAGTTTTTGCTGATCGGCACGGGTGTACAGGCCGGGAACCATCTGCAGGCGATCGGTGAGCTCTATCCAGAGTCGCGGGTTCGCGTGAAAGGGATTACCGCCGAGTACGCGCAGTCGTTCTGCGACGCGCATCGAGGGACGATGCGAGATCTGCAGCCGCTTACCGATGCGGCGATCCCCGATTCAGTCGATGTCGTGATCACGTTGACCACCAGTCACCACGCCGTGTACAACGAACCGCCGCGCGCGGGGCGACTCGTCATCGGCATGGGCGCGTTCACGCCGGAGATGTGCGAAATCGGTGCACGCACGATCGGCGGCAGCGCGCTTTACGTCGACGATGTTGCCGGCGCGAAACACGAAGCCGGTGACTTCATTCAGGCCGGCGTCGACTGGTCGACTGTCCGCGGCATCAGCGACGCGGTGGCAAACAAGCCGTCGACGGACAAGCCGTTCGTGTTCAAGACGGTGGGCTGCGCGGCGTGGGATTTGGCCGCGGGACGCGTGGCGAGGGCGACGCTGGGGTAGGCCTTGGAGAGTGCCGTTCAACTGCAAGTCACGGATTGTGCGGATTTGACGGACAGTCACGGAGCGGCGTTCTCGGAACGCCGTTGTAGGTAACTGCACAAGAAATGAAGAGCCAAAGAGCCCAAGCGAACGCGCCGGGCTCTTTTTGTTTTTGTTCAAAGCCACGTTCGCGGACGCGGTTGCAGTTCCCGAAACGCCGTTCCGTGCCGATCCCGCAAATCCGCCGCAATCCGTGTCATTGCGTTTCAAGCCAATCCGGTAGTGGGGCCAGGTCACCCGGCAAACTGCTCCGACCGCCGAGAACGCCCGGCAATTCCGTCCGTACCGGCAGGAATTGCCTAGTACGAAACCGGCGCCATCATCGTGACAAACATTTGAGTACACATACTAACACGATACCCAATAACACTTTACCCTGCCGTTGTCTCCTGACTCGCGCGGGGCATGTCGGTTGCTTTGGCACGGTCCCGTAAAGCACCAGCGTGCCAGCTTCTCCCTTCCCGCCTCCGCCCCCTCCCAGCAATGCCCCAACTCAATGGTATGGACAGCGCCACCAGCGCCCTCCGGTACTGGGAGCGCAAGCAGGAAGTGGTGGCCAACAACCTCGCCAACGTCTCCACCACCGGCTTCAAGTCGCAGCGCGTGTTCGCTCGCTTGCTCGACGGCATGCGGCCGGTCGCCGAAGCACAGTCCGACCTCTCCACCGGAACTCTCAAGCAGACCGGCAACGTCATGGACGTCGCACTCGACGGTCCGGGCTTCTTTGTCGTCAACACGCCGAACGGTGAACGCTACACGCGCGGCGGCAGCCTCAGCGTCGACCCCAAGCACTTTCTCGTCGACGCGAACGGCAACCAGATGCTCGGCACCAAGGGACCGATGAAGCTCACCGACGATCCCATTCAGATCTCCGCGGACGGCGAGGTCACTCAGAACGGAGTGATGGTCGATACGCTCCGCGTCGAGAGCACGCCCGCGGGCACCGAGCCGGTGCGCGAAGGCGATGCGCTCTGGGTACCGGGAGCAACGAAACAAGTCATCGCGCCGAAAGACCGCGCCGTGAAGCAAGGCTACACCGAGGAAAGCAACGTCAACTCGATGTCCGCGTTGATCGACATGGTCTCGGTCCAACGCTCGTATACCTCGGTCGAGAAAGCCATCACCACGATGGACGCATCGAACGAAACGATCGTCAACCAGCTCGCCAAACCGCTGTAAGCACCACTTCGCATCGCTCCACCAGCCATGAGAGATATATGAATCCCGCCCTGAACACTGCCGCGACCGGAATGGCCGCGCAGCAGACGCGCACCGAAGTCATCGCCAACAACCTGGCGAACGTGAATACCACGGGCTTCAAGCGCGGCCGTGCGCAGTTCGAGGATCTGCTCTATCAAACCATGCAGGGCCCTCAGGTCCTCGGCAGCTCCGAGACGAACACGTCGCCGTCGATTCAGATCGGCCGCGGCACCAGGCTCACGGCCGTGCAGAGCTTGCAGACGCAGGGCGCGCTGGAGCAGACCGGGCGTTCGCTCGACGTCGCGATCAACGGCGAAGGATTCTTCCCCGTCCAGCTTCCGAGCGGCGCGACCGCGTACACGCGCGACGGCAGTTTTCAGATCTCTGATCAGGGCGTGCTCGTCACGTCCGACGGCTTTCAGATCGGCTCGGGCATCAAGATTCCGCCCGACGTCACCAACATCGCGATCTCTCCGACCGGCGTCGTGAGCGGCTCGAACGGCGCAGGTACCGACTCTACGGAGCTCGGCCGCATCGAGCTGGCGCGCTTCGCCAATCCGGCCGGACTCGAGTCGATGGGTCAGAACCTCCTCTCCGCAACGCCGGCCTCCGGCGAAGCAACCACCGGCTATCCGTCCGACGAGGGCATGGGCAGCCTGGTGCAGGGTCAGCTCGAGGGCAGCAACGTAGAAATCGTTCAGGAAATGGTCGACATGATCAGCGCGCAGCGCGCCTACGAGCTCAACTCCAAGGCCGTGAAGGCCGCGGACGAGATGTCGCAGACGGCCACCGCGATGGTGCAGTGACCATGCATCGCCGTCTACGTTCTCTGCAATCGTTTGCCGTCGTCGCAGTCGCGACGCTGGCCGTTGCGGCCGCGCCGGTGCATGCCGCCGGCGCGCAGCAAGCGACGTCGCGCCACGTGGCGTTCGCGACGCACGCGCTCGCGCGCGGCGCCGTGCTGACCGCGGACGATTTTCAAATGCGCGACACCACGCTACGTGCGCCGCTCGACACGGCCGTCGTCGCGGCGGGTTGGGTCACGCGCCGTACGATCGCAGCCGGCGAAATGCTCCGCGAACCGGCGGTCCAAGCGCCCGACGTCATCGCCGCCAACCAATCCGTGGAGATCGAGTTCAAGGACGCGAATGTCCTGCTCACTCTGCGCGGAACGTCCACGCGCAGCGGCGCGTTGGGCGAGCGCATTCCCGTGCGCACCGAGCAGGGAAGGCGCATCGAGGCCGTAGTCGTTGCTGCCGGCCGAGTTCGAATTGATTGAGGATTTGCACATGAAGCGTCACGGAAAATTCATCATCGCGCTGCTGTGCCTGGCGCTCGGCGCTCCTGCCTTGCTCGCGCAGTCCAAAGACGATGCGGCGCCGGTGCACCGATTGAGCTCGTGGACGTCCGATCGCCGTGAATACGAAGTCGGCGACATCATCACGATCCTCGTCAGCGAAGCGACGCTCGCCACCGCGACCAAGTCGCAGAGTGGCAGCGACGAGCAAACGCGAAAGAACGACTTCGACATCGTGCCGCCGAAGGTCGGAACGTCGGCGCTGCCCGAGCTCAGTGCAACGCTGGGCGCGAACAAAAACGCATCCTCGAAACAGACTGGCGACGCCAACCGCGGCGTCAGCTTCAAGGGCGACATCACCGTGCGGGTGGTCGCCGTCGACAAACGCGGCCAGGTGCAGGTCAAGGGCGCCAAAGTCGTCGACGTCGACAAGAATAAGCAAACGCTCAATCTCACCGGCTGGATCCGCCCCGAAGACATCTCGCTCGACAACGTCGTGGCGAGCGATCGGGTGGCCGACGTCGCGCTGACGTATCAATTGTCCGGCGACATCGGCAAGACGCGCGGCGGCGTGGTTGGACGTCTCCTCAACGTATTCTGGCCGTGAAAAACTCTGTCATTCCGAGCATCGCGAGGAATCTTCTTTCCGCGCGGACGTTGCTCGACCGGTCGCGCAAGATCCCTCAGTCGCTCCGCTCCATCGGGATGACAATCCTGCTGGTCGTCGGATCGGCCGCTTCGCTGAGCGCACAGGAAATGATCCGCGTGCGCGATCTCACGATCGGCGACAATAACGTGCCGGTTCGCCTCATGGGGTACGGACTCGTCGTCGGCTTGGACGGCTCCGGCGACCGTGCGAGCGGCGGCAAAGAAGGCGGTATGACGGTGAACTCGATCGTGAATTTGCTGCGCCGGTTTGGCGTGAGCATTCCGCTCGAGGCGATGAAGACGCGCAACATTGCGGCCGTGCTCGTGACGGCTGAAGTGTCGCCGTACTTGCGGCCGGGCGGAAAGTTCGAGATTCACGTGTCGTCGGTGGGCGACGCGCGCTCGCTTCGCGGCGGCGTGCTCTGGATGACACCGCTGCTCTCCGATGTCGGCGGCGATCCAGTCGCCACCGCGCAAGGTGCGCTATTGATGGCCGACATCGGTGCGGGCAAGAGCTCGTCGATCGAGAACTCGGCGCGCATTCCGACCGGCGGCTTGCTCGAGGCCGATATGCCGCACCCGAAATTCGCGGCGAGCGACAAGCTGTTGCTGCGCGAGCCCGACGTCACCATGGCGACGCGCATCGCGACGGCGATCAACAAAGAGCTCGGCGACGGATCGGCGACGGTCGACGATCCGGGCCAGATCTCGCTGACCTTCAAAGACAAGACGGATGGTCTCGCCGCGACGCTGGCGCGAATTCAGGATATGCGCGTACAACCGCAGCGCATGGCGCGATTGATCATCGATAGCCGCGATGGAACGATCATCGCCGGTGGCGATCTCACCGTTGGCGAAGCGACGGTGAGCCACGGCGGTATCACGATCAGCATTGGGCCGGTGGATACATCGGCGGCGGTGCCGGGAAATCTGCGCATGGCGCCGGGAACCTCGGTGCTTCGGATTGCCGCGGCGCTGCACGCTGCCGAGACGCCACCGTCCGAGATCGCTGCGATCTTCGAGGCGTTGCGCGCGAGTGGCGCCATCTTCGCGGAGATCGAAATTCGATGAGCATCACTGGGCCAGCGCCCGTCACCGGGCTGAGCACCACCCCGGCGGCGAATGACGACGCTCGCCTGAAGAAGACGGCATTCCAGATGGAAGGAATGTTCGTGCAGAAAATGTTTGCGGCCATGCGCGATACGGTGCCCGACGACGGCATCGCGTCGCAGAGCAACGCCGAGGACACGTTCACCAGCATGCTCGACGAGAAAATGGCCGAGCAAGTGCCGACGCAGTGGGACAACAAGCACTCGTTGGCCGAAGCACTCTACCATCAACTTCGCCAGCGGCTCCAGCCGCCGCCGGCGGATTCAACGCCTGACTCGAACAAGCGATGACGCCGACGGAACAGAAATTCGACGATCTTCCGGTCTCGAGAACGGTCGTGTCGCCGATCGACTCGCTCACCGATGCGCTCGTGACCGAGCGCCGGTTGCTCGACGAGCTGATTGGCGTCATGCGACGCCAGCGCGCGGCCGTCGGCCAGGACGATCTGCAATCGGTGGACGACAGCGTGTTCTCCACGCATCGCGTGTTGGTGACGTTGAGCGAAGCGCGCCGACGCCGGCGCCAGCTCAACACGCTCATCGGCCAGCGCGAAGATCTGGGAATCCACGCGCTCGACGAAGTGCTCGGTTCGCGAATGACACCCGCGTTGCGCGATGCTCGCGATCAGCTCCACGACGCGGCACGATCGCTGTCGCGTGAGGTGGCGATCAACCGCCGCGTGTTGCGCGAAGCGCTCGCGTGCGGCGACGCATTCGCCAAGACGCTCGCCGGATTCGAGCAGTCGCCGATCTACGCGACGGCGTCGGCAGGCACGAAGACGCCGGCACGCGCGCAGGCCAACAGTCTCCTCGACCGGAGGATCTGATGAGCATCGGCAGCATTCTCAACATGGCACGTTCTGGTATGAACGTGCAGATGGCCGCGATTCAGACCGCGTCGCAGAACATCAGCAACGCGTCGACCGACGGATACTCGAAGCAGAGCGTGGAAACCGCCACGGCGCTGCCCACGGTATTTCCGTACGGCTCGATCGGCACCGGCGTCGAAATCACGGGCATTACTCGCGCGCGCGACACCCTGCTCGACACGACGTATCGCAGCGACGCAGCCAGTTCCTCGGCGGCAGATACCACGTCGTCGGCGCTCACGCAGATTCAATCCGTTTTCAACGAGCCGAGTGATACGGGTCTGTCGGCGACGCTCGACAAGTTCTTCACGGCGTGGAGCGATCTCTCGAACGATCCCACGAACGGCGCGGCCAAGAGCGTCGTGGTCGCGGCGGGCGCGAATGTCGCGAGCACGCTCAACGGGTTCGCATCGCAGCTCAACTCGCTCGATCAGACGAATCGCGAAGCGATCAACGCCGATGTGGACAAGGTCAATGAGCTGACCGGCCAAATCGCCGATCTGAATACGCACATCATCTCGGCTGAATCGAACGGCACGTCGGCCAACGATCTGCGCGATGAGCGCGATCGTCTCGTCGATCAAGTCGCGTCGATCACCGGCGGCCAAACTGTCGAGCGCTCGAACGGCAGCATCGCTGTCTACGTAGGCGGCCGTATGATCGTCGATGGTGCCACGTCAAAGCAGCTCATTTCAAATGACGATGCGCCGCCAACGATCAGTTACGGCGGCGGTACGCTGCCATTGTCGGGAATCGGCGGCAGCTTGGGCGCCGAGTTGAATGTGTCGGGCACGATCATTCCTGGCACGATGGCGAAGCTCGACACGTTGGCCAAAGGCATCGTGCAGGGCGTCAACGCCGTTCACTCGTCGGGCACGGTGTATTCGGGATCGCCGCTCACGGGCAGTGCAGCCGGCAATTTCTTCGACCAGACGATTCCTCCGCCTGCCGGAGGCGATCCATCGCTGACCGCGGCCGGCATCAAGCTCGACGCGTCGCTGACGAGCGACACTGTGGCTGCCTCGGGCGGCTCCTCGACCGGTCCGGGCGACAATAGTGTCGCTTTAGCTATCTCGAATCTGCGCGATACCGCGCAGACCTTGACCGACGCGAGTGGCGCCACCGTGGCCACGAGAAGCGTGGACGATTACTACACTTCAATTGTCGGCGACGTCGCGTCGTCGACGAGCCAGGCGAACGACGACTCGACCGTGCAGAGTACGCTACTGAGCAACGCCGAGGCGCGGCGGCAAAGCGTAAGCGGTGTGTCGACGGACGAAGAGCTGATCGACGTGATCCAGCACCAGCACTCGTATCAGGCGGCGGCCCGGCTAGTCAACGTCGTGGACGACATGATGCAGACATTGGTCAGCCTCGGGCAGTAAGTTTCCCTGATGCTGATTCTTGGCCGGAAAGTCGGCGATTCGATCCAGATCGGCGACGGTATCAAAGTCGTCGTGCTGGCGTGCGACCGAAAAGGCGTGCGCCTGGGCATCGAGGCTCCTGCTGACGTCACGATTCTCCGCGGCGAGATCGTGAACGACATCACGGAAGAGAATCAGCGCGCGGGCGCGGCTGGTTCCGGCGGCCAGCAGTGGCTGCAGGTCATTGGCGGGCCGCGGCGCGACGAGCCTTGAGCGTCGGCAGACGAACCTCGGCTACTCCGGGTTTTCGTCCCACAGTTCCACCGAAAGTCTGCGCCAGCAACTCAGCGTAGCGTCCGCCCTCGGATTCCGGCACGGCGTCGATCGGCGTTGAGCCCACGCGGAATTCGACGCGCACCCAGTGCTCGTCCGACTCGGTCACGGCCCGGACCACCGAGCCCATTTGCTTCGCGAGGCGCTTGGCGTCGTTGAGCAGCAGCGTGAGCACGCGGACCAACGCCCACCGCTGGACCCGAATCGGTTCGACGTACCGCGTGGGAACGATCGTGACCTGCAGGTCGCGCGTGTCGTGCAGAAACCGATGAATGGCGAAGACGTCGGCCAGGACGTCGTCGAGGATCAGCGGCTCTTCGCCGGGAACCGCGTCGCGCGGCAGCAGGCGAACGATCCGGTTGCACTCCGTCAGCCGAGTCAAATCGGCAGCCAGGCTCTCGAACCCCGAGCCATCCGGTGGCAGGTCGCCGAGCTGATACAGCTCAACTAAGGCGGAGAGGGAGCCGATACGGTTATTGAGCGCGTGGTGGAGGCCCTGAAGGACCTCGTCCACGAGGCTCAGCCATGCTTCAACCCCGTCGTTCGGGGGATTTTCGCCTTCGTCGTCGATCACGCGTTGCCTTTTCTATAGGTACCGAGCGAGCGCGCCGATAATGACAGCATGCAACCCGGCCGCTGAGCATCGATTCGCGAATGCCAGCGGGCGCTAGCCCTCACCCAGCCGCCTGTGTTTGTCATCGTCGGACTCATCCTGGTCTTCGGAAGCATCCTGGCCGGCTTCGTGCTCGACAACGGGCACTTGGTCGTGCTGTTCCAGCCGACCGAGTTCCTGATCATTGGCGGGGCCGCCTTCGGGTCGTTCGTCGTGAGCAATCCGATGACGACGGTCAAAGGCAGCATTAAAGCCGTGCTCGGGCTGCTCAAAGCTAATCCATACGATGAAAAGGCCTACGGCGAGCTGCTGAAGGTTTTGTACGACGTATTCCAGAAAGCGCGCAAAGACGGCCTGGTTGGTCTCGAAGCGCACATCGAAGATCCAGAGAAGAGCGAGATCTTCAAGAAGTACGATTTCTTCAGAAACAATCACCACGCGCTGCCGTTCCTCTGCGACACCCTCAAGGTGCTGCTGACGGGTGCGGTGGAAGACCACCATCTCGCCGAAATTCTCGATCTCGATTTGGAGAAGCAGGGCGAAGAGGCGCGGGCCGTTCCCGCCGCCCTCGCCAAGATCGGCGACTCGCTGCCTGGATTCGGCATCGTGGCCGCGGTGCTCGGCGTCGTGATCACCATGGGTGCGATCGGCGGCAGCGCGCAGGAGATCGGTGAAAAGGTGGCCGCGGCACTCGTCGGAACGTTCCTCGGCATTCTGCTCGCGTACGGTCTCGTCAATCCGCTCGCGAACGCGATCGAAGCCCGGCTCCGCGCCGAGCACGATTACATGAATTGCATTCGTACCGCGCTGCTCGCGTTCGCGCGCGGTGACGCGCCGATGACGTGCGTGGAGTTCGCGCGCCGCAACATCGAGCCGGTCGAACGCCCCTCCTTCGCCGAGCTCGAAGCGCTGACCCGCAAGGCGGCGTAGGTGAAGAGCGACAAGCGGCCGATCATCATCATCAAGAAGAAGGCGCACGGCCATGGAGGACATCATGGCGGTGCGTGGAAGGTGGCGTACGCCGACTTCGTGACGGCCATGATGGCGTTCTTCCTCGTGATGTGGATCATCGGCATGGATCCGAACGTGAAGAACTCGATCGAGGGGTACTTCTCGAATCCGGTCGGCTACAAGAAGGGCTATTCGTCGGGCGCGAGTCCGATTTCGGTGGGCAGCTCGCCGGCGAACATCGCCACGACGCCGGTCAAGCTGTTGGCGCGTCAGGTCGAGGAAGCACGACTCGGCGACGTGGGCGGGAAGATCAAGTCGAAACTCAACGAGGCTGGCCTCACGGACATCGGCGACCGCATCGAGATCGTCAAGACAAACGCGGGGCTCCGCATCGAGCTCGCCGAGGGAGCGAGCGGGCAGGAGTTCTTCGACGTTGCATCGTCGACGATGACGCCCACGATGAAGAAGACGCTGGAGATCGTTGCCGGCGAGCTCAAACCGCTGAACAATCCGATCATCATCGAGGGCCACACCGATGCGTCGCGGTATGCCGGCATGTACTCCAATTGGGAGCTGTCGGCCGATCGCGCGAACGCCGCGCGGCGTGTCATGGAGGCGGCTGGTCTCGACGAGCAGCGTGTAGTCGAGGTCCGGGGCATGGCCGACCGGGAGCTGCGCAATCCGGCGAATCCGCTCGATCCAAAGAATCGGCGGATCACGATTCTCTTGCCGTTCACCAGCGACGACCCGACGACGCTGCCGAGCGCGACGCCGGCACCGCCTGAGGCGCCAGCCAGTACAGCGACGCCAGCGGCGGCTGCCCATCCCACTGCGGGAACGGCCGGAGCGTAGTCTCAGCCGTTCCATCCCTGGACCCTGATCGACTGTCGAAACACGAGTGTATCGAGCATCATAGATGCTCGACGACCTCCTTCGACCAGGCGATCCAATGGAAACGCTGAGACAGGACCTCCGGTACGTCGCGCGCTCGTTCGCCCGCACGCCGGGTTTCTTCTTCGTCACCGCGCTCACACTCGCCCTCGGCATAGGCGCGGCGACGGCGATCTTCAGCGTCGTGAACGGCGTATTGTTGCGGCCACTGCCGTATCCAGAGTCCGATCGGATCGTGCAGCTGTTCGCGATCGATAAGACCGGAAAGCGGTCGAGCGTCTCCGAAGCCAACTTCCCCGATTGGAAGAGTCAGACACACAGCTTCGCCTCGATAGCGTTGGTGTCGACGCCCAGCACGATCACAGTCACCGGGCTCGCCGAACCGGTTCGCGCGCGCGCCACGAGTGTCACGCGCGATTTCTTCGCGGTATTCGGGGTGAAGCCCGAGCTCGGGCGACTTTTTGCCGACGAAGAGCTGCACGTTGGTGCTGCGCCGACAGTGATCGTGAGTGACGCGTTTCGGACGAAATATTTCGGCGACGCGAGTCCGGTCGGCAAAACGCTTCGAGTCGACGGCGCGCTGTTCACCGTCGTCGGCGTCATGCCTGCCTACATGGATTATCCGGCAGGCAACGAGCTCTGGATGCCGCACGAGCTCGACACGCCAAATCCGAATCGCACGTCGGGCGGCTGGCGCGCGGTGGCGCGCCTCGCACCCGGCGTTTCGATCGTTGCTGCACTTCAGGATCTCAGCACTGTTTCCAAAAGACTCAAGCAGCAGTTCGGCGACGACACCTGGATGTCCGATGCAGAGCTCGTGGGTTTGCGCGACCAGCTCGTGGGCGGTGCGCGGCCAGCACTCCTCGTGCTCCTCGGCGCTTCGGCGTTTCTCCTGCTGATCGCGTGTGGCAACGTCGTGAATCTTCTCGTGGCGCGCATGACGATGCGCCGCGCCGAGATTGGCGTACGCCTCGCACTCGGCGCCGGTCGCGCGCGGCTAGCGCAACAGTTCCTCACCGAGTCTGCCGTGCTCGCACTTGCCGGCGGTCTTGGTGGATTGCTGCTGGCCATCGGCGGGGTGCGCATGCTGCTCTCGATGCAAACCGGCTCGCTTCCGCGCGCTGGCGAAATTCACGTCGATCTGCCGGTACTCGGCTTCGCCTTCGGCATTTCAGTCGTCACGGCGCTTGCACTCGGCCTGCTTTCCGCATGGCATGGTACGCGGAGCGACATCCGTGAAACGCTGTCGTCGTCGCAGCGTACGCAGGCGGGAACCGGTTCCGGTGCGCGCATTCGTCGCACGCTCGTGGTGTCCCAAATGGCGTTGACGGTCGTGCTCCTCGTGGGCGCGGGGATTCTCGGGCGCAGCTTTCTACGACTGCTCGAGATCGATCCGGGCTATCGTACGCAACACGCCGTGGTTTTGGACGCCGAGCTCCCGTACGAGAACGGGCCGGAGGGTGCGCAGCAACGCGTGGCATTCTATAACGACCTCATGACGCGGCTGAGCGCAATTCCCGGCGTCACGAAAGTCGGCGGTGCCACGGGCGTGCCGCTCGTTGGAGGCGGGAGCGACGGGGCATTCATCATCATGAACAGCCCCGACGAGCAGATTCATCCGCAAGACTTTCAGGCGCTGATGAAGAATCCCGCGCGCAGCGGATATGCGAATTACATGGTGGTCGACGGCAACTACTTCGATGCCATGAGCATTCCGGTATTGCGCGGCCGCGCGTTCACGAACAGCGACGTGGTGAGTGCGCCGCACGTCGCGGTGATCAGCGCATCGCTCGCCAAGGCGAAGTGGCCCAACGAGAATCCGATCGGCAAGACCATTCAGTACGGCAACATGGATGGCGATCTACGGCCGTTCACGATCGTTGGTGTGGTGGGCGATGTGCGCGACCAGAGTCTCGCGAGTCCGCCGCAGCCGACGTTCTACGCGTATTTGCCGCAGCGTTCGCACTCCGGAGGCGTCCACGTCGTTATGCAAACGGCGGGCGATCCAACAACTGTAATGACATCGGCGCGTGCCGTCGTCAGACAGTTGCGGCCCGACGTGCCGCCGGTGTTGCGCACCATCGAAACGATTGTCGCCACGTCGGTGGCCGATCGCCGATTTTTGCTCGTGCTGGTCGGCGTGTTCGGCACTGCAGCGCTCGTGCTCGCGACGCTCGGCGTCTACAGCGTGATCTCGTACCTCGTGGCGCAGCGGCGTGCGGAGATCGGCGTTCGCATTGCACTGGGCGCACAACGCGCCGACGTGCTGAGTCTCGTGCTCCGTCAGGGCGCGCTGTTGGCGTTCATTGGCATTGCCATTGGCACGGCGGGCGCACTGTTCCTCACTCGCCTGCTATCGGGGCTCGTGTTCGACGTGAGCACGACTGATCCGGTGGCGTTCGGCGGAGTGATCGCGTTGCTCGCGGCGGTTGCGTTGGCCGCGAGCTGGATTCCGGCACAGCGTGCTACGCGCGTTGACCCGATGAACGTGTTGCGAAGCTCGTAAGCTCCGCAACTCCGTCAGGACGCGATGCGCTGCGCGGCCCAGTGCAGCGCGTCGATGTACATGCTCGGAAGCTGCTCGTCTGTTGTATCCCCGCGCGTGGCGATGTCGCGCGCCATGGTCCAGTCCGCGCGCTCATATGCTTCGACGAGCTGCAACGGTTGTCCGAGCGGACCGCCGCGTCCAAGCAGCGCGCCGCGGACTTCGTCGCTCAGCTCGAGACGAGACAAAATTTTATCCATCGGGACTTCCAGCAGTACGTCGAGCAATGACAGCAAGCCGACGATGAACGCTGAGCCAGGTCGTTGATCCGATGAGCCGGCGGCGAGCAGCTCGCACATCCGGGCGCGCGTGATGGCGGTGAGCGCGATCTCGTGCGTCACGTCGCCCTTCTGCCCGAGCGACGCCACGAGAATGACCGCGAGCCACCGGTGCAGCGTTTCGCGGCCGACCATGCGCACGGCGTGCGGAATCGATGTAATACCCCGTCCACCAACGGACGCCGCGTTCACGATGCGCAACAGCTTGTAGCACAGCGCGACGTCGCTCTGGAACGCCGAGTCGAGAATGGCGTCCGGCGTGCTGGGGTCCTGCAACAGGTTCAGCAAACGCATGATCGCGAGCTGGCTCGCCGAGACGTCTGTCTTGGTGAGCGTTTCGGGACGGCTGAAGAGGTAGCCCTGAAACAGCTCGTAGCCCATGTCGGCGCAGCGATCGCGCACCTGGGCCGTCTCCACACGCTCGGCTAGCAAGCGCACGCCGAACGGCGAGAGTTGCTGCGCAACGACGGCGAGATCGTGCGCTTGGCGATTGAGCACGTCGATCTTGACGATCGACGCCAGCTCGAGCAGCGGCTGCGTGGCTTCGTCGAAGATGTAATCGTCGAGCGCGAGGCGATATCCGGCGGCGACCATCTCCTGACACGCGGCCAGCGTGTCCTCGCTGCACTCGATGTTCTCGAGCAGCTCGATGACGACTTCGCCTGGCTCGAACAGCTCCCAGCTTCGATTCACGAGCTGGGCGCGCGAGAAGTTGACGAACGCGGCGCCGCCGCCGGCAATGGCGCGTAAGCCAATGCCCAACAGCGAGCCGACGATGACTTCGGCGCTCATGTAGCCGTCTTCGCCGTCTGCATGCTGCATCGTCGAGTCGCGCCGATACAGCAGCTCGTACCCGAACAAGCCCTTTCCCAGCTCGAAGATCGGCTGCCGCGCGACGTAGATGGAGCTCATGGGCTTTTGTATACGTACAGGTGGGAAGTTCGGTGTCCTGTCTATTGAGTATCGGCGCCAGCAGCGGCCGCTTGACCGGTTCACCTGCTTTTTCGGCGTACGTTGTGTGGCGATACCATAAACGCGACGCCGAACGGCGAAGGCGTCGAAGGTCGTAACCGTTGCCGCAGCCGCGGGAGCACTCGTAGTTTGCGTCCATGTTGATCGGCGTCGCGGGCATGGTTGGAACGGGCAAGACCACGTTGACGCGCGCTCTGGCGGCGCGCTTCGGATTGCAGATGGCGCTCGAAAGCGTCGATGCAGACAACCCGTGGCTCGAGAGCTTCTACGGCGGCCCGGAGGAGATGCGCGCCTACGCGCTGCAGCTCCAACTCCACTTTCTGGCCACGCGCTTCGCGAGCATGCGCCGCATGCGTGGATTGGGCGGAAGCTGGATACTCGACCGAACCTGGTACGAGGACGCCGAGGTCTTTGCGCGTGGCCTGTTCGAGCAGGGGCTGATGACGTCCGCCGAATGGCAGCTCTATCGACGATTGTACGCGGAGCTCCTACACTCGCCGGCCGCTCGGCCGCCGCGGCTGTTGATCTACCTTCACGGGCCGCTCGATGTGATCGTGGATCGCATCGCGGCGCGCGGACGGCCGAAGGAAAAGGAGGCGTCGACCGAATACTGGGCCGCGCTGCACGATCGGTATGAGCGGTGGATCGGCGAATTCCGCCACTGCCCGGTTCTTGCGCTCGACGTGCGCGAGTACGATCTGTTGAGCGACGCGAACGCGATCGAAGAGATTGCGGCGCGGTTGCGCACGGAGTTGGAGGGCGAGCTGCCGCAAACCGAGCTGTGGCCAGCGGCGTCCAAGCGGCGCGTTTTCGCGTAAGACCCACGAGCACCGCCACTTGTCAGCGCGGCCCGTGACGCCTTACAAATTCGTCATAGCCGACGCACACGAAATTCCCAGACGACCTCGACCATGACTGATCTTCCCCCTGTAGAGCGCGACACACCGAGCGCCACTGGCGCGTCGGATGGGGGAAAATACGTCTACTGCATCATTCGCAGCGATCGCCAGCGGGATTTCGGCGGCATCGGCATTGGCGGCGGCCGGAAAGTCTTCACAGTTTCCTATCAGGATCTCGCGGCGGTGGTGAGCGACACGCCGATCGTCATTTACGACCCCACGCGCGAGAATGTGCTGGCGCACGAGTTCGTGAACGAGACCGTGATGCGCGAACACACAGTCATTCCGATGTCGTTCGGCACGGTGTTTCGCTCCGAGGATGATGTGTCGGAGCTCCTGCGCTCGACGTACCAGGCGTTCAGCGACGTCCTGGAAAAGATGCAGGACAAGATCGAGTTCGGTCTCAAAGTGTTGTGGGACCGCGAGAAGGTCGTCGCGAACCTCGAACGCGAAAACGACGAGATCCGGCGTCTCAAAGACGAGATCAGCCGGCACACCTCGAGCTCGACGTATTTCGCGCGCATGCAGCTCGGACGCCTGATCGAAGGCGCGCTCGAAGAGATGGGTGCGCGTTACGTCGCCGACGTGCACGACGCGCTCAAGTCGGTGGCCGTGGCGAGCCGGTCGAACAAGCCGATCGGCGACCGCATGATTCTGAACGCCGCCTTCCTCGTCGACCGCGCACAGGAAGCGACGTTCGACGACCGCGTGAAGGAAACGAGCCGCAAGTACGACGACCTGCTCACGTTCAAGTACTCCGGCCCATGGCCGCCGTACAACTTCGTGAATATCAAACTGAAGCTCGAAAAGGCCGACTGACTCTGCACTGAGGCCGTAGCCCGTGGGCATTCTCTCGAAGGTCCTCTTCTTCCCCGTCACCGGTCCCGTTGCAGGGATTCGCTGGTCGTTGGGCAAGGTGGTGCAGGCCGCCGAAGAGGAGCTCACCGACGACGCGCCAATCAAGCAAGCGCTCATGGAGCTGCAGATGCAGCTCGAGCTCGGCGACATCGACGACGACGAATACGTGCGGCGCGAAGCAGAGCTCATGGCGCGGTTCCGTGAAGTCCGCGCGTGGAAGGAGCGACTCGGCAAAGCTGTGAGCGGCGGCCCGGTGCGCGTTGCACGCGAGAGCGATACGGCTAGCGAGAACGACGTAGACAGCGGCGAGGAGTGACGGCAGCCAACGAGCTGCTCGCGCGCCTGCCACGCACGTCGTTGATCGTTGGAAAGGGCGGCGTCGGGAAGACGACCTGCGCCGTCGCAGTGGCCGCGCACTTCGCGCGGCGTGGCGAACGCGCTCTGGTCGTATCGACGGACCCCGCGGCGGCATTGGGCAATGTCATTGGAAGCATCGTGACCGCCGATGCGATGCCGGTGAGTGCGCAGCCGCTGCTCGACGCGCGGCAACTCTCGGCCGACGCACTTCGCCAGGCGTTCCTCGATGAGTGGCGCGACACCATCGCCGAGATTCTCGATCGCGGCACGTATCTCGATCGCGATGACGTGAACGGCTTGGTCGACGCCGCGCTCCCTGGCGCCGATGAAATCTTCGCACTGCTCACGCTGGCAGACCTCATGGATGGTGCGAGCGGTTACGTACGAATCGTGGTCGATACGGCGCCGACGGGACACACCCTGCGACTGCTCGCGCTGCCCGAGACATTCGATGCGTTGCTCTCGATGCTCGACATGATGCAGGACAAACATCGGTTCATGGTTCGCGCACTCACGCATCGTTATCGCCGCGATCGCGCGGACGAGTTCATCACCGAGATGCGCCGGCGCGTGGCGGCGCTTCGATCCGCGTTGCGCGATGCGTCGCAAGTTGCCGCGATCGTCGTGGCGCGCAACGAGGAAATGGTCGAAGCAGAAACCGGGCGGTACATAGCGAGTCTCGGGCAGCTCGGCGTGCACGTCGCGGCGGTGATCGTGAATGCGGTGCCCGGCGAAACAGCGCAGGCGTCATCACATCGCGTAGCGTCAAACAGCGCACCTCTGGAATACTCGCTTCCTCGCATCGATCCGCCGCCTCGAGGACTGGAGGCGGTCGCGGAGCTGATCGAACAACTACAGCCGATCGATGATGCGTCAGCGCCCACTCAGCGCCTCGACGGCGAGCTCGCGGAGACGCGGCAACAGAGCGGCGATCAGATTCCAGTCGCATCGCTCGTCACGGCGCTCACCATCGTCGGCGGCAAAGGCGGCGTGGGAAAAAGCACGGTCGCGTGCGCGCTCGCAGTGGCCGCCGTCGACGCCGACGCGCGACCCACGCTGCTCGTATCGACCGATCCTGCACCGTCGATCGCCGACGCACTCGGCGAAGCCCACGAGGCGTGGGCGCGTACGGACAGCGAACACGCTGTGCACGATGTAGCCGGCCTCGTGGTGCGACAGATGGATGCCGGCGCAGCATTCGCGCGCGTGCGCGACGAGTATCAGAGCCGCATCGACGCGGTGTTCGACAACATCGTGGGCGCCGGGTTGGATGTCGCGCACGATCGGGCGATCGTACGCGACCTCCTCGCGCTGGCGCCGCCCGGCATCGACGAGTTGTACGCCCTGTCAGTGCTCGGCGACGCGCTCGCCGAGGGGCGGTTCGCGCGCATCGTCGTCGATCCCGCACCGACAGGGCATCTGCTACGCTTGTTCGAGATGCCGGCGCTCGCGCTCGACTGGACGCATCGTCTCATGCGTCTCCTGCTCAAGTACAGAGATGTCGTTGGCTTGGGCGACACGGCGCAGGAGCTACTCGATTTTGCCAAGCGCACGCGTGCGCTCGACACATTGTTACACGACGCTACGCGGTGCTCCGTGCTCCTCGTCTCGCTCGACGAGCCGGTGGTCCGCGCCGAGACGGAAAGGCTGCTCACTGCGGTGGCGGCGCGCGGGATTCATGTCAGCGCAATCGTCTGGAATCGGTCGCAGCATGCGCCCGCCCCTCTTACTCCGGCGACGACGACGCAGCAGTTTGTCGCAGAGGAAGTGCGTGCTGCACCTATCGGAGTCGCCGCGCTGCGACGTTGGACGCACTCATGGCGCACGCTTCCATTCACCAGCTGATCGCCGGTTTCATGTCGTCGTCGAATCCAATCTGGTACGTATACGGCATCGTGCCCGCGAGCACGGCTATGTCGACGCTACCCGTTGGTCTCGACGAGACAGCCGTCGCGCTCGAGACCGTCGATGGAATCGGCGCGCTCGTCTCGGCACTCGATGCCGAGCCGTACGGGGCAACGGCAATGGAAACGAATAGCGCCGATCTCGAGTGGCTCGGGCCGCGTGCGGTAGCGCACGATCTCGTGTTGACTCGCGCGAGCGATGCGGCGGCCGGCGCGGTCGTTCCGCTGCCGATGTTTTCGCTCTTCACCTCCCGAGACGCGGTGCGCGCCATGCTCGGCGAGCGTGCGTCGCAGCTTGCGTCGACGCTGCAGCGTGTGAGTGAAGGGCGCGAATTCGCGCTGCGCGTGTATCGCGTCGATGCTGAGCTGATGGAATCGATGACCGCGCTCAGTCCACGACTCGCTGAGCTGGCGCAAAGCGCGCAGGCGGCGGCGGCCGGGCAACGGTACTTACTCGAACGCAAGCTGGCTGCGGAGAAAAAGAGCGAGCTTCGCGTGGTGAGCCAACAGGTGATCGACGAGATCGTGTCAGAATTGACGCGGAGCGCAGTGAAGCACGTGCGGTCGGCCATTCCACGCGCGTCGGATGCTGACACGGCAGCGAGCGGCACGATGGTGCTCAACGCCGCGTTTCTCGTTGCGCCGGGCGCATTGGCCGAGTTTCAGAGAACACTCACAGCGCTCGTTGAGCGCCACGATCGGCACGGATTCCGATTCGACTTTACCGGGCCCTGGCCGCCGTACCATTTCGTGGGTGAGGAACGTTGATGGCCGCGAACGACGACGAAATCGACGACGAGCAGCTCGTGCTCGGCGACCTGCTGAATCACGTGTTGGACAAGGGTGTCGTGATCAGCGGAAGCGTCACGATCTCGATTGCCGATGTGGATTTGCTCGCGGTGGATCTGCGCTTGTTGTTGACGTCGGTCGAGAGCTCGCTCCGTCGCGGGCTCGATCAATCGTTGGGGAGCATCGTAGCGGCGCGCGGGCGCGCGGAGCATTCGTGACGACTCACCTGTATTGCGTTCTGCCGTACGCGATTCGCGGCGAAGTGCCGGCTGGGCTAAGCGGTGTTGCCGGCGCGCGCGTTCGAGCGCTGCCCGTCGACGGACTGGTGGCCTGGGTCAGCGACGCCGAGCGTGGGCTGGCGGTGTCGATCGACGGCATCCGAGCGCACAACGACGTCGTCGAGGCGGCGATGGCTACCGGATCCACGCCGGTTCCAGCGCGCTTTGGCCAGCGTTTCGACAACGACGACGCTTGCCGGAACGCGCTCGCAAGCCGCGCCGACGCCGTGGAGCCGTTGCTCGCCACGATGCAGGGCTTGGTTGAGATGACGTTGATCATCACGCCCTCTACGCGACGCATGGTTGGTGAGCTCGAGCCGGTGCTGCCCGAAATGTTCGATCCAACGACTCAGGGCGCGGGCCGCCGATATCTGGACACGCTGCGCAAACGCGAGATGAAGACGGGCGAGATCAACCACGCGACGGACGACGTTGCAGACGCGCTGAACGCCGCGGCGCAGCCATTTGTCCGCCGGACGCTTGCTCATCAAGCAGTGACGCCGCTTCCACTCAGAACCATCTCGCACCTCATCGCACGCGACGACGTCGACAGCTATCAGGCCGCCGTCCGCGGTGTTGAAGGCGGGGCGGAGTTTCGTTTCCTCGTGATTGGTCCACGTGCGCCGTACAGTTTTTGCGCACTGGGTGAGGAAGCCGGCGGCACACACGGTATGAATCTGGCGGACTGAACCTTGACGGCGCCTGATGACGACCTGACCGCGGCCGCACTTCACGCACTTGCACGAGCGCTTCCGGACCGGATCAACGCCGATCCGGAACGGGTCGAGCAAGGCCTTGCGCGACTCGTGCTGACCGTGGTAGAACTGCTACGCGAAGTGTTGGAGCACCAAGCGATTCGGCGGATGGACGGCGGTACCCTGACCGACGAAGAGATCGAGCGAGTTGGCCTGGCGTTGCTGAAGCTGAATCAACGAATGGATGAGCTAAAAAACGTCTTCGGGTTGACGGACGAGGACCTGAACATCGATCTTGGCCCACTCGGCCGCCTGCGGTAAAGTCTCGTACGGAGCAATCGATTGCCTGATCTCGTAAATCCGACGCGAACGCATGGCCTGGTCGACATCCTCGACCGCGTCCTGGACAAGGGTCTCGTCATCGCCGGCGACATCAAGATCAATCTGGCGAACGTCGAGCTGCTCACGATCCAGGTGCGGCTGCTCATTTGCTCGATCGACAAAGCCGAGCAGATCGGATTGAATTGGTGGCGCAACGACCCCCGGCTGACCATGGCACCGGCGCAGAATGCCATTGCCGCAAACACTGACGTCGAAGCGCGCCTCGCGCGCATCGAAGAGCAGTTGACCCGTATCGCACAGACCCGACCCTAGTCTCGAGGACGCAACATCATGGCCGTTGAACGCACGCCTAGCGGTAGTTCACTCATCGACGTACTCGATCGCGTACTCGACAAGGGAATCGTCATCGATGCGTGGGTCCGCGTCTCCCTCGTCGGCATCGACCTAGTCACTGTCGAAGCTCGTATCGTCGTCGCCTCGATCGACACGTACCTCAAGTACTCCGAGGCTGTCGGTATCACGGCGCCGATTTCGCGGCCGCGGGAAGTCACCAGCGGCGACAGCGAGTTCGATCGAATGAAAGCGGAAAACGCCGAGCTGCGCCGCCAGCTCGAACAGCGAAATGCGTAGACGCGCGGGAACGGCGTAGCATGGCGGCCGGCGGAGACCGCGAAGTCGCGGGTCTCCTTTCTGCGCTGGCGGAGGCACCGGACTTCGCCGCGGCGACTGCGTTCCTTCTCGGGCAGCTCGCGGAAATGACGGGGTCAGCGCGCGGAGTCCTGTTCCGTATCGATCCGTCGCGGGATACGCTGGCTGCAGTGTCGGTCCTGGGATTCGACGCCGGCCCGACTCCGCTCACGATGTCCGTGAGCGATCTCTCAAATCCGCTGGTTGTCAGCACGCTGTCGCTCTCGCCAATTCGCAGCGACGCGCCCCTACCGGATCGGCCGCTCGTGCCGCTGCAGTCCTGGGTGGCTGTGCCCTTGTCGCGACCGCGCAGTCGCGGGGCACGCGAGACAATGCCCTCGCAACGTGCCGCAGAACTCGTTGGGAGCGCCCACGTTCACGTCCTGCCTGTGTACGACACGCGGCTCGGTGTCGCGCCGTCGGGCGTCGCGCTTCTCGAAGGGCCGATCGAGGACGCGCAACTCGAAGACGCGCTGTCGTTCGCGCAGCTCGCCAGCCCACTGATCGCCCGTGTCACTGCGCTCCACGACGCACGCAACACTGGCGACCGTCTCGCCCAGCAACGCGACCGGCTGACGCTGATGGTCGATTCGCTGCCCGATCCGATCGTCATCACGAATGCCGTGAATGACATCATCGTCCAGAACCGCCGAGCCGATCACCTGCTGCACGTTCGTGACGACGACTCGCCGGGACGACGGCGCGCCATCGAGTTGAACAACCTGCTCTTCACGTCATTCCTCTCCAAAGCCGCAATCACCGGCGGCCAACAAGGCGGCCAGCGCGAGCTGAATCTCGTCGATCCCGATGAAGGCCACGACCTCCTCTTCGAGGTGCTCACGCACCCGCTCGGCGAGCGCGTAGGCCCTGAGGACTCGGTGTTGTCCGTGCTTCGCGACGTGACCGATCTCCGCCGCGCCGCGAGCGAGCTCGAACGACAAGTCCAACGCGTGCGTCACGCCGAAATAACGGTGCGCGGCGAACGCGATCGCCTCAATCTCGTCCTCGAGAACGTCGCTGATCCGATTCTCGTCACCGATGAAAGATCGAACATCATCCTGATGAACGATCAAGCCGAGCAGCTCTTTCAGATCGGCGACACCGAGGCGCGCACGCGGAAGGAAGTGGCGGCGGTGCGCGGCAATGACACGAAGTTCACGTCGTTCATCTCCGAATTCGCGCTGCTCGACGATGATGCGCGCCGCGAGCGCATGTCGCTGGTGCATCCGCGCGGCGGAATCGAGCTGCCGGTCGAAGTCGTCTCCGGCAAAGTGAAGAACGATCGTGGCGAACCGATCGCCATCATCTCCGTTCTCCACGACCTCACCAAGCAGGTCGAGAACGAACGGCTGTACGAAGCGCTCAAGCGGCTGAACAGCGAGCTCGAACAACGCATTCGCGAAGCAACCGCGGATCTCGCCGAGCAGAACGCGCGACTCCAATGGCAGTCGCAAGAAGTGGAACGGGCCAACAAGCTCAAGTCGGAGTTCCTCGCTAGCATGTCGCACGAGCTGCGCACGCCGATCAACGCGCTCATCGGCTACTCGGCGCTGCTGCTGGACGGTGTCCTCGGCGAGATGAATCCCAAGCAACGCGACGCGCTGGGTCGCGGGCGCGCCGCTGCCGAGCATTTGCTCAACCTGATCAACGACATTCTCGATCTCGCAAAGATCGAGGCTGGAAAGATGCCGCTGCACGTCGAGGAAGTGTCGCTGCGCGAAGTGACGCTCGAGGTCACGCAACAAATCGAGCCCATGGTGCGCAAGAAGCAGCTCGATTTCTCGATGGACATCGCGCCGAATTGCCCGACCATTCATTCGGACCGCACGAAGATCAAACAGATTCTGCTGAACCTGCTGTCGAACGCCGTGAAGTTCACGAACCAGGGCGGGATCTCGATTACGGCGACGTGCATGCCGACCGGCGTGCGCATCGACGTCGTCGACAGCGGCATCGGCATTCGACCGAACGACCTGCAGGCGATCTGGGAAGATTTCCGCCAGGTCGATCAGTCGCGCACACGCGAGTTCGGCGGCACCGGACTCGGGTTGAGCATCACGCGCAAGCTGCTCGAGCGGCTTGGCGGATCGGTGACCGTGCAAAGCCACTACGGGAGCGGAAGCACGTTCTCCGTCTATCTCCCCATGCGGGTCCCGGAAGCCAATCTCAACGAGCTGACCACGGCGGGATATCCGCTGTAGGTCATCCGGAGCCGCTGGCGCCTCGAGCCCGAAACCGGCTCGGCTGCGCGGTGTAGTAGCTTCCAACCTTCGCACGTCCGGAGCTTTCCAATGAACGTCACCTCGGCGCGACTCGTCCGCTTCCGCGCCTCAGTTGCCGCCGTCGCATTCCTTGCGGCCGCAGCATGCAGCGATAAGAGTAAGTCCACCGCATCCACCGACTCGGCATTGGCCAAGGATCTCGCGCTCGCCGGCCAACAGACAGCGCAGCCGACGTTCCAGGATACGGCCATAGCGCCAGCGCCTACGACTGCGACAGTGAGTCCGAAGCACGAAGCACCGGCTCCCGTGCGCAGCCGCGTCTCGGAGAAACCGGCGACTCCTGCGCCGCGACCAGTGGCGCATACGCCTCAGCCGCAACCGACGCCTGCGCCAGTTCAACAGGCGCCGATCCCGATGGTCGCCGGTCCAGCGCCAATTCCTGCCGAGATCGGAAGCGGAACTTCGGTTGCGCTGACGAGCGGTGCCAAGGTTTGCACGAGCACGAATCTGCCGGGCGACAAAATCGTCGCGACCGTCAACGAACCGGTCACCGGTAGCAACGGTGCGGTGATTCCAGCCGGCTCGACCGTGGTACTCGAAGTTGCGTCGGTCAACTCCGGTTCCACTGCCGATAGCACGGCCATTGTGTTTCGCGTGAAATCGCTTGTGGTGAACGACAAGATGTACACGCTCGCCGCGAATGTCTCGACCGGTGGCCAACTGGAGAAAACGAAGGTCCAAGGCACCGATCCCAACGCCGACAAGAAGAAAGTCATCGGCGGCGCGATTGCCGGCGCGCTGATCGGTCAGCTGATCGGGCACAACACGAAGGGGACGATCATCGGCGCCGCGGCGGGGGCAGCAACGGGTGCAGTGGTCGCGAAGTCGGGCGAAAAGTGGGAAGGCTGTCTGCCTGCCGGTGCGCCGATTCATTTGACGCTGACGGGGCCGCTGGTAATGCAGGGGTAATGCAACGGCGGGTACAGCAACGGCAGGTAAAGGGTATTTGGGTCAAGGGTTGAGGGGATCGAGTTGACGGCCTGGGTTTTGTTGGGCCCGAAACCCTCAACCCGAAACTCAAATACCGTCTACCATTCCCTCATGCCTGGCCGTATCCCCCCTGCGCTGAAGCCATTTCATCCGATCGTTCGGAATTGGTTTCGCGAGACGTTAGGGGCGCCGAGTGCGCCGCAGCAGCAAGGGTGGCCGGTCATCGCGAGTGGTGCGCACACATTGATCCTCGCGCCCACCGGCACCGGAAAAACGCTCACGGCGTTTCTCTGGGAATTGAACCAACTGATCGTGCAGGGCATGCGCGAGCCGTTGGCCAATGCGGTGCACATTCTCTATGTGTCGCCGCTCAAGGCGCTGAATAACGACATTCAGCGCAATCTCGAGGCGCCGCTCGCCGCGCTGCGCGAGCGTTTTGCCGCGGAAGGAAAACCGTTTCCCGAGATTCGCATCGCGGTTCGCACGGGCGACACTCCGGCGTCGGCGCGCGCGCGCATGATCCGCAAGTCGCCTCACATTCTCATCACGACGCCTGAATCGCTGCACATCATGCTGACGACCCAGCGCGGCCGCGGCATGTTCAGCGGCGTGCGCGCCGTGATCGTCGACGAGATTCACGCGATGGCGGGCACAAAGCGCGGCGCGCACTTGGCGCTCACGCTGGAGCGTCTCGAGCGGCTCTGCGACACTCCGCCGCAGCGTATTGGACTGTCCGCAACGCAACGACCACTCGAAGAGATCGCAAAATTTCTCGTCGGCATGCAGCCGAGCGACTCTGCGCCGAGCGAAATGGCGGCTGAACCGCGACCGTGTTCGATCGTCGACTGCGGGCTCGTAAAACAACTCGAGTTGGTTGTCGAATCACCGGTGGAAGATCTGGCGCACGTCGGCGGAACGATCTGGTCGTCGATCACGCCGCTCGTGCTGCGATACATACGAGCCGCGCACACGACGCTCGTGTTCGTGAACAATCGCGCGCAAGCCGAGAAGATGGCGGCGCGCATCAACGCGCTGGCTGGCGAAGAGCTCGCACTGCCGTATCACGGCTCGCTGTCGCGCGAGCGGCGACTCATCCTCGAGCAATCGCTCAAAGCCGGGCGTCTCCGTGCACTCATCAGCACGAGCTCTCTGGAGCTCGGCATCGATATCGGCTCGGTCGATCTCGTGTTGCAGCTACAGTCGCCCAAACGTGTCGCCAACGGATTGCAGCGCGTCGGGCGCGCCGGACACTCGCTCGACGCCGTGAGTCGCGGCGTATTCGTGCCGACGTTTCGCGACGACGCCATGGAATTGCTCGCGGTCGTCGGCGCCATGCTCGCCGGCGACGTCGAGCCAACGCGCGTCGTTCAGAACGCACTCGACGTGCTCGCCCAGATTCTCGTCGCGATGGTTGCGGCAGACGACGACTGGACGAGTGCCACGCTCTACGACTTCGTGCGGCGCTCGTATCCGTATCACAAGCTCACGCGCACCGCGTTCGACGAAGTGCTGTCGATGCTCTCTGGCAAATATCCATCCGACGTCTCGGCGGAGCTCGATGCGCGCATCACGTGGGATCGCGTCACCGACTCGCTGATCCCGGCTCGCGGCGCCCGGATGGTCGCCATCATGTCCGGCGGCACGATTCCGGATCGCGGCCTCTATACGGTCAATCTTCCCGACCGCACGAGACTCGGCGAGCTCGACGAAGAGTTCGTGCACGAAACGCGCGTCGGCGACGTCTTTCAACTCGGCTCATCGACGTGGCGCGTCAGCTCCATCGAGCACGATCGCGTGATCGTGACGCCGGCACCGGGCGCGCCGGCGAGAATGCCCTTCTGGCACGGCGAATACGCGGCGCGCTCGTCGCATCTCGCGCCGCGCGTCGGAGAGTTGCGTCGCGAGCTGGATGCAGTTCGGACGCCGGAGCAGTTAGCCGTGCTCGCCGCGCACTACCATGCCGACGAAGCGACAACCGGCTCGCTCGTCGAATACGTGCATCAGCAGCGCGCCGCAACTGGAGCTGTGCCTGATGAGCGTTTACTCATCGTCGAGCAATTTCGCGACGAGATGGATTCGGTACGCGTCATCATCCACGCGCCGTTCGGCGGACGCGTCAACGCGCCGTGGGGAATGGCGCTTGCGAACCGCGTTCGCGAGTGGCTGGCCGAGCAAGGTCGCGCCGCGCGGTCTGGGCCGAGCTTCGAGCTGCAGGTGCAAACGACGGACGACGGCATCATGCTGCGGTTGCCGAATCTGCGCGAATGGCTGCCTGTCTCCATTCTGCGCGACCTCACGCCGAGCGAAGCCGAACGCCGCGTGCTCGCCGAAGTTGGTGCGTCATCGTTGTTCGGCGCTCGCTTTCGCATGAATGCCGCACGCGCACTGTTGTTGCCTCGCGGCAATCCACGGCGGCGTATGCCGCTCTGGTTGCAACGGCTCAAGGCGCTCGATCTGTTGCAGGCGGTTGAGGAGTTTCCGTCCTTCCCAATCCTCGTTGAGACGTATCGCGACGTCTTGCAGGACGCTTTCGACATGCCGGCGCTCGCACGCGTGTTGAATGATCTCTCCGTCGGCACGATCGCCGTTCGAACGGTCGAAACGCCGGCGCCGTCACCCTTCGCCGCGTCGCTGCAATTCGGCTTCGTCATGGACTGGATGTACGCCGACGACGCGCCGCGCGCCGAACAGCGTGCCGCGTTGCTCTCGCTCGATCGCGCACTCCTCGATGAGCTCATGGGCGGCACTGGAGCAGATGACTCGACGCTCGAAATGCTCGAGTCCATGTTGGCGCGCCGCCGTGGAACTGCGCCCGGATCTCGTGCGCGCACAGCCGACGACCTCGCGGTGCTCATCGATCGCGCGGCCGATCTGACGCTCGACGAAGTGAACGAACGCATCGCGTCGCTCGAAGAAGAGCGTCGCGGCGATCCACTCCTCGAGCTGCTCGATCGCCGGCGCGCCATCGCGATCGACATTCCAACGGGCACGGCCAACGTACAGCGTCGCGTCATTCTCACCGAACACTACGACCGCTATGTCGCGGCGTTCGGTGACGCCACGCTCGCCACCGTATACGCCGGCTCGACGCTCGCACCGGTCCCGGCGTCGGAAGTCGTGCCGGGGGCGCTTCGGCGACCGGTCGTGACACAACTCGCCGCCCGCCGCGAGCTCCTCGTGCGCTACGTATCGCTCGGCGGCGCGTTCTCGGTGAGCGACGTCCTGCATCGATACGATTTCGATCGCGACTGGGTCGAAGAGCGCCTCGACGAATTGACGCGTACCGGCCGACTCGTTCGCGGCACGTTCGGCGGCGATACGACAACGCCGCGCTGGTGTTCGCGCCGGCTTCTCGAGCAAGCGCGACGCCGCGAGCTCGCGCAGGCGCGAAAGCAAATCGAGGCAGTCGATCTCGCGCGATTCGCATCGTTCGTCCAGCGGTGGCAGCACCTCGCTCCAGAGACCCGTCTCGCCGGCGACGACGGCACGATCCACGTCGCACGACAGATGTACGGACTCGCACGACCCGCCGAGCAGTGGGAGCGAGACTATCTGCCGGCGCGCGTTGACGACTACCATCCCGACGCACTCTCTCGCCTCCTCGCACTCGGCGAAATGATCTGGGTCGGCGGCAGCTCGGCCACGAGCGCCGGCGAAGCATCGAACCTGTCGTCGATCAGATTTCTCAAACGCGGAACGGCACGCGCGTGGCTGCCGGACACGAGTAATAGTCCGCTCAGCCCGCGCGCTCAGCAGGTGCTCGACGCGCTGCAGACGGAAGGCGCGTCGTTCTTCGACGAATTGCTCGCCAGCGTCGCGGCCACAGGTGTCACGTCACGCAACCTGCGCGACGCACTGCGCGAGCTGGTTGGACTAGGCCTCGTGACGAACGACACGATGGAGTCGCTGCGGCTCGTCCTGCAATGGAAGCCCGTGTTGTCGCCGCGCGATCGCAACCAAGCCGATCCAACCCGCTGGCTTCCAGAGGGCTTCACGCCTTCTGCAAATCGTCACGTCGTGCAGCGTCGCCCGAATCTGCGACGGTTGCCGAAATGGAAACGTCCCGACAAACAGGGCGCGGAAACAACCACATGGCCTGGTCGCTGGTCGCTCGTACGAACGCCACGCGTGCTCGGTCCGGAGGCCGCCGAATCGGCGTGGGCCGAGCTCATCGCGCGACAATGGCTCGACCGCTACGGCGTGGTGTCGCGCGAAATCTGGCGGCGCGAACGTCCAGCCGTCGGCTGGCGCGCGATCTACTACGAGCTCAAACGTCTCGAATTCCGCGGCGACGTGCGACGCGGCTACTTCGTTCGTGGACTCTCCGGAGCGCAATTCGCGATACCTGAAGCGGTGGAAATGCTGCGCGCCGAACCAGCACCGACGGAGAGCGTCGAAGCGACGGTGTTGATCGTGAGCGATCCGGCGAACGTCTTCACGCTACCGTTGCCGACCAGCCCCGAGCGCGATCCATTCGTGCGCCCGCGCAGTCGCGGCGCGCTGCTCGCAACGGTGAATGGTGCTGTTGTGCTGATCGCCGAGCGTCGCGGCGCACGCATCGCGATTCGACCGGGCACGCCGCCCGACGTCGTCACGGCTGCCGTGCGCGCAACCATCGCGCACATCAGTCAGCGCACGAGCCGCGACCTCACGATCGAGACAATCGACGGACAGCCGGCGAGCGGCAGCCACTATCTGGACGCGTTCACCGCGGCCGGCCTCAAGCGCGGCACGACCGGCCTCCGCTACTACCGCCGGATCTAGCGCCGCTCACTGCGGCGGTCGCGGGCGTCCTCGCGGTGCGTCCATGATCACACCGCTCGTGTCGAGCGTCGCCGGTGTATCCGGCACATCCGTCGGCGCGTGCGTCGCGGTCTCGATACTCTGCACCAAACTCCCGAGCTGCGCCGCGTGGGCGAGGTTGGTGGTCGTCGTGACGACGGCGTTCGATTGCGCCGCGTGGCCGGTCGCGCGCAGCGCATCGGCCAACTCCAACCCGGCAAAGACGTACATCGCCGGCATGCTCGCCGACGGCCGGTCGACCCACGAGTCCTGGGCAATGATCGACTTCTGGGCGGTAAACACGCTGTCCCACAACGCTGTCGAGCGTTTGACGTCGAGCCACCCGTCGTTCGCGATGCGCACGGTATCCTTGGGCTGACCAGCGTTCGCCGGCGGTGCAAAGATCTTATATGCCAGTCCTTGGGTGAGGATGTTGTTCTCCATCCCAAGCGCGGTCGGATATCCCACCGCGGATCGCGCAAAGTACACAGGGCGATCCTTCCACGAATCCTGAATGATCCGGAGTACCAGCGCGTCCGCACGCGTGAGCACTCCAAATTCGAGTTTCCGCTCATCCACTGTGACGCGCAGGTCGCCCACCGAGAACTCCACCGGTTTTGGCAGGTCGTAATACGGCGCCACACTGTCGGCGGCCCCGAACGTCATGTGCAGCGGCGGCGTGGTGGGCTTCACCCACGTCTTGCCGCGATAGATCACCGGACCGTGCGCCTCGTCGTAATCATAGATCGGCCGGCGAATGAGCTGGCGCGCGTACCAATCGGTCCCGAGCAGCGATGTGTTGGCAACGACCACGTCGCGCCGAATGCCTTCGACTTCCTGCGCATACCAGAGCGGAAACGTGTCGTTGTCGCCAACCGTGATGAGCACTCCGTATGGCTCGACGGAGTTGAGCATGTCCGCGGCTATGTCGCGCGTCGCGTGCTGATGCGCCCTCGACGCTGAACTCCAATTCCCACCCAGCGGCACGAGTGCGAGTGCCAAGAGCGGCGAGGTCGCCAGCCAGCTTCGTTTGGACGGTAGTGAGCCCGTCGCCGCGCGATTCGAATCGGGGATCAACGACGCGAGCGATTCCCACACATACGCGAGTCCCAGCGCCGCCCACACGCCCCACGCCGAGTAACTCCAGAGGAAGAAATAGTCGCGGTCGCGAACCTCGTGCGGCGCTTCCGACGACGGATCCTGCGCCGCACCAAGCTTGAAGTTCAGATAGTAGATGAGCGCGAGCGTCATCGTGAACATCAACGCACCGAAGAACCAGAAGCTCTTTCGGTCTCGTCGAAAGTGCACCCACGCACCGAGTAGTCCCAACACGAAGAACGACGCCGCGAGCAGCGCTTGCGGGAACGGAAAGCGCCCGTCGGGATCGCGCAGCCACTGCCACTCGAAATACAACCACCACATCCCGACCTGCTGGCCGATCGTCGCTTGCCGCTCACTCAACGCGGGCTTGCCGTACTGGCCGCGATTGAAGTTGTACATGAACGCGTCGTACGTCCCGGCGGACAGCGTGCACTTCAACTCGATCTGCGTGCGACACGCCGTCGGCTCGCCTTCGTTCATCGCTGGGAAATGCGCGGCGCGAATCGGTTGCGTTGCAAACGGCGTCACACCAATGACGAGCGCGCCGAGACACGCGAGCAACAGCTTCCACCGCACCACGGTCGACGGCCGGCGCACCAACACTGCAACGGCCACCGCCGGCGCCGGCAGCATGCCCGCCATGTGGTTCGCGTAACCAAGTCCACACAGATACGCGATCATCACCAGCAAACGCGACGCGCCCGGATCATCCGGCTCATCCGACCAGCGCACCGCAAGCCACGCGACGATCGCGATGCCGGCGAGCGACACCGTATACACCTTCTCGTTCACCACCGACTGATTCCACACGGTGAACGCCGTCGCGCCGATCACCGCAGCAAGCACGCCACCCGTAATTCGCAGCCACCGCTCGGTAAACCAGCCGCGCAGCACCTGCTCGGCGACGAGGAACCACATGGCCGCCGCCGCGGCACTCGAGAGAGCAGCGAGCACATTGATGCGCGCCGCAACATTGGACGCGATCGGCAGCAGCGAGAACAGGTGGCCGACGATCACGAAGAACGGATTTCCCGGCGGATGCGGCAAACCAAACGTGTACGCCGCGGCGATGTATTCGCTCGTGTCCCACATCGCCGTCGACGGGGCCATCGTCAACAGATAGAGAACAAGAATCACGACGCCCACAATCGCCGCCACGCCATACGACGGCGCTTCACGCTCCTCCCGCACGCTCGGCGCCGAGCCCGCGTGCCATATCACGAGCGGCACCAGCACGCAGTAGCCAATGGCAAGCAGAAACGCGGACACCGTAGTCCCGCCACGCCAGAGGTCCGCAAACCCGGCGAGCAGGCACACGATGGTGGCGCCTATGAGATAAAATTTTGTCTTTTTGAAATCGGGCACGACAATCACGAAGGTGTTTGGATTCTCACATCACTTGCCGCTGTCGGTGGACAGATCCGCAAGCGGTACGGGCGAGCCGTCGAGCGCGTATCGCGCCCATGCGCGAACGCGCGGGCTCGGGTCCAGCTCGGCCGCGCTCATCGCCACGGCAACCGAGTCCCGCCGTTCGGCGAGACCGATCACGGCGTAGGCACGCGACTCCCATCTCGCATCGTTCATCAACGACGTCAACACTTGTCGCGATGGCGCAATGCGCACGGCGCTCATCGACACCGCCATCGCGAGCGTCATTGTCGTCGCGACCATCGACCACGCGCGATGCAGCGGTCGCACGCGACGACGTCCGTTGACCAGCGCAGCGAGCCGAGGCCGCAGTCCCGATCGCTGCGCCAGCGCCATTGCACTCGTGGGAATTCCGCCCGGCCGCAGCGCCTCCGCGGCATGCACCAACAACTCGGCGTAGTCGCTGCGGCGGACGCCGGCGGCAATCACTCGCTCGTCGCACGCGAGCTCGCAGTCGGCGCGAAGTCCGCGCGCGAGCCACCACGCGCCAGGATGGAACCAGTACAGCGCACACATCGCGCGCGCGGCGAGTCCGAACGACCAATCACTGGCCGCGACGTGCGCCAGCTCGTGCATGAAGACGATCCGCATGTCCGATTGCGACCACGAACGCGCGGCCACCGGAAGCGCGATCGTCGGCCGCGCAAATCCCCACGTGCACGGAACAACCGCGGAGCGAGACATCACGACGCGTACGTGGCGACGAATGCCGAGCGCGCGACGGACATCGTCGAGAGTGTCGCCCGCATCGAATGGTTCGCTCGTCCGCGCCACTCGCCGGCGAAGCCGCACAGACTCCGCGATCACCGGCAGCAACACACACGCGACACCGGCGAGATACACGCCGAGGATTATTCGAACGACCACGAAGCTCGTCCACACGCCGCCAAACTCGCGCGCGCCGGCAAGCGACTGTAACGACGCCGCCGTCACCTGTACTCGTCCCAAGGCAACCAGCGGCACCGACAGCGCCGATGGAACGACCCACGCCAGCAGGTGACTCGGAATGCGCCCAACGAACGCGAGCAACAGCACCACCACCGCCGAACGCCACACGAGCATCCGCCCCTCGGCGCTCGCACGCCGCAGCATCAGCGCAGCGATCGCTGCTGCCACGAGCGGCATGGTGGCGAGTAGCGATACGGTGTACACCGTAGACATGGCGCGCGCGCTGTCCGCCTGAGCCAGCAGCATTGGTCCGGCGGCGCCTATCATCGTTAGCGACCCTCGTCGCGCAGGCGCTTTATGGCGCCGGTGATCTGCTCGCGCTCTTCGCTCGACAGCGGCCGGTCGGACTCCTCGAGCAGCGCGGCGACTGCCGCAGCCCGCGATCCGTTGAAGAACGTGCCGACGAGATGTCGTACAGCAGAGCGCTGCGCGACGCTCCGCGGTGTCACCGGATAGTAGACGTGCCGCGGACCTTCTTTCTCGTGCCGGAGGTGCCCCTTCTCCTCGAGGATGCGCAGCATCGTGCGCACCGCGGCGGAAACCGGCGGGTCGGGCAGTTGTTCGTGGATCTCGAGCGCCGTGAGGTGCCCGTGGCGATACACGAGATCCATGATCTGCCGTTCACGTCGGCTGAGCTGGGCTGCGTTCGAAGCGGGACGCGGCATCGACGAGGTGTTGAGTGGGAACGGAGGGAGCTGTCGCAAAGCCAAAAACTTGTCTCTAGGAGACAATATTTTGTCTCACACGCTTTGTCAACTCCCGTATCTCAACTCCGGGCCACCGCCCGCTCCATCGCCAGCTCTACTCTGAGACTCTCGTCGTCGCGGAAGATTGTCGCCACGGCCAGCACCCTTCCGCCGCGCTGGTAGCGCACGGTGACATCCTTCGCCTTGGCGTCGCCGTCGACCTCGACCTTGTCCCACTTTTCGGCGTGTCCGACGTAGTTGATGCTCACGTCGTAGTGCGCGCTCCAGAAGAACGGAACCTGATCGAAACGTTCGTGGGCACCGAGGATGTTGCGGGCGGCGGTTTGTCCGTGGCGTTGGGCGAGCACCCAGTGCTCGACGCGAATGCGATCGCCGCTGTGCGCGTCGGGCCAGCGAGCGATGTCGCCTGCGGCGTAGATGCCGGCGGCGCTCGTCTCGAGATACTCGTTCACGACGACGCCCTTGTCGACGGTGAGTCCGGCGCTCTGCGCGAGGTCGAGGCGCGGACGTACGCCGACGCCGATCACCACGAGATCGGCATCCAGGCGCGTACCGTCATCGAGCACTGCGGCCTTGGCTTCGATCGTCGCGACCGTGTGACCAAGGTGGAAGTGAACACCGTGCTCTTCGTGAAGCCCTTTGATGAATTCGCCGAGCTGCCGATCGAGTACGCGTTCGAGTGGAATTTTCTCCGGCGCGACGACGTGCACGTCGATGTCGCGAGCGCGCAGCGACGCGGCGACTTCGAGTCCGATGAAGCTTCCGCCAATGACCACGGCACGTTTCGCCGATTTGGCTGCAGTGATGATCGACCGGCTGTCAGCGAGCGATCGCAGATAGTGAACGTGCGGGAGATCGGCGCCCGGCGTGTCGAGGCGCACCGGATCGGCACCTGTGGCGAGAAGCAGCGCGTCGAAGCGAATTGGATCGCGTCCGTCGACATGAAGTGTTTTTCCCGCAACGTCGAGACGCGTGACATGGCCACGGACGACGGTGACGTCGTGCTCCGCCCAGAAACCTTGCGGGCGGAGCGGAATCCACTCTTCAGGCGCGTTGCCCGCGAGATAGTCCTTGGAGAGGTTCGGACGGTCGTACGGCGAATCAGGATCGTCGTCCGTGACCGTGATGCGTCCTTTGTAGCCGCAACGCCGCAGCATCTCGGTCGCCGCGCTTCCTGCCGCGCCCGCACCGACGATGACGACGTGTTCTGGATGTTCAGGCTGCGCCGTCACGTTCGGCGCTGGGAAGGTCGGTGCGAGTGGATCGCGCTCGACTTTCTCGCGGATGACGAGCTTGTCGCCTTTCCGTTCGACCTTCCAACAGGGAACGGGATTGAGCGCCGGCGCGCGCAGCGCTTCGCCAGTGCGAAGGCTGAAACACGCGTGATGCCAGGGACAGCGAACCGTGTCGCCGTCGACGATACCTTCAGCCAGCGGTCCGCCGTAGTGGCTGCACGTCGCGCCGATGGCGGTGTAGTCGTCACCGATGCGCGCCAGCAACACCGCTTCGCCGTTCGCGTGGCCGAGCAGCTTGTCGCCCGAGCGCAGCGAGTCGACGGCAACGCCGGCGGTGAAATCAGGACCAGACAATTCCGCTTCGCCGCTCATGTCACGCTCCAGTTTGAGACCGCGGTAACTTCAATCTATAAGGCATCCGGGACTCGGTTTCTTGGCGTCGATCAACCCTTCAACTTCTTCACAGGTTCTATGGAAGATCTTCGTTTTCCGATTGGTCGCTTTCAGCGGCCGGCGTTGCTCACGCCAGAACAGCGTCGCGATGCAATCGACTCGATTGCTGGTACGCCGGCGCGACTGCGTGCCGCGGTAGCCGGACTGACGCCGGCCCAATTCGACACGCCATATCGTCCGGACGGTTGGACCGTGCGGCAAGTCGTGCATCACGTGCCCGACAGTCACGCAAATGCGTTCATTCGGTTCAAGCTCGCGCTCACCGAAGACGTGCCGACGATCAAGCCGTACGACGAGGCTGCGTGGGCCAAGCTCGAGGATGCGCGCACGACGCCGATCGAGACGTCGCTCACCCTGCTCGACGCGCTGCACGATCGCTGGAATCGCATTCTCAACGCGATGTCGGACGCGGATTTTGCGCGGCTGTTGCGGCATCCCGAGAACGGCCCAATGACGCTCGACCAGATGCTCGCGCTCTACGAGTGGCATGGACGTCATCATGTCGGACACATCACGAGCCTTCGTGAACGCAACGGCTGGACGTGATCGTTTGCGGTTGTGACGTAGGTCGCATTTTTTCGCGCACTGGTTCGCTGTCGCCGCAGTCGCTGCATTAACACTCCGCGTTTGGTGTCGTCACCCCTCACGAGTGACGCGCGGTGCAGCGTGTGACCGACAGACGAATCGATGACAGTAGCGGAGGATGTATGAAATACGTGACAGCGGCGGTGCTCGGGGCGGTAATGACGGTGACGGCGGCGGGGATGGCACAGGCGCAGAGCGCGACGGCGACGCAGGCCCCGAAGCACGAGTGGCGCGATTTGCGGCGCGACTATCAAGACGTGGTGCGCGACAAGCACGATACCAGATCCGACGCGAAGGATCTGACCGACGACCGGCGCGATCTACGACAGGACGTGCGGAACGACGGCTCGCAAGGTGAGATCAGACGGGATCGCCGCGAAGTCGTGGGCGACCACCGCGACATCCGGCAGGACAAGCAGGACGTCACCGCCGACCGGCACGACGTGCGGCACGACTGGCGCCAGATCCGCCATTAAAGAATCGTGATCGCTCCAGACGCGTTGGTCACGCCGGCTTCTCAGGTTTCTCCGGCGTGACCGGCGCCTCCGGCGCCGTTTTCACCCAGCAGCGCAGCACTTCGGCAACGCTCCACGCCTGCGCGATGCAGCCGCGCGGCGTATACGGTTCCTGGGCGTCGAAGATTTCGCCGATCGTCCCGAGACCGAATTCGCCGAGTGCGGCGACGCAGCCCTGGAGGTAGCGCCGCGCGCCCGCGTTGTCGTTCGGGTGCACCTTGAGCCAGGCGTCGACCCAGGGACCGATGAGCCACGCCCAGACCGTACCCTGATGGTACGCCGCGTCGCGCGATCGAAGATCGCCGAAATACCGATCCTTGTAGCCCGGCTCGCCGGGTGCGAGTGAACGCAGTCCCACCGGCGTGACCAGCCGCTCTTCGACGACCTCGAGCATTGGCTCCCAGTGCTCGCGTTCGAGCACCGGATGCGGCAGTGAGACGGCGAACACCTGATTCGGCCGGCAGAGCGTGCTGTCGCCGTCCTCGCCGTCGATGACGTCGTAGAGATACCCCCTGTCAGGGATCCAAAAACGCTTATTAAACGACTCATACACCTGTTCGGCACGCGCTTTCACTTCGGCGGCCGATTTTTCGCCGCGCACGGCGATCAGCCATCCTTCCAGCAGACGTAGCGCGTTGTACCAGAGCGCGTTGATCTCGACCGCCTTGCCGCGCCGCGGCGTGACGACCCAGCCGTCGACCTTGGCATCCATCCAAGTCAGTTGATACCCGTCTTGGCCCTGCCGGAGTAGGCCATCCTTTGGATCGGCACCGATGCCGTAGCACGTCCCCTTGAAATGGTGTTCGACGATGTTGATCATCGTCGGCAAGAGATGCGTGAGCGTGACCTCGTCGCCGGTGCGGCGCACGTACGCTTCCACGGCGTGAAAGAACCAGAGCGTCGCGTCCGCCGTGTGATACAGGCCTTCGTTGCTGCCGTCGGGAAACATGTTCGGGATCAAGCCGTCGCGAACGTAGTGCGCGAACGTGCGCAGAATGAACGCGGCCTCGCGCTGCCGGCCCGTGGCCAGCGTCAGCCCCTCGAGGCTGATCATGGTGTCGCGACCCCAATCGGTGAACCAATGGTAGCCGGCGATGACGGTGCGGACTTCGTTCCCCATCGCCGCCGCGCGCGTTGCATCGGCGACGCGGCCATTCGGCGTGATGATGAACTGATCGGCCGCGAGCACGAGCTCCGCACCGGTTTCGTCTTGCGCTTGCGGTGCCGCGGACGACACGAGCCGGCGACGGCGCTCGTGTTCGCAGTCCGCGGCGTCATCAGGCGACAGCGCCATCATGATGTTTTCCGGCTCGACCGATGCCACGAGCGCCGCACACTCGTCGTGCTGCAGTTCAATCTCGAAATGCCCCGGCGTCCAGAGCGTGCCTCGAAACTCGTAGCCGCGGCTCTCCTCCACCGGATAGACGAATTCGCTCGAGACCTTTTCGTCGGCGACGAACTTGCTGGACACGCCGCCGGTGATTTTCAATCGTAGCGGCGGCAGCTGATCGCCGACGGTGATGACGTGCATGCCGCCGGACACGTTGATCGAGTACTTGGCGGTCGACGGAGAGTTCGTGGCCGTACCCACCGAGTCCTCGTAGCCGCGGAAATGCAGCGCCGGATGCAGTTGTATCACGGCACCGGGCGGCCCCTCGAGCAGCCGATAGATCACGTGAACGGTGTTCTGCTTGTGCGGCATCAGAACGCGCTTCTCGATGCGCGTCCCCTGCCAGCGATACTCCCACACCGGCAGCCCGCCATCGAGCCGAGCGTCGGCGATGACCCCCGCGACGTCGGGATCCGCGCGCCCGCCGGGGCGTTCTTCGGCCGTGAGAAACGTGCTCTGGTCGCCCACCACGAGTCGCTCACCCAAGTGGTTGAGCATTACCATGCGCCCGAGTGGATTGGGCAGCGCCGCGACGAGGATTCCGTGATAACGCCGCGTGATCAGCCCGGCCATCGTCGACGACGAATAGCCGCCAAGGCCGTTCGTCACCAGCCATTCGGTGTCGATGAGCTTTTGCGCGCGGGCATTGTTGTCCGCAGGAAGGTCGAGCCGGTGCACGACTCGATCGAGTAAACGTCGTATCATTTCTCTAATTCGCTGCTGAGAAGCGTGGCGGATTCGGCAGGGAGCCACCATCCGTCGTCCTCGGTTTCGATCGGCGGCGTTCCCCACCCGCCGTACTGCGGCGCTTCGGTGCCGAACAGCGTGTGCCACCGCGCGCCTCGCGGCGGCGCGAGCAACGGTTCCGGGAGCGGATCCGCGTGCAGGCGCCCGCCCAAGTTGACGAGCAAGAGCCGGTCGCCCTCTGCGCCACCAAAAAAGCGAAGCATGAACGCGCGATCATTGATCACCGCGCCGTCGACGCCGCGCAATCGCGGCGCGCGCAGCACTCGATCTTCGCGACGAAGTCGAAGCAGATCGCGATGCAGCGCGACCGCGTGACCGTGCGTGCGCCGTTCCGACCAATCCAACTTGCAGCGAATGAACGTTCGTGGATCACCCGGATCGGCGACGACCGCCGCGCCCTCCGGCGTCGCGACGCTCGGAAACTGCGCCAGGAACTCGAGCCGCCCGTTACGCACCGTGCTGGCCAGCTCGCGCGAGTGATCCGCGAAATACAAGAACGGACTCGACGCCGCGAACTCCTGCCCCTGAAAGAGCATCGGTGTTTGCGGCAACAGCAGCAGCAACGCCGTCAACGCGCGATACCGACCTGGGCTCGTCTCGAGATGGAGACGCAGCCCTCCGCTCGTGTTCGCGACCTGATCGTGATTCTGGATGAACACGATGAGCCGTGACGGATGCACATCGATCGACGGCGTCCCGCGCCCCGCCTCCTGCCACGCGTACCACTCGCCTTGGTAGAGAAATCCATACTTCGCGGCCGACACGAGCTCCTGCGCCGAGCCGCGATAGCCGCTGTAGTAGGCTTCGTCGCGCCCGGTCGCTGCGACATACGCACTGTGATGTAGATCGTCATTCCACAATCCGTCGAGCGCCGCGCCGCCGGTATTCGCAGGCTCGAGCAACTTCACGTCCTGCGGCTCATTTTCGCCGACGACGATCGTGCGCCGCTCCCCCGCCGCCTCCCGCACCGTCGCCGCCACCTCGGCCAAAATGTGCGGGACCGTCGCATCGTAGATCTGTTGCGTGGCGTCGAGTCGCAGTCCGTCGAAGTGAAACTCTTCGATCCAGTATCGCGCATTCGCGATGTAGTACTCACGCACCGGCGCCGCATCGTCGCCGTCGAAGTTGATCGCTTCGCCCCAATCGGTGTTGCCGCCGCTGAAGTAGCGCGGCGCGAAGCGCGTGAGATAGTTGCCGTCCGGACCGAAATGGTTGTAGACGACGTCGAGGATGACCGCCAACTCGAGTTGATGCGCGGCGTCGATCAGCGCACGCAGATCGTCCGGCGTTCCGTACAGACGACACGGCGCGTACAGATTCACGCCGTCGTAGCCCCAGCCGAAATTTCCCGCGAAATCCGCGAGCGGCATGATCTCGATGACGGTGACGCCAATGTCGACGAGATCGGGCAGTCGCTCGATGGCGCCGCGAAACGTGCCGGCTTTCGTGAACGTGCCGACGTGCAATTCGTAGATCACCTGACCGAGCAACGACACGCCACGCCAATCGTCGTCGGCCCAATCATACGCGCTTGAATCAACGATCACCGACGGGCCGTGCGGACCTTCCGGTTGATAGCGCGACGCCGGATCGGGATAGAGCGCATCGGCGCCGAGTCGAAAGCGATAGCGCGAGCCGACGGTCGCGTCGCGCACGTCGCCGGAGAAGTAGCCGTTTCCTTCTGCCTCTAGCAGTGACGCAGAAACAATCGACGAGTCCGCATAGATGACGACCTCGACGGATTCGGCAGCAGGCGCCCACACGCGCGCATGCGTCGTCGTCGAACCGTCTTGCTGACGGATCACTTCGACGCCGACGGGATACCGGCGCAGCGAAATTGGAGCAATTGTCGACGGGCTACGTGCCATGGCGACTCCTGCGGGGGCAGGATTGGGACCAGCACGTTCCAGCACGTTCGAGCACGTTCGTGGGTGGCGACACCGTATGACCCGACATAGTCTTGGCAAGCATCGCCTCTCCGCCATGAATCGACCCGACGAACCCACCTCCGACCCTACGCCGCCCGACTCGCGCGATCCAAGCGTGCCAGAGACGGACTCGGCTGCTGTGCAAGCGTCGGATGTCGCGAGGCGCACCATGCTGCCGAGCAGCTTGGGGTCAGGATTGTTGGCGCAGCAGCCGACGCCGCAGGCCGACGAGACAGTCGCCGTCGAGAAGATCTGCCCGCAGTGCGGCACCGAGTACGAGACCGTCGATCGGTTCTGTCCGAAAGACGGCTCGCCGCTCAAACCGAAGGCCGCCGGCGATCCGCTCATCGGCCGCGTCATCGCCGACCGCTACCTCGTCCTCGCCCGACTCGGCGAAGGCGGCATGGGGCGCGTCTATTTGGCCGAGCACGTAAAGATGACGCGGCAGTGCGCGATCAAGGTGATGAACCCGTCGCTCATGCACGACGCCGAGTCGCTTGCGCGGTTTGCGCGCGAAGCATCGAGCGCGGCGCGGATTCTCCATCCGAACGTGGCCGCGGTGTTCGACTACGGCGAAGCCGAAAGGATCGTCTATCTCGTCATGGAGTACGTCGACGGCGATTCGCTGTCGGCGATTCTCGCTCGACAGGGTGCGCTCGATCCGCGCCGCGCGATCGATCTCGCGCGACAGATGGCCGACGGATTGTCGGCCGCGCACGAGTTGGGGATCGTGCATCGCGATCTCAAGCCCGACAACGTGATCGTCGCACGAACGCGCGGCGGAAAGGACACGCCGAAAATCGTGGACTTCGGCATCGCGAAAGCATTGTCCGACTCCGCCGAAGACGCGCTAACTCGCAGCGGACTCGTGATCGGCACGCCGGAGTACATGAGTCCCGAGCAGCTACTCGGCGATCCCGTCGACGCACGCGCGGACATCTACAGCCTGGGGTGCATTCTTTATCAAATGCTCACAGGTGCGCAGCCGTTTGCGGCCGAGTCGCGCGAGCAGATGATTCGCCGCCGATTGCACGAGCCGCCTCCGCACGTGCGTGATGTGCTGCCCGATCTCCCGCATCGTCTCGACACGTTGATCGTGCACATGCTGGCGCGCTCGCCCGCCGATCGGTTGGCGAGTGCCGCCGTCGCGCGCGACGCACTCGATCCATCGCTCACACTCGGCGGCTGGGATCCGACGGCGATCACTGCGCCGCGGCCGACGCCGACTACTGCGGCGGGCTGGGGCGAGGAACGACCGCTCACCGATCCGTCGATGCAACCCACGGCGATCATGCCGCGTCGACGCACGAGCGTGACGCGCATCGCGGTGGGTTCGATCGCTGGTGCGGTTCTTCTCGCAGCCGGCATCGCGATTTGGTCGCGTACAGAAGCGTCGCGCGCGCCAGTGCCGGTACCGCGCGACACGATGCACTTCACGACCGCAGCATCTTCGCCGAGCGTGGCGCGCGGTGACAGTGCGCGGGCCAAGCTGCCAATTCTGGATTCCAGCCAGCTGCTGGCGACAAAACCAGCGACACCATCGCCAGATGAAGCGCTGCACGCACCGTTCGCCGGGTTGGCCAGCGCGATCAACAGCGGCAGCGTGCAAGTTCTCAAGTCGAAATATCCGGCGCTGCCGGCGTCGGTTGAGAGTTTTCTAACAACGCTGTATGGGTCGTACGAAGGTGTGCGAGCGCAGGTGGCGTTCGGCGTCGGAACGGTGAACGGAGATCGGGGCGAGTTGCCGGTCGTGATTCACTTGACGTATCGGGCGAAGGGATCGGGGACGCCGCAGCGGAGCGAGGCGCGGATGGTGGGGCGGCTCGTTCGGAAGGATGCGCGGTGGGCGATCGAGTCGATCACGCCGGCGGGCTGAGGAGCCCGAAGCTGCGAGAAGTTTCTCCGCAGGACGCGTCTGGTGGCGATTTGGCGCTGTGGGCGGGAAACGAAACACGCTTGGAGAATTGAGCTGCCACCGGTCACGCGCGCTCACTCAGAGGTTTCGTGGATGTGATCGCGTGTTATACAGCATACGTATGCTGTATAACACACTCGACGCTGGCTCATGTGAATGCTGCAACGTGGTGAGCACGTGAGCGTTGCGTCTCGACCGGTCAGTTTGACGTTCAGCAAATCAGCATGAGTGTATGTATCGACTTTGTTCTGTAGGTCGCGTATTGTCGCCGTCGAATCTGCGTTATACCGCTACATGCATCGTGAGATTGCAAGGATGCAACCGTACAACTCTGGCTGGGAAAACTTCGCATCTTGGTCGGTGAGTCCGTCCAAGCTGGCGCGCCGGGGAGAAGAAGTTCTGAACCACCTCGAACGTCGCGGCATTCGGATTCCGCCCGGTAATCGCGTACAGCGAGCCATTGAAATCACGGACCAACTCAATAGCACTGAAGCCCTGGCGAAGGCCACGCCAGATCAGCTAAGTACGGCGAGCGAAGCGTTCCGAACGCTCTGGGAAGTATTTTTCATTTGCTACACAAAGATCGAGCGGCCTCGGCAAAGCGAAGCGATCTCCAACGAGGGGCTCGCAGCGCTACTGCGAGGAGCGGACACGCCGATAGGTGAGTCGAAGTCAACTCCTCGCGATACGCAGTTCGAGTTGCTGACCGCTGCGATGTTCATCCTCGGCGGAGCCGATGTGAAGCCGGGCGAGCCCGATCTCAGGTTCCTGTATCATGGTCGATATGTTGGAATTGCAGCCAAACGCGTTCGAAGCCTGCAGACCGCAACGCTCCGAGATGCACTGCGCGACGCCGCAAGGCAGATTCAGGGCGCAACGAAGGTAGGATTCGTCGCGATGAACCTCGATACTCGCCTACAGGAGCTCGATACGAGCGGGGCGTCGACAGTCGGCGCTTCGTTCAATGCGCAGGTGCACGATGCGCATCAGCAGCTCTTCGATATCTCAGAGAAGGAAGCAATCCTCGGTGGCTTGCTGTTCGGTACCTTCTTCGGCTGGAACCTGGAGCGCGCAATTCCACGGATGGAATTCTACATGCCGTTCCAGATTCAGTCTTTTACTATGACAGATGAAGATGTTCGGCGTACTCGCGAGTTCTTCGAACCGTGGCGCGCACGTCTGGCCGCGTCGATCGCGGAAGTCATTCCATTGGTATCTCGACCAGCGGCATAACGGTCGTTGCACTTGACGAGCGAACTCAGGACTGCTCGCTTCGCTCGCTCTTATTTGACTCGCTCGCAAGTGAACTTGGCGTTATACCGCACCCGTGCAGTTACTCATGACGATGCCGCAACCTTCGATCGTTCGGACCCTAGTTCGGTGCGCGATCATCGGCCTGACCGCGTCAGCGGTGTTGAATCTGCTAGTGTTATTCATCCCTCTTCCTGACGCGGTGATTGAAGCCATCGTCGCGCTTCAGATAGTGGGCCTCGGCTTCGAAGTGCGACGCGCTACGCCATATCACATGTCGGCGTGGAATCCCTTCCTAATCAACGCTGCCGTCTACGCGGGGATAGCGTTCGTCGTAACGCTCTCACGTCGCCGCCACTCCGCCATCTCGGCGCGTGCGGCATAACGAACGCTGATGCTATCAAAGCGGCTATTGAATTGTTTGCGGCTGCGCCGCAAACTCTTGTTCGATCGCTTTGCAGCATAGCTCGGGCGTTATACCGCAACTGAGATGCGCTCATGATTCGAGGTGTCGGACTTTTCTGGGAACGTGAGAATGTCTGGTGGGGTGCGGGCATCAAAGCCGGCGCGCTCCTCGGTGTTCCCGAACGCAATCGTACTCGCGAGCCGATCGACTTTCGAAAGCAAATCGGCCTCTACGCGCTGTATTCCGACTTCGACCTCCTATATGTCGGGCAAGCGGGCAGCGGCAAACAGACAATGTTCAGCCGGCTCAAGGGCCACGGCAAAGGCTTATTCGCCGGACGGTGGAATCGATTTTCTTGGTTCGGAATGCTCTGGGTCAAGAAGAATGGCTTACTCTCGTCTCCGAGCGAGGCGTTCCACACCACACGGTCCGACGCGCTCAACGTTCTAGAAGCGCTCATTATTGAAACCGCAGAACCGGCGTTGAACAGTCAGAGTGGACGGCTCGGCAAGGCCGTCACGTTCTATCGCCAGGTCAGAGATGATCGATGCGGGCCGACGCGCGATCAGATGATTCGTCAGGTGTACGAGCAGTCAATCAAAGATTGATGCGCCTGCGGTATAACGAACGCTGAGCCTGTCGAGCGATTTTCGGACGCTCGCTACGCTCGCATTTTATTTGACTCGCTCGCAGGTTAGCTGTGGCGTTAGATGGCGAACAGGCTTCTTGCGAGGGCGGGCGGCGGTAGGTACATTGTAGATACCATGCCACACTCTACGTCTGTCAAAGCCCGAATTGTCGCCATCGGCAATTCACAAGGGATTCGAATCCCGAAGCCGCTCCTTGAGCAGGCCGGTCTGGCCGGCGACGTCGAGCTACACGCCGAAGACGGGCGAATCGTCATCGCCGCCGCGCGG
>DASYDJ010000063.1:0-93025 GCA_036499625.1 Gemmatimonadaceae bacterium
GGTCCGAAATCCTTCAGGAAGAGCTCCGTGCCTTCCGCCGTATACGGCCGCGTGCTCACGGTGCGGGCGAGCGCCGCGAAACTTGCCGGAAGGAGGTTGTCGTCGATCACGACCGTCGCGCCGGCGGACCGTAGCTCGTCGAGCGCCTTCATGAATTGCTCGCGCGTCTCTGGCTGCAGCGGCGTGCCGCCACCACCACCGCCCGGCGCCGCGGGCGTCATCATGAACGCCGGGACGCCAAAGCGTTTCCCCTTGATCGCGTCGGCCTTTAGATAATTGGTATAAGGTCCCGCCTCGGCTTGCGCGGCTGAGCCTTTGGTCTGGAAGTCTTTGCTGTCTTCGCCGGCCATCACCGTGAGCGCAATGGCGGTGTCGCGCACGTCGCGCGCGATGGGGCCGGTGTTGTCGCGAAGCCAATCGAGCGGCTGAATGCCGGCGATGCTCACGAGGCCGCGCGTGGGCAGTATGCCGACGACGGAACTCGTTGCCGCGGGCATGCGAATCGAGTTCGCGGTGTCGGTACCGGTGCCGAGTACGCAGAGGTTGGCCGTGACGGCGGTGACAGTGCCGCCCGAAGAGCCGCCAGGGCTGAAGCGCGGATTGTACGCGTTGCCCGTGCGTCCGAACCCGGTGCTCATGTTCGTGTCGCTCGCGGCGAAGTCGGGCATGTTGGTCTGGCCGAGGATCACGGCGCCGGCGGCGCGGAGCTTGGCGACGACGGGCGCGTCCTGCGGCGCAATCAACTCGAGTCCTGGAATCAAATAGCCCGACCAGCCGGCGCTCGTGACGAGCCCTTTGACGCTCGTATTCGCCTTGATGACGATCGGCACGCCCCAGAGCGCGGTACGCTTGAACCTCGCGCCGCCGGCCTTAGCTGCTGCGTCCTGCGCGGCGGCGGTCTTGAGCGCGCCGGCCGTGTCGGTATGAAGGAGCGCGCGATAGACGGGGTTATACCGCGCGATGCGCGCGAGATAGTACCGCGTCACCTGCGTCACCGTGTACTTCTTGGCATCGTAGAGCGCGTGCAGACCGTCGACGGTGATCTCGAGCATGTCGTGATCCATCGGGTCGGGCGCGGCGGCGTTCGTCGACAGATCGTCGACGGCCGCCGTTACGCGCTCGGCGCTCGCGAGGCTCGGCAGACCGGTGATCAGCGGGAGCGATGCCACAGTGGCGGCACCGACGAATTCACGGCGGGTGAGACGATTCGACATGGCGAGAGGCGTTGCGTGATGTTGGCGCTACGGTCGGCGGAGGAGCCGAGCGAGCGCTGGCCCTAATGTGGCGAGGCATGGGATGTAGCGCTATGGCGCGCGCGGCCGAATGACCGCTCGGGCAGGCCATAACGAAATGAACGATGCGAATTGAACGTAATGAAACGGATCGAACGGAAAATGCGATCGTGAGTGGCGGAGTGTGCGCAACGAGTTTTGACGCCTACTAGCCGGTGAGTTACACTCTCGCTGGAGTGCGGGTAGACCGGCGCATCCTTCAGCAGCGCGGAAGGTTCTCATGGTAGACGTTCATGGTCACGTCGGCGGCGGTCAGCACACGTCGCGTCTCCGCCGCGTTGCCGCCGAAGTTCGCCACGATCTTTGGTATTCGGCTCGAACGCTTCGGCGCGCGCCGGCGTTCACCGCCGTTGCGGTGCTGTCACTCGGACTCGCGATCGGCGCCAGCACCGCGATCTTCGGGCTGATGCAAGCCGTGCTGCTCGATCGGATCGCGGTTCCCAATGCTGAGCGTCTCGTTTCGATCTGGCCAGAGCGCGACGGCCAGGTGGCGCCGGTCGACTATGCGGGATTCAAAGATCTCGTGCGGACGCCTGGCATCTCGCCCATTGAAGGATTTCGATCTGACCAAGTCACGATGACCTCGCGCGGTGAACTCGGCCATGCCTGGGCCGATCTGGTCACCGGCGGATTCTTCGACATGCTGCGCGTCCACGCGGTGATCGGGCGTCCGATTTCGAGAATCGACGAACAGAACGCGTCGCCCGTCGCGGTACTCTCCTGGAACTATTGGCAGCGAGTGCTCGGCGGCGACTCCACAGTGCTCGGCCGCACGGTGACGGTGAACGACGCGCCGTTCACGATCGTGGGTGTCATGCCCGCGTCGTACCCCGGGGTCTATTTCGGACGCGTGTTCACGCTCGCCATTCCGATTACTGCGGCGGCGACGGCTGGATTGCCGGACGTACGAACCGTTCCGATTGCGTCCTACATGGCGCGCCTCGACGCCGGAGCGACGATCGAGAGCGTCAGCGGACCCCTCGACGCGGCATTCGTCCATTGTTGCGCGAATGCACAAGTCGGCATGGCGAACCGCCGCGATGCCGTTTCTCCAAAGAGCGCAGACGAGGCGGCCGGATTCCGTGTTCGAGTTGAAGACGCGAGCCGCGGTCTCCGGTGGGGTACTGATCTGCGCGGCGAATATCGGCGCACGCTGTTCGGGCTCATGGCCGGCGTGATCGTGTTGCTGCTCATCGCGTGTACGAACGTCGGCAACCTGCTGCTGACTCGCGCCGCAGCGCGCCAACGCGAGTTCGCCATTCGCATGTCACTCGGCGCGAGCCGCGGTCGGCTGGCGCGCCAGCTGCTGACCGAGAGTCTGCAGCTCGCCGTTGGCGGCACGATGCTTGGTCTCGCGCTGGCGTGGGGTATGACGGCGGCGCTCTCGCACAATCTGCCGTCGGCCGCGAGTGCCATGACCGATCTGATCGTCTTGCAGCCCAACCGTACGTTGCTCGGCTTCACCGCGGCGACCATGGTCATCGTTACGCTACTAGCCGGTGTGTTTCCCGCCGTGCGTGCGTCTCGCGCCGGATTCGTCACCGCCGCGAACGACGCCGGCAGCCGCATCGCCGCGCGTGGGCCTTGGGCGCTCGATCAAGCGCTCACCGTGGCCCAGGTCGCCCTCGCGGTGGTGCTGGTGTGCGGCGCGATTCTATTCACCGCGACGTTTAGAAATCTCAAAGAGCGCGACGGCGGGTACAAAACGACCAACGTATTGATCGCGAGCCTCAGCGGGCACGGTACGACCTACGCCGATCGTGGGGTACTGTCGTCGGTGGATCCGCTGCGCGAGCGCATCGCTGGATTGACCGGGGTACGCAGCGTAGCGATCGCGTCGGCCGCTCCGGTGCTCGACAATAGTGGGTTGATCACGACGTCGATCCGCGTTGGCGGAACCGCATCATCGCCTGCCGACGACGAGCGAGTGGCCGTGAATTTCGTGACGCCCGGCTATTTCTCCGTGACGGGGACCGGACTTCAAACGGGCCGAGACTTCACGGACGCCGATGGCGTCGCCGACGCTCCTGTCGCGATCGTGAGTGCAGCCCTCGCGCGACGCTATTTCCCGGGACGCAGCCCGATTGGCGCTTCGATCGTCGCCGACGGGAATGCCGCCGGATTGGAGCTTCGCATTGTCGGCGTCGCGAACGATGCGCGGTACGAGGATCTGCGCGCGCCCACCACCGAGACTTTCTATGTGCCGCTGGCGCAATCGGGCCGAGTCGGACGCAAGACCGGTCCGACTAGTCTCATTCTCATCGCGCGGACGGCCGGTGATCCTACAGGGCTCGTCCCAGCGGTACATGGTGTCATCACCAACGTCTTACCGGGCATTCAAATTCCCGCGTTGGCCGGTATTGAGCATATTCTAAACGATACGCTGGCGCGCGAGCGGTTGAGCGCGGCATTGGCGCTGTTGTTCGGCATCTTGGCGCTCGGCCTCGGTGCGGTGGGGCTCTACGGCGTTGTGACCTACAACGTCGAGCGCCGGACGCGCGAAATCGGGATCCGCATGGCGCTCGGCGCGCGTCCACTGGACGCGTTGGGCATGGTGCTCGCGCAGACGGTCGCGATGACGGCGGCTGGACTCGCGATCGGCATTCCGCTCGCGCTCGGGGCATCGCGGGCGCTTCGCGCGCAGCTGTTCGGCATCCAGACAACGGATCCGAGAATGCTCATCGGTGCGGCGGTCATCCTCTTGGCGGTCGGGCTCTTGGCGAGCGCGCTTCCGGCGTGGCGCGCCGGAAGCGTCGATCCGGTGGTGGCGTTGCGCGCCGAGTGAGCGCGTCGCCCGGCATTTTTCCGTTGAAGTCCGTTCACATTCGTTCAATCCGTATCATCAAACCGTTATGGCCTGCCTTGCGCGACGTCGAACAGCCGCTCGGGCTGGCCATAACGAATCAATGAAACGGAGTTCAACGGATGAAACTGAGTGAACGGAGAAACTATTTTTTGGATGTGATAGCAGCTGTCTCACCCAAACAACGGCGGCCGCTCTCCACTCACGTTGAACGCTTTTTCCATCGCTAGTCCCGCGCGTCCGATCGTTCCATCCTCGAACAAGCGTCCGAGAATCGTCACACCGTACGGCACGCGGCGCGGCGGATTGAACTTCGGCAGTGGATTCTTCGGATCAGGCGCCCAGTCGCTGCGCGCTTCCGACACCTGCACGAACCCCGCGCGCAGCGTCAGCGACGGATGGCCCGTGAAGTTCGTCAGCGTGAGCATTTCATCACGCAGCGACGGCACCAGCAGGATGTCGACCTGCGAGAACACGCGCGCCATCTCCTGCGCCACCATCCGCCGGAATCTGTCGGCCTGCACGAAATCGACGGCCGAGAGGAAGCGCGCTTCGCGGAACTGATTCGGCCAGGCGTCGGGCACTTGTGCCTTGAGCGTATCGTCCTGGTGCGTGAGCGTCAGCTCCTCGAACGCGGCGGCCGCCTCGGCGAACAGCACAACCTCGAGCGAGTCGTACGGCCAATCTGGAATTGTCACTTCGACAGCGTTCATTCCGAGCTTCTTGACGGCGTCGACTGCGGCGCGGTCGACGTCGGTCGCGTCCTTCATCCACGCCGGGAAATAGCCGACGCGCAGACCCTTCACGCCTGCCGTCGCATCGAAATCGAGATGACTCGGCACGCTTTCCGTGTCGCCCGCATCAGGGCCGCTGATCGCGCGCAGCACGAGCATCGTGTCCTCCACGCTCCGCGTCAGCGGACCGAGCTTGTCGAGCGTCCAGCACAACGTCATCGCGCCGGTGCGCGGTACGCGACCATACGTCGGGCGAAAGCCGGTGACCCCGCATCGCATCGACGGACCCACGATGCTTCCGTCGGTCTCGCTGCCAATGGCAAATGCCACGAGACCAGCACCGGTCGCCGCAGCGGGGCCGGCGCTCGAGCCACCAGAGCCTTCCTCGAGCAGCCACGGGTTCATCGTCTGTCCGCCGAACCAGATGTCGTTCAGCGCGAGCGCGCCCATGCTGAGCTTTGCGATGAGTACCGCGCCGGCGTCGGTGAGCCGCTTGATGACCGCGGAATCCGCCGTCGGCACCCGATTCTGGAACGGCTCGGCGCCGTAGGTCGTGCGAATTCCCGCGGTGTCGAGCAAATCCTTCACGCCGTACGGAATACCGTGAAGCGGTCCGCGATACTTGCCGGCCGCGATCTCGGCGTCGGCCTGCTTGGCCTGAGCGAGCGCAAGGTCGCGCGTGAGTGTGATGATGCAGCGGAGCTTCGCGTCGTACTGCGCGATGCGCGCGAGATAGATGTTGGTGAGGCGCGTGGACGTCAGCTTTTTCTGTTGAATCCAGTGCGAGAGCTGCCACACGCCGGCGAATGCGATGTCGTCGTCTTTCGCCGGCAGCGGACCAGGATCGGTGGCGCTGCGGACGAATCGATCGCTCGTCGGGCCGGACGACATGCCCGGCAGCACCGGATTCCACACAGTGCCCGGTGCGGTGGTCGCCGGGATGGCGATCTTCCGCGGCCCAACGCGACGCTCGAGCAGCGGCGCCATCGAGGTGCGCCAACTGCCGGCAGCCATCTGGCGCTGCGCGTCCGTCATCGTGACCTCGACGAGCTTCTCGGCTTCGACGAACGTGTTCGTCGAGACGTCGGGTCCAGCGCCAGCGCCCGTATTGAACGCGGGCGGGGCGCCGGGCGTCGGCGTCGATTGGCCCGCGGTGGAACCCGCAGGCGGCGTGGCGCTCTTCTGTTCGCCTTTGCAGGCGGCAGCAACACTGAGGAGGCCGATCGGCGCTTGGATGAGGAACTTGCGGCGTGAGTTCACAGGACGGTGAGGTGCGGGAAGTTCGAACGCGATGAGCGACGACGGCGCGCGACTTGGCGTCGAATGGACAAAGCTGGCGCGCCGCGTACGAGGACGCCAGCCGACCGGTTTGACGGACCGGCTTGTCAACGGCCGCGTTCAGACCGAGCTTCAGGATAGTTGATCGATGCGACGGCGATTGAGAAACACTGATGCCGGAGGCAACGATGCACCGTCCCGTACGACTCATCACGATCAGCCGGGAGTTTGGCGCCGGCGGCAGCGAGCTCGCGCGCGCACTGGGCGAGCGACTGGCGTGGCCCGTGCTCGATCAGGACATCGTCCAGCGCGTGGCGACGCGCATGCAGCTCGACGCCGGCACGGTCGAGCGCTTTGACGAACACCCACCGTCGCTGCTCGCCCGCATCGCGACGGTACTCATCGTGCCGCAGCCCGACATTTACTCGTTTCCGACGCAGTCGGACGTTCCCGATCACGACACGATCGCCCGAGCCACGCGCCGAGTGATCGAAGAGGCCGCGGAAACGCTGCCGCTGGTGGTGGTGGGGCACGGCGCGCAGTGCATTTTCGGCGATCGGGGCGACGTGATCCACGTTCGCGTGATTGCGCCGGTGGCGGCTCGCGTTCGCCTGATCGTCGAGCGTATGCGCGTCGAGTCAGCGTTTGCGTCGACGCTAGCGAGGCGAGCGGACCACGATCGGCAGACGTACATGCAGCGGTACTTCCACCAGGACTGGCGGAACGAATTGCTGTACGACCTTCAGATCAACACGGGACGGACGAGCATTGCGGATGCGGTTCAGCTGATTGCGGAGTTGGTGCGACTCCGGGAGGCTGCCGAGCAGCCGGCCGAGGTGGCGCAGTGATTCGGCGCAACTCGAGGGTCGCAGAGGTGCTCGAATGCCATCGGGGGTTGCTTCGAGTTCGGAGATGGGCTCAGGTCTCAGATCTCTAAACTAGGTACTCTAAACTGGACTGGCTGTCAGCCTCGAGATATCAGTCGCGCGCATCGTATCTGTGCGAGCGACTGACATCTCGAGGCTCAACCTCAGTCCAGTTTAGAGTACCTAGTCAAGAGTATTAGGCCTGAGCGCACCTCTCTACGCGAAGCAACCCCTCGGGCTCGGCGCTGAGTACTCGGCGACTCTCTAACTGGCGATAACCCCGGCAACGTCGTCAGTCGCTAGGTCAACGCCCGCCGTCTCAGGGACCATGCCGAGGCACACAAGTGCCGGTCCGGTCATGCCCGCGGCGTAGAGCGACACCGGCAACGTCGTGCCGTACGCAGTCAACAACGCCAGCCCAACCAGAGGCGCAATCGCGCCGGACAGCACGCTCGCGAACTGATAGCCGATCGAGAATCCGGTGTAGCGCGCGCGGGTGGGGAACAGCTCAACGAAGTACGCTGACATCCCGCCGACGATCAAACCGTGACAGACGCCGCCAACGCCCGCGGCGAGCATGACCGCCGTCGTTCCACCGTTCGCGACAACGGGAAAGAGCTCGAACGACCAGATCGCCGATGCAAGCAGCCCAAGCGCGGTGACGGCGCGGCGGCCAATGTGATCGGACCACGCGCCCGCCGCGAAGATGACTGCGATTTCCGCGACCGACGCCACCGCGGCGCCCTCGAGCGCCAGCGCGCGCGGACGGTGCAGCACTCTCGTCACGTAGACGACGAAGAACGTCGTGAACACGTAGAACAGCGCGTTCTCGCCGCACTTGACGAGAAACACCGTGAGCACCGACTGCCAATGCTCAGCCAACGTTCGACCGATCGCAGCCTTTGGCTGTTTCGCCCGGCGCTCGGCGTAGGCGAGATAGAGTGGCGATTCGTCGACGCGACTGCGGATCCAGACGCCGACGCCGATCAACACGCCCGACGCTAGAAATGCGAGCCGCCATCCCCAAGCCGCAAACGCGCTCTCACTCAGCGCAAACCCTAACAGTGCTAGTGCTCCGGACGAGAGCAGATTTCCCGCGGCGCCTCCGATCATCGGCCACGCCGTATAGAATCCGCGGCGCTTCGCCGGCAGGCTCTCAGCCACGAGCAAGAGCGCGCCGCCCACCTCGCCGCCGACTGCCAAACCTTGAACGAGTCGCAGCGCGACCAACAGTAGGGGCGCAGCGACACCGATCGACGTATAACTGGGCACGAGTCCCACGCCCATCGTCGCGACGCCCATGAGCATGAGACTCCACAGCAGCGCGCGCTTGCGACCGTGGCGGTCGCCCAGCAATCCAAAGAGAAGACCGCCGAGCGGGCGCGTGACGAAACCGACCGCGTAGGTCATCAGCGAGAGCAGGATGCCAACCCGCGGATCGAAGCGCGGAAAGAACGCGCGGTCGAACACGAGCGCCGCCGCCGACGCGAAGATGAAGAAGTCGTACCACTCGATGATCGTCCCGATCGAGCTCGAGACGAGAAGGTTCAAGCTCTCCATCGATCGGCGCTTCGCTTGTCGCTGCGCTTGTGCTCGTACATTTGACGATCGGCTTCCTTGAGAACTTCCTCAATGGGCGACGTTCCGTCCGCGTCGACCTTCACCGCGCCGATGCTCAGCGACAGCCGATACGGAAGCGACTCCTCCGCGTTGAAACGTGCCAACGCGTTCTGCATGCGCGTCACCATCGTCTGGCCGCCTTCGGACTCGTTCGTGAGCGCGAGCACCGCGAACTCGTCGCCGCCCATACGGGCAATGATGTCCGAGTCGCGGAACGTGCGCGTGAGAATGTTCGCGGCATGGACGATCGCCTCGGAGCCCACGTCGTGTCCGAACTCGTCGTTGATGTGCTTCAGGCCGTCGAGGTCGGTGAAGATCAGCCAGAGATGAATGTCCGGCGCGTCCCGCCGCCGGTCGCGCACGAGCTTGAGCTCCTGCTCGGCCAGCAACAAGAATCCGCGGCGATTGCGCAAACTGGTGAGATCGTCGCGTAATGAGAGTTCACGAAGTTGCGCTTCACTCAGCTTGCGCTCCGTGAGGTCGCGCGCCACCGCATAGATGGTTTGATGCTCGCGGCTCGGTACCGCGTTCCACAACAGCCATTTGTACGTGCCGTCCTTGCAGCGATACCGATTCTCGAATCCCGCGGCGGTGCCGCCGGCCGCCACGACGGCCGCCTGGCGCAGCGTCGCTTCGCGGTCGTCCGGATGCACGAACTCGATCTGCGGCTTGGACATCAACTCCTCGATCGTGTAGCCGAGCGTGCGTTCCCAGGCCGGGTTGAGTCTTTTGAAATAGCCGTCGAAGCCCGCGAACACGAGCATGTCGAGCGACACTTGAAAGAACCGCTCGCGCTGATCCTCGAGCCGTCGGCGCGTCATCGCGCCGCCGAGTACCCAGAAGCTGGTGAGGAGGAGGGTGAGGCTTGCGGCGAAGACGATCCGTCGCACGTCGGCCGCCGCCTCGGCCGCGGCGGCGGCCCCCGCAACCCGCATGGTGTACGCGCTGCGTTGTTCGTCGGTCAACGCGTCGAGTCGTTGGCGAAGCTCATGCTGCGCGGCCGGGTCGGTCATGCCCGGCGCGATCAACGGCGTAAGCTCGGTCAGCGCGCGACTCGAGACCGTGTCGCCGGCCGTGATGGCGCGAAGCGCGCCGATCGTGCGCCGAAGACTGTCGGCAGTCGCGATGGTCTGCTTGATGTCGACCGGGAGCGACGCGAGATCCGCGATCTGCGCCCGCAGCAGATTGAGGTCGCTCAGCGCCTGTTCCGAATGCAGCACATCCGCCGCCGCCTGGTCCGCATGTTGCGCGGTGACGTACGAGTAGAGTGCGAGCGCGAGCAGCGACGCGATTGCGATCGTGAACGCCAGCGCGAGCGTGCGTTGAGAGAACCGTCGCAAGACTGTGCAGCTTTGGGGGGTGAATCGCGTGGGGCAGGAATGCGCAGCGTCGAATCGACGCGTGCCCCAGGGCCTGGGCGGGCTATGGCGGGCGGGACAATAAAAGATACACCGTGCGCACGCCACCGCGAGCGGTGGCGCGAGCATTGGAACGCCGATGGCGTCCCGGCGGTACCCTACGTACTATCCGGTTTAGTCCCCCAACGCACGTGACGATGACGCGATCCCTTCCTCCGCGCCTCCGCGGCGTGCTGTACACCCTCCTTGCCACGGTGTCGGCCGCGCTGCTTCAAACAGTTCGCCTCCAGGCCCAGACCGCCGGCCTCGCCAAGCCGTCGCCCGGTTTCGCCGCGATGGAGGGCTACATCCTCGACAGCCTGCACGACGTGCCGCTCGCCAATGCGCGCATCATGGTCGAGGGCGCGAACCGCGCGGGCGTGACGGACGGCGTGGGGCACTACCACATCGACAGCATTCCGGCAGGCGAATACAGCGTCCAGGTGTTGCATCCGCTGCTCGACACCTTGGGACTGGCCGCCGCGTTTCGAACGCCGACGTACCCCTTTGCCGTGGGCGTGACGCGCGACTTCGATTTGTCCATTCCGCCGGCGCAGCTTCTGGCGACGTTGTTCTGTAACAATTCGCCGAAAAAGGTCCGCGGTCCGGCGGCGATGGTCGGCTTCGTTCGCGATCCCGACACCAAGGCGGCAGCGGTCGGCGCGAAGGTTGAATTGGTGTTCTATAACGTCGATCTCATCGGGCGCAAAACGCTGGTTACCGGTCAGGAGACTGTCGATTCGACCGGGATCTATCACCTGTGCGGTCTACCGCAGGGCATGACCGGCAAAGTCCAGGTCTTTCGCAATGGCGTGACCACGGGCGAAGTGCCTGTCGAGACGACCGGCGGCTATCTCGCGATGCGTGGGTTCACTGTCGGCTCGGCGACGTCGCAAACGGTCGCGGTGGTGAAGAGCGACAGCGGCAAGGTGAAACGCGTCGCACTTGGCTCGGCCGTCCTCACCGGCAAGGTCGTGAACAAGAAGGGCGATCCGCTCGGCGGCGCGCGCGTGACGCTCCAAGGGCAATTCAGAACGGTGGTCGCGTCGCCGAATGGAACGTTCAAGCTCGATAGCTTGCCGTCCGGCACGCAGTCAGTCGAGGTACGGCGCCTCGGCTACTCGTTCACTGAGGTTCCCGTCGAGCTGGCGTCGAACTCACCGGCGACGACGACGATCACGATGAGCGACGCCGTGCCGATGCTCGCGCAGGTGACGGTCGAGGCACAAGCCGACGTCGCGCTGGCGCAGATTGGCTACAGCGACCGGAAAAAGTCGTCGACCGGCGGATATTTCCTGGACGGCGACGCGATCAACCACAACGCCAGCGAGTTCAGCGTCGTCATGACGGCTGTGCCGGGGCTGGGCATCAGTCCCGTGGGCGATGGACGGACGAACAAGATCGTGGACAACCGCACGGCTGGCGGCTGCGTGAATTACTGGGTCGACGGCACGCAGTATCCGTCGCTGACGCCGGGTGACATCGACGACTACGTTCGCCCGGGCGACATGGTGGCGGTCGAGGTGTACCACTCGAGCGACATTCCGCCCCAGTTCATGGTGTCGGGTCAGGGTTCGTGCTTGACGATCGTCGTGTGGACGCAGGCGAAGCTGGACGCGATCTATCGGCGGAACAAGAAGCTGCCGGGCGTGCCTTAAGCCGTCGGAGTTGCCGGCAGCGCCCAAATAGCATCTCCGTTCAATCTGTTCGATTCGTTCGATTCGTTTTTGTCACCGTTATGGCTAGCCCGAGCGTCGTTTCCGCGGAGTGAAGCCGCGCGACACAGGCCGTAACGATTTGATGATACGGATCGAACGGATGAGACGAAGATTGACGAATGACTGCAGCGCGCACGGAAGGATTGCTCGAAGAGCGCTTAACGCACTCCGTGATCGGGGCATTTTTTGAGGTCCACGGTGCGCTCGGGTACGGCTTTCGAGAATACATCTATCTGCTGGCGCTCGAGCGGGAATTAGTAACAAGAGGGCACAAAGTGGATCGCGAGGTGGCCGTGATGGTGTACTACCGCGGCGAACCGCTCGCTCGCCAGACGCTCGACATGATCGTCGACGACAAACTGATCGTCGAAGCGAAGGCAACGGAACGCCTTCACCCCAATGGCACTGTGCAGCTCTTCGGCTACCTCTGCGCCACGAATTTGGAGCTCGGCCTCCTGTTGCATTTCGGCCGTAAGCCACACTTCGATCGGGTCGTGTTCGAGAACCGCCTGAAGCATCGCCAGCCCTGACGCGACCGAGCGATCGTATCCGATTCAGCAGTTATCCGTTCAAATTCGTTCCATCCGTTCAATCCGTTTCATAGTTTGTTATGGTCGGCCAGAGCGGCAGTTCCGCCCAGCAAGCCATAACGATTTGGTGATACGGATTTCAACGGATTGAACGGAAACCGACGGATGACTGATTGATTACAACGGTCACCCCGCAACGAGCCGCGCCAACAGCGCCTCTCCCGCCGGCCACGGACCAAACCCCGCATCCGTATTGATGTGCCCCGCGCGCCCGGCGTCGACCAACTCGGCGCCCCAGGCCGCGGCGAGATGCGCAGCTCGATCGAACGTCGCGTACTGATCGTTGTGACTTCCGACGAGAATCGACGGAAAGCGGAACGGCGTCAGCGGAATCGGCGCGAATGCCTCGAGCGACCGCGCCGCGATTGATTCCTCAACGTCTGCCGGCGCCACGAGGAGCGCGCCCGCGAGTCGTGTCTCCGCGCCTCGATCGTGCTGATGCGCCCAGTGCGCCACGGTGACGCAACCGAGACTGTGCGCCACGAGAACCGGCTTGCCGGACGATGCCGCAATCGCGCGCTCGAGCGTGGCAATCCAATCCTCCGGTACAGGCTCATCCCAGTTCGACTGGACGACACGCGAGCACGCCGGATTGTCGCGCTCCCACAGACTCTGCCAATGCGCCGGTCCGGAATTTTGCCAGCCGGGAACGATCAGAACTTGTGGATGCGCTGTTTGCATTCGTCAATCTACGCCGGGAGGAGCGAGCGAATCGCCCGCCACTCGCCATGCCGGAAGAAGCCCGTCACCACGAGCAACACAGGAAGTCCCGCGAACAGCGCCGTCTTGATCGCCAGCCCGACGAGCGACAGCGGCAGCACGCCGTGCGATCCGATCCACGCATCGGCCGCGTACAATACCGCGACGATGGCACCCAAGTGCACGAGACGCATCCACTCGAACGGCACCGGATAGACGCGGTTTGCGCGCCAGGCGCCAAGCGCTGACATCAACGCGTACGACGCCGGCGTCGCAATCGCGACGGCGACCATGCCCCACCGCTGCGATGCGACAACGCAGATCGCGATGTTGAGCGCCGCACCCGCGCCGGCAATCCACGGCAGCGCACCGGTGCTTCGCTCAATGTAGAGCCCGATCGTCACCACGGCGTACATGCCGCTGAACACGTAGCCGAGCAAAATCACCGGCACGATTGGCAACCCGACCCAGTACGCCGGCTTCACGTAGTCGTAGACGGCCGGCACGCGCACGAGCGACGGCAAATAGATCGAGATGCCGAGGAACACCGCGGCGCACACGAGCATGAGTGCGGTCAGGACGCGCGAAAAGAGATTCGGCGCGCCTTTCTCTCGGGCGTGCTGCAGTGCAAATGGCGTCCACGCGAGGCGGAACATCTGCACGACGAGCAGCATCGCGACGCCGAGCTTGTAGTTGAAGCTGTAGATGCCGACGACGTCCTTGGACGTCATTTGGTACACCGCGTGCGCGATGCCGTCCGGCAGATAGTTGAGCACGATCCGGTCGCCGTTTTCGACGAGCATCACCGCGAGCATCGCCGGCATGATGGGCAGCGCGTAATGCCACAACGCCTTCCACGGCGCGTCACGCAGGCCGTCGAGCCGGAAATACTTGGCGATCTCGCCGAAGAAGAGCACCAGCACCGCGAGATTCGCCGCCAGATTGGCGAAGAAGATCGCCTCCACGCCCCAGTGCAGATGTCCGATCAGATAGATGTTCAGTCCCACGCTGATGCCGACGAACAGCAGCCGGAGTACCGCATAGCGAAATGAGCGATTCGTCATTCGTAAATGCGCATACGGCACGGCCAGCAAGGCATCGCTGTACACGATCGCCAGCATGTATCGGAATGACCGGACGTCGAGCTTGGCCAGCGGCGCCAGCCACGCCGACGCGAGGAATGCCGCGCCCGCGATCAGGCCGCCGGCCAGCAGGACCATCCCGAACGACATGCTGAACGCCCGCTGCCGCTCGGCCATCGTTCCGCGCTGCACCGACGCCGCGCTCCGCATGTAGGCGACGTCCATCCCCAAATACAGCGCGATCGAGATGATCGGGATGTACGAGTAGACGACACTCTGAATCCCGTTCTGCGACGGATCGAACTTGTGCGCGTAGTACGGCTGCAGAAGGTACCCGAGGAGCCGGCCCACGATCGAGCTGAGACCGTAGACAAGCGATTCAGAGCCCAGTCGCTTGAGCCGGGCACCGAATCCGCCCGGCGTCTCGGCCCCAGCCGAATTGTTCGAGAGTATGTCGTCGCTCATGGCCGCCGTGAGGGGTCGATTCGCCAACTTCGCTTTCGAACTGTATGATGGTGGATCGGAGTCGTTCGAGGAACATGCAGGTTCCGTTGTCCACCCACCCCGGAGCCGAACGTGCGCGTCCTTCACGTTATCGCGACGTCGCTCGTCGCGCTGGCGCCGCTCTTCCCGCTCGCTGTCAACGCACAGTCTTTGCCAGCGTGGTCGTTCACGCGACGCACCACGATCGACTCGGCCAAAGGCCAGCCGGGGGTCTCGATCACGTCGCGCCAACAGGTCACCAACCGGTTTGTGCGCACGGAGACCCTTCGCCGGTCCGGCGTGAGCGACCAGCTGGCCTCGATCGACGGCGCATTCACGCTCTTCGACCGGAACGATAGTTCGACGACGATCGTGTCGCCCGCCACCAAGACGGCGATCGTCATGCCGACGGGGACGGGCGGCAACATTGCCCGCGCAACCCGTGTCCGCTACCGCCCAGGGAGCACGCGCCGCATTCGCGATCTCGGCCCCGGCGAGCGGCTGCTCGGGCACTCGACGGAACGGTACCAGGTCACTGTCAGCGGCATGGCCGACATGACGATACTCGGCGCAACCTGCCAGCGATCCGTCGACGAAACGTACGATCTCTGGATCGCGCCGGACGTCGACATCGCCCCGGCATTGCGTGCGCCGTCGCGAGTTGGCGAACTGACCGACGACGTGGCCACGCTCGATGGTGGTCTCGGACTGCCGCCGGATCTCGCGATTCCAACCGGCACGCCGCTGCGCGTCGTGGCTCACAGGAATTCGCCAAAGGGCGCGCGGCCGCGCGCCGTCACGACAACGCTCGAATTTCTCGAATTGTCGCACGGGCCAGTGAGCGCGGCACGCTTCGCGCTTCCCCCGGGCTACGCGACGAAGGACGACCGCGCGTCGCTCGCCGGACGCATACGGTTGGTCGACTCGTTGGTCAACACCGAATCGATCAACGCCGTTCGCCGGATGTGCGATGACGGGCGGTGAGCTGCGCTGACGGTTTCCTGAAGTACGATCAGTCGAACAGCGACCCAACGTCGATCGTCAACGGGATCGCGGCGCCGGTTGGGTGCCACGAGAACGTGTCGCTGGCGATTTGATCCGACTCTTCCGCGCGCACGACGGTGACCGTTCGCCGGTCCGGATCGACCATCCAGTATTCCTCGACGCCCGCGTCCAAGTACAGCGATCGCTTCTGAAGGTTGTCGCGACGGCGTGTGCTCGGCGATTGTACTTCGACAATCAACAGTGGCGTCGGTGCCTCGTCCCAATCCTTGGTGCCCTTCTTTTTCGGCGGACGCACCATCAGGTCCGGTTCGACCTCGGAGTGGTCAAAGCGCATGACGGCACGCGGATGGTAGACGAACCCCAAGCCTTGTGCCGCGACATACGGATCGAGCACGCGTGACAGTCGCGCTGCAATCGTCTCGTGATCCTCGTTCGGTGGCGGCGTCACGAACAACTCGCCGCGTACGAGCTCGTACTTGTTCCCGTCGTCGGGGAGGCTGTGTGCTTCCTCGAGCGTCCACCGCTTGAGCAGAGTGGTCATGTGCCGAGCATACGCTCGGCGAACTCGCCGAGTCAAGCGTGGTGTTGCGCTACGCGTCGTGCTACGCCTCGCGCGCCGAGCTCACCAGTGCGTTCACCGTCGGAAAGGACAGCGTCGATTGCAACATTGCCTCGAACCGACCCGATGCCAGCAGCTCGCGACTCGAGCGCGCTGCCGCCGTGAGCGCCGCGAGCATCGTTCCCGGTCCGGTGCTCACGCGCGCGACACCGAGTTGCGCGAGCTCCGCCAGCGGCGGTGTCGTGGCGCGTGCGAGAATGTTCAACGGCCCGTGAATGCCGCTCGCCAACGCGCGGATGGTTTCGGCGTCGTGAACGCCCGGAACGAACAAGCAGTCGGCGCCGGCGGCACGATATGCGTTTGCTCGTTCGATCGCGCGGGCCAGTCGTTCGTCGGCTTCTCCAAGTTGCTTGAGAAACAGATCTGTGCGCGCGTTGATGACGAAACGAACGCCTGTCGCGTCGGCGGCGGCGCGCGCGGCAGCGACGCGTTCCACGGCGACATCCATCGCGTAAAGCGGATCGACGCCGGGACGCGGCGGCGCGGCCATCGCGTCCTCGAGGTTCATGCCGACCGCGCCGGCGCCAATCGCCAAGCGAGTCGTTTCCGCGACGTCCTGTGCAGTGCGCGCGTAGCCCGCCTCGAGATCGGCGGTTACCGGAATCGATACGGCGCGCGCGATGCGCTCCACCGCGGCGAGCATCTCGTCGCGCGGAATGCGCTCGCCGTCGGGATAACCCGCGGCCCACGCGACGCCGGCGCTGGTGGTCGCGATGGCCGCGTAGCCCGCTTCCTCGAATAGGCGCGCGCTCACAACGTCCCAGGCGTTGGCGAGGAGCAAGGGCGTGTCGGCGTGATGCAGCGCGAGAAATGCGTCGCCGCGCGAACGTTGGAGATCGGCGTTCATGTGTGGTCGTCCGGTGGAGGTGGTGCAAAGATGTTCGCGACGGCGAGCATCGGCCGCAGCGTCGGTTGAATGTGCGCGATTGCCGGCGTAAAGAGCGAGAACTGGTCGGGATGGGCGAACACAGTTTCGAAGTCCGCCGGCGTGAACGCTCGCTCCATCCGCGCTGCATACGTGGCTCGCAATTGGCGCGCGTAGTACTCGACGTCGTAGTCGCGCGCGTCATTGGCGCTATCGATCACGTCCTCGTCCTCGTCGATCACGCGACCCAAGCCGCCGCGCGTTCGATACACGCGGACACGTTCCCCGGTGCTCCACGTATCGCGTCCGCTGGCGAGCATCGCTTCATATGGAAGCTCGCGTCGAGTTGCGCGCGTTGCCTGATATTCGGCGGGCGCCTTTGTCAGGCGCACCTTGGACGACACCTCCCGCGTCGGAAGTCCGCGGCGATGCAAAGCGTCGAGCGTGGCCAGATACGCGTCGCGCACGCCGGCGACGTCGCCCTCGAGCAGTCGGGAAATTGCTCGGCGCAGAAACGTCTCGCCATACGGTTCGGCCCGACTCGACCGGAACGCCACGCCCCGGAGTATGAGAGTTCCATCATAGCCCAACAGGGCGTAGTTCTTCGGCTCGTGCGAGAGCATCGCGGCATATCGGCCGTCAAACTCGAGATGCACGAGCGGCGGCAGCAACGCATCCACCTCGGCCACCACGCGACGCTCGTCGTCCTCGGTCCAGTGCAGCGGCACGGCGAAGTACACGCCATCCGTATCGCCCTCGAGCAGCGTGACGCCGCGGTCGGCGAGCGCACGCGACATGAGGCCAAGCGTTTCGCGCCCGCGCCGTGTCACTTCGTTGGCGGCATGAACGTCGGCAAAGCGCGTGAGATTCCCGCCGGCGGCGAGGTAGCCGTACGCCGAGTTGACGACGAGCTTCATGGCGGCGGAGAGCGCTTCGTGTGTGTAGCGCTCAGACGAACCAGGTGGCGCCGCGCGAGCGTTCGCCTTTGCGGCGAGACGCGTCTCGACGAGTTGATCGACCAACGCGAGCAACGCACCCAAATGATCGCGTGCGGGCCCGATGCGAAACGCGCGCATGAGCGACGGGTACAGACTCGCAACGTCCGCCTTGACCACACGATGCGCGACGCCCGTCGCGAACAGATAGAGCGCGGCGCCGCTATGCACCGTGCCGTCACCTGCTTCGTGTGCCGGCAGCGCTTGTCCCGCGCGGATGTAGGCGCGCACGAGCAGCGGATCGATCACGCCGGTGGCAGCGCCAGTGTCCGCCAGTCGTTCGTAGCGGCGCGGCGCCATACGCGCGAGCGCGAACGCCGCGCCGCCCAAGAGTCGCGAGAGTGCCGCGACTTCTTCGACGTCGGCAATGGCGTATCGGCGTATGCGCTCCGGGTCGGTCTGATAGACGCGATGAATCAGCGCGCCAGGAACGAGCTCGCGATCGGGGCCGGAAATGCCGAAGTGTTTCGCCACGGCTTTGAGTCCGTGACCTGGCAGGTCCCGCGCGGAGAAGTCGTGCCGTCGCACGGCGTCGAGTGTGTCGATGAGCTCTCGCCCAGGCGCCACGAACCGCACGCGCCGGCCGTCGTCGCGTCCACTCGGCGCGCCGCTCCTGGCGCCGCGCTTTCGAAGTCCGGGTGTGCCAATGCGCCCGAGGGCGAGCGGCACGCGAAGTCGGTGCGCACGATGCTCGAGGAACGGAAGATCGAATCCGTGGAGATTGTGATTTTCAATCACATCCGGGTCGGCCGCTTGAACCGCGGCCACCAAGCGGCGAATCAGATCGGCTTCGCGCGCGTCGTCGATGGGTCCGTCCGCCTCGAGCGTGCAGCAGGTGCCGTCGGGCCGCCGGACAGCGATCAGAAAGATCCGGTTCTGGCGCGCGTCGAGGCCGGTGGTCTCGAGGTCGAACTGCAGGCGGCGCAGGTCGTCGTATATGAGATCTCTAAAATACGTGCGGCCGGTCGCGACCAAATACTGCTCGTCTGGCGGCAATAGGAGCATCGACTCGCTCGGCAGGTCGCGCACGTGGCGAATCGGTCGATCAAGCCGTCGGGAAGCACCTTGCAGGAGCGCGCCGGTCAGCGCAGGCCAGCTTTCGGCCGACAGCAGATAGCGAAGCGCACCTGGACCGTCGAGTTCCTGTACGGCGATCTGGTCGCGGGCATGCACGACATCGTCCGCGCGATCGTAGAGGAGCCACGGACGGAAACGGTCCTCGTCGCGCGCCAGCTGGCCGCCGGGCAGCCGGCGCCAGACGGTCGCATTGCCGTTCTCATCGGCCCATACGGACACGATGCCAGGGGTGGGATCCCATCCCCACAACCATTCGTCCATGGCCGCAACGTAATCGCGAACGTAATCGTGACGCGGCGCCCCCCTGGGCTTGCCGCCGCCCCGTATCTTTCGGCCGGTCAAAGGGAGAACGAGGAAGACACGTGGCAACTGAAGCAGTAGCGTCGGCGGCGCCGAGCCGGGACGAAGAAGAGACGGTACCGTACCGCTGGATCATCCTGTTCGGATTGATCACGGCGGCGATCATGGAAGTGCTCGACACGACGATCGTCAACGTCGCGCTGCCGCAGATGGCGGGCAACTTGGGCGCGACGTTCCAGGAGATCAGTTGGGTCAGCACCGGCTACATCCTGTCGAACGTCGTCGTGCTGCCGATGACGGCGTTTCTCACGTCCATTTTCGGCCGGCGCAATTATCTCACGGCGTCGATCGTGTTGTTCATCATCGCGTCGTTCCTCTGTGGCACGTCGGGGACGCTCCGCGAGCTGGTGTTGTGGCGCATCATGCAGGGTGCGGGCGGCGCGGCGCTCCTGTCGACGGCGCAGGCGACGCTCCGGCAGATCTTCAAGCGCGAAGAGCAGGGCATGGTGCAGGCGATCTTCATCCTCGGCATCATCGTGGCGCCGACGCTCGGCCCCACGCTCGGCGGATGGATCACCGATCGCTACACCTGGAACTGGTGCTTCTTCATCAACGTGCCGATCGGCATCACCGCGGCATTTCTGGTATTCACGTTCTTGCATGATCCGCCGGGAATGCAAAAACGCATACCGGCCGATTGGTTCGGCATCTCGCTGCTCATCATCGGACTCGGCTCCCTGCAGTACGTGCTCGAGGAAGGCCGCGAGAAGGATTGGTTCTCCGACGCCTTGATCGTGCGACTGACTGTCCTTTCGGTCGTCTCGCTCGCGACCATGCTCTGGTGGCAACTGTCGCCCAAGAACGATCATCCTGTGGTGAACTTCAGGGTGCTCAAGAACCGGCAACTCGCCGGCTCGATCTTCTTGTTCATCGCGCTCGGATTCGGTCTCTACGGCGGCGTGTTCATCTTTCCGTTGTTCACGCAGAATCTGCTCGGTTTTTCAGCGACGCAGACCGGCTTGACGCTGATGCCAGGCGGAATCGCGACGGCGGTCACGGCCATCATTTGCGGGCGATTGCTCAACGGCGCCAAGCCGCTGGTCGATCCGCGCGCGTTGATCTATCTCGGCATCGGACTGTTCGTGGTCGCGATGTGGCAGTTGGGTCATCTCACCACTGCGGCAGGCGAAGCAGATGCGCGGTGGCCGCTCATCGTGCGCGGCGCGGCGCTCGGCTTCCTGTTCACGCCGATCAACCAGGTGGCCTACGGAAACCTGGACCCAAAGATCGCGCAGCAAGCGTCGGGATTGATCAATCTCTCACGCCAGCTCGGCGGCTCGTTCGGCATCGCGGTGCTCGCGAGCTTCCTCGATAGCCGCGCGGCGCTGCACCGTACGGAGCTCGTGACGAACGTCTACTCGACGAATCCGCTGTTCGTGGAACGGCAGCATGCCACGGCGGCAGCGATGATAGCGCACGGGTACCCGCAGACGGTCGCGCAGCAGTTATCGATGAAGCTCATGGACCTGACGATCACCAAACAGGCGACGATGTTGAGTTACAACGATGCCTGGATGCTGATTTTGTTGAGCTTCGTGTTCGTCGCGCCGGCGGTGTTGATTCTCAGAAAGCCGCAGGGGCACGGGCCGGCGGTGGACGCGCACTAGGTGTCATTCCGAGCGTAGCGAGGAATCTTCTCTCCCGCCAATTATCGCGTACGGGACGGAAGATCCCTCGTCGCTGCGCTCCTCGGGATGACAGAGGCGGCGCTCCTCGGGATGACACGCATCATTTCGTCCAGATGACGATCACCCCGCATTCGCTGAACGGTTCCGGGTCGAACCGTTTCGGCGTCGGATGCCCCGGGAGATACACCTCGATTCCCTGAATCGTCGCCGATTTCAAGAACTGGTCGAGATCGGCCTGTGTGTCTTCGCCGAACTGACGCCACGCAAAGCCGTCGATGACGTAATTCGGGATACACGTTTGGCTGGCCGCATTCTTGAGCTCGCGCATCCTGAGGGGGCAACTTCCGCCCGACGCCTCCGCGCCTGGAGCGACGTCCGGTGGCGGCCCGCCGCGAGGACTGGTGGGCGCGAGCTCCGGCCGAACCATCGCGGCCGTACAGTTGCGGACAATGCCGTCCACATGCTCCAGAAAGTTGTCCAGGTTCCCGGTCTTCTTTTTGTCCAGGTCGCCGCGGCCGATGCACGAGATCATGCCCGTTCCGCATCGATAGATGAATCCCGCTTGCTGTCCGGGATCGTTGACGAACCTGTTCTCCGCGGTGACCACCGTTGTTGGAAGCGACGAGTTGCCGAGTGGATTTTTCGCCAGAGCCGTCAGGATTTGAGAAGTCGTATCGTCGCGCAAACGGACAAAGCCTGGCGAGTAGCCGGGCTTCCGGATTTCGAGCATGTAATAGCCGGCGATCGGCATCAGGTCCGTCAACGGTGCGACGCCAAGGCGCGACGTCTGCGCCTCGTTGCCGAGCGTGTCGCGAATTGTCGCGCCGGCGACCCACTCGCCGTCGCCGTTGTCGTAGACGCCGAGCAGTTTCTCGGCTTCGGCTTGGACCCGCGCAACGACGAGGCTGTGCTGGACCGGAATCATGGTCGTGTGCCAGCTCGTGCGATTCGCCGGTCGCGTGTCGACCGTGAGCGAATCGCCCGCGGCGAGCTTGGCACCGCAGAAGGCGAATAGCCCGTCGGCGCCAGTCTCACCAGTCGCGGTGGGAGTGCGCGTGTCGCCGTTGCGCCCGAATGGATTCGCCGCGACGTCCGTCGAGACAGGGCTGAGCGTATCTCGAGGGGGCTCGAACAGACGCCATACGACATGCTCCTGCGGCTCGCTGGCCGCATCAGCGATTCGGCCGATGACGAGCATATCGGCTGTCGCCGGTGCCGGCTTCTTTGCGTCTTGGCAGCGCGACGTCACGTATTGCAGCACCGATGGCAGACGCACCGGAGCCTTCGTCGATCCACTATCCGCGACGCTGAAGTAGAACGGCGCCGGCAAATAGATGCCGATCTGCGCCAACGTCGAGTCGACAAGCAGGCCTTCGTAGGGTCCGGGAAGGAGGCGCGGAATGACGACCATGCCATCTGCGTCGGCGGTGCCATGGTATGGGGTTTCGGCGAGCGCCAACTCGCGGCCGGCAAGCGCTACCCCGGGGTCGCCACTCAACTGCAAGTGCGCCGTGTCGAGCGGCGCTTCCCAACGGAATCCGTCGGACCAGCGCGCCTCCGCGATGACGCCGCCCGCCTCCTGAACACCGACGATCGTCGAGACCGTCGGACCGGTGGCGCGATACGTCGTTTCGGGCTGGGCCGTCGGCAGTCGAAACGACCATCGGTCAAGGAGGAGCGTGCCGTTTGACAATTGTCGAAAGTGAATCGAGCCGCCGGGGTGGACGGCGAGCTGCTTCGACGGGAGCCCGCGATAGTCGAAGTGGATCTCCTCGATCTGCCGGGCCAGCGTATCGACCCACAGTGTCCCGTCGATGTCCACGCGGCCGGAACGCGTGCCTGCCGCGGTGAAGCCGAGTCCAACTTGATTCGGCCGCGCCCGATCGCGATCGCGAAGCTCGAAGCAATACCCATCGCGAAACGCGTCGTCGAGCAGCGTCTCGGCGTCCGGTCCATCGAAAACCGGAACGCCGTGGTCGTCGGAGACGAAACCTGAATTCACAAACTCTGATGCCGAGTGCGGCGCCTGGAACGACACACGCGTATCCGTCGTCGAGTCGGCAATGACGCGCATTCTGGTAGCGTGCCCGCTCTTCGCATCGATGAACGTGGTGTAACGCAGCCGCAACATCTCTGCCGCCGGCCGATCATCGCGCGCCACCACGCTGCCGAGGAGCGCCGCGCGAGCCTGGTCGAGGAGCGACAGCGCCATCAGGCGATCCTTGCGCGCCGAGCAGCTCGCGTCGCTGGTAACGCTGACTGCATCGAGCAGCGTCGGCAGCGCCGCCATGGTGACGTCGAGCGTGGCGTCGTCGGCGGCCGCCGTCGAGAGCGTGATATCGCGCGGACGATACCCGATGTGAAGCACCTTGAGGCGCCGCACTGCCGGAGTGGTTGGCAGACGGTATTGGCCACGCTGGTCCGTCAAACCACGCACGAGCGGCTTGGCGCCGTCGTCGACCAGGAGCAGTACCACGCCGGCAATCGGCCGGTGGCTCGTGCTGTCGCGTACCGTGCCATGAATCGTTTGCGCCGCCACCGTACCGACGGACAGTGTGGCGATCGTAGCGGCGGTGAGGCACGCGGTGATGATTGAGCGCATGCGAGTGTGTCTCCTGTTCTTCTTCTTCATCGCGTCCAGATCACGATGACGCCGCAATCACTGAACGGCTTCGGGTCGAATCGCTTCGGCACGGGATGTCCGGGAAGATAGATCTCCATGCCATCGATTGTCGCCGAGCTCAAGTACTGGTCGAGGTCGGACTGAGCATTTCCGCCTAGCAGCGCCCACTCGAAACCGTTGACGACGTAGTTCGGCGTGCACGCCGAGCCGAGCCCGTTTCCGCCGAGCGCATGCATCAAGATGGGGCAACTTCCAGCTGCCGCCGTCGCGCCTGCATGGACACTGGGCGGCGCACCGCCCGCCTGAGTCCCCGCGAGCTCGGACCGCATCTCAGCGTGCTGACAGTCACGAACGATTCCGTCCACATGATCCACGAAATTGTCCAGATTCCCGGTCGTCTGCTTGTCCAACACGCTCCGACCGACGCACGAGATCAACCCTGTTCCACATCGATAGACGAATCCTTCGCGCAGGCCCGCGTCCGTCGCGAGCTTCCGATCAGCTGACACGACCGTGGTCGGGAGCAGCGTGCCGCCGAGGGGATTGGGCGCCAGCGCGGCCAGGATTTCAGAAGTCGTATCGTCGCGCACGCGGAGAAAGCGAGGCGAGTATCCGGACTTCCGAACTTCGAGCATGTAGTATCCGGCGATCGGCGTGAGGTCCGTCAGCGGCGTCACACCAATGCGCGATGTCTGCGCCTCGTTCCCGAGCGTGTCGCGAATCGTCGCGCCCGCAATCCACTGACCGTCGTCGTTGTCGAAGACGCCGAGTAGCTTGCTGCTCTCCGCTTCGATCGACGCGACGATGAGAGATTTATCAACCGGGATCTCCGTCGTGTGCCAGGTCGTGCGGTTCGGCGCTCGTGCATCGATCCTGAGTGACTGGCCGGCGGCCAAGCTGCCGCCGCAATAGGCGAACACCCCGTCGGCTTTTGTCTCGCCGGTCGCTACGGGAATGCGTGCATCTGCGTTCCGTCCGACGAGACTCGACGCAATGTCGGTCGAAACTGGAGGGCGCGAGTCTCCGGTGGGCTCCAGCACGCGCCACGCGACTTCGCTCATGGGCTCGTTGAGCGGGTCAGCGATTCGTCCGATGACGAGCAGATCGGTCGCGACCGGCACCGGCTTCTTCTCACCCCCGCAGCGCGAGATCACGTACTGCGCCACAGATGGCAGTTGTACCGGAACGTTCTTCGCTTCGCCGTCGCCGACGCTGAACTTGAACGAGGTCGGAAACACGATGCCAATCTTCACCAACGTCGAGTCGACGAGCGTACCCATATACGGCCCCGCGAGCATTCGCGGAAACACGATCGTTCCATTCGCGTCGGAGACTCCGTGATACGGAGTTTCGGCGAGCGTCACCCGGCGGCCGGCGAGCGCCGTCCTGGCATCGCCACTCAACTGCACGTGCACCGTGTCGAGCGGCGCCTCCCAGCGAAAGCCGTCGGGCCAGCGCGCCGCGGCAATCACTCCGCCCGCCTCCTGGATGCCGATGCTCGTCGTGATCGTCGGCCCGCCGAAGTGGTACGTCGTTTCCGGTTTGGCCGTCGGCAGGCGCAGGAACCATCTGTCGATGAGGATGGTGCCGTTCGCGAGCTGTCGAAAGTGAACGGATCCGCCAGCGTGAACCACGGATTCGTTTCCGGGGAGGCCGCGGTAGTCGAAACGAATCTCCTCGATCTGACGCGCAAGCGTATCGACCCACAGCGTCCCATCGATGTCCACGCGGCCGTCGTGCGAGCTCGCCGCCGTGAAGCCGAGGCCGACTTGATTCGGCCGCGAGGAATCCGGATCGCGCAGCTCGAAGCAATAGCCATCGCGAAACCCGTCGTCGAGCAACGTCTCGGCGTCCGGTCCCTCGAACGTCGGAACGCCGTGATCGTCGGAGACGAATCCCGACGTGACGAACTCCGACGCGGAGTGTGGCGCCTCGAATGACACGCGCGGTTCCGTCGTCGAGTCGGCGACGACTCGCATTCTCGTGGGGCGGCCGCTCCGTTCATCGATGAACTTGGTGAAGCGCAGGCGAAGCATTTCAGTGGCCGGCCGATCGTCGCGCGCCACTACGCTGCCGAGGAGCGCGGCGCGAGCTTGATCGAGCAGCGACAATGCAGTCAGGCGATCGTCGCGCGCCGAGCATTTCGCGCCGCTCGTGACGTGGATCGGCTCGAGCAGCGTCGGAAGCGCCGCCATGGCGACGTCGAACGTGACATCGCCGCCGGCGGAGGCTGGCAGCGCGATATCGCGCGGACGAAACCCGATGCGAAGAACTTTCAGCCGCCGAACTGTCGGCGCCGCCGGCAGACGATACTCGCCCTGCACATTGGTGAGGCCGCGCACCAATGTATGAGAACTCTCATCAAGCAGCAGAAGCACCGCGCCGGCGATCGGGTCGTGGCTCGCGCTGTCGCGCACCGTGCCGTGGATGGTTTGGGCGGCGGCGCGATTCGACGCGCAAGCGATGATCGTTGCGACGGTAAGGCACGCGGTGATGATCGAGCGAATCATTGGCGCGCGCCTCATCGGACTACATCGCCAGGCGATGCGCCGCGATCAACGAAACGATCATCCCGGCGAACAGGACGCCGAGCAACGCATACCGTGGCCGACTCGGCACGCGTCGCATCTCCGTTATGATGAACACAAACGCGATCAACAGTTCGGCGACGTCGAGGGCGATCTGACGCGAATGCTCATTGTGGTAGAGGTCTGGGGCGCCCGCACGCACCGCCACCAAAGCCCGGATCAGCGAATAGGTCCAAAACGCGGCCAACGCAATCCAGAACGGGCGCGAGAGCCGATGCCACAAATTGCTGGAGGTGCCGCCGAAACTCGACATGGTCGCCAATGTGGTGTCATACTCCAGTGGCGTCAAGCAGTCGCTGGAGCCGCTGCGGCAGAGCGCCGCAGGTGCGCGCGGCTGATGCAAAACATGATATTTGAATAGACTCGAGAGGCTCGCACATGTGCAGCATGGATCACTCGCACGATCACACCGGCGATCGGTTCGGCTTTCTCGTCGACACGCCGGAGATTCGTGCGCTCATTCACGCCGCGCAGCATCAGGTGGCTCGCGACGCTGACGCCGCTAGTGCGGCGGACCGAATCGACGCGCTCAAGCCGGCGTTCGCCAAGCTGCTCGCGTCTGACAGTTGGCTGCCGCCAGAGTACGCCGCGCCGGACACGAAGAGCAAGATGGGCGACGGCATCGGACAGTACGCGCTCTATCGTGCCGAGGATGCGTCGCTGTGTCTCTTTTCGCTGGTGATTCCCGCGGGTGCCGAAACCCCCGTGCACGACCATCTCGCGTGGGGACTCATCGGCGTGTACCGCGGCCAGCAGCAGGAGACCGTGTACCGTCGCCTGGATGACGCGAGTGATTCGTCGCACGCGACGCTCGAGATCGCGAAGCAGCAGGTGCAGAATGCGGGCGACTTCTACGCGCTAATTCCGCCCACGGACGACATTCACTACGTCAAGACGGCGTCGGCTGAGGCGTCGGTGTCGATCCACTTGCTGGCGAACGACACCGCATGTGTGTGGCGGCACAAGTTCGAGCCGAGCGCGGGGACGGTGACGGCGTTCCGGTCGGGGTACGCGAATGCGCCGTGCGCGGAGGATGAGCTGGCGGGCGCGAATCGGTAGGCCGCGAATCTGGTCGGCCGCGAATCGGCGACATCGCGGACCGACGGCGCTGCGCGCGCGGAGAGTTGGCACAGATTGAACGCGAAGAACTGCACATTGAACGCGAAAACGCGCGAATAAACGAGGTGAACTAGGCACGCCGTAGTTCCCGCAGTATTCGCGGTCATTCGCGTTCATGTGCAGGTCTTCGCGTCCATCCGGTTCACTGCCGGCCCGATCACGGAGCCCGCCACTGCGCACCGAGACAACTAGCGGAAGCGTCTTGCGCGAATGCATTCGCGGCTCTAGGATCTCGGGGTAGAACCTCGGGGGAACATGCCGGACGCCATCCCGCTCGTACGCGGCACGCTGGACATCCTCGTGCTCAAGACCCTCTCGTGGGGCTCGATGCACTCGTTCGAGATCATCGCCTGGCTCGAGGATCGATCGCGCGGCAAACTCAACATCGACGACAGCGCACTTCTCCAGGCCTTCCATAGAATGGAAGAGCGCGGACTCGTGTCGTCGAAGTGGGGCATGACCCCCAACAATCGCAAGGCGCGCTACTACCAGATCACCGCGAAAGGCCGCGCCCACCTCAAAGCCGAGTCGGCGAAGCTCGCCGAATACACCGCGACGCTCGCGGAGATTCTCGACGCAACCACCGCCTGAGCGGAGACACGCCATGGTCCGGCATCGGAGAGAGGGCGTCCGCGACATCGTCGGGCTGATCGTGCGCCGGCCCGATCCCATTCGTCGCGAAGCCGACGACGAGCTGGCCTCCGTCATCGAGGAGCGCACCGCGCGCCTCGTCGAGCGCGGCATGCCGCTCGAGGAGGCGCGGGCCGAGGCGATTCGCTGTATTGGCGGTTCATTGAGTGATGCGCGCGATCGCGTGCGGCAGTCCGCCACGCGGCGGGAGCGGGTAATGAGTATTCTCGAATGGCTGGACGGCGTTCGCGCCGATCTGCGCTACGCGATGCGCGGACTCGCGCGCGAGCCGCTGTTCTCGGCCTTCGCCGTGCTCACGCTCGCCCTCGGCATTGGCGCCAATGCGGCAATGTTCGACATCGTCGACAAGCTGCTCGTGCGCGGACCTGCAGGCGTGCGAGACGCGAACCGCGTCGTTCGCCTCTACTGGTCGATGCAGCAACCAGCCGGCGAGACCACGACGATGGCCGCGTTCGATCCGCACGTGTACGCCAACCTGCTCGTCGAAGCGCGCGACTTCTCCGGTCTCGCGATGTACAGCGATCCGTATCCGGGGCGAGTGCTCGGGGAGGGAACTGGCGCGCGGATCGTCTCGTCGGCGACGGCAACGGCGAATCTCATGTCGGTGCTGGGGGCAAGGCCCGCGCTTGGCAGATTCTTCACCGCCGACGAACAACTGCCGGAGTCGCACGCGCTCGTCGCGGTGCTCGGCTATGGTGTTTGGCAAGGCGATTTCGCGGGCGACTCCACGATCGTCGGCCGGACCGTGACAATTTCCTCACGGAAGTACACCGTCGTGGGTGTCGCGCCAAAATCATTCACCGGTGCCGGACTCAATCGCGTAGACGTGTGGCTTCCACTGCCGACGGCGACAGGTCCGGCGTCGCGTCACTGGGGGCAGGGATCGTCGTCGGGGCCGGCGATCGTCGCGCGACTTCGGCCCGGCGTGACATTCGATGACGCCAGCCACGACGCCACTCGTGCTTTTCAAACCAGCTACGATGGCGGTGACAAGCGGATGGCGGCGGGAAAGATCTCCGTCGCGCCACTGCATTTCGGGCCTGACGGAACCGAGTCGACCGAAGCCAGCATCGCGCGGTGGTTGGCCGGCCTCGCAGCCATCGTGCTGCTCGCGGCATGCGCCAACATCGTCAACCTTCTGCTCGTGCGTGCATCGCGTCAGCGGCGCGAGCTCGCAGTCCGCATGGCGCTCGGCGCCAGCCGCGCGCGACTGATTCGATTGTTGTTGGCGGGCGCGTTGCTGCTCGCAACCATCGGCGGCGCGGCGGGTCTCGCCGTCGCGTTCGTCACGGGCACTGTCGTGCGGCGCGTGCTCCTGCCCGACGTCGATTGGGCCTCAGGTCCTGTCGACGAGCGTGCTCTGTTCGTCTCCTTGGGCATCGCGCTCGTCACGGGAATCGTCATCGGCGTTCTTCCCGCACTTCGCGCGGGGCGCACCAACGTGCCGGCCGCGCTCAAGGCCGGAGCGCGCGAAGGCCACGGAAACCGCTCGACGTTACGGAACGTGCTTCTGCTGGCGCAGGCGGCGTTCGCCATGCTGCTGCTCGTCGGCGCCGGCCTCTTCGTGCGAAGCCTGGAACACGTTCGCCATCTCGACCTCGGCGTGCAGGCGGACAGCGTCGTGATGGTGCAGCTCCGGCGCCAACTCATTCCGCCGCAGGCCACTGACTCGGATCGGGCGCTCGAGCAGCGCCGGCGTGACATGTTCGCGAGCGCGATGCTCGAGCGCATTGCCGCGTCGCCAGCGGTCGCGCATGCCGCCGCCGCGGTTGGCACGCCATTTAACAATGCGTATGCCATCCCGCTGCATCTTCCCGGCCGCGATTCACTGCCGCGCATGACTGGCGGCTTTGGCGATCCCGACGTGAGCGCGGTGAGCGCGGATTACTTCGCGACGATGGGCACGCGCCTCCTGCGCGGACGCGTATTTGAAAACTCTGATCGCGCGGGAAGCGAGCCTGTTGCGGTCGTCAGCGAAACGATGGCCCGCGTACTCTGGCCGGGTGCCGATGCGCTCGGCCAGTGCCTGCTCGTTGGGCGAAGCAAGAGCTGCACGCGCGTCGTGGGCATCGTGCAGGACGTGCGACGCAGTCGCATCCGCGAGAACCCGCTGATGCATTACTATCTGCCGCTCGCGCAGTCGACGTTGGACTCTCCTGATCTGCTTGTGCGGCCGCGCGGGTCGATCAGCGCGGCCATTCCCGCACTGAAGGCGTTGCTCCAACACATCGATCCGACGATTACCTACGTCGCTGCCGGCACGCTGCAGGAGCGAATCGATCCACAGACGCGCACGTGGCGCATCGGGGCGATGATGTTTTCGCTCTTTGCCGGCCTTGCACTCGTCGTCGCGGCAGTCGGCACGTTCAGTGTCGTTGCGTATCTCGTTCAGCAGCGCCAGCACGAGATCGGCGTGCGCATTGCGCTCGGCGCGCGCGCGACCGACGTCGTTACGCTGATGGTACGTGGCGCGGTTGGTGTCACTGTGCTTGGAGTCGTTACGGGCACTGTGTTGGCGCTCATCGCGGGACGGTTCGCCGAGCCGTTGCTCTTCGAGACGAGTGCGCGCGATCCAGTGGTGGTCGGTGGCGTAGCAGCGGTGTTGGTGGTCGTGTCGCTGCTGGCGAGCGCGATTCCGGCGTTGAGTGCAGGGCGGGTCGATCCGATGACGGCGCTGCGCGAGGACTGACGTTCATCGCGTTCAATCGATTCGCAGCTTGCTCGGCCAGGGTTCGGTTTGCATTTTGTTAATCAATGGCCGAGCATGATGTACTCCTGATCAAGTCCGCCGCCGCGGCGTATCGCAAGGATGCGATCGGCCGGAGCGAGGCGTTCGGCGACGACGACGGCGGCTGGATTGCGGTGACCACGTTGGTCCAGCACGCCGCTGCGGCGCCCGAGAACGAAGCATTGGTGCTCCTGCGCGACGCCGTCGAGCTCTCGGAATCCATGCTCGGCGCGGCGGCGGCCGAGTATCGCACACGGGACGCCGATGCCGGCCAAGCGTCGCGCAGCGATTCGGAGGTCATCTCGGCGTTGGCGTCGACGATGGAACGCGCCGGCGCCCGGCATCTTGCGTGGCTCGTGCTCGAAGCGCTGTCCGCGGCCGATCGCTCGCTCAGCACCGTGGAGTATGGACGGATCCAGGTGCTGCTGGCCCGCGTAATCCGAAGACTCGGCGATCTCGATCGCGCGGAAGCGATGTACGAGCGCGTCGCTCGACTCGGCCGGTCGCGCGGAGAGCCCGAGCTGGTGGCTCGCGCGGCCATCGGTCTTGCCACCGTCATGCAACTTCGCGGCGACTACGGAGCCGCCAGACGCTGGGCGACCAAAAGCGCCCGCCTGGCGCGCCGGCAGGGATTTTCGGAGATCGCGCGCGTCGCCGAGCATGGACTCATGGTGATCGCGGCCAAGGTCCGGGATTTCGATGCCGCGCTCGTTCACGGGTGGGCCGCGTACGAGCTCAGTCTCGGCGACACCGCCGCGATGGACGAGTTGCTATCGAATCTCGGACAACTACTGCTCGACGTTGGGCATCCTGAGCCGGCGCGCGCTGCATTCGCTTCGGTGTTGTCGCGACCCCAGCCGGCGCGCATTGGACTTCCGGCGTTGGGCGGGCTCGCCGGGACCGCGGCGCGGATCGGTGATCTCGATCTGCTCGGCTGGTCAGTGTCCGAGGTCTTTCGCGAGTTGGAGCACGGAAACCATCATTATCAGTTCGCGGATGCGCTGTGCGATTGCGCGGCCGCGCTGTCGTCGGTTGGCGACGTCGTTCGCGCCGAACAGTGTGCAACGATGGCCTTCGGCATCGCGGAGCGTTTCGGCTATGGAGACGTGCAGACTCGCGCCGCGGCGTTGCGGACGCCGGTAGGCGTCGCGCGAAGTGAGTGCCTCGAGCTGGCTCCGCGCGCGCGCCGCGTCGTCCATGCCATTCAGGCCCTCGATCCCGCGCGACTGCCGGACCATGTTGTCTTCGCGGCAGTCGCGTGATGTTCGCGTGCTATATGGGATTGCAGTAGATGTGGCCGCCGATCTCCGTGTATCCGTTCCGGCATGTTGCCGGGTCGTCGTCGTGTAACGCCGCTCGCGCCGTTTGTCGCGAAGGATCGCCCGGACTCGCGATGCTGGCGGATTCGCAGCCGGCGCCGAGCGACGAAAGGAGAATTACGACCGCGGCGAATGCGCGGCGTCGATTGAAGGTGTGCAACATCAGGCCGTCCCGGTTGGAGAGGCGGCCTATTTATTTCTCTGCGGGTTAGGGGCAGGTCATGTCAGGTGCAGTCGCGTTACATGACGTGGCTCGGAAGCCGGACGATGTATTGATTGTCACGTGCGTCCCGGATCCGATCGTGTGCGCTCGACTCCGCGACGCGGTGCGTGGCCGCGGGGAACTGCGCGCGGTACGCACGTTGGCGGACATCGCCGATTTTCTCCGCCGGTCCACAGAGCGAACTGACGTCGTGGTGGTGCCGTCCGTGGATGTCACGCGGAGAGATGCGACGGGTTTCGTTCGCGAGACGGCCAAGGCGTTCCCTGATGTGGCGCTAGTCGCTTATTGCTGCGCCGGTTTCGAGCATGGATCGGAGATCCGTGCGCTCGCGCTCGCGGGCGTCCATCACTTTTTTTTCGCGGGAGAAGAGAGCCGCAGCGTGCTCCGATCGACGCTGGCGTCGGCGCGGCGCGAATGTGCGAGCGCGCGGGTGCTGTCGGAGCTGGCCGGCGTGTTGGATGAGCGGTTGCTGCCGATCGTCGAAGAATCGCTCCGGCGGCCTGCGGACGTACATACGGTGGCGGATCTCGCCAATGCGATCGGGCTTCACCGCAAGACGCTTTACGACCAATGCGTGCGCAGCGGTCTGCGGGGGCCGGCGGATCTCATTACCTGGGTACGTCTTGCACTGGTTGGCTACCTGTTGGGACGCACAGGTCGCACGGTGGAGTCGATCGCCGACGAGCTCGATTTCGCCTCGTCCTCGGCGTTGCGCAATCTGCTGAGGCGCCACGTTGGGCTCACCGGGAGGGAGATCCGGGCCAATGGCGGATTGGCCTGTGTCATTTCGGCACTTCAGAAACATCTCGCCGAGCGCCCCAGAATGCACGTGGTGTAACGGTCGATCGCGACCGGCGTGGCGATTATGTCGTCATGCCGAAATCACATCGCCGTGCCGCTGAAAAACCGCTTGACATTAGTCGATCGCCCCGCGTCCGCGCGCTGCGCGCGGAGTTCGCGGCGCCGCCAACAACTAGCCGACGCAACCGCACCGACGTTCGGATAGCGGCAACTCTGGCGACGACGATCGCGGGCGACGCGCGCCTCGCCGCGGCGATCGCCGCGGGCCGTGACCAGTTCGTTCTCACCGATGTGGGAGGAACCCTCTCGGTCCGCGTTCGTGTTTCGATCGACGGTGTGTCGCCGAGCTCGGAGGCGATCGCGTCATTGGACGGTGCCGTGGTCGATTGGAATTCCGGTCGCATCGAGCACGCGGGTCGACGCGCGATGTTGTCGCGGACGGAGTTGCGGCTGCTCGCGTGTTTGCTCGACGGTAAGAACGAGGTTGTGCCGCACGAGCGGTTGCTTCGAGCGGCGTGGCCGGACGAACGACCCAGGAACGCTGCGAACGCACTCGCCGTGTACGTGTGCTATTTGCGGCGGCGGTTGAAGGAGGTGGGGTTGGGGAGGGCGGTCAAAACTCTACGCCGCGCCGGGTATGCGATGACGGATCGCATGGTCTGAATCTCGTTCACCGCTGGTGCGGTGGTGAGTCTCCAGCAGTTGCATGATGGCGCGCGACGTTGCACGCGAAATCCTCATTCGTGTGTTGCGGAGTGTCGTATGTCATCGAATAGCAATTCAGAAGAGTCGTATCACCGCGGACCGCAGTCGAACGGCGGTCCGCGTCGAGTCGCTCGCGCGAAATGGAGGACCGGCGGAAGATGAATCTGCGGACTAGGTCGTCACAGATAGCATCTTGTGTGACCTCGCCGCGAATACCACTTGCATACTCCAGATTCATACTGAACTATGAGAGCATGCGAATACCGCTTATTGTCGTCCTTTGCGCCGCCCTGATTGGTTCGCCCGTGAGCGCACAAAGTGGACAGACTAATCGTCGTGGCATGATTGTCGGCACCGTGGCGCGCGACTCGATGGGTAGCGTCGTCGGGCAGGCACAGGTCCAACTCCCGGCCTTGAATCGCTCGGCTACGACTAACTGGCTTGGCGAATTCGAGTTCTCTGATGTGCCTCCGGGGCGCTACGCCGTCACGGTTCGCGCGATTGGCTTCGAGCCGCTCAGCGACTCACTGGTCGTCACGCCCGGCGGACGCGTCGATGCCGATATCATTCTCACGGCCGCGCCGGTAAACCTCGCGGCGCAGCACACGACTGCGACCGTGGTCGAAAAGCGATTGCCGATCGGACTGCAGGAGATGGAAGATCGCCGGAAGACGCATCTCGGCGGCTACTTCGTCACCGATAGCATGCTCAGGGCGAACAACGAGGCGCAGTTGACCGAATTCATCGGGAAGATCCCTCACATCAGCCAGGAGTTGAGCACCTCGGGACCAGGGACCTATTTGGCGAATGGCAGGGAACAGGGAAACGGGATGGGAGTTGCTCATGCAGGCGTCGACACTTCAAGCTTCAAGACGTTTCCTCATGGCATGTGCTACATCAACGTCTTCGTTGATGGCGTGCCCTATTTCCTTGGGCCAGCGACCGAACGGAATCCGCCGCCTGACTTTGGTTCGCTATGGGCACACGAGTATTCTGGGATTGAATACTACCCGAGCGGGGCAACGATCCCGGCACAATACAATGGTACGAAGTCGAGCTGTGGCGTGATGCTGCTGTGGACGCGGCGCACACCATGAGGCGAACGGCACAGGAAGACTGCATCAACGTCTCGTCCACAACAGCAACACGCCGCACCCCCAACTGGCCGCATTGTATTGCGCCGGCACTGTGGCAGCGGACGCGTAATACTCGACTCCCGAGTAGTCCATGGCCCACATCGCGTCGAAGTTCGGTGGTGGATTTCTTGGGGTGGGCGGCCCCGCCCAATACAGTCCGCCGTTAACGTAGACGTTGGTATAGCATCGCCCCTCCGGGAACGTGCCGTCCGACAGGTAGCTCGATGGCGGTGCGCCGGGAACCGCAATGAAGATTCCCGCCCCTGTATTGCTGAGCACTTCCTCGATTCGAGCCGCCCTTGCGAGAAGGGAGGTGAGCTTTCGCTGGTCGTTCGCCCGCAACATGCTGTCAGTGACGAAGAATCCGCCCATGTGCATCTTTCGGCGATCTTCCAGTTCCTGAAGACCCGACGGCAAGCGGTGTTCAGTCTCCGCCGCCACCGTGTGCGCCGCCTCGAGATTCACGGGCAATGCGGTGAGCACGATGTCGCCATCCACTGTGGCGCCAGCCTTCACGTCGATGGAATCGGTCAACGGTTGGAAGCCGACGGCCCTTACCGTAATGGCGTAGCGTCCCGGCGGAATCTGACCGATCCGGAATTCGCCCATGTAATTCGTCGTCGTCTTGAGATTCAACTGCGGCACCGCGACCTCGGCGTTGCCGACCGCGTGGTCCATTGAATCGCGTGCGACGGTGCCGAGGAACGTGCCAGTTTGCGCATGCGCCGGTAACGCAGTGACCGCGCAAAGAGCAGCAATGTAGAATGAGCGCATAGTCAACCATCCGTTGGTCAGCGGGACTCTGAAGCAAGCATACGCGACGGCTTATCACGAGGCCAGACTAATGGCAGGGAACATGTCTTGGCACTTTCGTTTACGTCGCGCCGTTGTATGCGCCGTCCGTACGCATCAGCCAGAAATGTGAATTTGAGATTACCAATGTCCGCCGGCCGCAATGCCATTGCCGGGCAGGCGACGCCTTTGATTTCACCTCAGAATTGATACCTGTCGCGCACTTTGATCCGCGAGTCCGTTCCGTCTCAAAATGCGCCACATTGGCCGCTGCATACGCCGTATTCGCGTAGGCACCATATTGGATTGCTCATTCCGGTTCTGGAATTCAACGTCTTACTCCACGGCCGCAATACGCCGCAACCACACTCCGTGGCGTTGTATTTCAAAGAGATTGACGACGTGGACGCGTAATACTCGACTCCCGAATAGTCTCGCGCCCGCTTCGCGTCGAAGTGCGTTCCCAGTAACGGATGAACCGGAGGACAGGTAGTCAGCTCAGTCACTTCTCACGGTGTTCGTCGGGTCCAGAGCAGCATTGTACCACAACTCGCCTTCGCGCCGTTGTATTGCGATGGTGTGGTGGCAGCGCTTGGGTAATACTCGATGCCAGAGTATTCGTGTGCCCAAAGTGCGTTGAAATCCGGCGGCGGATTTCTGGGTGAAGCCGGCCCGAGGAAAAACGGGACGCCGTCAACGAATACGTTGACGTAACACTTTCCCGTCGGAAACACGCCATCTGACTTGTCGCCGACGCAGAAGACGCAACCGCCGCTGCCCGACTCACGTCCATTGGCGATGAAGGTGCCTGACCCGGTCGTGCCGAGCTCCTGATGAAGACCGGGAATTCGCGCCAGAAATACCGTCAACTTTTCGTCATCGTTCGCGCGGAGCGTGCTATCCGTAACGAAGTAGCCACCGAGATGCGTTTTACGTCGGTCCTCCATCTCCTGCAAGCCGATCGGCAAACGCTTTTCGACCGCAGTCGCGGTCGTATGTTGTGTCGCGAGACTGACTGGTGTGGCAGTCAGAATGATGTCGGCATCGACGCGTGCGCCGGGTTGCACGTCGATTGAATCGATCAACGGCTGAAAGCCAATCGCGCGAACTCTAATCGCGTAACGCCCCGGTGGAACATTGGAGAAGTCGAATTCACCAAGCCAGTTGGTCGTTGCCGATCGATTCAGTTCAGGCAGCTGGACTTGCGCTTCTCCTACCATCGTGCCCAACGAATCGCGCGCGACCGTGCCGACAACCGTACCGGATCGCGTGGCCTGCGCAGCGGCGGGCAGGGCGATCAGGGTGTAAAGGCCGGTGACGAGGCACGCTGCTATGAAGGAACGCATGCGCGATGCTCCGCAAAACGTCATGGCGTTCGCCGCGTCCAAAGCAGCATTACACCGCACCCGCTCGACGTTCCGTTGTACTGCGGCGGAACGGTCGCACCGCTCGAGTAGTACTCGATGCCCGAATAGTCCGCGGCCGACATGGCGGCAAAATTCGGCGGCTGATTAGTCGCGCTTGGCGGTCCGGCGTAGAATTTGGCGCCGTCCACGAAGATGTCGACGTAGCACTTGTTGAGCGGAAAGCTCACAGGCGTCGCGTCCATGTCCGGGCGGCCCGGCAAATGTGTAGAACCGATGGACGCCACAGGTGGTGCATGCTCGTGTGAGTTCGCCAGGAAGACGCCGGTGCCGTCGGTCGCCAGCACCAGATCGACGCCAGGAATGCGCGAGAGCAAATCGCTCAGCTTCTTCTCGTCGCTCGCCCGCAATGTGCTATCCGTGACGAAATAGCCGCCGAGATGCGTCTTCATCCGGTCCGCCATTTCCTGCAGGCCGGGCGGTAGTCGCTTTTCGACGGCATTCGCGGTCGTGCGTTCGGTCGCGAGATTCACCGGCAGGGCGGTCAAGACGATGTCGCCGTCCACCGTGGCGCCTGCCTTCACGTCGATGGAATCGGTCAACGGCTGGAACCCAACAGCTTTCACGGTAATGGCATAGCGCCCCGGCGGAATCTGACCGATCCGGAATTCGCCCATGTAATTCGTCGTCGTCTTGAGATTCAACTGCGGCACCGCGACCTCGGCGTTGCCGACCGTGTGGTCCATTGAATCGCGCGCCACGGTGCCGAGGAACGTGCCGGTTTGCGCATATGCCGGCAGGGCGATCAGACCGCAAAGTGCAGCGATGTAGAATGAGCGCATCGTGAAGCTCCGTGTGACTGACTACTCGCACGTCCAGCGATCTCCAACATCCGCCGCGAATCGTGAAAACGCAATACAATTGGCGAGTGGTTGTTCACCGCAACTTTTCACTTCCCGAACGCCTGTCTATCGTAACGAGCAGCGATATTGGCGAGTCGCTTCGGGGCGCACGTCGGCGTAGCGCTCAACCGAAGCGGCGACACACCTGCGATTTGGAGGAAGATGTTGTCGAGAACGAAGATCGTCATCGCGGCCAGCGCGCTGTGTGTTACCGCCATGCGAACCGTGTTTGCGCAAGCGCCGTCGCCATGTACGTCCCGCCCCGAATCGCACGCCTTCGACTTCTGGATCGGTGCATGGGATGTCACGCCCACCCGCGACGCACCCGCGCCGATCGTCGGCACGAGTCTCATCGAGCGCATCGCTGGTGGCTGCGGCCTGTTGGAGAATTGGACCGCGAGCGGCGGCTCGACGGGAAAGAGCCTCAATGCGTTCAATCCGGCGACGCACCAGTGGCAACAATACTGGGTCGGCCAGGGCGGCGCGGTCACCGAATATCGCGAGAGCGTGATGCTCGCTCCAGGCATTCAATTCACGGCGAAAGGGAACACCGGCGGCCGCGAGACCATCACGCGGCTGACGTTCACGCCGCTCGCCGAGAATCTGGTCCGTCAATTCGGCGAGACGTCCACAGACGGCGGCAGCACATGGTCGACGAATTACGACTTGTACTATCATCGCGCCGCCGGCACCAGCGGCACGCTCGTCGTTACCAACATGAACGACAACACGGCGACGCTGCTCGATGCCGGATCGTTAGCGACGCTCGCGACGCTGCCGACAGGGCACGCGCCGCACGAAGTCGCGATCTCGCACGACGGCCGTTGGGCGCTCGTCAGCAACTACGGCACGCGCGACGAGCCTGGATCGACCATCACCGTCATCGACGTCGAGCAGCGGCGCGTCGCGCGGACGATCGATCTCGGAGACTCGCGCCGGCCGCACGGGATGGCGTTTCTTCCGGGCGACACGATCTTCGCCGTCACCGCCGAGGCAGATCGTGCCGTTCGTCTCGTCGACTTTCGCAGCGGCCGCATCATTCGCTCGCTGCCGAGTGGGGGACGGACGACGCACGTGGTGGGATTGTCGGCGGACGGGCGACGCATGGTCGCGAGCAACATCGCCGACAATTCGATCGCCATCCTCGATCCGTTGGGCAACGACACGACGCGCGACGTCAAGGTGCCGCGCCAGCCGGAGGGAATCGCGATCACGCCGGACGGTGCTCGTGCCTGGGCGGGCAGTAATCAGGACCACGTCGTCACGATCGTGGATCTTGCTCGCGGGCAGCCAATCGACACGCTGCGCGGCTTCGGCCTCGCCTACCGCCTCGCCATTTCGCCCGACGGCCGCTCGGTCGTCATCACCGATCCGGTCAACGCGACCGTGCGAGTGTTCGACGAGGCGACGCGTCATGAGCGTTTTTATATTGCCTTTCCCCCCGACAGCCTCGTGCCGACGGCGGAGGTCAAAGGCTCGGCCTCGCCCGAAGGCGTGACGATTTCGCGCGATTCGAAAGTCGCGTACGTCACGCTGCAAGGGAGAAATCGCGTCGTCGCGATCGACCTCGAGCGCGGAGTCGTGCGTGGAGTCGTGCGTGGAGTCGGCGTTACGGGAACGTGGTCAGACGGCATCGGCTATTCGCCGCGCGCATCGGCTTCGCCGGCGGGCGCACAGTACGATCCGCCTGCCGGAGCACTGCCACCGCCAGGATAATCCCGACTTGTCCGTCGATTCGTAGCGCACGATACTGTGCCCCTTCAGCGAGGTTCCTGTGAGACATGGCATCGTCGTCTTGGCCGCTGTTGGACTCCTGACCCATCAGGCTCGTGCGCAATCGACATCGTCGACGACCGGCTGGCCCACCGCTTCGCCGCAAGCCGTTGGGCTGAATGTCGCCGTCCTCGATAGTCTCGACGCGGAGATTCGCGCCGGCCGATACAGCAACATCGATCGGATGTTGGTCATTCGGCATGGCAAAGTCGCGTACGACCGCACCTATCCTCGCGACTACGACAAGATCTACGCGGACTCCGTGAACGTGCGCGGCGCGCTCAACTCGCACGACGTCACGAGCCCGTACAACTATTATGATGCCTGGTGGCATCCGTACTACCAGCGCGGCGATCTGCACTCGCTCCAATCCGTCACCAAGACGATCACGTCGGCCATCATCGGCGTCGCTGTCACGCGCGGCGATTTCCCGAGCATCGACCGTCCGGTCTTGTCGTTCTTCGACTCGTCGAAGGTGGCGAACGTCGACGATCGCAAGCGACGCATGACAGTTCGCAACATTCTCACGATGACGGCGGGACTCGACTGGAACGAGAGTCTTCCCTACACGAACCCGGCGAACACCGCGGTCATGCTCGAAGAGAGCGCCGATTGGGTGAAGTTCACCATCGACCGTCCGATGGCCGCGGAGCCCGGCACCGTGTTCGCGTACAACAGCGGCTCGTCCGCGCTGCTCGCGCACATCTTCCGGCGCGCCACTGGAATGGACATCGAGGAATACGCCGCCAAGAACCTCTTCGCCCCACTCGGCATCACGCGCTGGTTCTGGAAGCGCGGACCGACAGGCCTCGCCGATACCGAAGGCGGTCTGTACCTCGAGGCGGGAGACCTCGCCAAGATCTGGTCGGTGTTCCTGCACGACGGCAAGTGGAACGATCGTCAAATCGTTTCGCCCGAGTGGGTGCATAGCTCGATCACGCCGGCGATAAAGACCACTGCCGCGCCGACCGCACCGGGCTACGGCTTGTCATGGTGGCTGTACCCGAATCGGCGCCCCGGCGGACGTCCGTATTGGGCCGGCTCGGGATTTGGCGGTCAACTTCCGGTGGTCTTTCCCGACGACGATATGATTGTCGTATTCAACGCCTGGAATATTCTCCCCGGGCCGAATCGGTTGCCGCTTGGGGCAACGCTGACGCGCCTGAGCAACGCCGTCGTCGACCGACCATGAGAGAACTCATACAACGAGCACGTTGCTCGGCGCCGAGAGCCCGGTGGCGCGACGCGTCCAACTGACGCCGGCGTTCGTCGACACGTAGAGATTGCCGCCGCCATCGGCCACCGCGAGGGTCGAGTCGCGTGCGCCGATGCAACCCGTGTCGACGATGCGGTCTGTCCATCGCGGTAGACCATCACCAACCGGCTCGAGCGGACCGTGTCCGTCTAGTTGACGACGATACACAGCGCCCTCGCTCGCGAAGTGCTGTGTGGCCGCGGACACGAGAATGTCATTTCCCGCAAACGCCACGGCGGTGCAGTGCAGTCCATGTAGACCTTCTGTCTCGACGGTCCACGTGGCACCGCCGTCGCGACTCACGCATAGTCCAGTCGCCGCCGCCGCGATCGCGATGTTCGAGTCGGTCGGGTGCCCGAGGACTTGATGGACGTCATTGCCGATGTCGATGGTAGGCTGCCACGTCCTGCCGCCATCTGTCGATCGCGGAATGCCCCCGATGTGAACGTTCGCGAGCACCACGCTGCCGTTTGCCGTCGCACTGATCGAGCGGATCCCGAGCGGCGGTCCGACGAACTGGCCATCGATGACCGTCCCGCCCGCATACCATGTATCGCGCCCAGGTACGGCGTTGAAGCCGTCGAGCTCGTGCATCTCGCCGGTGGCGCTCACGCGCAGGATGCGGGCGTCGTCTGTCCCAACGTAGATCGTCTCACCGACGGCGACGACGCACGAGAGATGAAGCTCGCTCGTCGCGATCGTGCGCCAATCGCCACTCTGCGTGCGGCGGAACAGCGAATGATCGTCGACGATGGCGAGCACCTCGCCATGTGCGATTGGCGCGAGCGCTCTGACCGACCGGCCAGCAAAATCGTGGTGACGGGCTTCGCCGGCGAACGAGAACAGGCCGTCGGCCCACGTTGCGACGAGAATGGTTGGAGGCGTCAGGGTCTCGCCTTAAGGTGTCAAGGTGTGCGCCGCATCCAAAGCAGCATCACGCCGCAACTTGACTTCGACGTCGCGTATTCAGACGGTATGGTCGCACCGCCCGGGTAGTATTCAACGCCGGAGTAGTCGTGCGCCCACATCGCACCAATATCCGGAGGCGGATTCTGTTCGGTTGCCGGACCAATGAAGTACGGTGCGCCATCGACGTAGACGTTGACGTAGCACAGGTTGTGATTGAACGTCTTGATTTTCGCTGTGTCACCTCGAACACCGTAGAACACCGGACCACCGTTGCCGTGCTCACGGCCATTCGCCAGGAAGATGCCCGTCCCGTTGCTCAGCGCTTGAGTGAGGTGTGGTATCTTCGCCACGAAGTCCGTCAACTTGTTGTCTCTTGCCCTGAGCATACTATCGGTCACGAAATAGCCGCCAAGGCCGGTCTTCATGCGATCCGCCATCTCCTGGAGGCCAGGCGGCAACCGTTTCTCGACCGCACTCGCCGTCGTGTGCTGCGTTGCCAAATTCACCGGCGCCGCAGTGAGAATGATGTCGGCATCAACCCGCGCGCTCGGCCCGACGATCAGCGAATCGACCAACGGCTGAAAGCCGACCGCACGGACCGTGATGGCATATCGCCCCGCCGGCACATCAGAGAACTGGAATTCCCCAAGCCAGTTCGTCGTGGCCGAGCGATTCAAGGCAGGGAGCTGAATCTGCGCCTGGCCGACCATAGTACCCGCCGAGTCGCGGGCGACGGTTCCGACAATCGTGCCGGTCCGAGCGGCCTGCCCACTCTGCGCGCCCGCGGGCGAGGCGATCACCGCGGCGCAAAGGACGAACGCGAGCCGAATACGCATGCTCCCATATTCCAGCACGAATCTGGAATATGCAAGCGCTATTGGGCGCGAATCTTCGGGTCGGCAATTCTGCGCGTCCGCCAACCACTCTGCCGGGACACTTGAAACGATTCAAACGCGAAGACCTGCACATGAACGCGAATAAGGCGCAACCCCCACACGCGCCTAGACTTGCTCTGGTTTATTCGCGCGTTTGTGCAGTTCTTCGCGTTCAATCAGTTCAATGCTTGCCTGTCATCGAACTCAAACAGACGCGAGCATGAAACTGGAATACGCAAGTGCTAGTGGCCGCGACTCCGCCACTCCGCAAGGTCCGCCAACCACTCTGCCGGGACACTTGCAACGATTCAAACGCGAAGACCTGCACATGAACGCGAAAACGCGCGAATAAACCAGATCGACTACGCGCGTCTGGGGTTCACGCAGTATTCGCGTTCATTCGCGCGCATGTGCAGTTCTTCGCGTTCAAGCAGTGCACACTCTACTCGCAATCGAACCCACCCCAGCGCACCGAACCACAAATCACTGACCCGCCGCCCGAAACGTCACCTGACCATCCGCCTGTCGCGTCACCGTCCCCGCGAACACCCCAAGCTCCTTCCGCCTCCACCACGCCCCAGTCGCCCGTTTGGTAGCCGCATCCGTAAACCAATACTGCCACAGCACCGTCCGAACCTGCGCCGGTGGATTCGCGTGAAACGGATCGCTGCGAAACAGCGACAACACCGCCGGACTGCCCTGAACGAGCTGCGCCGACGCCGCCACCACCCACGTCGACGCCTGCCACGGACCCAGCGAGGCAAACCAGAGATTCCACTCGAACCTCGGCTGATATGGCGCGTAGATCCCCGGCCGCTCATCCACATTCTGCGGCCTATACCGAAACTGGTATGGCGTCCACGTCGCGCCACCGTCATTGCTCCCCTGAAACTCGATCTCGTACCGGTTGTCGGTCATCGTGGCGAACAGGCCGTATCCATTCGCGATTCGGAACGGCTCGAGCGCACGCTCCGGCAGCGCCAGCGGATTGGGCGACCCGGGCGACGCAAACGCCCAGAACGTGGCATAGAAGATCCACGCGAGCATCACCGCTTCTATAGTACCGAATACACCAACCAGTGGAGGCGGCGCCGGACGGTCCTCCGGCCCGAGGCCCGCCAACGCCGGCACGCGCCGCCCAATTTGATCCGCGATCCAGCGCGCCGCCGTATCGTCGAACAACAGCAGACCGAGTACGAGCACTAGATAATTCAAGAATGCATAATTGGCGGTCGAAATGATCCCAATCTGGAGCGCCGTCACAACCGCAAAACACGCGATCCGTACCCGATGCGGCAGAAACACCGCCCACACGATCACGAGCTCTACGGCGAAGGTGATGACCACCGTGCCTGCGTGATACCAATGCGGAAAATGCTGGACGTACCATCCCGGCCACGCGGGCAGCGGCCCATTCTGATAGTACTCGTCCATCGCCGTGAAATTCCGCCAGTGCACGTCGCCGCTCATCAGCTTCACGAGCCCGGACTCGAAGTAGATGCGGAACCACTCCCAGCGAAGCATGAAGAGACTGAGTCGCGACGGCGGGTCGCTTGCGCCGAGTCGAGGGCGGGCGCCCGCGGGGGCGAAGAAGATCGAGATGAAGCCCGCCTCGAGCAGCATCCCGTCGGACTGGTACATGGAGAAGTCCTGCAGCGCCGCGACGAACGCCAGAAAGAGCAGGGTGCACAGCGCGACGTTGGCGCGCGGCCAGATGTTCGCGACGAGCAGGAACGACGACGCGAGTCCCACCGCCACGGCGATCGTGAGCGCGCTGTCGCGCGGGTCGAGCCAGAAGAGCGTTGGTACCTCCCAGAATCGATCGAGGCCGGGCACCACTCCGCTCACTCGTGCGAGATAGTCCGCGACGGGCAGCACGCCGCGCGCGCCAATCAACCCGTGCACCTGGAACGCGAGTGAATAGAAGGCCGAGAAGAAGATCAGCCCCAGCGCGCGCAGAAAGAGCCAGCGTGCGACGAGGCTCGTGTGTGCGCGCCGAAGGATCGGAAGATCGAGCATGAGCTCCTTGCGGGATGGCGTACCGCACCCCCAAAATTTTGCCCCATGAAACGATCGCTCATCGCGCTTCTTCTCGCACTCTTCCTGCCGTCAACCGCCAGGGCGACCTGGTCGGTGATCGCCGTGGACATGGCGACCGGCCGCGTCGTGATCGCATCCGCAACTTGCGTCGATGCCAACGACTCCTTCCTTATGGGTATTCAGGCGGTCGTCGTGCCGGGCAAGGGCATTGCCGCGTGTCAGGCCGGCGTCGACGGGACCCATGCGAATCAGAATCTCGTCTTCGCCGAGTTGGAGAAGGGGACCGATCCGAAGCGGATCATCGAGATGCTGGCGCAGGACTCCGCGTTTCAGACGCGGCAGTTTGGTATCGTCGATCTCAGAGGCCGCACCGCTGGGCATTCGGGTTTGGGGAACAGTTACGTCACGCAGGACATTCAAGGCCGCGTGCCGGGCACGCAGATCTACTATTCGATCCAGGGCAACATTCTGCGCGCCGGCGAAGTGGTGCCGAATGCGGTGAAGGCGTTTCTCGCCGCGAGCGGTGCGAAGGATGCGCTCACCGATCGCGTCATGGCCGCGATGGACGCCGCCGACGCGGCGGGCGGCGACAGCCGGTGCTCCTGCCCGGCCACGCCGGCAGACAGCTCCGCCTCGGCGGCGGCCATTCCGTGCGACGGCAAGCACGCGCAGGTCGCGTACATCCTGATGGCCGACAAGAACGATCCGAACGGCAAGTCGCACAACGACGGGAAGTATGCGATGTACTTGACTGTCGTGCAGCCGGGCAGCGGCGGTCCGAACGCGATCCACGCCGGCGAGAATCTCAATCCGGTAAAGACGCTGCGCATGCGCTACGACGTCTGGCGCAAGCTGCAACCCGCTTCGTTCCGATAAGGAAACGCTCATGAGAGTTTTGGTATTCGCGACGGCGGCGTTGCTGTGGGCGTCGGCCGGCGCGGCGCAGCGCCGGCCGCGCGGCGTGCAGGTGATGACGCTCACGCCGTCCGACTGGAAGGATGGCGGCGCGATCCCCGCCAAACATTCGCAGCCCGGCCGCGACGTGTCGCCGGCGCTGTCGTGGAGCGCCGCGCCGGCGGGGACGCAGAGTTTCGTGTTGATGGTCCACGACGTCGACGCGCCATCGGGCAACGGATTTGACGATGCGCTGCAGTGGCTCGTCTGGGATATTCCCTCGTCGGCGACGTCGTTGCCGGAAGGCGAGCCGGCGGACGCCACTCTCGCGGACGGATCGCGGCAAATCAGTATTAGTGGACCCTATTATCGCGGGCCCGCGGCGCCGGCCAGCGGACCGGTCCATCATTATGTGTTCGAGCTCTTTGCCATCGATACAGTGCTGGCGGTGCCGGCGGTCGGCCAGTCCCCGGCGCTCACGCGGACGGCGGTGACGACGGCCATGGCGGGTCACATTCGCGGCAAGGCGACGCTCATTGGCGTCTATCGCCGTCCCGAGTGATGCCGACTATTGAGGCCCGTTGATGTAAGCAAAGACAGACGACGTGACGCATGATGATGCTGGCATGGTTACATCGTATCGACAACATGCAAATGCCACTGCAAATGCCGGTGTTCGCAGATGTTTAGTGACCGGCGATTCGGTCCGTCCCGGCTCCCAGCCGCGCTGTAACCCGCCACCCCGCGGTTCCGTCACACCGAAAATATGGTATACCGGATTATTGACACCCCGATTCCCCGGTCGTACGTTCGCCTGGCCACAAGTATTTCCCCTGGTGTTCCCCCTGCCGACTTGGTGCCCAGCCTACGGGCCTGCCACTCGGCAAGTACACGACACGGCACAACGTAGCTCTCCACTCAAACCACCACTGGCCCCTGCCGGCCAGTTTTCCCTGCTCGTTTGGACGATCGCTCACGCGATTGTATCGCAATGACAGCACAGTTCCAGCGATTGAACGCGTGAAAGTGTGTGTGCAAGCCTGTGTAGTTGTACCAGCCAATCGTACCTCGCGGTTGGCGCATCACCCTGCCCGGGAGAAAGCTCATATGCAATGGGGTTCCCTCACCTCGAAGTCCGCTTCGGATCAACCCGTACCGCGACAGCGATGGGGAATGGCGGCGCTCGCAGCGCTTGCCATTTTCGTCGGAAGCGTCGGCGCCTCGGCGCAGGCGGCTTCGGCGACCATCACTGGTAAGGTCACGGATGCTGGCACCGGCTCGCCGTTGGCGAGCGTCAACGTGCGCGTCACTGGCACGCAGATCGGTGCGCAGACGACCACCGACGGCAGCTATACCATCCGCGGCGTCACGCCGGGAACGCACGACATCCAGCTCAATCGCATCGGCTACGAGGCGAAGCACGTCAGCGTGAACGCGAGCGCCGGTCAGACGCTGACCCAGAACGTCACGCTCACCCAAGCGGCTTTCTCCCTCGCGACGGTCGTCACCACGGTGACGGGCGCGCAGAGCAAGGCCGAAATGACGAACAGCGTGGCCACCGTTGACGTCTCGCAGAAGGTTGACGAGTCGTCCGCGCAGAACCTCGGCCAGATGCTCTCCGGCCAGGCGGCCGGCGTGCAAGTGTCGTCGTCGGGCGCAGCGGGCGGCGGTTCGCGCATTCGTATTCGCGGCCAGAACTCGCTCTCGTCGAGCAATGCACCGGTCGTCTACGTCGACGGCATCAAGGTGAACTCGAGCACCGGCACGGGCAGCAGCACGAGCGCGTCGCGTTTCGACGACATCGATCCGTCGGAGATCGAGACGATCGACGTCCTCAAGGGACCGTCGGCCGCCACGCTCTACGGCACGGAAGCGGCGAACGGCGTCATCCTCATCACCACGAAGAAGGGCAAGGCGGGCAACACCCGCTTCTCCGTGTTCAATGAAGATGGCATCACGCACGATCCGAGCGCGGGGAACTACCGCGATCTGTGGGAAGGCTTCGATCTCACGAAGACCCAAGCCAAGTGGCAGTGTACGCTGGTGCAGGAAGCGGCCAGCTCGTGCCACATCGACAGCTTGGCGCACAACAACCCGCTCAACAATGCAAACACCACCCCGATCGTCGACGGTTACAGCCGCGACTTCGGCGCGCAGGTGTCGGGCGGCAGCGACAAGAATCAGTACTTCCTGTCGGCTGAGTACAACAACATCATGGGCGATTACAAGATGCCCCAGTCGGAAATCAGCCGGCTGACCGTGGAGCGCGGCGAGGCCCCGCTCGACAACCAGATCTATCCGAACGCCGACCTCCGCATCAATCTGCGGACCAACCTCTCGGCGCAGTTGGGCTCCAAGGCTGACGTCACGACCTCGGTCGGTTACATCCGGCGCAATGACCGCCAGCCCTCGAACGAAGACAACTCGCAGGGCCTCATGGTCGACGCGATTGCCGGTACGGAAGCGACGAACCAGGTCGATGCCCGCGGCATTCCGCTCAACGGCTACCGCACCTTCCCGATCGGCGACATTCTCTCGCAGAACTCGCTGAGCTTCACGAGCCGCTACACGACCAGCTTCAGCGCGCGGTACTATCCGATGTCGTGGCTGAACATGCGCGCCAATCTCGGCTACGACTATACCGGCTCGCACAGCACCGGCGGCGAGTACTTCAATCAAGGTCCGTGCTGCGGCACATCGCGCGCCGGCTCGGTGAGCGATAGCCGCAGTGAGAGCGACATCTACACGATCGACGTCGGCGCCACCGCGACGACTGGCCTGTGGAGAAATTTGGGCTCGAAGCTGTCGGTCGGCACACAGGCGTACCGCAACTTCAGCCAGTCGACTGGCGCCAGCGGCACGACGTTGCCGCCGGGTGCGACCACCCCGTCGCAGACGTCGGTCAAGAGCAACAGCACCTCGCAGGGCGAAGGCATCACGCTCGGTAACTACATCGACGAAGTGATCTCGTACTCCGACGAGTTCTACTTCAACGTGGCGGGCCGGTACGACGGTAACAGCGCGTTCGGTAAGGGCTTCGCCGGCGTCTGGTACCCGAAGATTGGCGCCACCTGGACGATGTCGCAGGCGAACTGGTTCCCGAAGAGCGACATGCTCAGCGAGCTCCGCGTCCGCTTCAGCGACGGCACGTCGGGCGTACAGCCTGGCGAAACGTCCGCCATCCGCTACTACGGCACGAGCACGCTGAACTATCTCGGCACCGATCAGCCGGGCGTGAAGCTGTCGTCGCTCGGTAACAACACGCTGCGCCCCGAGTACTCGACGGAGTGGGAGACGGGCTTGAATGCCACGCTCTTCAACAATCACACGAACCTCGAGCTCAACTACTTCCACCATAAGACGCGCGATGCGTTGATCAGCGCGCCGATCGCGCCGTCGCTGTCTGGTATCGGCAGCGTGACCGAGAACCTCGGATCGGTGAAGAACACCGGCTTCGAGTACACGTTGAACAACCGCATCATCGACAACAGCCAGGTTGGCCTCGACGTCCAGCTCACCGGATCGACCAATCGCAATACGCTGCTCACGCTGGGCGAAGGCATCACGCCGGTGCCGGGCGGTACGCGTAACGAAGAGCTCAGCGCTCCGAACTATCCGCTCTGGGGTTACTGGGGCCAGAGCTACACGTACAACGATGCGAACAACGACGGCATCATCGTGCCGGCGGAGATGACGTTGGGTGACACCGCGATCTTCATCGGCGCGTCGTACCCGACGATCGAAATGGCGCTCAATCCGCGCCTCGAGCTGTTGCACCGCAAGCTCGCGATCGCGCTGCAGTTCGATCACAAGGAAGGCATGATCAAGTACAACAACACGCTGCGTCACCAGTGCTCCACCGGCGGCCAGTCGTGTCAGGGCTTGTACAACATCGCCTCGGGCTTGGATTGGCAGGCGAAGGCGCAGGCGGACAACACGTTCAGCGACTACCGCGGCATGTACGAGAACGGCAAGTTCACGCGCCTCCGCGAAGTGTCCCTGTCGTACCAGCTCGCCGACAAGCTCGCCGCGAAGGTGCACTCGTCGCGCGCGCTGCTCGTGGTCACCGGCCGCAACCTGGCCGTCTGGACGCCGTTCAGCGGTGTCGATCCCGAGACGACGGTTGGTAACGGCGACTCCCGCGGTAACGAGGAGTACTTTGCTACGCCGCCGCTCCGTCAGTTCACGGTACGTCTCAACCTGACGTTCTGAGGCGCCTACCAATGAAACTCAATCAGAGGATTCGCAGCACGATGTCATTTTCTGCCACGGTGCGTTCGCGCGCTTACATCGCTGCCGGCTTCGCGTTGACGCTCGGCGGACTGTCGGCCTGTAAGAACGACTCGCTCCTTCAGGTCACGGATCCGGACATTCTCAACGTGTCCGACTACAACACCCCAGCCGGAGCGGATCCGCTCCGGCTGGGCGTGATCTCCAACTTCCAGGGCGCGTTCGACGGGTCATTCGTCATCGACACCGGTAACCTCACCGACGAGATGCTCGCGAGCGACACGTTCAATGAGCGTTTGGGCATCAACGCCCGAAAGTCCGACCCCGTTGAAGCCAACGGATCGGGCACGTACAGCGCGCTGCAAAAGGCTCGCGCAAGCGCGACGTCGGTCATTCAGATCATCAAGACCACCCAGCCGACGCCTGCCTTCAACCGCGGAGAGCTGTACATGATCCGCGGCTACTCCGAGATGTTCCTCGGCGAAGAGTTCTGCTCGGGCATTCCGTTCTCCAGCGAGGACGGCGTGACGCGGACGTACGGCGATCCGTTGACGACGACGCAGGTGTTCACGACTGCGGTCGCGAGCTTCGATTCGGCGCTCGCTATTGCTGACACGAGCCAGCGCGTCAAGTACGGCGCGCAGATCGGAAAGGGCCGTGCGCTGCTCAGCCTCGGTCGGTTCGCCGATGCCGCGGCTGCGGTTGCCGGCGTTCCGCAGTCGTTCCAGCTCCTGAGCTACCACTCGACGGGTGCAGGCGGCGGCGGCATGTGGAGCACGACCACGAACGGCGCAACGCGCTACACGTTGACGTCCAGCGAAGGGATCAACGGCCTGCCCTACCTGGCCGGCCACAGCGATCCGCGTTTGCCGTGGGTCGCGTCCACTCGTACCGGTTTCAACTCGTTGTTCATCAACCTCCCGAACCAGACCAAGTACGGGCGGTATGACAACGCGGTCATCGACAACGGTATCGATGCCCAGCTCACGATCCTCGAGAACACCCTGCAGGCCAACACGCAGGCGGCTCGTCAGGCCGTGTACGACGGCTTGAACAAGCTCCGCGCGAGCGGCCCGCCGGTCGTGCCGGCGATGACGACTGGCGCGCCGACGACGCAGGATGCAGCGATCGACTTGCTGTACTCTGAGCGTGCCTATTGGGAGTGGCTGAATGGCCACCGCGAAGGCGACGAGCGCAACCTGGTTCGCATCTACAAGCGCGATCCGGAAAAGGTGTTCCCGACTGGTGCGCTGACGTTGCCGCTGGTTGGCACGTACGGCACCGGCACGAACATTCAGGTTCCGTACACGGAGTTGAACAACCCGAAGTTCACCGGGTGCTTGCCGGGCGCGTGATGCCGGCGAGGTAGGGTAGGGGTAGTAGAAACGGCCACAGCGATCACCGCTGTGGCCGTTTTCAGTTGGGTGGCGTGAGTTTGCAGTTTTCAGAACACGGCAGGTAAAGGGGTGCCTGCGGTTTCGGGTTGAGGGTTACGGGTTGGAGACCGACCTAGACGAGCTCATTCGAGAACCAGTATTGGAGGTTAGGCAATACCTGCTACCGTCGCCCAAAACTGCGTATTGACGAGTTGATCGGACGTCCGCACATTGTATGCAAATTGGGGCATAGGATGTCAATTCTGGAGATCCTGATGCGCGCCACACCGTCGCTCTGCCGCATTGGCTTCGCCGTCCTCATCGTGTCGTTCGTCGGAGCGCAGACTCTCGCGGCTCAGACGAGCGCTGCGCAGTCAGGTACGTTCGTGGGCGTCGTCACGGGCGATACCCTCGGGCATCCGGTCGCCAGCGCCGAGGTGTCGCTCCCGGAGTTGAACCGGACCACACTGGCGAACGCGCAAGGCGAGTTTCGATTCGGCGACGTGCCTGCCGGACGGTATGCCGTGGTGGTGCGCGCCATTGGCTTTCAACTTCTCACCGATTCGATCAGTATCGCGTCGGGTCGCACGCTGGACGGCGAGCTCACGCTGTCACCCGCGGTCGCGCAGTTGGCAGGGGTGCGCACCACGGCCACGAACGCGCCGGCGATTCCGCCGCGCCTGCAGGAATTCGACGCTCGGCAGCGGGAAAAGATGAGCGGGTATTTTCTGAGCGATAGCGCGCTGCGTCGGCGGGACCGCGACGATCTGTATACGTTGATCGGCATGTTGCCCGGTGTTCGCGTACTGATGGACAAGCCGGCATCCGTCTACCTGGCGTCGACGCACGCGTCGAATTCGCCTGGGCCGGTATTCACCGCAAAGACCGGCGGCGATTGCCTATTCACAATCTATAAAGACGGCGCGAAACTGTTTGCGCCCGGCGAAGGCAGCGAGCCGGTCGATTTCTCGAAGATTCGCGTGGAGGACTTCTACGGCGTGGAAGTCTATCCAAGCGCCGCGCAGGTGCCGGCCCAGTATTCGGCGACCGGCGCGGGTGGGTGCGGCGTGATCCTTCTCTGGACCAGGCCGGGACACTTTCCATGACAAATCTCTACCACGCCGCGGCGGTTGTTCTTGCCGCATCCATCGCCGGAGCGACGGCGCTCGCCGCGCAGACGAACGCTGCGAAGACGGGGACGTTCACGGGCGTCGTTACTCGCGATACGCTCGGGCACCCGGTCGCCAACGCCGAGGTGTCGGTGCCGGAGTTGAGCCGGACGACATTAGCAAACGCGCAAGGCGAGTTTCGATTCACTGATATTGCCGCCGGTCGCCACACGGTAGTCGTTCGTGCCATCGGCTTTCAACTTCTCGCCACGTCGATCGACGTCACGCGCGGCAACACGCTCGATCTCGAGTTGTCGCTGTTACCGATCGTGGTGCGGCTCGACAGTGTGCGAACCACCGCGTCGGCAAGGTCGCCGATCCTGCCGAAGTACGAAGAGTTCGAGGCGCGGGCGCGGGCGCAAATCAGCGGGTATTTCTTGACCGACAGCATGCTCCGCCGGCGCGATCGGGACAACCTGGAAGAAGTGATCTCCGGCATGGTGCCGAGCGTCGACGATCGTGGCGGCACGCTCTTCTCGACGCATGGCGGGAATAGCGCTGGACCGGTGTTTGGCAACATGGTCGTGACCGGTGCCGGTAGTGCGAGTCGTCTCCCGGCCACGCCTGTCGCGAATACCGCCACACCTGCGACCAACGGCGGTTTGGGAGGGCTGGGACCCTGCCCCTTCACGGTGTATCTCGACGGTATCAAGATCTTCCAGGCGGGAGACAAAACGGAGGGCGTGGATTTTAGAAAGCTGAGGGTCGAAGACTTTTATGGAGTCGAGGTCTATCCCAGTATTGCGCTCGCCCCGGCGCAATACACGACGACTGGGTCGAACTGCGGCGTGATCGTTCTCTGGACACGCCCGCTCAACCATCCGTGACCGCGCTCGTGCGTTTCCGGACCGATTCCAACTGCGCACGGCGTACCTCGATTCGTGTGCTGTGCTATGCGCTATGCTGTGCGCTGTCCGTTCTGGTGTTCGTTCCGAGCATCATGCGCGCGCAAATCGGCGTGTTCAGCGGCGTCGTCACTGGGGATTCGCTCGGGCATCCGGTCACACGTGCCGAGGTGGCGCTGCCACAGTTGCATCGCGTCACGCTCGCCGATGAGCAGGGCGGGTTTCGATTCAATGACGTTCCCGCCGGCCACTACGCCGTCACAGTGCGCGCCATTGGCTTCGACGCCTTCACCGATTCCGTCACCATCGCCGCGGGCGACACGTTGGATGGCGAGCTCACGCTGTCCCCCGCGGTGACGCACTTGGCGAGCGTCCGCACGACGGCGCCCACCGCGCCACAAGTTCCGCCGCGACTACAGGAATTCGTCTTTCGAGACCGCGCGCAGATCACCGGCTACTTCCTGAGCGACAGCGCGCTGCGCCGGCACGACCGCGAAGACTTGGTGTCGGTGATTGGTATGCTGCCGGGCGTTCGCGTGCTGTTCGTCAAGTCGTATTCGTATCTCGCGTCGGGTCACGGTGGAAACTCGAGCGGGCCGGTGTTCAAGAGCAACGGGGGCAGCACGTGCTTGTTCACTGTATTTCTCGACGGCATGCGGATGTTTCAGTCCGGTGACGGATCGCCGCCGCCCGACTTCAGGAAGATGCGCGTTGAGGACTATTACGGCGTCGAGGTCTATCCCAGCGCCGCGTCGGTGCCGGCGCAGTATTCGAGTACGGGTACGAACTGCGGAGCGATTCTGCTCTGGTCGAGACCGTGGCCACACCCATGAGGGGCGCCTGATATGAGAATGCATATAGGCTATCTCGCGTTCGGCCGGCTCGGCGCCTTTGCCGCGGCGCTGCTGCTTGGGCGCGGTATCACCCTGAACGCACAGCAAGACTCGCTGCGTCAGGCGGCCGCTACGCCGGGCCTGCCGAGTCTGCCAAGCGACACGGTCACGGGGCCGCGCACCGTGCACGACGCCGAAGCCGCCGGCATCAAGATGCTCGGCCTCTACGACGTTGGCGACGGCCATTGGATAGCTGGTGCGACGATTCGCGATACGCTGGGGAATGAAGCAGTGACATCGCGCATCGGCATAGCTGCGTTGAATGCGCTGACGCCGATCGCGGGCTACTATCTCCTCGAAATCCGGAAGCCTGGATACTCGCCGCGTTGGATTCGGCTGCGCGACGACACGACGTCCGAGATTCTCACGGCGCTCGCACCCAACCCGCTCGGCGGAACGCTACTCGCGCCAACCGTCGTGACGGCGGAGAAAAAGCTCGCGTACGACGACGGACAGCGAGCGGGCTTCATCTACCGTTGTCAGACGGGATTGATCTCGTGTGTCGGACGAGCGGTGTTGGATAAGCACACGACGGGCAATCTGGACACGTTCTTGGATCACGTGGACGGCATCAATCGGATGTGCATGGCGAAGACGATCGCCCAGCTCAATCCGCAGCCGGGCAAACAGCCACTCGGCCCGGCTCCAGCCGCAGGGTCGTGCCCAATCCGCATGGATGGGGGTTGTATCCCGAATTACGTCGTCAACGGCTTCGACTGGGCGCCGTTGGGAGAGGACGCACAAGCGGAGCTGGACCAGTATCTGAATTCCGCGACGATCGATGGGATGGAGGTCTATCTCCCGGACCATCCCGTGCCGAAGCGGTTCGATCCGAAGCCGTTCAGCGGGTGTGGCGTGATCGTGATCTGGATGCGGTGATACCTGCACGCCTGCTCGACGGCGCGCCGCTTCAGCGATACCGACGCCACAGCAGCAGCACGCCGCACGACGAGCCAGTGGCGTTGAACTGTACTGGAGCGCTCGCGGCCGAATAGAATTCGACCGCCGCGTACTCCGTCGAGTTGTAGTTGGAAAGATCGGGGATGGGTTGACCGCCGCCCGGCGAATAGACGAGGACTCCATCGACGTAGAGAGAAACCGGGCATGGTCCGCCAGTTCGCTTCGTCGACAAGTAGGCCGGATCGCTCGGCGACCGACGCATGAGCAGCGACACTCCCGCGAAATGCGATGCGAGATAGTTCACGAACGAGTGGTCGTCGACGTATTTCCGAAGCTCTGCGCCATCGATGTAGTGTCCGAAGCCTTCCTTGCGCCGCTCCTCGAACTCGGCCAGCATCGGGCTGGCTGGCGCGGTGACTTCCTTCGCATGCGCGATGAGCGCCGGAAGATCCACCGCGGCGCGCCGCAAGTTGACTTGCACCGGCACCGTGTCGCTCGGACCAACCATCACGATGAGACTCGTATCCGAGTATCCGATCTTTCGGATTCGCACTGCCGCGGAGTCGTTCTGATTATGGAAATGCGACAGCTCGGCGAGGCCATGACTCTCGGTGTGGCCCACGCTTCCGACGAAGAGGTCGATCACCTCGGCATTGGGAATCGGGGCGCCGGAGTCGTCGTCGAACACGCCGAGGATGCGGCCGTGGTGTGGCGACGTTACAGTCTGAGCGGCGAGCCCCGAGGTTCCGAGCAGAAGCGTGAGGGCTACACAGATGAGAGCTGCGTACCGCGTCGGATACTTGGCACGACGATTCAACGAGTCACGCTCTCGACGCATCACTGCTCCTCGCCGCTGGTGGTGTGCTCGGCAAGTGTGCACCCTGCGCGGTGAGAAGCGCAAGGTGAGGCCTACCTGATCACGGTAACAAGAACTTGACGGCCTTGATTAGCAGTCCAATAATATGACCATGCATATCGCCTTGCCGCGCGTCATTTGTCTCGCCTGCTGCAGCGCCGCCCTGTTGGTTGGCGGCGGTGGGGTCGCAACTGCGCAACAGGATACCGTCCGGCAACCACCGACGGAGGCAAGCCTGCGCGCTGACACGGTGTCAACGCCGCGCACCGCTCTAGATGCCGAAGCCAAAGGTATGAAGTTGCTCGGCCTCTACGACAATGGCGATGGGCACTGGATTGCCGGCGCGACGATTCGCGACACGCTGGGGAATGAGGCAGTGACGTCGCGCATTGGCATCGCGGCATTGACCACGCTCACGCCGATCGCCGGCTACTACCTTCTCGAGATTCGAAAGCCAGGATACTCACCGCGCTGGCTACGGCTTCGAAACGATACGACTTCTGAAATCTTGGCTGCACTCGCGCCCAACCCACTCGGCGGAACGCTGTTGGCGCCAACCGTCGTGACCGCAGATCGAAAACTTGCGTACGATGCGGGGCAGCGTGAAGGCTTCATCGATCGCTGTCAGACAGGTCTCATCTCATGCGTTGGGCGCGCCGTGTTGGATAAACACACAACCGGCAATCTGGACACGTTTCTGGATCATGTAGACGGCATCAAACGCGTCTGCATGGGCAGAACGATCGCCGAGCTCAATCCACGCGCGGTCGCGTCGTCGAATGGCGCCGCGCCAGCCGCAGGCTCGTGCCCAATCTACATGGAGCCAATCGGCAGCAACGCCTGCAAGCCGAATTACGTCGTCAACGGTTTCGACTGGGCGCCGCTCGGTCGTGATCCGCAAGCCGAGCTCGATCAGTTCCTGAACTCAGCCACGATTGAAGGGATGGAAGTCTATCTCCCCGGGCATCCGGTGCCGAAACGATTCGATCCGAAGCCGTTCAGTGACTGCGGTGTAATCGTGATCTGGACACGCTGACGCACGATGGCGCGCACATACTAATCCCGTTGAGCTGCGACTTATTCGCGCCCATTCGCGCGTTTTGCAGTTGATTCGCGTTCAAAGGTGTCTTCCACTCAGCGTGATTCCGAACTCACGCACAGCGCACCAATAACCGGAATAAGAGAAAAGGCGGCGCCGCTACTTTCGCGGCACCGCCTTTCTCACTTCTCAAATCTCAAAACTGTCACGCCTTCGTATCCAAACACCCGCTGAAGTTCGGGTTGTTCCGCTCGTTCAGCGGAATCACGATGCTCGTGCTCGTCCCATACGAACCGGCCAACGGCGCCGGCAACGTACCAGTCGGGAACACCGACTCCGCATCGCGACCGTACTGTCGCACCAACCGCCGCAGATCGCCAAGCCGGTGTCCGGTGAGCCACATCCAGTACGCGCGCTCCGTGAACAACTGCGTCACCGCCGACGCCTGATCGGTCGGCGCCGATCCGGCAATGGCCGCAACCGGCTTGGAGTTCGATGTGCGGAGTGCATTGAGCCCGGCGAACACCGCATCGCGGTCCGCCTGTGTACCGCCCTGCAACTGCGCCTCGAGGATGATCAACTGCGCCTCGGTGCCGTCGGCCACGATACCCGAGCTGGTCTGCCCGAATTTCGTTTCCGTCGGCAGGTTCGTCGACAGTCCGTTGAAGCCCTGACGGTTTGACGGCGCCCACGGAAGGCGCGGGTCGCTGCCCTGCGTGAGATACGGCAGCCCGTTGGTTCCTTCATTGTTGACCAACGAATAGCGGGATGCGCCGTTGGCTTCGGCGTTCCACATGCCGTTCTGTTCGCGCGTGCTGGCCGTCGAATGGGACGTGAGGTACTGGAACGTGCGCGGCACGCCCTGGACAGCGGCTGCCGCACCGGCGAAGTCGCCGTTGTCGAGCAGTGCGCGGCCCTTGCCCACCTGCGCCGCATACTTGACGCGGGTGCTGGTGTCGGCCAGCGCGAGCGCGCTGTCGAAACTCGCCGCGGCGATCGTGAACAGTTGCGACGTGCTGTTCGGCTGGCCGTACGTGATCGTCGCGCCATCCTGCGACGAGAACGCCGTGCCGGAGCACCAGCCTTCACCGAAGAAGATCTCGGTGAAGCCGCGGAGCAGATACATCTCCCCTCGCTGCCACTTCTCGGTCGGCGCGGCGGTCGCCATCACTTGCGATGCCGTGGTCGCGCCGATGTGCGCCTGCTGCAGCGCACGATACTCGGCTTCCATGTTCGTGTTCACCTCGATCGACCGGCGCGCGTTGATCGACAGGCGATCGTCGAACGTGTCGCTGGCGTACAGCTCATCCGCCATGTTGCCGGTCACCACAGTGAACGAGTCGCCGTTGCCATCGAAGGCATAGGCGAAGTCGCCGATCACGCCGTAGCGCAGCGGGTCGACGCCGGCCGGCGTGGTGTATGCGCCCACGCCGAGGACGTCCGGACTCTTGACGTTGAGGATGTCGCCGGACTTGCACGCGCCGAGACCGACCAGCCCGAGCGCCGCAGCGGCGCCGAGGAGGGCACGAGAACGCGGGACGCGTGTCGTTGCGAATGAAGACATCGGGGCTCTATGAGTATATTTGAATGACATGGCTGGGCGCCTCAGAACGCCAACTGGAGGCGGAGCGTGAAGTACCGGAGCGGCGGCGTCGAGAAGTACTCCTCGTTGCCGCGATCGTCGGCCGTGTTGACGCTGGCTTCAGGATCGATGCCCGGGTATTTCGTCCACACGTGCAGGTTGCGGCCCGTGCCCACGATCATCGCGCGCGTCGAGTGAATCCGGGCGGCGAACTTGTCCGGCAATTGATACGACACGGCCAGCTCGCGCAGACGCGTGAATTCGCCGTTGTAGTACATGCCCGTGTACACGCCGTAGTTGTTGTCGGCGATCGCCGCGGCCTGATCGGCGAGCGACGCGTTCGGATCGAACAACTCCGGACAGTTCTGGCCGGCGGCGCAGCGGTGGCGAAGCGTGTTGTAGAACTTCGTCATGCCGTCCTTGTGGTCGAACTGCGCCGTGATGGCGAGCTTGCGGTGCAACAGCTCGAGGCGCGGGTTGAGCGCGAACTCGTGCGTCGGGTACGTCGGTCCGATGAACACCGCGGTGTCGCTGATCTTCACGTCGCTCACGGCGAGGAGACCGTCGCCGTTCGGATCGCTGTAGGTGTACGTCTTGCCCCACAGGCCGAACAGCGGATAGCCCGGCGCGTTGTACTGCGTGCTCCGGTTGCCGGTGAAGATCGGCGTGATGCCCTGACCGAGCGTCAAGATCCGGTTCTTGTTGATCGAGCCGGTCATCTGGATCTCGGCGCCGACCTGGCTGTTGTCGAGGATCTTCTGGTTCCAGGTCAACTCGTAGCCCTGATTGCGCGTCGCGCCGAGGTTTTCGTACTCGGTCGAGATGCTGCCGCCCAGCGACGGCGACGTCGGCGCCGCGATCAGCGCGTCTTTCGTATGCTTGTTGTAATACGTAAACTCGAATGTCGAGTAGCTCGAGAACGCCGTAAGGTCGAAGCCCGTCTCGAACTCACCCGAGTACTCGGGCTTGAGGTTCGGGTTGCCCAGGGCGCCGAGGGACACCGACGACTGCTCGCTGCCGTTGACGTCCGCACCGCGCGGCGTGTAGTAGCGCAAGGCCGCGGTGGTGCCAGGCTGCACGCCCGACGTGCCGTACGTGCCGCGTAGACGGAACGAGTTCAGCGCGTCGATGCGCGGGAACCAGTTTTCGTCCGAGATGAGCCACGAGAGTCCGATTTTCGGATAGTAGACGCCGGAGAAACTTTCGCCGAACGCGCTGTTCGCGTCGTAGCGCAAGCCGCCGGTGAGGAACACCCGATCGGCGTACGACAACACTTCTTCGCCGTACGAACCGAGGTTGATCGACTCCGTCGTCGCCTGGGTCGACGCGCGAATGGCGCCGGCCGAAGTCGTCGTGCCGCCCGGCGGAAGATTCTGGCCGGTGCCTTCAGTGGTCGAGCTGAACGTGTGGAAGTACTGCACGCCGCCCGACAGCTTGGAGCTGAACCGCTTGAACGGCGTCGTGGCCGTTGCGCCGAGGTCGACGGTGTAAATGTCGTTTTCGTTGCGGTCGTTCCGGACGTAGCCGTTCGTCGTGGCGTTCCGGTACGTGTCGTTGTACGGACCCTGGTTGTACTCCTGCAGGAACGTCTCGTTGCGCGCGCTGTAGTCGTAGCCGAGGTTGGCGCGCGTCGTCAGCCAGGAGACCGGATAGTACTGCGCGTTCAAGCTGTTGATGAACCGATTCAAGTTCGCATTGTCGCGCTGCGCGAAGATGTCGCCCATGGGGAAGAGGCGATATCCGTTGAGCGCAACACCGCGCGCATCGGTGAGGTCCGACCGTGCCGAGCCGCCGAGCGCGTCGACCATGAGGCCGTCGCTGTTGTCTTCGTTCTGCGGTTCGCGAATGTCGCTGTCGACATACCCGACCTGCACCGCGATGTTGGCCTTCGACGACAATTCGGCGGTGAGGTTGCTGCGCAGGTTCACCTGCTTGTTCGCGTTCGGGTAGATCTGGTCGTCGCCGATCGATGTGCCGCGCTCAGCCACCAGCCGATTGATCTCGGCCGTGGGCATCTTGTACGGACCCTGATCGTGCTCGACGTCGCCGGACAGGAAATACTGCAGTGCCGTCGCGCCGCCCTGCACCTGCAGGCCGTACTGCGCGCGGTTGCCCGTCTGCAGCGGTGTGGTGAGGGGATCGTTCAGCACATTGTTGTGGTACGTGCTGTCGATGTGACACGTGCCCACGGCTTCCTGCATGAGCAAGCAGACCTGCGGAGTGCCGGGCTTCAGCGTGTTGTCGAACGCGACCCACAGATCGGGATAGTTTCCCTTGTGCGAATCGTAGAGCACGCCATTCTCGGAGAAGGCGTTCCAGCGCGGGGCGCCGGCCTTACCCTTTTTGGTCGTGATCAGAATGACGCCGTTGGCGGCTTGCGTGCCGTAGAGCGTTGCGGCGGCAGGGCCCTTGATGACGTCGATTGTCTCGATCTCTTCCGGCGCGATGTTGTCGAGCGCCGACGGTGGCGAGCCACCCGTGCCAATGGTCTGCGCGCTGCTGCCGTTGACGCGAATGCCGTCCACGTAGATGATCGGATCGTTGCTCAGCGAGAGCGACGACTGGCCGCGAATGCGAATACGCGAGCCCGAGCCGACCGCACCGCCGGAGACGACCTGAACGCCTGACGCGCGACCGGAGAGCAGCTCGCCCGTCGTCGTCACCGGCGTCTCGGCGATCTTGTCGCCGACGTCGATCGTGGCGACGGTGTTGGAGAGTGATGCCTTGCTCTGCGCACCCGTCACCGTCGTGACGACGGTCGCGAGGGAGAAGGCGGCCTGGGACAGGCTCACGTCGGCCGTCGCGGTCTGGCCGGCGGCCACGGTGACGCTGGCGTGCTTCGCCTGATAGCCGATGCGATTCACTTGCAGGTCAACCGTGCCGGGCGTCACACCGTGAATGGTGTATCGGCCGTCGGTGCCCGTCTGCGTGCCGATCGTCGTCCCGACGATTCGGACGTTGGCGCTGACGAGTGGCGAGTTGGAGGCGCCATCCGTGACGCGGCCGGTGATCGTGCCGCTGGTGCCCTGTGCACCTGCGCGAATGCTACCGACGAAAAGCCCAAGCGCCGCGACGACAGCGACCCCCCATCGCTGTCGCGGAGCGGGTCGAACGATGTGGAGCAACTTCGAGCTGAGAGGACCCCATCTCATATTCCTTTACTCCCGGAGAGAGTGATGGACCAACCGCAGGTGCGGTTGGAGGACCTGACCCACGTGCGCGAGCTCCCGATCTATCGCGGCGAATCGTCGAGACGATCAGCGCAACGCATCGTGCCGGCATGCTTGGGCACGCCGGCGTGGGTGGGTGGACGTATGTGGTGTACCGGCCGAGCGACCCTTGTGGGTAACCGGTGCACCCGAACTACAGGTGGCCGATTGGGGGAGGGCGGCGCGTCGACGTTGGCATTCACTACTTGCGTCGTAAGCCGAACGTAGGCGATGGTACCGGTAGTGTCAATTGACTCGGTATACCGTAATTCCTTGTGACGGAACGAGATGTCACGAGGTTATAGAGTGATTTGCGGGATTTTTCACGCGGCAGGGTGCGGAAAAATTATTAGAGCTCGTTAATAATCGCTTTTTTCGAGAATTGGTGTATTTTCAATTGCGAGCTGGCGCGGCGTGATGCAGCGCCGCCGGTTCGGGCCGATACTCGGGAGTAGCGCAGGGGTACCAGTGCCGACGCAAAAGGCGCATCGTGTGCAGCGTGCACGTCGCATCATTGCCGCCGCCTACGGTTCGGGTCGCGTGAAGGAAGCGTTGCGCTTCGAGCTGCTGGGCGACGCCGTGGCGGTGGCCGTCGTCAAGCCGTCGCGAAGCACGGCCGCGGTGCATGTCAAAGTGGCTCGCGCGCTTCCCAACGGCCGCGCAACGCGCATGCTCAAGGAGTGCCGCAAAGGTTTCGCAAGCGTCCGAGATCAGATCGAGTATTTCGAGTCTCTCCATCAGCGATATGGCGACCCTGGATGAATGACCGCTGCAACGGGTGTGGGCGGATCGAGCCGGACATGGCGACCTTTGAATGCACCTGGTCCGACGGACGCGTCACGGTCGAACGACACTGTTCCGCGTGTCGCTTCACATGGCAGCGCCAGCTCAAGTCGCTTGGTACTCGCGTGTCCGGTCCGGGTCACCTGGCGGTCTCCGGCGATCACGATGCCGCGGGACCCACCAAGGCGCATTGACGCCGACGCCAACTGAATTCGTTCAGCGTCTCGACGAGCAGCAGCAGACACTGCTCCGGCTGCTCGGCGAGCCAAATCTTAGTGATCTCGATCGACGCCCGGCGCCGGAGGTTTGGTCCGCGCGCGAGCATCTTGCGCACCTCGGGCGATATCACGAGATCTTTCGCCAGCGCCTCACGCAAATGCGCGCCGAAGACGCGCCATCGCTCGGTCGCTATCGAGCGCCCGACGATCCGGGCTTCGCGGCATGGGCAGCGCTGCCCTATGCCGACATCATGACGCGGTTGACCCGCGTGCGTGCCCAACTCTCGGACGACGTGAGCTCACTCGCGCCGCACGAGCTCAGTCGCACGGGATCGCATCCGCTGCTCGGCCAAGTCTCGATTGCCGGCTGGCTCGATTTCTTTCTCGTGCACGAAGCGCATCATCACTACACGCTCGTGATTCGGATGCACGAGTTGTCATCCCGAGGAACGTAGCAAACGAATGTCATCCCGAGGAACGAAGTGACGAGGGATCTTTCGTCCCTAACTGGTGACAGAAGATTCCTCGTCGCTACGCTCCTCGGAATGACAACGCAGGCCACAGCCACGCTGCGCCGCGCACGCCGCTCGAGTCGCCATGCACGTTGCGCACGATCCGCGTGACGACGCTATCAGAGAATACATATTTCTGCAGCAGCGGTGTTACCGACTCGGCGAGGCCAGGTATGTTCGACATCCCGCCGCCGAGTACGATGACGTCAGGGTCGACGACGTTGATGAGCGATGCGAAGGCGCGCGCGAGCCGGTCCTGATATCGCGTGAGAGCGGCGCCCGCATGCGAATCGCCGCGCTCCGCGGCTGCGACGATTTCAACGGCCGACAGCGCGCGTCCAGACTTTGCCGCATACTCACGCTCGAACGCCGGACCGGAGAGAAACGTCTCGATGCAGCCGCACCGGCCACAGTAGCACGCCGGGCCGGGACGCTCGTTGTCGTCGGGCCAGGGAAGCGGATTGTGTCCCCACTCTCCGGCGATGCGATTGGCGCCTTCGAGGCAGTGGCCGTTGACGACGATGCCGCCGCCCACGCCAGTGCCCAAGATCACGCCGACGACTATTTCCGCGCCGGCACCAGCGCCATCGGCCGCTTCGGAAATGGCGAAGCAATTCGCATCGTTCATCAGACGCGCGGGCCGGCCGAGCAGCGCCTCGAGGTCGCCGCCAAGCGGATGGCCGATCAACCAGACGGAGTTGGCGTTTTTGACGAGGCCGGCCGGCGTCGCGGTTCCCGGAATTCCAACGCCAACAGTGCACTGGCATCCCGCGTCGGCCTCGAGGTCGCGCACCAATTCCACGATGGCGTTTACTGTTGCGCGATAGTCGCGCGGCGTCGGAACGCGCTTGCGCGCCACCACCGCGCCGTCTGCGCCGAGCACCACGCCTTCGATTTTGGTTCCACCCAGGTCAATGCCGATGCGCACGCGATGTCTATTGGCTATACAGTGGACCACTGAAGGCCGGTGACCGGCCGCGAAGCCAGCCAGTTGAGCAACATATGATGATACTCAGCAGACGACTCGGCATCACCCTCGTCGCTTGCGCGCTCGCCGCACTCGGCGGCGCCGGCTGTGGCGACAGCACCACCCAGCCGCTCCCGCCGACGGCCGCGTCGTTGGACGGAGACTGGGGACGCGCCGATGAGGTGCCCGGCTCGAGCGAGCAGTGGGTGTTGACGCTCACCGGCACGTCGATCGCGGCGCAAGGCGTGTGGACTGGTGAGGCCTGTTGCAGCGGTACGATCGCCGGCACCGGCAGCGTCGTGGGCGACTCGCTTCATCTGGACCTGAAGTTTTTCGACGGTCCAACGCCGACCGGCACGCCGCGCTTTGCCGAGCACGTGGATGCCGTACAGCCAACGCAGCACGACATCACGGGAACCGCCATTCGAGACGGCGCGAGCGTGTCCATCCACATGCAGCGGCTCGTCGTCGCGCTGCTGTCTGCCGCAGGCACCCGCTGAGTCGTATACTTGTGGCGTGATCACCCTTCGCCGCGCGATTGCGCCACTCGCCCTCATCGTTGCTTTGCCGTTCGCGGATGCATCTCGCGCATCGGGCGCCCTCGCCGCGCAGGCGCCTGCGGTCACACTACTCGGATACCACACGACTATTCCGGCGGGTTGGACGCCGCGCGCGCCGTCGTCGTCGATGCGCCTCGCCGAGTACGTGACGCCTGGTCCGGACTCGCTCTCGCGCGCCGAGGTGGTCGTCTATTTCTTCGGGGTGGGGCAGGGTGGGACCGTGGAGTCGAACGTTGCGCGGTGGAAGGCGCAGTTTTCCAATCCCGATGGCTCGCCGGTCTTCGAGAAGCTGACACACGATTCGACGGCCGCCTTTCCGCTCACTTTCGCCGAGTTCCGCGGGACGTATGCTCGCGGCATCGGCGCCGGCTCACCTGAGACGGCTCGTACGGGCCAGACACTCGTTGCGGCAGTGGCCGAGACGCCGCGCGGCACGATGTTCATTCAGCTGTTTGGGCCGTCGGACAAAGTGGCCGCGCAGCGAGATGCGTTCGTGCGATTCGTGGCGGCATTAAAGAATTAGTATATTAGAATTGGCAATTTCCAAATTGCCTCTCCGTTCAATCAGTTGCATCCGTTGAATTCGTTGTCATCCATCGTTATGGCCAGCCCGAGCGGCATTCCGGATCGATCCGCAACGCGTGCAACAGGACAAACGGTTTCGATTGCCATTCGAGAACCCGTGGCGCGGCCTGCGAGGCTTGCCGGCTGACGTCTGGATCATCTTCGTCACGTCGCTCGTGAACCGGGCCGGCGTGATGGCGCTGCCGTTTCTCGTGCTGTACCTCACCGAGCATCTCCACGTCTCCGCGGCGCGCGCCGGCTTTGCGCTCAGCGTCTATGGCGTCGGCAGCTTGTTGACCGGCCCGATCTCCGGACGGTTGAGCGATCGCTTCGGACCGTTCAAGGTGATGCAGGCGTCGCTCGCGCTTACAGGCGTGATTCTGCTCGTCATTCCACTCGCGCACGATTTCACGCGCGTCGCGATTCTAACGTTCGTTTGGGCGGTGGCCGCCGACGCTGTGCGCCCGGCCACGTTGTCGGGTCTCACCGATCTGGTGCCGCCTGAACAGCGCAAAGCGGCGATTGCCCTCAACCGCCTCGCCGTCAACCTCGGGATGAGTGTCGGCCCTGCGGTCGGCGGATTCCTCGCGCTCGTATCGTTTCCGTTGTTGTTCGTGGTCGACGGTTTGACGTCGCTCGCCGCAGCCGGAGTACTGTCGGCGCTGCTCTGGGCCAGGCGAAAGAGTCTGGCGGCCGAGCTGCATCACGGCGTCGCGGCTCGCGAGGGTCGCGCATTCGCGGCGAGCACCGGCGTATGGCGAGACAGAACGGCGATCATTCTCTTCGCCGGCGTGCTGCTCGTGTCCATGGTCTTCATGCAGAACCAGGGCGCCATGCCGCTGTATCTCGTGCGCGATCTCGGCTATAAGCCGTCGCTGTACGGCATGTTGTTCGTGCTGAATACGCTGCTGATCGTCGCGATCGAGGTGCCGGTGAACGTTGCCATGGCGCACTGGCCACACCGCCGCGCGCTGATGCTTGGCGCGGTGCTCACGGCGATCGGCTTCGGCGCACTCGCCGTGGCGAAATCCACGACGGCGCTCGCGGTGACGGTGGTGTTCTGGACGTTCGGCGAGATGATTTTCTTTCCGTCGAGCACCGCGTACGTCGCCGACATCGCGCCGCCGGGACGGAACGGTGCGTACATGGGCGCGTTCGTCAGCATGTTCAGCGTCGCGCTGATCGTGGGGCCGTGGGCGGGGACAGCGGCGCTCGATCGATTCGGACCGGTGGTGGCGTGGAGCGCGGTGTTCGTGTGCGGGCTGGCGGGTATGGCGGTGCTGGCCGCTGTGCCGGGGAGTCGGTCGCACGTTGTGGCACAAGTAGAGAATTAGTATAATAATAGTGACACAGCTCTCGTCGGTCGACGCGGCGTTATTTGCGCGGCGGAGCAGGCTATTCCTTTTTGCCGCTGATCACACTGAAGAACGCCGATCGACGCGGAATGATGCCGCCAAGAAAGTCTGTGGTGATTTTGCCGCGTCCATCAGGGTTCGTCAGCGTTTTCCGCGGCAAAAAGGACGAGGATTTTCCTTGTGCGTACGGCGCACGCTAGTCTGATACGCACGCCTGAGGTCTAGAGCTTGCCGTAACGCGCACCCATGACAATCAGCCCCAACGCCGGCCTCCCCGCAAACGAGTCGATGCTCGTCAACGTGCCGCGACTCGTCTCGGCCTACTACACCCGCGAGCCCGACCCCAGCGTGCCCGCCGAGCGTGTGTCGTTCGGCACGTCCGGCCACCGCGGTACTGCGTTCGCGGGCTCGTTCAACGAGCGACACATCCTCGCGATCACGCAGGCCATCTGCGAACATCGTCGCTCGCAAAACATCAGCGGCCCACTCTTCCTCGGGATCGATACCCACGCCCTATCGGAGCCGGCGTTCGCGTCGGCGCTCGAGGTGCTCGCGGCGAACGACGTCGACGTCATGATCGACGATCGCGGCGGGTACACGCCGACGCCCGTGGTGTCGCACGCCATTCTCACATACAACCGCGATCGCACGACCGGTCTCGCCGACGGCATTGTCGTCACGCCGTCGCACAATCCGCCGGCCGACGGAGGCTTCAAGTACAATCCGCCAAACGGAGGCCCGGCGGACACCGTCATCACGAAGTGGATACAGGATCGCGCGAATGCGCTGCTCGCCGCCGATCTCGCCGGCGTGAAGCGCATGCCACTTGAGCGCGCACGCCGCGCGTCGACGACGCACGCGCATGACTACATGGATGCGTACGTCGGTGATTTGAAGTCCGTCATCGACTTCGACACCATCCGCGCCGCCACCATCTCGCTCGGCGTCGATCCACTCGGCGGCGCCGGCGTGAAGTATTGGGGCGCGATCGCCGATCGGTACAAGATTCCACTCACTGTCGTCAGCGACGTTGTCGATCCGACATTTCGGTTCATGACCGCGGATTGGGACGGCAAGATCCGCATGGACTGTTCGTCGCCGTACGCGATGCAGCGGCTCATCGGTATGCGCGATCAATTCGACGTCGCCTGGGCGTGCGATCCCGATCACGACCGGCACGGTATCGTGGCGCGATCGGCGGGCCTGCTCAATCCGAATCACTACCTCGCGGTCGCAATTCAATACCTGTTTACTCATCGGCCGGAGTGGCCGTCGTCGGCCGGCGTTGGCAAAACCATCGTGAGCAGCAGCATGATCGATCGTGTCGCCTCGCGACTCGGTCGGCGGCTCGTGGAAGTGCCGGTGGGATTCAAGTGGTTCGTGGAGGGTTTGGTGAGTGGCGCATTGGGATTTGGCGGCGAGGAGAGTGCAGGGGCGTCGTTCCTGCGGCGAGACGGCGGCGTGTGGTCGACCGACAAAGATGGGCTGATCCTCGGCTTGCTTGCCGCGGAGATGACGGCGGCGACCGGACGTGATCCCGGGCAGCACTATGCGGAGCTCACACGCGAGCTCGGCGATCCGGTGTACGAGCGCATCGACGCGCCGGCGACGTCGGAGCAGAAAGCTGCGCTATCGCGTCTATCGCCGGCTGACGTCCACGCGAAAGAGCTGGCGGGCGATCCGATCACGGCGATGCTCACGACGGCACCGGGCACGAACAATTCGATTGGCGGACTCAAGGTGACGACCGAGGCGGGCTGGTTCGCCGCGCGTCCATCGGGCACGGAGGACGTGTACAAGCTCTATGCGGAGAGCTTCAAGGGGCCGGAGCATCTGCGGCGCATTCAGTTGGACGCGCGCGAGATCATTTCGCGAGCAGTACCGAGCTAAATACCGAGCTGAAGCTCAGCGCGCGAGTCACGAGTGAACGTCTCGCGGCACTAGCGGCCCACGTTGTGCCCCTCGAACTCTGCGCACGAGCAGCAGTGTGGCGCGCTCGTCCGGAACATCACCGCGCTTCGAGGGTTTCCGATGAAGATGAACATCAATCGATCGGCCATTGCGATGGCCATTGTGGTTTCGGTTGTCGGATGTTCCGACAGCTCGTCGTCCGCGACCGGGCCGACTTTGCATCAGCTCGACGTGGCGACGGAAATCTCCGCGATGTCGAATGGCGGCGTGGGCGGCACGCCGGGCGTCAGCACGCTCCTCGCGCTTCCGACGTCGACGACATTGCCCGCTGTCGTGCCGTCGGCCTGCGCCTACTCGACGACGACAGGCGGATTTACCTGTCCGACCGCGGCGGCGAACGGCCTCACATTCGACATCTCATATTATCTGTCTGACGCGGCCGGGAACAGCCAAACGTCGCCAAACGTCAACACCACCGCGTCGATTCGAGTCGTCGCCGACACTCGAGGAACTGTCTCGCTCGCGAGCTCGGTCGGCTCGGTCGCCAGTGCAACACTGAGCGATCACACGGACATGACGATGAGCGGCCTTCAGGCCGCGAACCGCGCGTTGAACGGAACGTCCGTCTCGCACTACGACGTCACGACGACCGGATCGACCTCGACGCACGCGCTCATCGACGCGACGACCACCGCGGCGAACGTCATACTGCCGCCGGAAGGATCGACGAGTCAGTGGCCTGCGTCGGGCACCGTGACCACCGACGCGACGGCGGTCACGTCGATCGGGTTCCTGCCGTCGATCACGACCAATGCGCGCGCCGTGGTGACGTTCGACGGATCGAGCACGCCAACGGTTGTCGTCACGCTGGCCGGCGTGGTGCGCACGTGCAAGATCGATCTGTCGGGGCGGGGACAGCCGACGTGTAGCTGACGCGAATGACGGTCGCTGACGTTCCTCTTGACAACTGAGAGGAACGGTTCAATCTTCTCTCAGCCATCGAGAGGAGATTGGTCGTGCCAGCCGCCAGCCGCGATGTAGTGCAAGGAACCGTGGACATGCTCGTGCTCAAGGCGCTGTCCCTCGCGCCCATGCACGGTTGGGGAATTACTCAGCGCATTGGCCAGATTACCGACGGTGTGTTGCAGGTGAATCCGGGATCACTCTATCCGGCGCTCGAACGACTCGAGGATCAGGGTTGGATCGCCGCCGAGTGGGGGACGACGGAAAACAATCGTCGCGCGAAATACTTTCATCTCACCGCCGCGGGCCGGCGACAGCTCGGCCAGGAAACCGCGAGCTGGCGCCGCCTCTCCGCGGCCATCGAAACGATGCTGCGCACCACATGACCGGGAGACGCTAGTGGGACTCGCGCTCATCGTCCGCCGCCGCATGCGTGCGCTCTTTCGTCGCACCGCCGTCGAGCAGGAGCTCGACGACATGCTTCGCTTGCATTTCGATCTCGACGCCAAGTCGCTCGAGCGCGATGGCGTGCCGCCCGCCGAAGCTCGGCGCATTGTTGCCGCGCGGAACGGCGGTATCGAGCCCGTGAAGGAATCGGTGCGCGATGCCCGCGGTACGCGTCCCATCGAAGAGCTCGCGCGCGACTTTCGGTATGCGTTCCGCACGCTCGCTGCCGCGCCGGTGTTCACGGTCGCCGTGGTCGCAACGCTGGCAATCGGTATCGGTGCCACGACGGCGGTGTTCAGCGTCGTGGACGGCGTCCTCCTGCGCGCGCTACAATATCCGAACGCAGATCGCATTGTCGTGATCTGGGAGACCGATCGCAACAGCGGAACGACGCGCGAAGCTGGATCGCTGGCGGACTATTTCGACTACGCCGCGTCGGCTCACGCGTTCGCCACGATCGCCGGATTCAAGCAATCCACACCGACGCTCGTCACCGACGACGCAACGCAAGTCAACGCAGCGGCAGTAACCCACGAGATGTTCGACGTGCTCGGAGTGCGCCCGACGTACGGACGCGCATTCACGGCTGCCGAGGATGAACCGGGAGCGGCCGGAGTCGCCGTGCTGACCGATCGATTCTGGCGCGCACGTTTTGGCGGCAATCCATCGATTGTTGGCCGCACGCTTCGGCTCGATGACAGTTTATATACGGTGGTCGGCGTGCTCCCGCCCGGCGTGCGACAACCGAGCGAAAAGACCGACCTCTGGATCGCGGCGCGGTTCGTCAAGGCGGGCGCCACTCGATCGAATCATTCCGTGGGCATGCTCGGCCGTCTGCGCAGCGGCGTGACACTCGACGCCGCGCAGCGCGAAACGGATGCCCTCGCCCGACGTCTCGAGACGGACTATCCGCGCGACAACACGGCACGCGGAGTTCATCTGGAAGGTCTCGACGACGCGCTCGTGGGCAACGTGCGACGCTCTTTGGCAACGCTGTTCGCCGGCGTCGCACTCGTGCTACTCATCGCCTGCACCAACGCCGTCAATCTGTTGTTCGCGCGTCACGCCGCGCGCACGCATGAAGTGGCCGTTCGCCTCGCGTTGGGCGCGTCTCGTCGCCGGCTCGCGCAACAATTCGCCGTCGAGGGGTTCGTGGTCAGCGTCGCCGGAGCGGCACTCGGGCTGCTCCTTGCCGCCCTCGCGCTTCACGTGCTTCCGTCGATCGCACCGGCAAATCTCCCGCGCCGCGATGACATCGTGCTGAGTCTTCCCGTGTTCGGCTTCGCCTTGGTCGTCTGCCTGGCCATTGCCGCCGCGTTCGGGCTGTTGCCGGTAGTGCAGCATCGCGGCGCCGCGGTGCTCGATGCAATGCAGACTCGCGGCACCGCCGGCTCGCACGGCCATCAGCGACTTCGTAGAATGCTCATCGTCGGCGAGGTCGCGGTGGCGCTTGTTCTCGCAGCCGCGGCCAGTCTCGTCCTCCGTTCGTTCGACAATGTCCTCGCGGTCGATCTGGGATTCAATGCGGGGCATCTCTTCGAGGCCCACTACACGCTTCCGCAGAGCCGCTATCCGCAGGACTACTCGAAATTCCCCGCTGGCTGGACGCAAATGCTGTCCTATCAGCGCGATCTCGAGACTGGTGTGCGCGCGCTGACCGGTGTTCGATCGGCGGCGATTGCCGCAACCGATCCGCTCGATCCCGGATTCACGAATGGCTTCGTCATCGTCGGGCGCGAAGCGGAAGCGCAGCGTGGACAAGCCGAGTTGTCGACCCGGCCAGTGAGCGCGTCGTATTTCGAGACGGTTGGTGTGCCGTTGTTGCGTGGTCGGCTCTTTACCGATCGCGATGACGCGAGCACGTCGCTCGTGATCGTCATCAATCAGGCGGCAGCGACAAAATATTTTGGCGGACGCGATCCGATTGGTCAGCGGATCAGCTTCTGGGGCCAAGCGCGCGAGATCGTAGGGGTCGTCGGAAATGAGCGGTTCGGGGGGCTGACGACCGATGCGCCTCCAGCGATGTATCCGCCCATCATGCAGGCGCCGATGTCGACGGCGACGCTCCTCGTTCGGACTACGGCAGACGCACGCGACGTCCCAGCGCGCATCCGAGAGGTCATGCGGCACGTCGATCCGCTCGTTGCGCCGTTCGGCGCGCGCATGGTCAACGACGCGGTGGAGGATGCGATGTCGCCGCAGCGCTTCATCGCGAGCCTGCTTGGCGGGTTCGCGACGATCGCGCTGCTGCTCGCGCTCGTGGGCATTCACGGGGTCATCTCGTACAACGTCGTTCAGCGCCAGCGTGAGATTGGCATACGCGTCGCGCTCGGCGCAACGCGCGGCTCGGTGATTCGCGCGGTGCTCGGCCAAGCGCTGGGACTTGCCGCGATCGGCATCGCGATCGGCGCTGTTGGAGCGCTGGCGGCTGGCCGGTTGCTCTCGAGCCAGCTGTTCGGCGTTGGCCCCGGCGATCCCATCGCGCTTGGGGCGGCGGTGGCGTCGGTGGTGGCAATCGCATTCATCGGCGGCGCGTGGCCCGCGCGGCGAGCCACGGCCGTGTCGCCGATGGTGGCGTTACGAGGTGATTAGAAGTTACTCATAGCGCAACGCCTGCACCGGATCGACCTTGGACGCGTTGTGCGCGGGCAGCAAGCCCGCGCCCATCGCGACCACGACGAGCACGACGACCGCGATCGCGATCACCATTGGATCGTACCCCTGCATCTCGTACAGCAGTGATTTGGCGCCGCGTCCAATCGCGAGCGCCGCGGCAATGCCGATCACGCTTCCAATGAGCGTCATCACGCCGACCTGGCGCAGAACCATCGTGCGCACCGTGCCGGCGTTGGCGCCGAGTGCCATGCGGACGCCAATCTCGCGGGTGCGTTGCGCGACAGAGTAGGCGAGCACGCCGTACAAGCCGATGGCCGCGAGCAGCGTCGCCAATGCCGCGAACGCCGCGGACAACGTGCTGATCATGCGGTCCATGAAGACATTGTCTTTGATCTGCTGCGGCAGCGTCTTGAGATTCTCTACCGGAAGATTCGGATCGAGCTTCTTGATGACGCCGGGGATTGCCCGAAGTACCTGCGACGGACTCGCGGCGGTCTTCACGTAGAACGTGAGCTCGCCCACGGTGGTGTCCTGCTTGTACGGGAAGATGAAGACCGGCGGCACGTCGCCCTTCACCTGCGAGTATTTGGCGTCCTTCATCAGACCCACGATCTCGACGTTCAGCGAGTCGTTGCCATGACTTCCCATGAACTTGCCCACCGCGTTGTTCCCGAGTCCGAATTTCTTGGCGAATGTTTGGTTGACGATCGCCACCTGCGTGGCGCCCGCCACGTCGGACCCGTTGAACTCGCGTCCCTGAAGAATGGGAATTCCCAGCGTGCGAAAATATCCGGGACCGACTTCGTTGTACCGCGCATTGGCGTCGGTGTCGGGGCCTTTCTTGAAGCCCTGCACCGACACGTCACTGCCCCAGTTGCTGCCGCTGAGCAGCGGAACGAGACCTGTCGATACGCTGTTCACGCCAGGCAGCGCCGTGAGATCCTGCTCGAGCTGACCGAACAACTGCGCCGATCGCGCGGGCGTATAGCCGTTGAGCGAAGGCGACACGGAGAACGTGACGACGCTGTCGGGCTTGATGCCCAAGTCGACCTTGCCGACGTTGAGCAAACTCTTAACGAACAATCCGGCCGACACGAGCAGCGCCATCGACAGCGCGATTTGCGCGGTGACGAGCGACGTCCGGAAGCGCGCCGCCGAACGCGCACCGGCCACCTTGCCGGACCCGGCACGCAGTGTGGTGACCAGATCGGGATTGGTGCTTTGCAGCGCGGGGAACAGCCCGAATAACACACCCGTGCCGATCGACAATGCCGCGGCGAAGAACACCACGTTCCAGTGCAGCTCGAAGTGCAGCACCGACGACGTGTCGACCGGCAGCAACTGCATGAGCGCGATGAGCGTCCAGTGCGCCACGAGCAAGCTCACGATTCCACCGAGCACGGCGAGCAGCAGCGATTCGGTGAGCAGTTGCGACAGGATCTGCCCGCGGGTGGCGCCCAGCGACAGCCGCACGGCCATTTCCGTCGCCCGTCCGGCGGCGCGCGCCAACAGCAAGTTCGCGATGTTGGCGCACGCGATCAGCAGCACGATGCCGGTGATCGAGAACAGCAGAATCAGCGGCGTGCGAGTGTCCTTGTGCATCTCGCTCTGACCGCGCCGCCCGTCCTCGAGCGTGATTTCCTTGGCTTTGAACTTCACCATCGTCTGCGCGCTCATGCCCTGCTGCAGCGGCGCTTCCACGTCGTTGATGATGGGCTTGTAGACGAGGTTGATCGCCGTTTTGGCCTGCGCCATCGAGACGCCAGGTTTGAGCCGTGCGAATAAGTAGATCCAATACCAACGCCGCTTGGTCAACCCGCTGAAGCCCGGCGACATCTGTGCACGCATCGTGAGCGGCACGTACACGTTCGGCATGACGCCGAGTGTGGTGCCGTCGAACCCGTCGGGCGCCACGCCGACGATGGTGAACGTCTGCCCGTTGATGATGATTTTCTGATTGACGATGTTCGGGTCGCCGCCCAACCGGGTCTTCCAGTAGTTATAGCCGACGACGGCCACGAAGTCGCCGCCGATCGTCTGGTCGTCCGCCTCGGTAAAGAGCCGCCCGAGCGCCGGATGGACGCCGAGTACCGGGAAGTACGAACCGGAGACGAGCATCGCATCGCCGTTCAGCGTTTCGTTCTTGTAGGCCACGTTCGCCCCGAACGCGACGTGACCGGCGATTCCCCTGAACGCCGATTTTGCCTTTTGCAGATCGCGCAGCATCGGATAGCTGAACACCGCGTCGCAGCCACCGGCCTGCCCGCACGACTGCGAGCCGGGATTCGGTCCTGGATCGCCGAGATTCACCAGCCGGTCCGGTTGCGACACCGGCAGCGGGCGCAGCAGCATCTGGTCGAACAGCGAAAAAATCGCCGCGTTCGCGCCGATGCCCAGCGCGAGCGACAGCACCGCGACGATGGTCACGAACGGCGTCTTGAAGAGCGTCCGAAAGGCGAGTCTGAGATTGAGCATGGCACCCGGGTCGAGACGAAATTCGCGCAGCGGTCCTGACGTTGGACTCCACAGCGGGCCAAATGGTTGGCACCGGCTTGGTGGGCGCGTCACGCGGTATCACGTGCTATGTTGAAGGGCCGACGACGGCGCGTCTCTCAACCCCCGCACGTTCGCCGTGACCCAGACTGATCCGTTCGCCGTGTCCACGTGCAGACTCTGCCGGACCGCCGACGCGAAAATCAACTTCACCAGCGACCTCGGCGTCATTGACGTTGCCTGCGAGAAATGTGGGCGTTTCCGCGTCGAAATCACAGGCTATAATCTGCGGTTCGATTCGCTGTCGGGCTCGCAGCGACTGAGAGTTCTGGAATTTGTAAGCGGCCGGCACGAGCATGCGGACGTGTCGCCCCTGATCAGCGGCGAATTCCTGAAACAGGTGCTGGCCACCGACTAACTGCCCGCCAGCGCTTTCAGCGAGCGCGTCCGCGGCGCGGCATGGATCACGCATTCCACAGTGGCGGCCGAGCTCTTCCCGGCCCGCGTGGACCTGCCTTGACCCTGCCGGATGGGAGTTGTGGTGATGAGCGAAGTACAAACGGCGCCGAATCTCGGGGTGCTTCAGGACGACTACGAGATCCATGGTGAGCTGCGCAGCGGCGAGCGCGTCGGCACCTACCTCGGCCAGCGTCGCGCCGACGGCACCGACGTCGTCATCACGGTGGTGCAGGAGCCCAAGGGCGGCGAGAACAACGCACTGAACCACTTTGCTGCGGACACCCAACTACTGTCGCAGCTGAGCAACCCGCACGTTCCTCAGGTCATCGAGGGCCGCTGGGTCGGGAAGAATCAGTTTGCCGTCGTCAGCAAGCGATATCAGACAGAGTCGCTCGACGAACGGCTCGCTCGCGGCGAGAAGTACACGCCGCCGCAGATCGCGGCGATTCTCCGCGAAGTCGACTCGGTGCTCGAGTGGGCGCGCCAGAATGGAATCGTGCATCGCGGTGTCACGCCCGATTCGCTCACGTTCGAAGCTGGCTCGAATCGCGTGCTCATCGTGCTCGAGCCGACTCCCATTCCCATGGAAGGGGTGCCAGACGCGGGCGCCGACGCGCACACCATTGGCGCGCTCGCGTGGGCGATGTTCACGGGCGAGCGCTACGTGGACGGCCAGTCGCTCGCCGAGATGCGTCCGGATCTCGCCAAGCGCGTCACCGATGACACCGAAGCAATGGTGCGCTCCACGAGCGGCGACACGCGCGATGTGTCGACGTTCGTCGGTGTAGTTGCCGCGGCCGATGCACTGCGCGCCGGCGAGATGGAGATTGCCGAGATGCAGGCGGACATTCTCGAAGCTCGGCGCAATGAGCTCGCGACTTTCGAGGCCGAGCAACGCTCCTGTGCGGCCAAGAACGCCGAGCTTCAAGAGCAGTTGGCCGACGAGCGCAAGGAGTTCGAGCGCAAGATGGCCGACGAAGAGACGGAGCTGGCGAGCGTCAAAGCAGCCTTCGCCGATCTGAAGGCGAACGAAGAAGCACAGCTTGCAGCCGAGCGTTCACAGTTCGAGCATGAAATGCAGGAGCTCGCGCGCGAGCGGGCCGAATTCGAGCATTACATGACCGAGCGCAATGCGGAGATTGCGGCAAAGCACGCCGATGTCGATCGCATCCGCGCGGAGGAAGGGAAGCGGATCGATGCGGCGATCGCGGCCGCGGTGCAAACGGTGGCCGACACGGCGGTCGTGCCGCCGCCGGTAGAAGATTCGACGCCTGCGACACCGCCGCGCCCGGCGCCCTGGATTGAAGAGACGGTTCGCAAGCACGCCGTCGGCACAGGTGAGCCAGCGGTTGCGAAGGCGAGAAGAGGCGCGCGCGTCGACGATGACGCGGACACGAATGGCGACACCGATACCGGTGCATTCACGCCGGCCGGCAGACCGCGGTGGGTCATTCCAATTTCCATCGCGGCGCTGATCATCGTGCTCGTCGGAATATTTGCGGCGACGCATCACTCCGCGGCCGCACCGGGAAGCGACGTGCGCCTCGGACGCTCGACGATCATTCCCACTGCGCCGACGACTGACGTTCGAGGAACGCCGCGCGGTGGATTCCTCACGCAGTCGGCCGGTGGTACGGTTGCAGCGCCGGTCGGACCACCGGTGTCGCCGAACGCGACGCCAGCCGCAGCAGCGCCGAACGGCGTTGCTCGCGCCGCCGATAGCACCGCCGCAAAGAATGCCGCAGTCGCTGCCGCAGCCTCGCAGAAACGCCGCGAAGCCGAAGCATCCGCGACGAAACCCAAGCCGACACCGAAGCGCGCGGCAGAAGCGCCGCAATCCGAAAATGCATTCTCCGCCGAAGCGGATGCCATTCGTCGCGCCGAAGCAGCGCGTGACAGCGCGGCGCGCCGCGACTCGGTGACGGTGCCGCCGCCGGACACGCTGCGTCGTTCGCGGACCTGAGCGTCGCGCACGAACCGATCGGGTTGACCGGGGGCTGTATCCTTCGGCATGACTGCTTCGCCTTACCGAACCGACATTCAAGTACGCTTCGCCGACTCCGACGCACTCGGCCACATCAACAACGCGAGCTTCGCCGCCTACGTCGAAGTCGCCCGCCTCGATTTTCTCGCGGCGCTCGGCAAATCCGTTCGCTCGCTGATCCTCGCCAACCTCTACATCGACTACCGGCGACAAGTCGGCTGGGATGAATCAGTCCACGTCGAAACGCACGTCGAGAAGCTGGGCAACTCGAGCATGACGCTCATCCAGACCGTGTACGCCAATGGCGCACGTGCCGCCGACGTGCGGTCGGTCGTGGTGCATTTCGACTATGCCGCGAACAAGTCGCAATCGTTGACCGACGAGATGCGTGCGCGGTTGGAGCCGTACATCATTTGACCCTGCGCATTCTCGCGGTGAGTGGGAGCCTTCAGGCGCACTCGTCGAATGCGGCGCTGCTGCGCGCGTTGGCAACCGCGCTCGGTCCTGATACCGAGACGACCTTCACGCGCGCGCTCCACGAACTGCCGCCGTTCAATCTCGATCTCGACGGCGATACACCGCCGCTTGCGGTTGCCGATTGGCGTCGTGAGCTCATTGCCGCCGACGGCGTGCTGGTCGCGACGCCGGAGTATGCGTTTGGTCTCGCGGGTTCGCTCAAGAACGCGCTCGACTGGGTCGTGAGCTCGGGCGAGTTCGTGAACAAACCCGTCGCACTGCTCAGTGCGTCCACGCTCGAGACGGCGGCGGGATTCGCCATGGACGCGCTCGAGCGCACGATTCGCGTGATGTCCGCCGATGTGGTAGGCGCGATCAGAGTGCCGTTCGTGCGATCGAAGCTGACACCTGATGGAGACATCGTGGACGCAGATCTCCGTCAAGAACTCGATGCGCTCGCACGGCAGTTTCGTGAGCGCATCGAACCCCGACGATCGTAGCTAACTCGCCGGCGTCTCCGCTGGCGCTTCGGCTGCGCCTGCAGCAGGCCGACGTCCCCATGGAGACCGCGGAGCAGGCGGCCGAGCCCGATCGGCGAGGACCTGCGTGTAATACGCGATAATGCGCGGCTTGACCGTCTTTTCCGTATCCTTGGCGCCCGCTGTGAACGCCGCGTAGCGCAGGGCGTCACCAGACACGCGCAGCCACCACCACTGCGTCCCGGGGGTCGCGGGCGACGAATCGCGCTCGCAGGTGAACGTGCGTCCGTCTTCCACAAACTCGAAGCGACCCATTCTCACTACCTTATTGGGAGATATTCGAAACCTAGCCGGGGGACCGCACCGCCGCTGGACGAATGTCACGTTTTGAGTCAGTTGATGGAGTTTCAACATGGTCAAGGTTCACACGCTCACGATCCGGAATCGCGCTGCCGCCGTCGTATTCGGCGTCGGCGTGCTTGCGCTAGGCGCTCTACTACTGACGATGGGATTTGCCCTCTTGTTGGGCATAGGCATCGCCGGGACCCTCGTCGGCGGCGGCGTGGCCGTCTATCGGCGCCTGCGCGGCACATCCGGAGCACAACCGCGCATGTCGCACATCGGCTTCGGTCGATTGACAGACTTTGCGCCGCATGCCCAGTCGGGAGAATTGCGATTGGATCCAACGCGCGAGGTGAAGCCGGTCGTCAAAGCCATCGTGCGGCCTCTCGACGAGAACGACTAACTTCCCGAAGCTGTTTACGCTGACCCGATCACCATCTTCCACGAGAACGGCGTGTTCGACGCATCCTATTTCAAGAATGGTCTCGCAGACCAAATCACGGCCACCGGCGGCAAGGCCACGGTCGAAGTCCATCTCGTCAACGCTCACACGCACCGAGTTCGCTCCGTGATCGACGCGGAGCCGGGCCACGTCGTGCTGGAAGCCTTCCGGCAGCGCGTCGACGGCGGACGTGCTGACCAGTATTGGGAAGCCGTGCAACCCGCCGACGGTGGCAGTCACGAAGTGGCGCGCATCGTCGTCGCGTATGAGAGCATTGCCGAAATCGTGATCACGCCGGCGGACGACGCGAGCATGCCGCGCATCGGGTTCGTGCGGCAGTAGTCGTTCGGTGGCAGTCCGTGTAGCAGTTCGCGGTTCCTGAGAGCGAGCTGACGCGGCTCCGGCCGTAGTTTGGGAGCCCGCTAAAGTCGCTCCACTGGTCAACCGAAACTCTGAATCGTAGGTCTGCGCCTGCCACCTTGGCGCGCGGCGATGCGGCCAGTTTTTCGGAGTGTACCATGTACGGGATGGTCAATCGAGCGATCCAGGAGCTCGTCTGCGCCAGATTTGGCGAAGACGCCTGGGACCGAATCAAGACGGCGTCGGGTGTCGACGCCGAATTGTTCATTCGCAATGAGACATATCCTGACGACGTCACCTACCGCCTCGTCGGTGCCGCCGCACAAGTCCTCGGCGTCGATGCCGCCGTCGTGCTCGAGACGTTCGGCGAGCACTGGATTCTCTCGACGGCGCGCGAGGGCTACGGCGATCTGCTCGACGCCGCCGGCAAGACGCTGCCGGAATTCCTGCAGAATCTTCCGAACTTCCACAGCCGCGTTGTCCTGATCTTCCCAAAGCTCAAGCCGCCGCGTTTTCGCTGCACGGACGTCAAAGAGGATTCGCTCAAACTACACTACTACTCGCATCGCCCCGGGCTGACCGCAATGGTCGTGGGCATGGTGCGCGGCCTCGGCAAAATGTTCGAGACCGAAGTGACGACGCAGCTCTTGGTCAGTACAGCCTCTGGCGCCGATCACGATGAGTTCCTCGTGAGCTGGGGCGACGCTGTGCGCGTTGCCACGCAGGTTTCGGCGACGACGACGGCGGCATGAGCGCCGTAGTCCGCCTACAGCTCGACAACTCGAACCCCGCCGGCGCCGCCTTCGGGCTCCCGCCGGAGCAGTTCGAGTTCGCGTTTCCGTTTCACATCGTGTTCGACCGCACGTTGACGATCGTGCAGCACGGGCCCGCCGTGCCGCGCATCTGTCCGGCCGCGGCGGTCGGCCGATCGCTCGACGATCTCGTACGAGTCAAGCGTCCGGCCGACGCTGTCGACTACGCATCGATGTTCGCGCACGCACGCGATCTCTTCATCATCGAGTGCTTGGAAACCGGCGTCGTCATGCGCGGCCAAATGCTGCCGCTGCCGGGTGACGTGCTCGCATTCGTCGGATCACCGTGGCTCACCGAGCCCGGCGATCTGAAAAAATTCGGATTGTCGTTCGACGAATTCGCGCTGCACGATCCTGTCGTCGACTTCCTGCAAGTGATCCAAGCGCAGATGGCCGGCCTCGCCGACCAGAAGCGTCTCGCCGAGCGACTCGCGCGCCAGCGCGCGGAGTTGCGCGAGGTGAACCGCCGGCTCTCCGCACAGTACGAGGTGACGCAGCTTCTCACCGGCCAGGTCGATCTCGCCGAGGTGGCTCCGCGCGTCCTCGGGCTCGCGTGCAAAGTGACGGAGTGGGACGTCGGCACGCTGTGGCTCGTGGATCAGGAAGCCAATGTCATTCGCTGCGCGGCAGCATGGCACGAGGATCCCGAGCTCGCGTTCTTCGTGGAAGCCACGAAGCCCTGCGCGCTCAAGCACGGCGCCGGTCTCACGGGACGCTGCTGGGCCACCGGCAAGGTCGCGTGGGTTCGCGACATCATGGAGGACGACAACTATCCGCGTCAGGGTATCGCCAAACGCGCCGGCATTCGCGCCGGCGTGGCGATTCCGATTCTGATCGGCACGCGCGTGGTTGGTGTCGTGGAGTGTCTGCTTCGCTCGGTGCGCGACATGGACGGCGACGTCGACGCAATGTTGCACGAAATGTCGCGCAAGCTCGGCCACGCCATCGAGCGCGGCGAAGCGCGTGAATCACTCGTGCGCGCCAAGGACATCGCCGAGGCGGCCAGCAGCGCGAAGAGCGAGTTCCTCGCGAACATGAGTCATGAGATCCGCACGCCGATGAACGGCGTGTTGGGCATGACGCATCTCTTGCTCGACACGCCGCTCGACGCGCAGCAACGCGAATACGCCGACACGATCGCACGCTCGGCCGACGCACTGCTCACGATTCTGAACGACATTCTCGATCTCTCGAAGATCGAAGCGGGCAAGCTGACGATCGAAGAGATTCCGGTCGACCTGCACGCCACGCTCGAAGACGTGCTCGAGTTGATGGGTCCGCGCGTCGAAGAAAAGCGGATCGACTTGGTGCTGCACTGCGCGTCCGACGTGCCGCGCAACGTCATCGGCGATCCGGGACGTATCCGGCAAATCCTCGTCAATCTGGTCGGCAACGGCGTGAAGTTCACGCAACGCGGCCACGTTGGTATCACGGCCGAGTGCATCGAGCGGACGGAGACCGAGGCGTGCATTCGATTCTCTGTTGAGGATTCTGGTATCGGCATTTCGGAAGAAGCCAAGGCGAAGTTGTTCCAGAACTTCGCGCAGGCCGACTCCTCGACCACGCGCCACTACGGCGGCACTGGGCTCGGTCTCGCGATCTCCAAGCGATTGACGGAATTGATGGGCGGCGCGATCGGCGTAGAGAGCGCGCCGGGCGTTGGCTCGACGTTCTGGTTTACGATTCGCGCGCCGCTCGACCCGGATATGCCAGCCAGTCGTTCAGTGGTTGCGAAGGGACGTCGCGCGCTCATCGTCGACGATCGCGCGCGTCTGACCGAAGCGTTGGGCGAGCGCTTGATCGCTGCCGGCGCTGCGTGGGATTGGGCGACCAGCGGCGAACAAGCCATGTCATTGCTGCGCGGCGCAGTCGCGGCGCGCCGTCCCTACGACGTGGCGTTCGTCCGCGCTCGCCTGCCCGACATCGACGGCGAAACGTTCGCGCGCGACGTCCGCGAGATCGACGAGCTGCATCCCGTGCCGCTCGTCATGCTCGTTCCGCCAGCCCGCCGCAGACAGCTACGTCGCTTTCTCGACGCAGGCTTCGCGACGACCGTGTCCGATCCCGTGCGCCCGTCGCAGATCGACGGCGCGCTGCAAACGATATTTGGCGTCGCAGCGCCCGTGACCGAGTCGATCCCGACGCAGCCGGAGTCGCGTGACGCGATCGTCTTCGATTCCGCGGTCGCCGCGCCCGGCGCACGTCGCCGCGTGTTGCTCGTCGATGACAACGCGGTGAATCGTCAGGTCGCGTCCGGGCTGTTGTCCAAGCTCGATTGCATCGTCGAAACCGCCGAGAACGGCGTGGTCGCCGTGGATCTCACCGCGTCGCGCCGGTACGACATCGTCTTCATGGATTGCATGATGCCGGTGATGGACGGCTACGAAGCCGCGCGCGCGATTCGCAAACGCGAAGCGAGCGGTGGTCCGACCGCCCGCAGACTCTCGATCGTCGCGATGACCGCGAACGCAATGCAGGGCGATCGCGAGCGGTGTATCGAGGCTGGCATGGATGATCACGTTGCCAAACCGGTGCGACCCGAGAATTTGCGCGCCGCGTTGCTGCGATGGTCGAGACCGCAAACTCCGGTGACCTCGCTGCGCGCGGTACCGGCGGTCGAACCGCCGGACCCAGTTCCGGAGACTGAACCGGCCGCCGCGGAAGAGCCGTCCGAAGCCGCGACCATGGATTGGTCGATGCTCGAGATGCTCTCCGCTGACGTCGGCGAGGAAGGCGAAGACTTCGTGCGCGTCGTGATCTCAGCGTTCCTCGAAGGCACGCCGGAAGAGATCGAGCTGCTTCGCACCTCTGCCGCGAGCGGCGACGAGCCAACCTTCGCGCGCGCCGCGCACACACTCAAAGGCTCGGCCGCTACCGTTGGCGCGCCGGAGATGACACGTCTCTCAGCCGCGGCCGAGAAGGATGCGAAGGCTGGTGTTCCCGGCGATCGGCCCGCGATGGCCGAAGCCATCGCGGCCGAGTTCGAGCGGGTGTGCGTGATGCTGAAGGGTCGGCTTCAGTCCGCGTAAGGTCCGCGGCCGGCGCCACCGCCGCCACCACTGCTACTTCCTCCGCCGCCGCCGCCACCCCGACGGCGACGCCGTTTGCCGCCCGCTTTTCCGCCTGACGCCGCGCCCCCCTGCGCCGCCGGCCGCGACTGGCCCGGCGCTGCCTGACCAGTTGCTCGCTGCAACTTCGCCTTGGCTCTCGCGCGATCGTCGGCCTTTTTCGCCCGGATCTGCGCGATGCGTTCAGCAATAGGAATCTCTAATTTTGCTGTCGGCTTGGCGGAATAGTCGAAATCCGGCAGCGTCACGCGCGGCAACTGCTTGCCGATCGCCCGCTCGATGTTGCGCAGGTCGTCCGTCTCTTCCGGCGACACGAACGTGAACGCCTCGCCCGTCATTTCGGCGCGCGCTGTACGGCCAACGCGATGGATGTAGTCCTCGGACATCCCTGGCACGTCGAAATTCACGACGTGGCCCAGCGCTTCCACGTCGATACCGCGCGCGGCGATATCCGTCGCGACCAGCACGCGATAGCGGCCTTCCTTGAAGCCGGCGAGTGCGTCGGTCCGTTGCGCCTGCGAGCGGTTGCCGTGAATGCGCGCAACGCTCACGCCGCGCTTCTCCAAGTATTCCCACAGCCGATTAGCGCGGTGCTTGGTGCGTGTGAAGACCAGCGCTTCCTTCATGATGTCGCGATCGAGCAGCGCGGCGAGCAACGCCGACTTGAGCTCCTGTCCGACCGGATACACCGCTTGGGTGATGCCGGACGCGGGGGCTTGCTTCCGCTCGAGGTTGATCGTCGCCGGATTGTGCAGCAGCTCGCGTGTCAACGCGAGAATCGGCGCGGGCATCGTGGCGCTGAAGAACAACGTCTGCCGCTTGGTGGGCAGATACTTGAGCAGCCGCTTGATGTCGGGCAAGAAACCCATGTCGAGCATGCGATCGGCTTCGTCGAGCACGAGATGTTCGATCTTGTCGAGCTTCGCGTACGGATGCTTGAGGTGATCGAGCAGCCGGCCCGGCGTCGCGACCATGAGGTCGACACCGGTGCGAAACGCGTGCTCCTGTGGACCCATGCCGACGCCGCCAAACACCGCCGCGCCACTGAGCCGTGTGTGCACGGCGATTTCCTCAAATTCTTTGACGATCTGCGCCGCGAGCTCGCGCGTCGGCGTCACGACCAACGCGCGCGTTGTGCCGCGCGGACGATTCAGCAGATGATTCAGGATGGGCAGCAGAAATGCGGCGGTCTTGCCGCTGCCAGTGGCTGCGCACGCGAGCACGTCGCGCCCTTCGAGCGCCGCCGGAATGGCGTCGCTCTGAATGGGCGTGGGGCGCGTGAAGCCGAGCTCTTTGACGCCGCGCAGCAGCTCGGGGTGCAGCTTGAGTGTTGAAAAGGACACGAGACTCCGTTGGAGAGGCATTGGGACAGCCCTGAAGTCTAGCCCCCTCCAGCCTCTCGTGTGAGAAACGTTTGCGCGCCGTGCAGAGTGTCGACTCCTTCAGGGCGTGAGCAGGACAGTCACGCTGAGACGGGTTGCGGGGGCAGGGAGGTGGGCTCAGGCCTCGGGCCTCTCGACTAGGTACTCTCAACTGGTCTCAGGTTGAGACTCGAGATGCCAGTCGCGCGCACCGATCAGTGCGGACGACTGGCATCTCGACCCTTACCGCCAGACCAGTTTAGAGTATCTAGTTTAGAGGACTGAGACCTGAGCCTGTCTCCGAACTCCCGCAACCCCTCGTGCCCGCTTCTGAGGCCGCTTCGCCCTGACAGCCTGTCAGTACAACCCCACCTTCCCCTTCACCGACGCAATCAGCTTCGCCGGGTCGTAACCGATGCCCTGCTTGAACACGAGACTGACTTTGCGAATGTCGGAAATGTTCGCCGACGGATCGCCGTCGATCACCACGAGATCTGCCTGCTTGCCGCTGGCAATCGACCCAGTGCGTGACGCGAGCCCGAGATACGTCGCGCCATTGAGCGTACCGACCTTGATCGCCTCGAGCGGCGTCAGCCCGCTTTCGACGAGCAGTTCGATTTGTCGCTGATCTGAGTAGCCCGGAATTACGCCGCCACCGCCCGTGGGATCGGTCCCCGCGAGCAGTGTCCCGCCAGCGCGGTAGAACTGCACCTCGAGCTGCCGCGCCTTGGGAAAGAGCGTCGCGTACACTGAGCGTGTGCTCCGCTGTGCAGCGTCGTACCGCTGCTGGAACTGCTCGCGCAAGATGGGATCGAGCACGTCGAGCCCCGGCGGCAGCGGCCGGCCTGGCGTGAAGGTTTCGAACACCGTGAGCGTAGACGTCAGCGCAACGTGGTGTGATACCAGTTCTTGAATGAGCGATTTGACTTCCGCGCTGTTCGGGTCGACGGCCGCGATCGATGCTTGGCCGACACCCTGGCCCGGGCAGACGTCCGGCTTCTTGCCGGCCACGAAATCCGTCGACGCAAAGAAACCATGCTCCAGATTGTCGATGCCCATCTCGGCCGCTTCTCGATACGTGACCGAGCAGAGGTGCGCCGTGAGCTTCATCCCGAGCTTGTGTCCCTCGTCGATCGACGCCTTCAGCTCGTCGCGCGTGATGTGCATGTACGCCTTGAGCGACGTCGCGCCCATGTCGTGCCAAAAATCGATCATCTTCAGCGCGTCGGGCACGCCGGTCAGCTCGTGCACTTGGCCGAGTCCGAGACCGAGCCCTTCGAGATAGGGCGCGGTGGCGTCGATCCACGGTCCCGGCTTCTCGCCGCGATCGATGCTCGTCTTGATCGAAAGCTCACCGTAGCCGTTCATGTTTCCGCCCGTACGCATCGACGTCACGCCGCCGGCCAGATACAACCTCGTGAAACTCTCGGCCACGTTCGCGTAGACGCCCGGTCCGGTCGGATAGAACAAGTGCTCGTGTACCATCACGAGCCCGGGAATGATCGACTTGCCGGTGAGGTCGAGCACCTGCGCGCCCGACGGAACCTGTGTGCTAGCGGCGTCGCCGAGTGCGGCGATGCGGCCGTCGCGAATGATCAATGTCTGATCGGGGCGCGCCGCCGCGCCCGTGCCGTCGATCACGCGAACGTGCGTCAGTGCGACGACAGCGGTGTCGACTTGGACGTAGGCGCGAACGCCAGGCGAGAGTGTCGGCCGCTGAGCCTGCACCGATGACGTAAACGTCAGCGCGGCGGCGGCGAGAAATCCGGGTGTCATGAGAGATGTGCGCATTCGCCGAACGTACCAGCCCCTGAGACGGGCGGCAACGTGGCGTCCTTCACCGCGCCTGGCGCCACCGAACCTTGCCGCCTCTGGCCGCCTCCGGCATGATTTCCGGCATGAAATACCCAGAGCTCCGCAACTACATCGGCGACTCGTTCGCGACGACACCGACAGACCGCACACGCCTCGACGTCTACGATCCGAGCAGCGGTCAGATCATCTCGCGAGTGCCGCTCTCTGCTGCTACCGACATCGACGCTGCAGTCCGCGTGGCGCAAGACGCATTTCCGGCGTGGTCCGCAATGCCGATCAAGGAGCGCGTCCAGATTTTCTATCGCTACAAGACGCTACTCGAGCGCCACATCGACGAGCTCGCGGCGCTGATCACCGAAGAGAATGGGAAGATCGCCAGCGAAGCGCGCGCCGAGATCTCGAAATCTGCCGAGCTCACGGAGTTTGCCTGTTCGCTGCCGCAAATCACGCCGGGCGAAGTGCTCGAGGTCAGTCGCGGCGTCGAATGTCGCGTCGAACGTTTCCCACTCGGCGTCGTCGCCGCGATCACGCCATTCAATTTTCCTGCGATGGTTCCGAATTGGTCCATCCCGAACGCGCTTGCACTCGGCAATTGCATGATTCTCAAGCCATCCGAGCTCGTGCCGATCACCGCAGGTCGCATCGCCGAATTGCTGCGCGACGCCGGACTGCCGCCGGGAGTATTCCAAGTCGTGCACGGTGGACAGGATGCCGTAGAGTCGATCTGCGATCATCCTGGCATCGCGGCGGTGAGCTTCGTCGGGTCGACGCGGGTCGCCAAGATCGTCTACCGCCGCGCGACGGCGAATCTCAAGCGCTGTCTCGCGCTCGGCGGCGCGAAGAATCATCTGATCGTCATGCCGGATGCCGATCGCGAGATGGCGGCGTCGAACATCGTCGCATCGATGTCGGGCTGCGCCGGTCAGCGGTGCATGGCGGCATCGGTGATGGTTGCCGTCTCGGATACAGATCACATCATCGCGCGCATGGCCGAGTGTGCGCGTGCAATGGTGCCGGGGCGCGACATCGGTCCGGTGATTTCCGCTGCGGCCAAGGAGCGCATCACGCGCTACATCGATGAGGCCGAGGCAGCGGGTGCGAAAGTGATCGTCGATGGACGCAAGTCGACGGTAGCAGGGAAGGAGGGCGGATACTTCCTCGGGCCAACGATCATCGATCATGTCACGCCCGACATGCGCATTGCGCAAGACGAAGTATTCGGACCGGTGCTCGTCATCATCCGCACACCGGACGTGCAGGGCGCGATGGCGGTCGAGAACGCGTCGCCGTACGGGAATGCGGCGTCGGTGTTCACCGAGAGCGGCGGCGTGGCGCGCTACGTCATGGAGCACGCCACCGCAGGCATGGTTGGCGTCAACGTCGGCGTGCCGGTGCCGCGCGAACCGTTCTCGTTCGGCGGCTGGGGCGAGTCGCGGTTCGGCGTCGGCGACATCACCGGCCGTGGCTCGATCGAATTCTGGACGCAGTCCAAGAAGATGACGACGAAGTGGAATCGCGAAGCTGGGACGAACTGGATGTCATAGGAGTCCGCCCCTCTGGCGCCCAAGCCGGACCGTATATACATTTCCGTAGTCGGTATATGCGAGAACCTCATGGCCAAGAAATACACGCGTCAGTCGAAGCCCGCGAAGCACGTCGAAGAACCCAAGGTCGCGATGAGCTACCGCCTGTCCCGCGACAAGATCGCGCGTGCGCAACGCGTCTTGGGAACCGCGACGGCAACGGCCACGATCGAAGAAGCGTTGGACCTAGTCGTGTTTCGTCGTGAGCTTGCCGACGGCCTCGAGTCGGCGTTCGGCATCCCGATTGTCGATGCATTCCCGGCGAATACCTCACGCAAACGCCGCTGAGCACCTGTGGCGCCTCGCCGGTATGTGCTCGATACGAATCTGTACATCGACGCGCTGAGGTCGGAGGACGGCAGAAACGCGCTCGCGGCGTTTCAGGCTGCATTCGCTCCTTTTCTCCACTTCAGCGCCGTCGTTGCGCAGGAGCTTCGCGCCGGCGTCTCGGCGAATGCAGCCGCGACACTCGACGCGGCGTTGTTCGCGCCGTACGAACGCCGTGGCCGCCTGATCACGCCGTCCTATGCGGCGTGGAAGGAAGCAGGGCGCATGCTGTCCGAGCTCGTGGCTCCGGCGCAGTGGCGATCGGTGACGCGAAGTTTCGTCAACGACGTGTTGCTCGCGATGTCCTGCCGTGAGGCAGGCGCGGTGCTGGTGACTGCGAACGAGCGGGATTTTGCGCGCATTGCCTCCGTGCGGCGGTTCGACTTCGTCCCGCCCTGGCCGTAGGGGCGTCCGTTACTCGCGAGACGGCGCGTCACCCCTCGGCAACGACGCCGTGAAACTCGTCTGCACCTCGATGAAAAACGGCGCGGTCGCCGCCAGACCGCGAGTGATCGCGCCGTCGATTTGATCGACGCGGTCCACGCATTCGGCTTCCATGCCGAACGCCCGCGCGATCGCCGTGAAATCCGGATTGCTCAGTGTGGTTCCGAGGTGGCGACCGGGATATTCGCGATCCTGATGGATGCGAATCGACCCGTAACAATTGTTGTTCGCGAGCACGAACAGAATTGGCAGGTTGCGATCCACGGCGGCGATCATCTCGTTGCCGGTCATCGTGAATCCGCCGTCGCCCACCATGCACACCACTTTCCGATGCGGCCATCGCATTTGCGATGCAACCGCCGCCGGTGTGCCGTAGCCCATCGCGCCGGAGAACGACGCCATGAGGCGTTGCTGCCTCACGTACGCGAAGTGCCGATATGCCGGCGCAGCGAAGGTCCCAGCGTCGAGGCACAATACGAGATCGTCGGACGCACGCTCGCGCAACGCGCGCACGACGTCGACGAACGGTACGCCGTCCACAGCCGTCACCGTTGGCCACGCCGCGATGCGCTCGTGGATGGCGCGCAGCGACTTCACCCACTCGGTGCGCGCCGCTCGATCGAACGAAGCGTCCGATTCAGCCAGCGCCCGCGCAACCGCAATGGGATCGGCGACGAGTCCCACGTCGGCCGCGAAATGCTGATTCACGAAATGTCCGTCGGGAATGCAGTGCACCAATGTCTGCGACGGTCGCGGGCAGCGCGGAAACGTGTAGCCCTGCGTCGTGATGTCGCCGAGTCTGGTGCCGAGCGCGAGGATTAGATCGCTGGATTCGAACGCGGCGAGTTGATCCTCGGGATTCGATAGCCCGAGGTCGCCGACGAACAGCGGGTGGTCGTTCGGAAACAAATCGTGCTCGCGGAACGACACGGTGACTGGAAGCGAATACGTCTCGGCAAAACTCAACAGCGCGTCGCGGCCACCGTCGCGCGCGAATGAGCTGCCTGCGATGATCAGCGGACGCTTGGCCGAGGATAACAAATCACGAATGCGAGACAACGTCGCGGCATCCGCGCACGTGCCGGCCTCGCGTACGGCGATCCACCGCGGCTGCTCGACCAACTTCTGCTGCACGTCTTCGGGGACCACGAGCACCACGGGCCCCGGCACCCCCGATGTCGCGATGCGAATTGCCTTGAACGCGGCAGGCGCCAAGTCGTTTGGCGACGTGACCTCGCATACCCATTTCGCGATCGACCCGTACATCTGCTGGTAGTCGATCTCCTGAAATGCTTCGCGCCGCAAATCCTTCGTCGGCACTTGGCCTACGACGAGAATCAGTGGTGTGCCGTCCTGCTGCGCCGCGTGCACGCCGATCGACGCGTTCGTCGCGCCGGGACCGCGACTCACCATCGCGACGCCGGGGTGCCCGGTGATTCGTCCGTCGACGCCAGCCATGAACGCGGCGCCGCTCTCGTGCCGGCACGTCACGACGTCGATCTCGGGGAAATCGTTCAACGCGTCGAGCACGCCCAGGTAGCTCTCGCCCGGCACGACGAAGACGCGGTCGATTCCATTGTCGACAAAGACGCGCAGCATGGCGTCCGCTGACGTGGCGAGCGGGGCAGAAGGCGGCATACCGGAGGAGTCTAGGTTGCGCGAGAACTAATGCAATGACACTCTTTTCGCGCCCGCACTGCCTTCACCACGAGGTTTCCGTGAACCACTGCCGCCGCCCGATTCGACTGCTCATCGTGCTCACCGTGCTCTCGCTGGTCGCTGGCCTGTCGTCGTCCGCACTGGCCCAGCGCGCCGCATCGTCGCCAACGCCTTCCGCGAGCGCGCTCGCGTCAGTGCCGAAGCTGGCCGACCTCATCGCGCAACCGACGAGCGAGCTCGCGTCCGTCGTCGATCGGTTTACCGCCGACCAGACGTCGCTCACGCGTCGGTACGATGCCGCGGGCTCGCCCGAGCAACGCGCTCGCATGCGCGACTTCGACGAAGCATGGCGCGCGCGTCTTCGCGATGTCGACTTCGACAAGCTCTCGCAAGAAGGTCGCGTCGACTACGTGCTGCTCGACAACTATGTGCATCACCAACTCGATCTTCTCGACCGGCAGTCGAAGGAGCGCGGTGAAACCACCGTCCTCATTCCGTTCGCCGATCGCCTCCTCGCGCTGCAGGACTCGCGTCGCGACTTCGAAACGATCGATCCACGCGCGGCGGCTCGCACCGTATCGGACGTCACGAAACAGGTCGACAGTCTGCGAGCGCTGTTCGAAGCGCCGCCCGCTCGCGGCGGCGCGCCCGGTACTGCGAGCGCCGCGGCTCCAGATACCGCGAAGCCGCGCGCCATCGCGCCGAAGGTTTCGAAGACAGTGGCCAACCGCGCCGCCGACGACCTCGACCAACTTCGTGCCGGCACCACCACCTGGTACCGCTACTACGATGGCTACGATCCGATGTTCTCGTGGTGGCTCAAGGATCCGTATCAAAAGCTCAACGACGCACTCACTCGCTACGCGCGCACGCTACGCGAACGAGTGGTTGGTTTCAAACCGGAGGTGTTGGCAGCGAGCGCCGCAGGGCGCGGTGGCGCCGGCGGTGCTGGCGGAGCAGGTGGCGCGGGAGCTGCCAGTGCGACCGGTGGGCGCGGTGGCAACGCTGCGGCGTCCGACGACGAGCCGATCATCGGGGATCCGATCGGCGCTGAGGGACTCAAAGCGGACCTCGCCTACGAGATGATTCCCTACACGCCGGAGGAACTGGTCGCCATCGCCGAGAAGGAGTACGCGTTCAGCCTCTCCGAGGCGAAGAAGGCCGCGCGCGAAATGGGATTCGGCGACAACTGGCGGGCGGCGATGGAAAAGGTGAAGGACTCCTATGTCGAGCCGGGCAAGCAAACCGATCTCATTAGAGATCTACAAACAAAAGCAATCAAGTTCTTCGACGCGCACGATTGGGTTACCATTCCGCCCCTCGCGCGCGAAGATTGGCGCATGGAGATGATGACCCCCGAGCGCCAACGCGTCTCTCCCTTCTTCCTCGGCGGCGATCTCATTCTCGTCTCCTATCCGACCGACGACATGTCGGAAGACGACAAGCTGATGAGCATGCGCGGCAACAATCCCCACTTCTCGAACGCGACGGTGTTTCACGAGCTGAATCCGGGCCACCATCTGCAGGGCTTCATGGATGCGCGGTACAACTCGCAGCGCCGCCTGTTCTCCACGCCGTTCTGGAGCGAGGGGCAGTCGCTCTACTGGGAGATGTTCGTCTGGGATCACGGCTTCGACGTCACCCCCGAAGACCGGCTCGGCGCGCTCTTCTGGCGCATGCACCGCAGCGCGCGAATCATCTTCTCGCTCAACTTCCACCTCGGCAAGATGACGCCCGACCAGGCGGTGCAATTCCTCGTCGACTCCGTGGACTTTGAGCGCGCGAACGCCGAAGGCGAGGTGCGGCGTTCGTTCAACGGCAGCTATCCGCCGCTCTATCAAATGGCCTACATGATCGGCGGACTGCAGTTGCGCGCGCTGCACCACGAGCTCGTGGATTCCAGGAAGATGACCGACCGGCAGTTCCACGACGCCATGCTCGCGGGCGGTCCGATGCCGATCGCGATGGTGCGCGCACGCCTGGAAAAGATTCCGCTCACGCGCGCTGGCGCCGCACCGTGGCGCTTCGCGGATGAGCTGCCGCCGCCCATTCCGGCACCGGCGAAGCCATAATTCGTCGATGCAATCGAGCCACCAGATTTACATCGACGGTGCCTTTGTCGACGCGCACTCTCGCGC
>DASYDJ010000064.1:0-3137 GCA_036499625.1 Gemmatimonadaceae bacterium
TTACGGCGATCCTCGAACGTGATGGCGTCGGGAGCCAAGACGACGAGACCTCTGCGAGCGAGCGCTGGCCCGAAGGCTTGATAGACGTCACCTGCGTCCCCGGCTACCTCGCTCTTACCGAGGTGGAACTCGCCGTTGTGCTGATGGAATACGACAACTCCGCCGAGCGGCTTGCGATTCCGCGGAGTAAACAAGAATGCGGGGATAAGGTCGCCTTCGAGTCCCCGGTACTCGATGCGCTCTCGGTCGAATTCGTTTGCTGCTTTGAGGTCGCCTCGCTGAAACTCCACGGCAACGGGGTCCGCCAGCCCGAGGTGCCTCCGAAGCGTCGTAGCGAGATCGATCATCATCTCCAAATGATAACCAACCGTCCGCTTGACACGTGAACGCCGGGCGAAGATCGACGCACGCGCCGGTGACGTCCGCGGATTCACTCTGGCTTCGCCGCCGCGTAACGTACGCTCCAGCTGTTGGAGGGTAGGGATCAAGTTGTGCACGCGCGAGGCCCACTTCATATTCTGCACGTACTCGCCCACAGTCTCTGCCGCTGCAGCTTAGCTAATGGGTTCGGCCGCCAAACACTTCATGTGAATCCACAGAATTCGTCGCGTCGCCGAATTGTCCGAGCGACCCCCGGCGCCCTGCGATCCTCGCGCCTCGAGTTGGGGCGGTGGCGGGCGTCGTTGGCGCCGGGGAGTGGAGCCCGCTGATCCTCATGCAATTGCAGCGACCGAGCAAGGCTCGATTCAACGCTTTCTTGTGGCGCCACGTCGCCGCCGTCCGCCGATTGCCGCGATGGCAACGGGTGTCCCTGACCGTCGCCTGGGTGTTGCTTGTGGTGGCCGCGATCTATCTCTGGACGTCAAGCTTCGATTGTCCGATGTGTGATTGAATCAGTCGAATGCCGTTCGGCTCTCGTGTCGATCGGCATCGATCGGTGCCTACCGACGAATCAATCGCGCGACGCGCGAACGCCGGCAGGAGGAACACGCGGCGCCATGCCGAACGGCGAGATGGAGCTACGGTGCAATCATCCCCAGAGTAGATCGCATCACCCGTGGCAATCGCAAGCATCTGATTGCCGCGCCGGCAGATTCCTACCGCGCGGCCGTCGCCTCAACGGCGCTTCTCGAGCTCGCGGCGTGCGCTGTTAGGTCGTCTTCGACGCGATGTTGATCGGCGTTTCGAACCGGACGGCCAAACGAACGCAGGCTTGACCTCCGCAGCTAGTTAAGGCGTTAGCCCGCCAGTGACCTCCTCCGCCTGTCACTTGGCGACTTGTGGGCCGGCGTGGAACGTGGCTGGATCGAGCCCATACCGATTGATGACACTCGCAAACCGAGCGCTCGCCCGAATCGGGTCGTACATCGGCATTGCGAACGGCACCGAAAACGAGAGCGGCTCGCGCGCGCGCGCGGCACGCTCCAGCGCATCGAGAGCTCGCGTCGTGTCGCCCGCGCCAAGATACGTCCACGCCTGCGTCGCGTTCGCGAAGGCGTTCGTCCCGCGTTCGGACTCGTATTGGCGAATGTAACTGGCCGTGGCCGCGCGATCTCCAGAGGTCGCGATCAAATATCCGACCCACGGCGCGGCCTGCGGAACGGCAGTCGTTCCGCGAAGAAGCGCCTTCGCACTGTCCGACCGACCCGAGGCGTGCAGCAGCAACGCGTACATCTGTCTCGCCGGACTTACCGCGCTCGAGTCGAGCTCGAACGCACGCCGCGCCGTAACGAGCGCCGCGTCGCGCCGGTTCGACATGAACAAGATGTTGGCAGCAATCCAGGTCGTCGTGGACGACAGCGGATCGACGCGCATCGTGCGGCGCACCTGCGCCACCGCGTCGTCCATGCGACCGAGTGACGCGAGTGGAACCCAGTACGCGCGATTCGCCACCTCGTTGCTCGGATCGAGACTGAGCGCGCGCTCGAATGCGGTGCGGGACTTGTCGTCCTGCAGAGAAAGGACATCGCAGAACCCTTCCGCGGCCCACGCGTCTGCGTTGGTCGGATCCAATCGATGGGCGTTCGCGACGGCGGATCGCCCCATCTCGAGCACGGAGTCGAGACTCGTGCGTGAAAAAAGCGGCAGGACGCAGTAGGCCTCACCAAGCCGAGCCCACGCACGGGCAAACGTGGAGTCGTGACGAAGGGCTTCGCGGAAATACGCGATCGAACGAGGCACGCCGTCGCGACGCTGCGAGAGCAGGGCGAGGCCACGGAGGTACAGATCGTAGGTCTCGACATCCGTCGTGTCCTGACGCGCGGACGACGTGTGCGCCGCCGCCGAGGCGGCCAGCGTCACGCGAAGCGCGCCCACGATTTCGCGCGTGATGTCGTCCTGCACGGCGAACACGTCTTTTATTTCGCGCTCGTAGCTGTTGCTCCAAAGAATCGTTCCGTCGGACGTACCAGCGAGTTGAGCCGAGATGCGCATGCGAGAGCCTTCGCGACGCACGCGTCCCTGGAGCACGGCTGAGACATGAAGTGCTCGGCCAACGTCGCGTACATCAGCAGCCTTGCCGCGATACGAGAACGCGGAGCTCGTGGCGGCGAGGCGAAGGTCACCGACCTTCGCAAGCATCGTCGTCAGTTCGTCGGCGATACCTTCGGCAAAGTAGGTGTTCGCGGTATCACCGCCGACGGACTCGAACGGCAGCACGGCGAGCGACTTTTCGCTCACGCCGGTACTGCGCGATGACCGCTGTTCGTAGCGCCAAGCGCCAAGGATGCCCAGGGCGACGACCACCGCGCCGCTCAGGCCGATCACAACCGTCCGCAACCCAAATCGCCGCTTGTTGATCTGAGGTTCGCCGGACGACACGCCAACTCGATCCAGCGCAGTCAGCAGATCACCCGCGGACTGCGGACGCAGCGCGGGATCTTTCTCGAGACAGCGCGCGACGAGCGACGCCAGCGCCGGAGGTGCGGCCACCAGGGCCAATGGCCTTTCGGTTAAGTGCGCCGCGATCATCGCCGCCGACGTCGTGCGCGCCGCGAATGGATGCCGTCCCGCAATCATTTCCCACGCGACAACGCCCCACGCGTAGATGTCCGCGCGATGGTCAGTCGCCGGATCGCCCGCCGCCTGCTCCGGCGCCATGTAGGCCGGCGTCCCGATGGATGCGCCGGCCTGCGTCA
>DASYDJ010000065.1:0-25020 GCA_036499625.1 Gemmatimonadaceae bacterium
CTCGCGGGCGGGAACACGCTGGTGCTCAAGCCCGCCGAGTTCACGCCGCTGACCGCGATGGCATTCGCGGAGATCGTGCATGAGATCGGCCTGCCGCCCGGGGTGGTGAATCTCGTGAACGGCCATGGCGAGACCGGCGCCGCGATCGTCAACCATCCCGGCGTCGACAAGATCGCGTTCACGGGCTCGACCGACGTCGGACGCATCATTCGCAAGGCGACCGCCGGCTCGGGCAAGAAGCTCAGCCTCGAGCTGGGAGGAAAGAGTCCGTTCATCGTGTACGACGACGCGGATCTCGACAGCGTCGTGGAAGGCGTCGTCGACGCGATCTGGTTCAACCAAGGTCAGGTCTGCTGCGCCGGCTCACGCTTGCTCGTGCAGGAAGGCGTGGCCGAGCGGCTCGTGACGAAGCTGCGCGCGCGGATGGAGAAGCTGCGCGTCGGATCGCCGCTCGACAAAGCCGTCGACATGGGCGCCATCGTTGCGCCGGTGCAGCTCGAGCGCATCAGGGGGCTCGTAGAGCAGGGTGTCAATGAAGGAGCCACGATGTGGCAGCCGTCATGGGCGTGCCCAACGGAGGGTTGCTTCTATCCGCCTACGCTGTTCACCGACGTCCAACCTTCGTCGACGATTGCGCAAGTTGAGATTTTCGGTCCCGTGCTCGTGACGATGACCTTCCGCACGCCGGACGAGTCGATCGCGCTCGCGAACAACACGCCGTACGGCCTCGCCGCCAGCGTGTGGACCGAGAGCATCAATCTCGCGCTCGACGTCGCGCCCAAGATCAAAGCCGGCGTGGTGTGGGTGAACTCGACAAACCTGTTCGATGCCGCAGCAGGATTCGGCGGTTATCGCGAGAGTGGATTCGGTCGCGAAGGCGGGCGGGAAGGGATGTATGAGTATCTGACGCGCGCTACGTACGTTCCGCGAGAGTCAAAGAAGAAGGGCCGAGTGCCGAGCAGGACCCAAAACTCGTCAACCCTCAACCCAACACCCTCAACCCTGCCGTCGATCGATCGTACCCCGAAACTCTACATCGCCGGCAAGCAAGCCCGCCCCGACTCCGGCTACACCCGCCGCATCCATTCCGCATCGGGCGAGCTCGTAGGCGAAGTGCCGGAAGGCAACCGCAAAGACGTACGCAACGCCGTCGAAGCAGCGCATGCCGCCGCGGACAAGTGGGCACGCACCACCGGACACAATCGCGCGCAGATTCTCTACTACATCGCCGAGAATCTCTCCGTGCGCGCGACCGAGTTTGCGGCGCGCATCAACGCCATGACCGGCGGCGGAATCTCACACGCGCGCCGTGAAGTTGACGCGTCCATCTCGCGGCTCTTCACGTACGGCGCGTGGGCGGACAAATACGACGGGGCCGTCCACAGCGTGCCAATCCGCGGCGTCGCCATCGCCATGAACGAAGCGATCGGCGTCATGGGCGTCGTCGCACCGGCCGAGCAGCCGCTGCTCGGCATGATCTCACTCGTCGCACCCGCTATCGCGATGGGGAACGCCGTCGTCGTCGTGCCATCTCAGGAACATCCGCTGGCGGCGACGGATTTCTATAGCGTTCTCGAAACGTCGGACGTACCCGCCGGCGTGATCAACATCGTCACCGGCGACGCCAACACGCTCGGCAAGGTGTTGGCCGAGCACGACGACGTGGAAGCGGTGTGGTATTTCGGTTCGCGCGAAGGCGTGAAGATGGTGGAAATGGCATCCGCCTCGAACATGAAGCGGACATGGGCCACGTGGCACGAGCGCGACTGGTTCGACGCCGACGACGGCGAGGGACGTGAATTCCTGCGTGCGGCAACGCACGTCAAGAACATCTGGGTTCCATACGGCGAGTGATCGCCGCAGGGAGCCAATGAGCAATCTCTAATCGGCCGCTTCGGCCGCCTTCCTTCCACGCTCCCTCCTCCGTGGTGCGCAGTATGACGTTTCGCTCCGTGTTCGCGGGCGGCCTCGCGGCTGCCGTGCTCCTCGCCGGGTGCAAAGATCAGTCGCCGATCTCACACGCGCCCAATCACCTGGTCATCGTGTCGGGCGCGAATCAGTCCGAGGACCCGTCGACGCCGCTCGACTCGGCGCTCGTGGTACAGGTGCTCGATGGCGCCGAGAAGCCGGTGTCCGGCGTCTCGCTGACGTGGACGGTGACGGGCGGCGGAACTGTCTCGGCACCGACATCGACCACCGACGCCAACGGTCAAGCCACTGTCACCTGGACGCTTGGCAGCTCGACAGGCACGCAAGTCGTCACGGTCACGAGTCCGCAGATTACCGGCGCGTCGGTGTCGTTCGTCGCCGGCAACGGCGCCACGATCACAGGCTCGATCACGCCGGCGACAGGGCTGCCATTCGGCGCGAGCTTCTCGCGCGCGACCTCGAGCACGCCGCGGCTCAGTATCGCAGCGTCGACGTCGTCGGGGCGGCGCCTGACGACCAATCGCATCGTTGTCGGATTCAAGAGTCAAATGCTCGGCGTCGCCGCGGCGGGCGCGGCGAGTTACCGCTCGCTCTCGGCGGCGCGTGCGGCGACGTCGCTCATTCAGCAACGGACGGCAGCGTTCGCGAACACGCTGCCGGTGAGCCATGCCGAAATCTCGCCGGCAATTCTCGCCGCGCGACTGCGCGTCGACGATCCGTCGCAAATCGACGCGGTGATCGCAAAGTTGCAGGCCGATCCCAACGTGGCCTGGGTGGAGCGCGACGCCATCATCTCGATTCACGATGGTGCGCCGTCGCCGGTGCCGAACGGCGTGGCGCAATTGTTCGGCGCCATCGGCGCGCTGCCGGCGTCCGCCGGGCCTGCGGGCGCGCCGCCCACCACCCATTCGGTGGCGACCAAGTTGCCGAATGACCCTTTGCTCATTTCGCAGTACTGGCCCACCAGCATGGTCGACCTTCCGCACGCGTGGGCAATCACCACCGGCAGCGCGAACGTGACTGTGGCCGTCGTCGACATGGGAATTCGGTTCGACCATCCGGACATTGCGGCGAATTTGACCAAGGACGGATACGACTTCGTATCACAGATTCCATATGAAATCACGGCGCAGGATGACACCGTGCCGCAAGTGCGGTGCGAGGGCGGCGCGTTCAACACGATCGACGGCGACGGCAATGGCCCGGACGCCGATCCGACGGATCCCGACGATGTCGAGTTCAGCGCGAACCTCAACTGCTGGTCAGAGAACCCGCTTGGCGATCACGGGTTGTGGACGGCCGGGATCATTGGCGCGGTTGGTAATGACGCCGACGGAGCGGTTGGTGTGAACTGGACGGTACACATTCGTCCGGTGCGCGTGCTCGGCATCACCGGCGAAGGCTCGAACTTCGACATTGCACAGGGTGTGTTGTACGCGGCCGGTCTGCCGGCGTCCGGAGCCAACGGTGCGCTGGTCCAGACGAGCACCGCGCAAATCATCAACATGAGCCTCGGCGGTCCGTACGTCGATAACTCGTTGCAGAGTGCCGTGGCCGCTGCCATCAATGCTGGTTCTCTAATTGTCGCATCGGCCGGCAACGACGGCCTCGACTTCGCCGATTATCCCGCGGGCTACTCGGGTGTGATGGCCGTGTCCGCGGTCGGCCAGGACGGAACGCTCGCGAGCTATTCCAACGCGGGTCAGTTGCTGTCGGTGGCGGCGCCAGGCGGCGACTTCCGCTTCGACGACAACGGCGGCGGCGGCGTCGCCGGTCCGGGATGGAATTTCGCCGAACAGGCTCCGACATATCTATTTGGTTATGGCACGTCCGCAGCGGCGCCGTACGTATCGGGCGTTGCGGCATTGCTTCTCGCGCAGACGCCGGGCCTCACCGCCGCGCAACTGCGCTCGCGCATCGAGCAGTACGCCACGCGGCCGAGTGGCGTCACGCGCAGCGACATGTATGGCTGGGGTATCGTCGACGCGTACAACAGTCTCACACAAACCAACGGACCAACGCGTCAAACGCTGGTCAAGCTGGTCAACTCCTCGACAGGCGTGGTGGCTCGCACGACGACCGCGTCCAACGGAACGTTCGCGTTCACCCGACTCGCACAGGGCTCGTACTACGTGGAGGCTGGCACCGACGAGAACGCCGATTCGACCATTGGTGTTCCAGGGCGACCGTTCGGATTGGCCGGCGGATTCGGCGCGCCGACAGTGTTCTCGGTGAACGGCAACGCGCAGTCGACGTTGATCTCGCTCGGCACCCCAACAGAAGTCGAGCCGAACGACGACAACGCGCACGCGAACGTGTTGAGCGTGGGTGGATATGTGGATGGCAACATTACGCCGCCAGATGTGAACGATGTCTATAGCGTGACGATTCCACTCGCTGGGCAATACACGTTCGAGACATCAGGTGTCGTCGGCAGTTGTGGATTCGGCATCGAGCTCGATACGCGCATCTCTGTCGTCAGCGCCGCCGGCGTATCGGCGGGATCGAGCGACGACTTCACCAGCACGACTGGCGTATTCTGTTCCCGAGTCACCGCCACGCTTACCGCCGGCGTGTACTACGTGACCGTGACGCCGTCGCCGAGCGCGCGCTTCAAGTCATTTGTCGCCGACCATGGGCGGTATCGGTTGGCTGTTCGCGCGGGAAGCTGAGGAGCACTCCGGTCGACGCTCAAGAATCGTTCGCCCGCTCCGATACTCATTAGCGAGGGAGTACTGGACGTCACGATGCATGGATGCGCCCGTGATGGCCCATGAGCGAAGTGGAGCGACGAAGTACCGAAGTATTGATGTATCCAAGTTTGAGTGACGAACCGAGTGGCACCCTGCCAAGGGCTGTCGCTCGTTCGTTGTTTTGGCGCACATTCAGATCGTTGAAACTCCCACTGGCTGGCGGCTGTACTTGATGTACAATTGTTTCAATCGATCCCGGCCGTTCGCGATCGATTCCCGCCCACCCCGCCTCCCAATTTCGGAGATGCTCATGACGAAAACACGCGTGTTCGCCGCCATGGCAGCAATCGTGTCGCTTCACGTCGGCGCCGCCCACGCCCAAACTGCCAAAGTTCCGGAGAGCCTCGTCGGCCGCTGGACTGGCACTGTCGAGACACCGCAAGGCAAGCAGGATGTCGACCTCGCCATCGATAGCTCGGCCACCGGCTGGAAAGGCAGCGCGCTTGCCTCTGCCATGGGCAACGATCCGGCCGAATTCAGCACCATCACCGTGAAGCCCGATACGGTCATGCTCATCCTGAATGCCGGCGGCACCGATGTCGCCTTCAGTGGCTGGATCAATCCGGAGAATCACCTGTTCGAGGGCGAGCTGTTCGTTGGCGGAAACGATGCGGGAAGTTTCAGTTTCACGCGCGTGCCGGCGATGCCTGCTACGCCGGCCAAGAAATCGGACACGACGTCGACCAAGCCGCCGCGCCGCTAGTCAGCGCGTCGTTCTCGGCTCGAGGAAAAGAAGGATCGCTGTCGTGTGACAGCGATCCTTCTTGTTTTGTACTGAGCAATTTCTAAAGACTATGCTTTCGGCTTTCCCTCGAGATACTTCTCGAGCCACCCCTGCACCTCGCCCCACCAGAGCTGCTGGTTCTGCGGCTTGCCGATCCAGTGCCCTTCGTCCGGGAAGATCACCAGCCGGCTCGGCACGTTCATACGCTGAAGCGCCGTGAACATCGCGAGATCCTCCGTGTAGGGCACACGATAGTCCAGCTCGCCGCCGGTCACGAGCGTCGGCGTTTTGAAATTCTTCACGAACAGATGCGGCGAGTAGACGCGATATTGGCTCGCCATCGCCTTGGGGTCCCAGTATGGACCGCCGTACTCCCAATCCGGGAACCACAACTCTTCGGTGGCCACCGACATGTTCTCGAGATTGAACGGACCGGCGTGCGTCACCAGCGCCTTGAATCGATTCGTGTGGCCCGCGATCCAATCCACCATGTAGCCGCCGTACGATCCACCGGCTGCACCCAGAGCGTTGCGGTCAATCCACGAATCCTTCGCGAGCGCTGCGTCCACGCCGTCCATCAAGTCGACGTACGCCTTGCCGCCCCAGTCCTTCGACACTTCGTCGACGAACTTCTGTCCATAGCCAAACGAGCCGCGCGGATTGATGATGATCAACGCCGCGCCCGTCGCCGCGAACATCTGATAGTTCCAACGGCTGTGCCATTGGTCGAGCCACTCGCCCTGCGGTCCGCCGTGAACGAGCAGGATGCCGGGATACTTCTTGCCCGGCTGCCAGTTGGGCGGCTTGACGATGAACCCTTGCACGCGGGCACCATTCGCGCCGGCGAACCAGAAATCTTCCGCGCCGTTCACTGCCAACTGCGAGACGAGCGCGTCGTTCTCGTGCGTCAGTGCGTGTGCCGTCACCCCGGCAAGTGCCGTGACGTTGCCCGTGTGCACCTCGCCGGGAAACTCCGCCGCGTCGCGCAGCCACACGAGGGTGTGTCCGTCACGCGACAGCGCGAACGATGAATTGTTGTGGTCCGACACCATGAGCTGCAGCGTCGTTGGCTTGAGCAAACTCGAACCTGCCGTGCCGCGCTCGAAAATGGTGCGATAGAGTTTGGTGCGTCCCGCGTCGACCGTCTGGATGAACAACGCGCCTTCGTCCGGCGCGAAAAAGTACGCGTCGGCGTTGCGGTCCCATGTCGGCAACAGCTCGCGCGTCGTCCGGTCGGCACGATTGTACAGCATCATGCGTTCACGATCGGACTCGAAACCGGCGCGCGCTTGCGACGAGTACGCAATGAATCGTCCGTCCGGCGAATAGACGGGATTCTGATCGCCGCCTTTGTTCGCCGCGGTGATCACCGTCGGTGCGCCGCCCGCTGACGGAATCGTGTACACGTTCAAATCGGTGGATGTTGCGTCGGCGCGACCTTGATCCTTCGCCGTGTACGCGATCTCGAGGCCATCCGGCGACCATGCGTATCCCTCGCTGCCGCCGAACGGCCCGGGCGGCACGTCGTAGCGCGCACCAGGCAATAAATCGCGTGGCTCACCGCCTTGAACCCCTTGAGTGCTCTGTACGGCGATCACGAACAAATGCGAGCGCGTTCCTTCATCCCACGCGTTCCAGTGCCGATACATCAATTGGTCGGCGATGTGAGCCTTCACTTTGTCGTCCGCTGCCGCCTTGTCCTTCGCCGCGTTGCACGCGTCGGTGGTGCAGGCCGGATAGACGGCGGAGGTGAACGCGATGCGATCGCCGATTGGTGACCAGACCGGGCCAGCCGCGCCGCCGTTCAGATGCGTGAGCTCGCGACGGTTGGCACCGCGAGAGTCTGAGACCCAGAGCTGTCCGTTGGCGATGTAGGCAATGCTCTTTCCGTCCGGCGACCACCGAGCTTCGGTGGCGAAGATGTCAGGTCCGTCGATGCCGGGAAACGCCTGCGGTGTTCCGCCGCTGATCGGAATGATGAATGTCTGTGAGGTGCGCTTGTTCGCGGCGACGTCAGTCGTCGTTACGGCATAGAGCACGAACTTTCCGTCGGGAGACGGTTGCGGGTCCGACACGACGCGCACGGCCGAGAAATCGGCGAACGTGATGGGATGTTTTGCTTGCGCGCTGGCAACGGCGAGCGGCGTCAGGCAGGCGATGGTGGCTACGGTCGTTACGGCTGTTACGGTCGCCAGCGTAGAGAGCAGGGAAGTCGTTCGCATGGGCCGTCGTGGGAGAAAGGGACGGTAAACAGTACAGAGCACACCACCGGATGATCCAGCGGAGGACCTCCCCGCAAGGCATCCGTGACTGAAACGCTCCGGGCTTCCCGGGGTACTTATTTCTCGGAAGAGAGAACCGACGGAGGTCTCACATGTCCAGATTTTCGTTTGCCGTGAGCGGGCCGGAATCGAGGCAGGAAGGCATCATCGACAGCGAGTCTTTCACCGCTGCCGTCGACGCCCTTGGTTTGCACGTCGACGTACAAACGGGCGATATGCTCGAGATTGGCGTGCCGGGCTTCCCGCCCGCCAGGTACCATTGCGTCGGAGAGTTGAGCAGCCTGCCGGTGTGGATGCCGGCTGGGCAGAAAGCCGCATAGATCAGGATTGACAACGGAACAAAGGGTCGGCATTCGTGCCGGCCCTTTGTCGTTTCGGCCTCAACCTTCGGCGACTCCGCGCTGTCAGATGCTGAAAAGCCAGCACGGCAGCGAGCACCCGCTCGCTACCGGCTCAGCCCGCCAATCGAGGGAGCCATGCCCGACCGTTCGCGAATCCCGCTTTTCGAGGTCATCACGCGCGAGGTTCGGCATTCGGCGCGTCTCCTTCTCAGAACGCCGGCCTTTTCGCTCATCGCTTTCGTCACGCTCGCCATCGGCATTGGCGCAACCACAGCGATCTACACCGTGCTCGACGCGGTGGCGCTCAGGCCGCTCGCCTACCGCAACGCCGATCGGCTGGTCTCAATCCTCCATCCCGCTACCGTCCCCGGCAACGGCGAATCGAAATGGGGCCTGTCGTCCGCCGGCTATTTCTACTTCAAGGCGCACAATCACAGCTTCGAGGACTTCGGCGGCTACACGACCTCGTCGGCCATCGTCGTCGGCGATCAAAGCTCGGAGGAAGTCCGCGAGGCCGACGTCACCGCCTCGATTTTCTCGACGCTCGATGTCCGCGCCGCCGTTGGGCGGCTGATCGGTCCGTCCGACGACGTTCCACACGGTCCGGCGGTGGTCGTACTCGGCTATGACTATTGGCAACGCCGCTTCGGCGGCGACCGAAACGTCGTCGGCACCATACTGCAAACGAGCAGCGGTCCGCTGCAGATCATCGGCGTCACCGAGCAAGGCCTGTCGTTGCCGAAACCGGGGCCGTTTGCGTCGACGTCCGATCTCGCGTCGTTCGGCGTCGACCTGTGGAGGCCGATCCAGTTGGACCCGGCGGGACCATTCTATAATTCTCATCAGTATTCTGGTATCGGGCGGCTCAGGTCTGGCGTAACACCCGCGGCCGCCCAGCGCGATCTCGCCAACCTGATGCGCGATTTTCCCACCCAATATCCGCAAGTCTACAGCACGGCGTTCATGCAGAAGTTCAACTTCCGCGTCGGCGTCGTCCCGCTGCGCGACGAGATGCTCGGCCCCAAGCTGGCGAACGCCCTGTGGGTGCTGTTCGGCGCTGTCGCCGTGGTGTTGTTCATCGCCTGTGCGAACGTGGCGAATCTGTTCATCGTCCGCATGGAATCGCGCCGGCGTGAATCGGCCATCCGCACCGCACTGGGCGCCGACCGTCTGCACATGGCGCTGCACTTTCTCTCTGAGAGCTTGTTGTTGACGCTAAGTGCCGCGGTGGCAGGAGTCGTCATCGCCCGCGTGGGGCTCGGGGCAATTCTCGCCATTGCGCCGACCGACATCCCGCGACTCGCGACTGTGAGTCTGAACGGCTGGTCGATCGTGCTTGCTTTCGCATTGGCGATCATCGCCGGCGTCGTGTTCGGCCTCATTCCACTGGCGCGCACAACGGTCGACGTCAACACACTGCGTGAAGGTGCGCGCGGCATGACGGCGTCAACCGGCCAACGCGCGGTACGCAGCGCGCTCGTCGTGGGCCAAGTGGCGCTGGCGCTCGTGCTACTCGCGACTGCCGGACTGATGCTCCGCAGTTTCGCCAATCTGCGCAACGTGAAGCCGGGACTCGACCCATCGGGCGTGCTGACCTTCGAGACGATTTTGCCGTCGACCGAGTTCAAGAATGGCCCGTCGGTCACGGCATTTCTCCGACAGTTTCAGCAACGAGTCGCGGCGCTTCCTGGCGTCACGCGCGTTGGTGCATCGACATCGCTTCCGCTACAGGACTTTGGTTCGGGCTGCACGGCGGTGGGTCGCGAAGGGTTGGTGTTTGGGCCGAACGACAAACCACCCTGTGTCGCCACGCCGCAAGCATTGCCCGGGTTCTTCGAATCACTTGGCATTCAAGTTCGCGGGCGTACGCCGGTGTGGAGCGACGTCGATCCGAATGCCCAAGCGTCAACAGTCGCCGTCGTCACTCAGGCGCTCGCGAACGACTTGTGGCCCGGGCAGGACGTAATTGGCAAAGGCATCTCCATCGGCGGCACGCGCGGACTCCATCAGTATTATCGCATCATCGGTGTCGTGCCCGAGTTGCGCGCGCAGGGGCTCGACCAACCGGCGACCGAAGTCGTCTTCACGGCCGAGGTGAATCGCGATCCGGTGTGGACGGTGAAGACGACGCGTGGGAATCCAGCCGAGATTCTTCCGTCGATCCGGCAAATGCTCGGCGAGCTCAATCCGCGGGTGCCGATCGTCAACCCGCGCACGATGAGCGACGTCGTCGCGCGATCCACAGCGCGCGCTTCGTTCGTGATGACGCTGCTCGTCATCGCCGGCGTCATGGCGTTGCTCCTGAGCGCGGTCGGCATCTACGGCGTGATCTCGTACCTCGTCACTCAACGCCGATCCGAGATCGGCGTACGCATGGCACTCGGCGCGCGCATGCCTCAGGTGGCGGCGCTCGTGCTCGGCGAGTCGATGCGCCTGGCGGTCGCCGGCGTCATCATCGGCCTGATCGCGGCGCTGCTGGCGATGCGACTCGTGCGGTCGTTGCTCTTCGAGGTCAGTCCGGCCGACCCACTCGTGCTTGCCGCGACGTCGGTGACGTTGCTCGTGATCGCGGCGGTGGCGAGTCTGGCGCCTACGCGGCGTGCTGCGAAAATCGATCCGGTGGAGGCGATGCGGTCGTCATGAAACGGTGGCGATCGCCGAGAACTGTCCGAAGCGTTTCCCGTTGCGGTCCGTTCAATCCGTTCCAGTCCGTTTGCAAATTGTTATGGCGTCCCGAGCGGCACTTGCAGCCAATGCCGCTCGAGACGCCATAACGATTGATGAAACGGAACGGGACGGATTCAACGGACGCTAACGGACAAGGCAACAACTCTCGAGGTTGCGGGCGGGCCCCTATTGGGACAGCGACTGTCCGAAATACAGCGTGTGTCCTTGATCGTCTAACGCGACGAGCTCTCGAGTCCCCCACGTCGTCTCGTGAACGTCCTTTACGATGTTCACACCGCTGCTCTTCAATCGATGCGCCACATCGGTGACGTCGTCCGTCTGAAAATACAGATGGAAATGCTCGTCCTTCGCCACGTACTCGATCGACGGATCCTTCTCGTCAGCGAGCTTGAGGTGAAAGAGCTGATCGCCGGCCCGAATTCCTGCATAGAAATCCTCATACTGAAAGTCGAGCGTCAAGCCGACTTGCGCCGTGTAGAAGTGAATCGACGCCGCCAGATCGGTCGTTCGTAGCTGGGGAATGACTTTCGATATTTGCATGGTGGAAACTTCCGCCTGCACTACTCGCTCCGCAACGCCTCCACCGGATCCACGCGCATCGCCCGCCACGCCGGCACCCCGCTCGCGATTGCGGCAACGCCAAGCAGGACGAGTCCCACCATACCAAACGTCAGCGGATCGGTTGCCGACACGCCGTACAACACGCCGCTCATCAATCGCGTGAGCGCCAGCGCACCGGCGATCCCAATCACCACACCGATCGCCGCCAACCGCAATCCGCTGCCGAGGACCATAGTCAGCACGTTGCGCCGCTGCGCGCCGAGTGCGAGTCGCACACCGATCTCGCGCGTGCGCTGCGTGACGAGATACGCCAGCACTCCGTAAATCCCGAGCGCACCGAGCACGAGCCCCATCGCGCCAAAGAGTCCGAGGAGCAACGTGAGCAGTCGCGGCCGAGCGACAGCTTCGCCAACTGCGTCGTCGAGTGTGAACGCCGCAGTGATGGTCTGCTGCGGATCGACCGCATGAATTGCGTCTTCCACGCGCTTGATCATCAACTGCGGATTCTCTCGCGTGCGCACCACGAGATTCACTTTGACGCGCGAGATCTGATACACACTCGCATAGATGCGCGGTTCGGGCGCTTCATCCACTGCTTTTTGGCGAACGTCGCCAACCAAACCAACGATCGGAACCTGAGACTTCCCGACCGTCAGCAGTTGTCCTACCGGATTTCGTCCGTCGAAATACCGCTTCGCGAACGCCTGGTTCACGACGAACACGGATGGCGCACCTTGCCGATCCTGCTGGGAAAGATCGCGGCCGGCCAGCAGCGGAATTCCGATCGCGTTGAAGAATCCGTCGCTCGTGAACATCAAGATCGCCGTCGGTCCATTGCCATTCACGCTCGGCGCACCACCTGGAGGAGTGAACCCGATCGGCTCGCCCTCGCCGTGGAATGGCAGATCACGAATCGCTCCCGCGGCCACGACGCCGGGAACGCTGCGCACCTTGTCGAGCATTTCGCGATACACCCGGATGTACTCGCCAGGCGCTGAGTGCCGCGCTGTCGAGATGGTGTAATTCACGGCGAGGCGATTCTCCGGCGTGAACCCGAGGTCGACGTGCGTGAGCTCGATGAAGCTTCGCGTCATCAAGCCGGCGCCTACGACGAGCACCATCGCCAGTGCGACTTCCGCCACTACGAGTGCATCGCGAAGCCGGCCGCCGCCGCGCGTGCTTCCGCGCGACCCCTCGCGCAGTACACGCTGCAATTCCGGATGCGACGCACGAATTGCCGGCACCAGCCCGAACGCGATACCGGTGAGAATCGACAATCCGACCGTAAAGAGCAGCACGTGACCATCGATCCGGATGTCGTCGACACGCGGAAGTTGATTGCCGCCCATGGTGATGAGCAGTTGCATACCCGCTTTTGCGACGAAGATGCCGAGCGTGCCGCCGATGCAGGCGAGCACGAGACTCTCGGTAAAGAGCTGTCGAACCAATCGGCTTTGCGCGGCGCCAAGTGCGGCACGCACCGCTAGCTCGCGCTCGCGCGAAGTGGCGCGTGCAAGCAGGAGTCCGGCGAGATTCACGGACGCGATGAGCAGCACGAAGCCAACGGCGCCGAGCAACACGAGTAAACTCGTACGCACATTGCCGACGATCGACTCTTGCAGCGGCAGCGCCAGCGCCGTCGGCCCGTTCTCGTTGTCCGTCGGATATTCCTCAGCCAGTACATGCGCGATGCTGTTCACCTCCGCGTTGGCCTGCGCGACAGTCACACCTGGCTTCATGCGTGCGACCATCGACAGAATGCGCACGGGGCGAAGACGTGGAATGGCGTTGTCGGGAATCGTCGAGAAGGGGATGTAGAGGTCGGCATGCGACGACGGGAATCGGAACGATTCAGGCATCACGCCAACGATCTCATAGGTCTCGCCGCCGAGCGTCACGCGGCTACCGACCACCGAGCGCGCGCCGCCGAACTGTCGTTGCCAGAATGCATATGACAGCACGACGAGCCGATCGTTCGAGCCGCGCACCATCTCGTCGTCGCGTGGAACGCGGCCTAGTGCAGGAGGCACGGCGAGCGCGTTCCAGAATCCGGGCGTGACGAACGTGGCCGAGAGACGCTGCGGCTCGCCCGTTCCAGTCATGTCGGTGCCGCTCTGGCCGTCGGAGAACCAGTAGCCGCCGATGTCGGCGAGCACGCGGCGTCGCGCACGCCAATCGTCGAGATTGACCGCCGAGATGGCGCCAGGCACACTCGACGTCGGCGTGGTGAAGCTCTGCCACGTGCGCAGCAGTTGCTCTGGGTGCGGATAGGGCAGCGGTTGGAGCAGCACGCCGTTGACGACGCTGAAGATCGCGCTATTCGCGCCGATTCCGAGCGCCAGCGTGATCACTGCGATGGCAGTGAACGCGCGGTTCTTGGCGAGCGTGCGGACGGCGAACCGGACGTCCTGTTTCAGCTCGTCGAGTTGTTCCGAAAACCGCCGGCGTGTGTCACTCATGCGCTCACCTCAGGTATGGTGAAAATTCAACATACCGACATTGTAACACGGTGGCGCGCTGCCAGTCCAGGGTTATTTCTGCTGGCTCGAATCGCCCATGAGCGAGGTCGTCACGTACGCGACGCTATCCCACGCGTTGTGAATGCCGATGAGCAAGAGCAATAACGTGCTTGCCCCGATTGCAAACAGGCCGGCGGCGTCGCCGCGGCCGAGCACAATCGCACCGCAGAGGAACGTCACGTATGCGATCAGCGGCAGCATGCTGTGCCAGATCCAATCCTCGAGTACCGGCTTGTAATCCTGTTGTTGGCGCGCGCGCAACGTGACGATGATCGCGTATCCGACGCCACCCAGCCCGATCAGTGTCAGCACAACGACGGGAGGCAAGAGAGTCGGCCACGGAGCGCTGATGACCGCGGCTGTCACGAGCGCGATGCAGAAATGCACGACTGTCGGAGTGCCGAACGCGTCGACGGTGTCAGCGTTGCCCTTGTGCCGCGCGTCGGCAATCAACGCCATGACGACGAACTGCAGACCGGTGAGTGCGGCGCCGGACGAACCAACGATGACGTAGAAGCTCTGCCACGGGTCGAACAGCAACGCGACTGGGATCATGAGCGAAAACTGGTCAATTCTTCAGGAGCTCGATCATCCCGCTTCCGGTGTTGAGGCGCAAGAGCGGGCCGCCCTTTCCGATCGTTCCGCGCACGTGCTGCGCGTCGAGCCGGCCAACGACGCTGATCGCAAAGTCAGACCGCAGCGAGCCGCTTCCCGTCGATGCGTCGACCTGACCGTTGAAATCGGCCGGCAGCGTCACGCGGATCGGCCCCGACCCAGAATTGAACGTCATGTTGTGCGCGTTTGACAGCGACCCCATGCGAACGTCGATCTCTCCCGAGCCGCTGTTTGCATTGACGTCGCCCGTACCTGTCGTCACGCTCACGCGGCCATTTCCGGTGGTGACGCGCACGGGTCCGTTCGCACTGTCGACGCGAACGTCACCGTTGCCCGTCGATGCATCGACGCGCCCTGTCGTCTCGCCGATCGAAACGCGTCCGTTGCCGGTCGATGCCGATACGTCGGCGCCGGCGCGCGCGATCGACACGTCGCCGTTCCCCGTGCCGATGCTCACGCTCATGGATGCGGGAATGAGCACAGTGTAATCGACGCGCACGCGAACGTTGCGGCTGCTCACGTTCCTGTCGCGACACGAGGCGTCCGTATCGGAGACCGTGCAGATCTCGACGCCGCCGTTCGTTTCGCGGACGTCGAACGCGACGTTGCGCACCGACCCGCGCGACTCGGGCACTTTGGTGGCGCGAACTTCCACGCGCCCGTCGGTCGACTCGCGAACGGTGATTGGCCCGTTGAGGTTCCGGATCGACACCTGGGAGCCGGCGGTGAGCTGCTTCGACCAGGTGAACGTCGTCTCGTCACGGCCGCTTTGCTGCGCGGCGAGCGGGGACGACAGAACGAGTGCGACGCCGGCGGCGGCAAGAGTAGAGCGAATCATGGTCGGCCATTGAAGAGAGTGAGGCGCGATAGCTACGCCTGCACTTGATTCGACACCCGTACGGACCCCGAGGTTTGAACCCGACGAGCTGCCGATTCAGACGTTCTTCATCTCGTTGATCAACCCCGTCAGCGACGTCTTGGCGTCGCCGAACAACATGCTCGTCCGCTTGTCGTAGAACAACTCGTTCTCGATGCCGGCAAAGCCCGCGCTCATGCCGCGCTTCAACACGATCACGCTCTTGGCCCGATCGGCGTTCAAGATCGGCATTCCGAAAATCGGGGAGGCCGGATCATTGCGCGCCGCGGGATTCACGACGTCGTTCGCGCCGATCACCAGCGCCACGTCGGCGCGGTCGAAGTCGCTGTTGACCTCGTCCATGTCGAACAGCTTGTCGTACGGAATGTTCGCTTCGGCGAGCAACACGTTCATGTGACCCGGCATACGACCCGCCACCGGATGCACGGCGAATTTCACCTCGCCGCCGCGCTTCTCGATCATCTCCGCGAGCTCGCGCACGGCGTGCTGTGCTTGCGCCACGGCCATGCCGTAGCCCGGAATGACGATCACCAACTGCGCGTACGCCAGTTGAATCGCCGCGTCTTCCACACCGACGGAACGAACAGTCAGGCCTTCAGCCGTCTTCGCGCCGGCTGTCGACGTCTGACTTCCGAACGCACCAAAGAGGACGTTGGTGAACGACCGGTTCATCGCCTTGCTCATCAAGATCGAGAGAATGAGCCCCGACGCGCCGTCGAGCGAGCCGCTGATGAGCAAAATCACATTGCCGATCGCGAAACCGGTAGCACACGACGCCAGTCCCGAATAGGAGTTGAGCAGCGCCACCACCACCGGCATGTCCGCGCCGCCGATCGGCATCACGAGCATCACGCCGAACACCAGCGACGCGCCGATCATGGTGTAGAACGCCCAGCTCTGGCTCGGATCGACAACCGTGTACGCGAACAGCGTCACGACCCCAAGGAACACGACCCCGTTCACGAGGTTCTGTCCCTTGAACGTGACTGGTCTGCTCGCGATCCATTCCTGCAGTTTGCCCGCGGCGACGATCGTTCCCGCCACGGTGATCGAGCCGAGCATGATCTCGAAGTTGAGCGCGGCCATCTTCATGTGCGATGGCGGGCTACCGGCCGCGATCTCCGTGTAATACTCGGCGATGCCGACCAATGTCGCCGCGAGCGCGCTGAGCGTGAGCGACAGCGCGATTCGCTGCGGCATGGCGGTCATCGGCACCCGCATGCCCATGGGGTAGCCAATGACCACGCCGAGCACCAAGCCGCCGATGATCCATCGGAAGTCGACGATGGTGGGATTGAAGAGCGTGCCGATGACCGCGAACAGCATGCCGACCGCGGCGAGCTGCATGCCTGTGCGCGCTTTGTCGGGGCGCGTGAGCATGCGGAGCCCGAGAATGAACAGAATCGACGCGATGACGTAGCTGGCCTGGATGAACGTGTCGCGCATTACTTGGCCTGCGACGCCGGAGTCTTTTCGTCCCGCCTGAACATCTTGAGCATGCGGTCGGTGAGCAGGAATCCGCCCACGATGTTGCTCGTCGCCGCGACGACGGCGACGAAGCCGATGATCGTCGCCACTCGGTTTTGCGCCGCGCCGGCGGCGATCAGCGAGCCGACCAGCGAGATGCCGGCGATCGCATTCGTGGCGGCCATGAGCGGCGTGTGAAGCAGCGCGGGCACCTTGGAGATGACCATGTAGCCGACGAACGCCGCGAGCACAAAGATGTACACTTCGAGAACTGACATCAGCGGACCACCTTGCCGTCGTGGGTCATCATCATGGCGCCGGTGATCTCATCGGCGGCGTCGAGTTGGGCTTGACCATCTTTCACGAGATGCTTGAGCAGTTCAACGATGTTGCGGCCGAACATCTGACTGGCGTGGAACGCCACCGTACTCGGCACGTTGAGTGGCGCGATGATCGTGACGTCGTGCATCTGGATCGTCTCGCCGGGCTTGGCGAGTGCACAGTTGCCACCCGTCTCCGCCGCGAGATCCACGATCACCGATCCCGCGCGCATCGACGCGACCATCTCGGCCGTGATCAACTGCGGCGCCGCGCGGCCGGGGATCTGCGCCGTGGTGACGACGAGATCCATGTCCTTGATGTGATTGCCGATCGCCGCGAGCGTGCGTGCGGCTTCGTCCTGCGTCTGCGCACGTGCGTAGCCACCCGCCGCCTCGGCGGACTCGTTCACCAGCTCGTTCGCGACGAATGCTGCGCCGAGGCTCTGCACTTGTTCGCGCGCGGCAGGTCTGACGTCGAATGCTGACACAACGCCGCCGAGTCGGCGCGCGGTGGCGATGGCTTGAAGACCGGCGACGCCGGCGCCGATGATGAACACCTTGGCCGGCGAGATGTTACCAGCGGCCGTCGTCAGCATCGGTAGAAATTTTCCGAGCGCCGAAGCGCCTATGAGAACTCCCTTATAGCCGGCGACGGTACTCTGCGACGAGAGCACGTCCATCGACTGTGCGCGCGTGATGCGCGGCACGAGCTCCAGCGCGAGCGACGTGACGTTTCGTCCGGCGAGTAGCGCGACGATGTCGGCGCTCTGCCCGGGACGCATCAGTGAGATGAGCGTCGCCCCCGTGTCGATCTGCGCGATCTCGCTCGGGCTTGGCGGCTGCACCTTGGCGACGATTGGCGATCCACCGAGCGCGGATGCGGCATCGGCCGCGAGTGTGGCGCCGGCGCTTTCGTACGCGTCGTCGCGAAAGCCCGCCCGGAGGCCGGCTCCTCGCTGCACCACTACTTCGAGCTTCTGCTGCTTGATGAGTCGAGCGACACTATCTGGCGCGAGCGCTACCCTCTGCTCGCGCGGAGCGGTTTCTGTTGGTACGCTGATTCTCATTGAGAAGCGACTGGAAGGCGCAGCGTGCTCTCCGTCCCTGTAACGCGCGCCAAATGGCGAGTACCTGAGACGCGTAGATACTACGCGTTTCGGCGCCGGCCGCAAATCGGGCGGGATTCGGGGATCGCGCCCGCCTCCTCTGGCAGCGCGGTTCTCGGCTGTATCTTCCTATTACGATGAGAGTTCAGCGCGTGGTTCGCGTGGCGGTTCTCGCCGCGTTCCTTGGCGGCTGCGGCGGTGTGCGCCTGCGCAGTCCGATTGCTCCGGCCTCAGGACCGCCGGCGTCGTTCCTGCCGACGACGTCCGACGTCCGCGCGACGCGTCTCGTCGACGTGCGCGATGGCATGACGAAGGCTGCAGCCTTCCGCGCCGCGACCGATCTGCTGACGCAGCGCTACTCGGTCGACGTCAGCGACCAACACGCCGGCTTCTTGATGAGCCCCTGGCAGTCCAGCGTGATGCGCGAAGGCGTGCCAGACCTCCGCTACCGCACCCGGGTCGTCATTCGCTTCCTGGGCGACGACTGGAAGCAGGCGTCAGTGCGCTCCGAGGCGAACTGGCAGCGAGGGCACGAGTGGGAGATCGGCTTCGATTCAACGGCGCTCGACGCGGTGTCGAACGAGCTGAAAGGACGGATCGGCAAGCGGCCTTGAAGGCCTCTCGACCCTACGGTTTCGCTTTCTTGGCAGCCGCAGGAGCCGGAGTAGCCGGCGCTGCTGGCGCGGTTGCGGCGGGCGGACCGCCGGCTGTAACCGATGCAGTGCCTGACCCTGAACCGGTCGGGCTGTTGCTCATTCCCACCGGCGCATAGTTCGGCTCATTGTGAATCGAACATGAAAAGCCGAAGGTCGGGATGATCGCGGCGGCAATGGCGAGTCGTTTCAGTCTCATGAGACATCTCTAATGTGAACGCTGGGCGCTGAACGTGCGACGCTGCGGACGCGCGTCAGACCGAATATACGAAGATCCGACGCCGAACCGAAGACGCTCAGGCTGGGACGCACGTTAGCCGAACCGCCTCGTCGCCTATACGGTCGCTGGCAATGATGCGGAGCGGCGGCCGAGCGCCGGCAAAGTACGGCTTGCCGCCGCCAAGCACGAATGGGCGGAAGTAGAGACGATACTCGTCGATGAGACCGAGCTCGGTGAGGCTTGCCGCGAGAGTGGGCCCGGCGACGTCGATCTCGCCTTCGACGTCCTCCTTCAGTCTGCGCACGAACGCCTCGACGTTCTCCGCGACGAGCGCGGCGTTCGGGCCGACCGACTTCAGCCCACGTGAAACGACCCATTTCGGCTGCGACCGCCATGTCGCCGCGAAGTCGTGGTCGCCTGCGTCCCACTCCGGTCGATCCTCGTCCCAGTAGCGCATGATCTCGTAGATCCGTCGACCGTACAAGCAGCCGGCCAGGCTGCGGACGCGATCCGTGAAATGACGAGCAAGCGCATCGCCGGGCGGAGGAAATGTCAGGTGGTCCGCGACGCCATCGACGTAGCCGTCGAGGGACTGCATCATGCCAAAAACGAGCTTGCCCATGCTTCGCACCTCCGCATCGATGTCCGACAGGATCTCTTACGGTAGCCTTGCACCACGTTCGTGGACATTAGAGTTCTGTGTTGTCCGGCGCGCGCTCCTTCAATCGGCGACGACAATCGTTCCGGCGGCCATGTCGCCTAGGCGTTGGTGCCGCTCCCCGAAAATGAAAATCCAGTCGATTGGCCCGAGCAGGGCCAAGAGCAGATTGCGAATGAACGACTGCCAGAAGGTGCACGGCGCGCCCGTGACGGCGTCGACGGCATGCATGCCGAGCCACCGTTTGCCAAGACTCTGTCCAGCCGGGAATCCATCGGCGAAGAAATAGTAGAAGACTGCCCATGGCACTCCGACGAGGATCAGCACGCTGCCAAGCGCGTGGCTGATTCGCGAAAGCATCACACCAACCAGCAATGGTGCCGCGCCGACGAAACCGTCGGCGATCTGTCCGAGGAGACGATTGGCTCGGGAGGCGAATGGCTGCATGGTCAATCCAAAGATGTGGGTATCACTGACGACTCGGCTCACCTACAGCGTCGCGCACGAAGGCGATGTAGTCTGTGATGGCGGGAGCGCCACCGCCCTGCCGAGTGAGGAGCGCAATCTGCCCGCGATGGTAACTGCCGTGAAGCGCCACGTGAGTGAGCACGTCGGCCACTGTATTGCGGAACGCCTTTCCGGTGCTGTTCCGATATTCGACTTCTTGCATCAACGCGTCAGGACCGTGCGCGGCCATCGCTCGCAGCCCTGCCGCACTCTCAGCGGCAAGCGCGGCCGCGGCGTCGAGCGTGAGGTCGGGCCAGATCGCATGCGCCGGCGTGCGGCCCTCGAGACGGGCGAGCCACACATGCTCGGCCGCCGCGATGTGGGAGTAGAGCCGTACGGCCTGCGTGCGTTCAGGGCTTCCGGCGGGAAGCGTGTCGATTGCAGCGCGAGCCTGCGTGTCGGCCCACGCGACGTGATCGAATAGGGTGAGATGCGTCGACGACATGAGAATGCCTCTGTATGAGAAGTGGTATCAAGGCCACGTGCGTACACTCGCTCTACTTGGACGTTCCCCCGATACACCTACTCCTGCGCCGCCGACCGCACGCGAATGACAGACTCCTGGTTGCCCTAGGACATCTCGGGTGCGCGCTGTGGTATCGCGCTCACATGCCCACCGACAACCCGCCAATCCGGCGAGCCTTCACGCGCCCACACGCGCGTGTACCGATACTCGCCGCTGACGAGGGTTCCGGCCACTTCCACGACCAATCGAGCCCAGAGCGCGGTGATGGCCACCGTGGACCCAATTCGTCGGACGCGTAGCTCGACCGGCACGTGCTCTCGGAAGCGGATGACGCCCGACCCGTGGGCTGCGAGGTCCTGCGCTTTTGTACCAATGGTGCCGTCGGGACCGGTGAACAACAGGTCGTCGGCGAGCAGCGCGTCCAGTGCAGGCACATCGGCGCGGAGCTGGGCGGCGCGGAGCTGGGCGGCGCGAAGCCGGGTCTCGAGGTCGATGACCCTCGCCGAGCGGGATTTCCTCATTCGAGGCTAACCAAAAAGTGTTACCCATGTCCTTGGACACTTCTGTTGCCTATCTCTCCGGCTGCTCACCGCACCGATCTATGACTGCAGGCCACGCGCTTTGAAGATATAAGAGTATGCTCCACCCGCGCCCTGCTTTGGTGAGCCAAGGTTCGCGAACGCACCACCGGCGGCGAAGGCCGCGCCGAAACCCGATGCGCCGGCCAGCGTGGCGGCTGCGCCAAGGATGCCCAAAAGAAAGGCAGCCGGTTGCCGCCAATAGGATTGGCTCTCGCGAGCCAGCTCGAATGCTCGGTGCTTTAACTCGGCTTCGCGGTCAGGGTATGCGCTTCTACGCTCGGACTCTGGGACAACTCCCACAAGACGCACAAACGCTCGAACATCTCTTGCGTACGACTGCAATTCTGGTCCGTGACGCTGGCGAAACTCCAATACCTGATCGATCGGGACGTCACTCAGATCGACACCGACATGGTTTAAGTCTAGAGACACCACTTTACCAGCACTCGGTAGGTCGGCTGAGTTCAGAAGATCGCCTAGCGCCTGAAGGACTTCGGGCCGGTCAGTTGTGGGGCACAGCTCGACGCCCAACGTGTGAGAATTGCTACGCAGAATCTGAGCGAGCAGCACCAACACCATCGACCGAGCGAGCGGATGCATTGGAATTGAATGCCCATCCAAGCTACGTCTTGCAAGACCCTTCTTCTCTAACTCTTCGAGGAGCATTTGGGCCAAGCCTTCGTCACCGAAGAAGCCAAGCCTGGAATATGACAGCGAATGAAATTCACCTGCATCGTTCGCGAGGTGGTCAAGGGCGCCAGATAATAGGATGTCCACTGAGGACGCCACGAGCTTCTCTGTTACGCCTTTGTCAACGACCCGCTCTGGCAGGAACACGTGAAGCAGGCCTCGTTCTTTCAAGGCCGGCGCAACCTCGGGGTCTTCGGTGAACTGCTTGTCTTGGAGATACTCCGGCACAAGGATGCCCACTCCGTCGAAGTACAGGAGCAGATTCTTGATGAAAGCGCTCGACCCCATCCTCCACGTTGCGTTCGGGTAGTAGTACGCAATTTCCGGAAGTTGAATATCAGGCGCGGGTTGGTGAGTCATCTATCCCTTCCGGAAGAGTCGTGGCCACATAACGCTGAGCTCTGCTGCAAGGAATCTCATAAAATGCGAGCGCAGCGAGCTACCGCAACTCCTTGGCAGCAGCAGCGTTCGTTATAGCGAAGCCCGCGACCGCCACACGAGTGGATCGCGCCGATGATGCAAGACTGCAAGAATCTCGATATTGTCCGTGCGAATGCGGTAGAAGATCGCGTACGGAAATTTGCCGAGGACGGCGCGGCGGATTCCCGGATCGATTTCCGCGTACCGCTCGGGATACTCTCCAATGTCAGCGAGGGTGACATCTACCATGTCGCGAAGCTCAAGTGCCAAGCCAGCTTGCTGGTCGGCGTACCACTCGCGAGCTGCCCGCAAGTCGGCGCGCGCGGCTGGCCGAAAAACAAAACGCGGCGTCATCCGCCGCGTCCGAACAGCTCATCACGTACCGACGACCAAGGAATCCCCTCGTCTGGGTGCGCATCCGCATCGGCAGCTCGTGTCCGGAGTTCGGCGCGCTGGGCGTCGGACAGCGGTAGGGTCTCGGGGTGCGCATTCGCCTCCTGCGCGATGCTATCCCAGATATCCTCGACGAGCTGGAGGCGATCCGGGATTGGGAGGTCCCGGTAGTTGAGCGCGGGCTGGGTCATGTGCGAAATATGGCACCCGCGCTAGGAACGTCAACGGAGGTCACGCCCAACTGCGACCGCTGTCGGGATAACGCTTCAGCTAAGGCGCAAGGGAGTCATATAGGAATGATGGCGCAGCCATCACAAATCAATAAATCCCTAGTTGCAGCGTTCGTTATACGGCGGCGACGAGATTTGGGATCGTACCATGTTACCATCGGAATGCTTCGGACGCGTTCGGAGTGAAGCTAGGAGTGCCAACCGATCGGCGATACCGATCGGCGATACCGATCGCCTTGTACCAGTCTGTGCACGGTGCTCACGCCGTTGATTGCGCGGGTTGCGCCGCCGGTTCATTGTCCGAACAGACTGCCAACGCGCCGAGCGCCGTGACAATCAGTGACTTCAGTCCAGGTGCCACCGAGCTTACCATCGGAGGCCACGACCCTGATTTCCACACCGTGGCACGTGTCGTTTACGAAAACGTGCTCGTCGTTCTCCAGTCGAGTGAAATAGGTCGCGACAGAGTCGAAGTGAACGCTATCGCGAGTTGCGGCGTACGTTTCTTGGCCGATCGTCAATTCGAATTGCCCCGTGTAGCGAAGCGAGCCGTTGGCGGTCAGGCTAGAGGATTTCCAAGCTTTGCAGTACCCACCGCAATTCTGACTGGGCGGGATGTAGAATGTCTCGCTGTCCTCGTGAAAGACGACGTCATAGGCGCGTATCAGCGGATCCGTCGCGGTGCTGCACCCTACGACCAACCCGAGAACGACAGCGAGGGCCAGGACGGCGAGGAGGCGACGTGGTTGAGTATGACGGGGCACGCTTTCCAATCTGCGAGATGGGCGTCGGGTGTGCCAGCCGGATCGCTCATCGCGCGTGAAACCAACGTCGCTCATACTCGGCCGTGAGGAGCGCTAGGTTTTGGAACTACAAAGCGCCGCGAGCGGATCGCTCGCTGTGTTAGGCGCGCCGAAGAGCAGCGGCGATGCGTTCGTTTCCGCTGCGAAGGCACCATCGTTCACGCAAAGCCGGCGTAGCAAAGCTCCAGAATCCGAGGTCCACGACTAGGGCGGTCGTAGACGCGCTTTCGACGATACTCGGCTGCCTGCTCACGCTCAAGTTCTCAGTCTGCATGCGTGCCGACTATTCGAAGAAGTCGGCGGCAACGGCGCCAACATCGCGGCAAGACGCTCCGTCACTTGAACAGCCGCAGTGCGCGTTGCCGTATAGCGCTTCAGCGTTCGTTAGCGCTCAGCCGCGACGAAGCCAGACTTGCGGATGTCGACGGCCGTGAATCACACCGACTACGCTGACGACGGTTGGATACGATTTGTAGTATACGGCGTACGGAAATCCATCAGGCAAAACGCGGCGCAGGAGACCGCGAACCACGAGATGCTGTTCCGGCGCGTGTGCGATTTGAAGGAACGCTTCCTCGAGCGCGTCGAGGAATCCCAGCGCAGCTGAGGGTGATCGGGCCGCGTACCAATCGAAGGCTTCCTCAATCACTCGCCGCGCTAGCGCGCGAACGCGTAGCGACAACACCTACCGGAGTTTGCGAATCAACGCGGCGTGGATGTCAGGCCAAGATTCGCCGGCCTCGGGCGACGAGTCCGCCTCAGCCTCACGACGGTCCAGATCCGCGGCAAGCTCGCCCGTAATCGGCGCCGCGCTTGCGGGATCGAGACTATTCCACAGCTGGCCAATGAGTTCGAGGCGCTCTTCGGCGGAGAGAGCGTCGACGGGAAAGACGCGAGAAGCCATGCCGCAATCTAGGCAGCTGGTCCGCCACCCGTGCAACTGGAGACTGCTGCGTCGAGCAGCCAAAATGGCCAGCGGAACCGAGGCGTCGCCTAAAAAACCAGCGCAATATTGGACTGCGTTGAGCGCTAACGCCCTAGCTAAGTTGCGGGCGAATCAAATAAAATGCGAGCGTAGCGAGCTTCGTCAAATCGCCCGACAACTTCAGCGTTCGTTAGATGGCGGCTATGAGAACTCGAACATTTCCGTCAGCGTGGCGAAGACGGCAGTCAGGCTGGTCGGAGTGAGCACGCCGAGCCGCTTTCGCAAGCGGTCG
>DASYDJ010000066.1:0-166317 GCA_036499625.1 Gemmatimonadaceae bacterium
CTCTCGCGTTGCCAAACGCACCGCCTCACGGCGAAAGTCATCCGTATACGCGGTGCGCCCTCGTTTTCTTCCCATGGACCACCTCCGGCCTCGAATCTCGTTCGAGGGGTTTGAGGTGTCCACCAAAGCCGGGCAAGTTCAAAGCCCCACGGTTCAGTGAACCGTGGGGCTTTCGTGTTTTGCCGCGTTTACCGCGATCAATGGCCGGGCGATCATGGCCTCGCAGGTGGATCAATTCTCATCCGTTCCATCTGCTCAATTCGTCCAATTCGTTCTTTCATTCGTTATGGCCGGCCCAAGCGGAAGCTCAGCGAAGCGCGATCCGCGCTGCAGGCCATAACGATCATGATACGGATTGAACGGATACAACTGAAAATCACGGAGAAATGACGTCGATACGGAACCGCTGAACGATTCGAGAACTGATCGTCGATCAGCGCGGCGCCGCGACCACCGACGCCACCAACTGTTCCGACCCACCGATCTTCGCCGCCACTTTCTCGGCGGCTTCGATTCCCGTGAAGCGTCCCACGCGCACCACGTGCAACGCACGATCGCCTTCCTGACGCTCGGTGATCGTCGCGCGGTAGCCGGCGTTCGTGAGACGATCGACCAGTTCCTTCGCATGTTGTTCGACGCGGAAAATGCCAACCTGCACGAGGTATTGGGCGTCGTTGCGCGGAGCCGGTGCCGGCACGTCGTGCGAGTGTGACGCTGCGTCTGCGCTCGCGGCGCCCGCCGATTCGCCGGACGGCGCCACGAACGAGATCATCGAGACGTCGCCCATCATCACGCGGCGTGCCGGCGTTGCTGGCGCAGGTTGCGACAATTGCTGCTCGTTGGCAGCGGGCAGCGGAGCGGACTCCTGTTCGACCTGGGCCGATTCGATCGGCGCCGGCGATGGAGCAAACGACGAGCTGGTAAAAGGCCACGAGGCAGACGCGGTGACGGAGCCTGCGTCAGCCGTCGTACCGATCGCCGCACCGCCGGCAGTCGCGCCCGCACTCGGCGCGGCGGGCGTGGTAGTCGGCACTGCGGCCGCTGGCGCCGGTGTGGTCGCAGCGGCCGGAGTCGCCGCGGCCGACGGTTGCGCAACCGGGCCGGCTTGTGGTGCGACGGCCGGCGGTGGAGCGACATCGCTTCGCGTCGACATTCCGGCGTTGTGTGCCGGGCCGCCCACGTCTACGCGCACGCCAACCAGCACGCCGCTCACGAACAGCAGCATGCCACAGGCACCGAATGCGCCAGAGACGATCGCGATCGCTTTTCCGCTCAGAAAAAACGTGTGCATCTTCATAAAACGCTCCTCGTCGTACGAGTCTTACGGAACCTGCACCGTGGTCGAACCGGGATTGTTGATCTGAATGACGCCGCCCCACATGCACATCAGCTTCGATGAATTATTGAGCGCCGGCATGTTGCCGATCAACACAGTCGGAGAGCCGGGCACCCAAGGCGCCGTTGTCGCGGGGATGCACGGCATCGGTGTCATGACACCGAGGGCCGCCGCGGTCGCCGCCGCAACCATCGGATTCGCCATCGAGTTGCACATGCCGAACGGCGCGATGTTCGCCATGGGAATGTTATCCATGATCGTCGCCGAGACCATGTTGTTCGCGATTACTGGCGGCCCCTGCGGAATTGCCGTCAATACACCTGGCGCCGCACCGAAGCTGCATTGAATCTGTGCCGTCATGACTGCGAGCTGTCCCATCGGTCTCGTCCTCCCGCTTCGATTCTGGTGACGCTAGTTGATCTTGGCGACTGAGCCCTTCAACGTCAGAACTCCGCCGGCTTCGACGTTCTGCATGCCGCCGGACTTATTGTTCAGCTGCGTGCTCGCATCGTTCGTTACCGTCGCGCCTTTGTTCGTGAGCGTGGTGTCCGCTTCGTTCGACACCGTGGCGCCTTTGTTCGTCAGTCCTTTGGTGGCCTGATTCGTCAGATCGCTGCCCGCCTTGTTCGTCATCGCCGTGCCGGCTTCGTTCGCGAACGTGGTGCCCGACTTGATCGAGATCGTACCCTCCGACTCGATCGTGAGATTGCCCGAGACCTTGAGCGTGTAGTCGCCGGTGACGGTGTGGGTGAACTTCCCGCTGTTGGTGTGGGTCTCGTCGCCCGTCACCGTCAGGTCACGCTTGCCGCCAACTTTATGCGTCTCGTCGCCCGCCGTCACTGTTACGGTGCGTTTTCCTTTGGTCACCGTCAAGCTCTCGTCGCCTTCCGACACTGTAACACTTTTATTGGCCTTGCTGACCGTTAGCGTGTCGGCGTTCGTCACCGTCGTGGTGCGGTCGTTTTCAATCAGCGTGTTCATGTCCTTCTGGGCATGAAAATAGAGCTCTTCGCTGTCCTTCTTGTCCTCGAAGCGGATCTCGTTGCCGGCCGTCCCGGTCTTGGACGACATCGTCTTGATCGTGCTCTTGGTCTGGTCGGCGGGCAGGGTGTACGGAACTGTCTGGGTTGCGTTGTACACCGTGCCGGTGATCAGCGGCCGATCCGGATCGCCATCCACGAAGCTCACGACCGCCTCGGCGCCAATGCGCGGGGTGAACAGCGTGCCCCAGCTCTTTCCGGCCCAGCCTTGGGCGACGCGAATCCAGCAGGAGCTGTTCTCGTCGTTCTTGCCCTTTTGGTCCCACGGGAACTGCACTTTCACGCGACCGTAGGAATCGGTCCAGATCTCCTCGCCGGCCTTGCCCACGACCACAGCGGTCTGCGAGCCGTGAATGCGCGGCTTGGGCGTCACGCACCGCGGGCGAAATGCGACGGTCGACGGAATCGCCTCGAAGCGGTTGCTGTATTCGTCGGCGGTCGCCAAGTGGGCCACGGTGCGAAGCAGATACGTCGCGTTGACGCTGGTACGCGGATGGTCGGTGAGCGCGAAGGTGTAGCCGGGAAGAAAGGTGCGCACCGTGCTGTCACCGCGCAGGACTTTCTCATCTGCCTCGTGCGACTCGATGCGCAGCTTGGCCAGCGCTTCGCCGCGATCCTTGGTGGCGTAGCCGCCCGGATAGTCGTACCGCTTGAGAGTCCCCGTATCCGATCCGTCCACGCTCACGGCGAGATCGGTTGCCGGCGTGGTGAACTCGAAGTCGTCGAGCGCGTAGGTGTGGGGAATGACCTGCTGTTCGTACGTGCACGAGACGATGCGGTCGTCCGTCGAGCGATCGAAGCCGGATTTGGCGAATTTCACCGCGGTGGGCGCCGCGAGCGCCGTGTGCGCGTCGGCATCGTCGGCGAGGACCATGGTGTGCTTGCCGTCGGCGTGCTCGAAGAAGTAGTGAATGCCTTCTTCCTCGAGGAGGCGCGAGACGAAGTCGAACGCGGTCTCGTTGTACTGCACGCAGTAGTCGCGCGCGGTGTAGGTGCCAGTCGTCGCGTCGCGGAAGTCGGTGTAGCCGAGCTCACCGAACAACGCCTTGATGATGTCCAACGCCGACTGCGCCTGATAGATGCGCTGATCGGACGCGAGGTTGAGCATCCAGAACCAGGGTCGCACTTCACCGAAGTACGCCGTGAACCTCCCCGACGTTCCAGCCTGCACGAATCGCGTCATGAGTCCGTTCACGTAGCGCGTGCCGCCGCTCGCCGTCACCGTAATCGTGACGCTCTTGCCCACCAGCTGCGAGAAGTCGATGTCCGACGCCTCGGAGTGCATGTCGAGCGAGAAGTGAAACGGTGTCGACAGCGACTCCTCGCCGCGAAACGCGCGCAGCAAAAGATTGTCGGCGCCCAAGGGCGTCGAGAGGCTGAGATACGTGTTCGTTTGTACGTAGCCGATCGTCATGCCAGTTATGCTAGTCCAGGCCCGGGGTTCATCGGCTCGCTGAGGAGTTGCCGCAGGTCGCGCTGTTCGCGCTCGATGGCGTCGGCGGCGAGCAGGTCGTACACGAAGTTGCTGCCGAGGTCCACCGACAAGTGCGCGCTGCCCAATCGATCGCCGCGCGCGACGAGATCGAGCACGCGCGCCGACAGCTCCGGCAACATCGAGTGCGTCACGATGTGATCGACGTTGCGCGCGCCGGTATCGACCTCGGTACACCGCTGCGTGATGAGCTCCACCACCTGCGGCGTATACGTGAGCACCGCCAGATGTTGCTCGCGCACGCGCCGCTCGATCTTGTTCAACTTGAGCTTCACGATCTCGCGGATCTCGACGTCGCGCAGCGGCTTGTACGGGACGATGACCATGCGACCGAGCAGCGCCGGCTTGAAGCGCGCAACGAGCTCCGGACGGATGAGCGACGCCAGCGCTTCCGCAGACGGGCGCCCGCCGGCCGGATGACATGCGCGAATGATTTCGTCCGACCCAACGTTCGACGTCAGCAAGATGACGGTGTTCTTGAAGTCCACCGGCACGCCTTCGCCGTCTTCCATGTTGCCCTTGTCGAACACCTGATAGAACAGCTCGAGCACGTCCGGGTGCGCCTTCTCGACCTCGTCGAGCAGCACGACGCTGTACGGACGCCGACGCACGGCTTCCGTCAGTACGCCACCGGTGCCGTAGCCCACGTATCCCGGCGGCGCGCCCTTGAGCGACGACACCGTGTGCGCCTCCTGAAATTCCGACATGTTCACGGTGATGAGATTTCTCTCACCGCCGAACAACACTTCGGCAAGCGTTGCGGCCGTTTCCGTCTTACCGACACCGCTTGGACCGACGAGGAGGAACACGCCGACCGGCTTGCCTGGATCGTCCAGACCAGCGCGATACGTGCGAATGCGCCGAGCGATGGTGTCGAGCGCCTCGGGTTGGCCGATGACGCGTTCGGCGAGACGATCCCTGAGCGTGAGGATTGTATGAATCTCGTCGGTCATCATGCGGCCGACGGGAATGCCTGTCCAACCCGAGATCACCGACGCGACGACTTCCGAATCCACGTTGGTCGGAATCATTGGGAAGTCGGCCTGAATTGCTTCCAAGCCTTTTTCCAACCGCGCGAGCACGCGATTCAATCGCTCGCGTTCGGTTTCGTCCGTCTGCTCGCTCTCGAGCAACGCATCGAGCTGGTCGTGCACGCCGCGAATTTCAGCGACCGCGGCGGCTTCTTCCTTCCAACGGTCGTCGAGCTCAGTGAGACGGACTTTCGCCGAGTTGAGTGCGCGCGTGGTGTCGGCAATGCGCGTCGATGGCGAGCCACCGTCGGTCAACTGGTCGCGGCGAGCGACGCGCAGCTCGACCGTGAGTTCTTCTACAGTGCGCCGCGCATCTTCAATGGCCGGCGGCGTGCCGTTCTGGCCAATCGCGACGCGCGCGCATGCTGTATCGAGCACGCTGATCGCTTTGTCGGGCAGGCGGCGCTCCGGCAGATACCGGTGCGACAGCGCCACCGCGTCCTTCACAGCCTCGTCGAGGATGCGCACGCCGTGGTGTTGCTCGAGCTTCGCGGCGACGCTCCGAAGCATGGCGACGGCCGATTCCTCAGTGGGCTCCTCGACCTTCACGACCTGGAAGCGACGCGCGAGCGCCGGATCTTTCTCGATGTACTTCTTGTACTCGGCCCACGTTGTTGCGGCGATGGTCCGGAGCTCGCCGCGCGCCAGGGCGGGTTTGAGCAGATTCGCCGCGTCGCCCTGACCGGCTTGACCGCCCGCACCGATGATCGTGTGCGCCTCGTCGATGAACAGGATCACCGGACGCGGGGACGATTTGACTTCTTCAATTACACTTTTCAAACGATGCTCGAATTCGCCCTTCACGCCGGCGCCGGCCTGCAGGAGGCCCAAGTCGAGCGTGCGCACCGAAGAATTGCGGAGCAGCGGCGGTACGTCGCCGTGCGCGACGCGGTCGGCGAATCCTTCCACCACCGCGGTTTTTCCTACGCCAGCTTCACCGGTGAGGATCGGATTGTTCTGCCGGCGGCGGAGCAGAATGTCCACGACCTGGCGAATCTCGTTGTCGCGGCCGATCGCGGGGTCGATCTTGCCGGCCGCGGCGAGCGCCGTGAGGTCGATGGTGTACTGATCCAGGTTCGGCGTGTTCGACGCTCGGCGTTCGCGGGCTCCGCCGTTTTGAGCGCCGGCAACCCCAGCGTTGGCACTCGAACTCCGCTCCGATCCTCGGCGACGGTTGTTCGCTTCCTGCGTGCCGCTGATGATCTCGCGTGCGTTGGCGCGCAACGTCTCGCTCGGCAGACGCAGCAGCGTCATCGACGAGTTGAGGACGAGCGCGCGAAGCGAGTCGTCGATCGAGAGCGCAAGCATCAGCGCGCCCGAGCGGATGACACCTTCCTCCAGCGTGAGCGACGACTGCAGCCACGCGGATTCCACGAGCCGCGAGAGGTGCGGCGAAAGCGCCGGCGTGCGCCCGTTGCCGCGCTTGAAGCGTTCCATCGCCTGCGTCAGCTCGCTCACGACGATGCTCGGATCGAGATCGAAGTAGCGCAGGATCGCCAGCAAGTCCGTGCCGTCTTGCTCGAGCAGCTTGATCAGCACGTGCTCGATCTCGACGTTGTAGTGCGTCTGGCTGACGCAGAGATTCGCCGCGCCTTCCAGCGCGCGGCGGCACACGGGATTGAGTTTGGCGATCAGCGTCGACAGATCGTTGCTCACGAGGCCTTCCCGGTGAGAGCGACGTGCGGATTGTGAGCGCGCGGACGCGATGAGCCGAGCCACGTGGTCCAGCCGAGCATTGGCGTGGTCGCTGGGTTGAGCGACGCCGCAGGAACTTGGCGCGCGCGAAGCACGAGTTGCACGCTGAACTCCATCTCTGGTCCGAGATACAGCGATGCCAGATCTCGAAATGCCTCGAGTGCCGTGCCGGTGGGAAGAAAATCGCGGAACCGATCGTAGTCCATCGGGCCGACGACCAACGCCACTCGGCCCGTCTGATCCCAGACGCGGTCGCCGAGCACGGCACTGTCGCCGAGGACGTTCGCTTGGCCGCGGCGGCCGATGCGTGTGACGTCATCAGGCTCGATCGAGTGCCATCGCCCAACGAATTGACGCGCGCGAACCGGCACGGCGAAATAACTCGACAACAGCCGCTCGAGTCCAACGGCGGAGCGCGGCCGCTGCGCCAGCAGTGCGGCGTAGCGCAGCACGTTGCGGTCGGGAACGGCGAGGCGATTTTCCATGCCCTTGGTTCCCAACCCCGCGATCGCGGCGAGCATGGGTGCCGCGGTGCTACCCTCGGGCGGGCGGCCGTCGACGCCAATGCGCTGCTTGCGCCGCACGCGATACATCAGCGCCACGAGGCGATGATGGAAGATGTCGAGAAATTCACGCAGCGCGATGTTGCGTGTCTTGCGACTGAGCAGGCGCTCGACGTACGCGTGCGGCAGCGGACCCTGCACGCCGCCCAATCCGAGGAACGCAACGCGCATGTGCCACGGCGCATTGGTCGACTCGGGGGCGTCGATGGCGGCGACGTCGCTGGCGGGGAAGGCAAGTCCGGACGCCGACGTGAAGCGTACGGCTTCCTTCGTCGCATCCACGCCGGAGCCAACGGACATGGCACCAGGCCGCATGCGCTCGATCAGCGATACGGCTTGGTAGAAATCGAAGCGATACGGCTCGGACTCGAGCCGTTCCGCTACGCTACGATCTGTTCGCCCGCGCTCGGTGGCCATTCTTTCCAGACTCCCTCGCGCTGCTCACTGAGCACACGAAACTGCACGAACGAATTGACGCCGGCGTACGTCGCGAAGAAGCGATTGAGCACGGAGGCGAAGAGATACGGGCTGCTGGCGAGGAACTCCTGCTCGTTCAGCGTGAGACTCACCGACAGTCCACGACAGAAGCCGCGCCAGGCATCGTGTCCCACGCGGCGCATGATGCGTTTCGTCTCCATCGCGCGCACGCCGGTAATCTGGCGCAAGGCAAGCGGATCGTCGCTCGCGTAGAGGCGCAGAATCTCTCGCAGCGTCCGCACGCCGTGCTCGCCCTCGAGCGACAGATGATTCAGCGTGAGATGCGACACGAGCTTCCAGTGGCTCGCGCCGCCGAGTGGCGAGTCGAGCTGCGGCGTGGGCTTGTGCAGTGTGACGATGCGCGCGACTGGCGCGGCGATCTCGACCTGCAACTGCGCGCCGGTGGGCAGTTGCTGCGCGAGATGCCGGTTGGTGCAGAGCGCATGCACGTATACTGACTGCGTGCCCGGCATGGTCGGATTGAAGTCGAGGTCGACGAGCGAGAGCATCGTCTCCGAGCCGGGCACGTTCGCGCGACCGCTCGCCTGGCGGCGCGCATACCAGAATGCGCGCTTTTCGGTCGCGGCCGCGTCGTGCTGGAAGGAGAAGAACGGCTGGAACGCGACTGTCTCCGACGCGCCGTCCGGTTGGGCGGCGACGCGCAGCACGGAGTGAATCTCGGTCGAGCTCTCGCGCCGCTGATCCGGCACGATACGGTACTCGGACTTCAGATGGTCGATGCGAATCGGCTCAGCCGACTTCGTGAACAGATTCACGATCGGCGTGGCGCCGAGCACGAAGGTGTCGGCGTCGACCGGTGTGCGCTCGGCGGGCGCGCGGTCGAGGAGGATCAGCAGATCCATGCGCTCGCCGGCAATCGACGGGTCGACGCTCGTGATGTCGACGAAGTTGAATTTTGCCGGAAACGCGAAGTACTCCTGCAGCAGCCAGTAGCCTGGATGCGAGTTGGGCGCGACGGGAAGAATGTCTTCGTTCGCGCCGAAGCCGACGGCGTTGATTACACTGGCCGGGCGGCGCACGGCGCGGCCGCCCGAGTCGCCGACGAACGCTACGCCGCGGGCGTGTGCGAAGATCAACTCGTAGAGCGTGCTGACGATGCGCGCGTCGCCGTTCAGATAGAAGCGCAGATCGCGTAATGAGAGATCTCTAAATGACCCTGCGGTGCAGCGCAAGCGAATGCGCAGCACGCTCGCGACGTCCGTGGCGTAGTCGAGGAAGTCGAATGCGTCGGGCGATTCGAACGACGCGTGCTCGACCTCGACCGGCCAGAGCGTGACGGGATAGGCCGTGCGAAAGCGCAGCGTCCGCGGCGCCGGGCCGCCCTGCGTGCTCTCGGCGAAGACGGGCGTGTGCTTGGGCAGCAGGTAGCCGTCGGTGAGCTTGCCCTGCTTGGGATCAACCTCGAAACGCGCGACGGTGATCGACGGGAGCGGGGCGATGTAGTTCGGGTACAGCAGGTCGAGCAGCGCGGTCGTGATCTCCGGCAGCGAGGCGTCGAGATTGCGACGGATGCGCGCCGTGAGAAACGCGAACGACTCGATGAGGCGCTCGACATGCGGATCCGGTACGGTGTCGGGCCCGAGCTCGAGCCGGGCGGCGACGGCGGGGAAGCGTTGGGCAAACGCGCCGCCCATGCGGCGCAGGTAGCTCAGCTCCTCGCGGTAGTACTGGAGCAGCTCCGAATTCGCGTCAGCCGGCATCGCTATCACTCTCCGCGGCCCCGAGATCCACCGGGAAGGTGAAGCTTTCTGGTGCGCCGTTGACCGTCAGGACGCCGGTGATGGAAAAGCCGATGGAGTCGCGCCGTTTCTTTTCGACCATGACTTCAACGCGTGGTTTGCCGAGTCGCGGTTCGAATGCCGTGATGGCGCGTTCGCATGCGGTGGCGAGTTGCGACATGTCGGCGCCGCTGGCGGCGGCGAGTGCGGTAAAGTCGGGCAGTCCGTAGTCGAGGACTGTCCGTTCACGCGGATCGATGGCATCGATTGCCGGGTCGATGCGCGTGTTGAGAATGGACGCCACCTCGCGCGCCACCGACTCCTGCAATTCGGCGCGCGAGATGATGTGTCCAGACGGAGCATCCGAAGCGGCGTCCACGAGCCTGTCGAACAACAGGGCCCGTGAGGCGCCGACTCCGGAGCTTGCCGCCATTGGGCTCACGCGGCCGTGTTGGCGGCGAGATCCCACACTGCAGCGGCCGTACCTTCCGGCGCGCCTTCGGACTTCTGGGCTTTGTAGTCCCACTTGAACTTCGTGAAGTTGAACGTCACGGTCTCCACGGGAACGCCGCCGCCGGCCGAGCCGCCGATCGACACGCTCGACGCGAGGCAGTTGGTCATGGTGTAGGTCATGAGAGGAATGACCGTGCCTTGATCGTTCTGGTACAGCGTGACCGTGATCTCGCCGAGATCCTGGCCCTGGCAGCACTTCTGGTTGAGGACCGGCGTGGCCTTGTCGAGCAGCTTGCTGACCACGAACTCGCCAACGTGCGCCGTGCCCGACGTACGCTTGGTGTTCGACGGATCGCTCGTCATCGGCATGGCGACGTTATGGCTGAACGACAGGAGCTCGATCTCGTTCAGGTGATCCTTGGTCTTGCTTTCGCCCGGGACGGTCGTGCCGTCGCCGATCTTCATCAGGATTTGCTCAGACATCGAAACCTCGTGCTAGTGAAGGGAATCGTGACCAACTGGAGTCCGCGGCGCGCCGGAGTTGCTTCACCCCGTCGCGCCACGGTTTAGAGATTCAGAAATCAGGCTGCCGGTGGCGGCAGCTCGGCCACGAGGCGGATCGACGCCGAGAGCTCTTCGAGCTGGAAGTGCGGCTTGAGGAACACGGTGGCGTTGTAGGCGCCCGGCTTGCCGGCGATCTCGGTGACGTCGACGCGCGCTTCGCGGAGCGGATACTTCGCCTTCACCGCCTGCGGAGCGTCGTCGTTGAGCAGCACGTACTCGGAGATCCAGTTGTTCAGCAGCGACTCCACGTTCCCGCGGGTCATGAAGCTGCCGATTTTGTCCCGCATGATGACCTTGAGGTAGTGCGCGAAGCGCGAAGCCGCGAGCACGTAGGGCAGCATGGCCGAGACGCGCGCATTCGCGTTGGCGTCGTTGGTGTTGTACAGATGGGCCTTGTTCGTGGTGGCTCCGCCGAAGAACGCGGCGAAGTCGGTGCCCTTGCAGTGGCACAGGGAGATGAAGCCCAAGTCGTTCAGCTCCTTCTCGCGACGATCCGTGATCGCGATCTCCGTGGGGCACTTGAGGGCGATGTCGCCCTGATCCGTCTTGAACGTGTGCGTCGGCAGGCCTTCAACGAGACCGCCGCCTTCCACGCCGCGGATCGCCGCGCACCAGCTGTGCTGCGCGAACGCATCCGTGATCCGCTGGGCGAGCGCGTAGGCCGCGTTGCCCCACAGATACTTGGAGTGATCCGTACCGTCCACATCTTCCACGAACGTCACGCCTTCGGTCGGCTTGGTGTCCGGGCCGTACGGCAGACGCATGAGGATGTGCGGCAGTGCCAGCGTCACGTAGCGCGAATCTTCCGAATCGCGGAACGAACGCCACTTGATGAGCTCCGAGCTCTCGAACGACTTGGCGAGATCGCGCGGAACGCTCAGCTCCGTGAAGCTGCTCATGTCGAACAGCTTGGGGCTCGCGGCGGCGAGGAACGGCGCATGCGCCGCTGCCGCAACGTTGGACATCTTCTCCAGGAACGCGATGTCCTGCGGGTGACGGCCAAACTCGAAATCGCCCATCAGCACGCTGAACGGGTGACCGCCGAACGTGCCGTATTCCTCTTCGTAGATCTTCTTGAACAACACACTCTGATCGAACTCGACGGCCTTCTCGAGATCCTTCTGCAGTTCAGCGCGCGAGGCGTTGAGCAGGCGGAGCTTGAGGCGCGTGCCGGTTTCGGTGTTCATGACCAGGAAGTGCAGGCCGCGCCACGAGGCTTCGAGCTGCTGGAACTCCTGGGCATGCATGACCTGGTTGAGCTGTGCGCTGATCAACTCGTCGATCTGCGCGATCCGAGCGTTGATCATCGCCGCGGTGTCGTGGCTCACGGTCATGCCTTCATCGAGCACCTGCGCCGCGAACTCGGCGATCAGGTCACGGGCATGGACGTTCTGAACGGGGTCGCGGGTCATGCGACCTTCGCTAATGATCTTTTCCAGCAAGCTCCCCGGCTCGGGAGCGTACGTCGAGACGTTCGACGCGGTCTCTGTTTGGTTCGCAGGCATTGAAACGGCTCCTCCAAAAAGTTGATGACGGACGCCGGCGTGGCTACTCGCTACGTCAGCGGCCTACGAGTCGTGAGTCAGCTAACCGTCGCGCTGCCGGCGCCAAGCGCCTTCAGCTCGTTCAGACCATCGGTGTTCTGCACGATCTCTTGGAGGAGATGATCCAGCTCGTCGTTGCCGTCGAGCTTCGTCAGGAGATCGGACAGGCGCTGACGCGCCTCGTACAGCTTCCGCAGGGCAGCAACCTGCTGGATGAGCGCCACCGGCTCGAAGTCGTCGATCGTCTTGAAGTTCAATTCGACGTTCAACTTGCTGTCGTCGTGGGCAATCGTGTTGTCCACCTGAAACGCCAGGCGGGGCGAGATCGACGTCATGACCTCGTTGAAGTTGTCGCGGTCGATCGAGACGAAGCCGCGCGTCTTGAGATGCGGAAGCGCCTCGGCCGGCTTGCCGGACAAGTCCGCAAGCACGCCGACGACGAGCGGCAACTCGCGCTTCTGCATGGCGCCGCCGACTTCGACGTCGTACGTGATCTGAACGCGAGGTGGACGCACCCGGTCCAATTTGTGTTGTGTGCTTTCAGCCATCTTGACTCCCGGTAGGGGTTGGGGAAAGGTCGATCGGGTCCGACTAAGGCGACATCAATCGCCGGCAAATGTGGGCTACAGGGTGACGCGAGCCTCCATCGGCAGTGCCGTTCTGCGCCGGAGAAACAGGTCATCCTCAGGGGAAAGCCGCGGCGACCGACGTCGATGCCGGGAGCTTGGGATCATGCACCACGCCCGAAGCGGACGGAAGGAGGCGAGGGAGCTCATTCGCCCATCCCAAGCATGGTATACAACGATTTCAAGTCGTACCCGCTGTCGATGAAATGGCGCATCAACTCGGCGAGGCTCATACCTCCCCAAGCGATCGCGCGCTTCACCAAATACGGCGTTGGACTGTGTGGCTCGATGCGCATCAGCGTGTCCACCGCCTCGGCCAGCTTGCGGTACGCTTCGGTTCGCGCCGCTGAATGATCCATGATTACCGGGGCCGATTGGGTGGTTGGCGTCTGTTGCACGACCGCGTCCAGGATTGAAGACGAATCGTCCGCTGCGGGTACGGCCGCCTGGCCTTTGACCGGTGTCGGCGCAGCCGCCGCAACGCTGGCGGCCGGACGTCCGCGTTCGTCGAGCACCGTGTTGAGATACCGGCGAATCTCGGCCATCAGGCCGATGATCTTCGAGAGACTTGGCGCCGCGTTCCCGCACTGCTCGTCGAGGAAGCTCTCGAGCGCACGCGCGGCCGCGAGCGCGCCGCCGAGGTCGTCCTCCCAATCGACGAGTAACGCCTGCGGCGTCGAGCCAGCGCTGCTCGCGAATTTCGCCGGCGTGAGCTCGTCAGGTCCGGCGGCCGTCGCTTTCGCTGCCTTGCCCGCGCGCTTGGACAAAGCGTCGCGCCGCAGCGCCTCGGTACGATCTCCCCACGTGTACGAGCGGCCATCGAGCTCGGTGGGCTTCGTTACCGGGACCTCGAGCAGGCGAAGCGGCAACCGCTCGTTCACCCATTCGATCGTCGACGTGCGCGCCGTTTGATCGTCGCCGTCGGGCAGCGGATACAGATCTTTCCAATACTGTGAACAAAGTGCCGCCAGCAATTCGAACCCAACGCGCGCGCCGGCGAAGCCGTGCAGACGAATCCAGGCCTCGAGCAGCCATGCGGCGATCTGAAGATCCTTGGTCCGCGTCGCGAGCAGATCGGTGGCGAGCGTGTGCACGCCAACCCAGTCAGCACGCTTGAGATCACGCGACCAGATTCCCTGCGGGGTCGAGGAGTCGTCTTCGCGGCGCGTTTCCCGAAGCGTGTCGAAGATCGGCTCGTACCGCACCCAGTCACCCGCCGGCGCGCTCTCGTCGATGGGGGCCAACAGCGACGCGAGGTCGACGAGCGCGAGTCGCTCCGACGTCGCGACGCCGGCACTCAGGCTCGCGCGCAGCGCAGCCAAATGGACCTCGGGTGCCGTCATGGACGACCTCCCGTACCCGCGTCAGGCGCCGCGACGGGGAAGTGTGGCACCACGAGCTCGGCTTTCGTATCCGGATTGTAGAGGCGAACGCGCAGATAGGCGCGCGCCGTATTGGTTGCTTCGGCGGACGAGCCGCGCCGGCCGGTGCGCACGCTGAACTTGAGCGTCTGACCGCCGTCCGGATCCGACGTATCGCTTTCGTACTCCTTCAAGAAGCGGAGCAGCGACCATTGGCCCGACGACGTGAATGAAATCGACGCATCGCCGAGCGACGCGCCCGGAGGGGCGGGATCGGCAGGCACGAGCGGCGAGCCCGTAGCCCAGCGCAGCGACGTTTCGATGTCGTCACCCGCGCGCCACCGTCCACGACGCGTCGCCACCGGCGCGCCCATCTCGGCGAGTTGGTCCGCGATGTCCGCCGACCACTCCGCGATCTGATTCGCGCCGCTCTCGCGCGCGCGATTCACGCGGAAATCGATTTGATAGTCGAACGTTGGAAGACGCCCAGCCGCGGCGCTGTCGAGATACGCGCCGAAGAACGTTCGCACGTGCGCCATGTCCGACAGGAACGTCGCCGTGCGCGCACCGAGGATGTCCGTGGCGTCGTCCGTGCCGCCGGTCTGCTTGGCCACGGCGGCGAACGCGTCGTAGTTGCGCAGGAAATCGGCGATGTCGGCGCCCGACGCTTCGGTTGGTGCGTCCGGAGCAGAGAAGGGGAATCGGCCAGCGAGACGGCTGTGGAACTGTGTTTCGAGTCGCCCGTACGCAGCGACGAGCTCGCGACTTCCGAGATCGACGCAGCGGCGCCACACACTGCTCCAGATTCCGTCCGCGCGTTCCGTGAACAAATCGCCGCCCGGCGTGGAGCGCGGAGCCCGCTTGGCGCAATCGGCCAAGTCGAGCGAATCGAGCTCGAAGCGCAGCGTCGTTTCCATCGAGACAATCGGGCCGCTCGGCGGCTTGCGATCGAGCTTGTCCACGGCGCTCAGAATCGCGTCCCAGTTGCGCAAGCTGCCGGACGTTGGCCCCGACTGATCGTCGTGACCGCGCAGGAACGTGACCAGCGGCTGTGCGAGTTTCGCGTTCGTCACCAGCACGTCTTGCTCGCCGGCGAAGTATTCGTCGAGTGCGCCTGGGCGGCCACCGAAGCCGTTCGTGGAGAACGGCGCATGGCCGTTCCATGCGGCCACGGCGGCAGGCGGAAGTCGGTAGCGGTTCGTGAGATCGACCGCTGCGTCGACGCGGGCCAACAGCGCGCTCGCGTTGATCGTCGAGACGTCGAACAGCGCGTCGTACGTAGTCGTCGCGCCCATGCCGTCGAGCATGTCGAGCAATTGCGAAACGCGTGGCGCGCTTTGCTCGAATTCGCCGACGCGCGCGGCCAAATCCTGATCGCGATCCGCCAGCGTCGTCGACGCAGGACGCACATGCGCTGCTGACGCGATCGCGTCAGTCATCGCCGCGGCGACTTGCACCGTTGCCAGCCGGCGAACGCGATTCCTGAGTGTCTCGGGCAGCGGATCGAGCCCGTGCGCCATGAACGTGTCGAACGCCTTGCGAATGCCGATTGCGTCGTCGAGACGCGCAGTGTCCCACGACAACTCCGCGCCGGCACCGCCGTCGTCAGCCAACGTCTGCGACGCCGGCGCTTGCATGAATGATTGGCGAAGCAGATTGTCGATCGCACCGATCACGGCGTCCGGCGAGTGCGACGCATCGGCGTAGCGCGGCAGCACGTCGCCAGTGAGTTGCAGCTTGTAGAAGCGCAGTGTATCGCGGACCTGCGCGGCAAAGACGTCGCCGAACACGAACCCTGGCGGAATCGACGCCAGCGCATGTTCAACCGGGCCAGCTGTGTCGAGAAATGCGCGAAGACCGACGAGTGCCTCGACGTCTGCTGCGGCATCGCGACCCGCATTGACCGAGTCACCGCTGACCTGCGCTCCGTTCAGACGCTGCAACAGCGCGAGATACGACGTGTGCGCCAGCTCGCCGGCGCGCTGCAGCGCGCGGTATCGCGCCGCTGAGTCGACGGGAATGGGCTGCGCCTGCGCCTCGTTGAGTGCCTGGCGGTAGTACCCGGAGTTCGCAAGGAAATCCGGGGACATTTCCTCGCCATACAAGAACTTCACGATCTCGGCGAGGTCCTCGAGGTCGCCGTTGTCCTTCTTCGCAAGGTTGTCGAACCGTTGGACGCTCGAGCCGAGCGAAACGACTTCGCTCAGATACTGCGGCAACGAGAGACCAACGCCGTACTGCGCATCGTCCGGCACGGGCGCGGTGTTCGCTGGATTGAGCAGTCTCTTGGCCCGGTAGATCAAACGGTCACGAAATTCCGGCAGAATGATGGTCTGAAACGACAGCCCGATCGCATCGGTGATGTCGCGATGCAGTGGACTGAGTAACGTTCCGGGCAGCAGCGGCGACCACAGGTGGCTGGAGCTCATCCGCGCCATGTCGCCGAGGAGATGAAATACGCTCACCTCGGGCTCGCTGCCTTCGTTCGACGCCGAGTGGAACATCTTCCGGCGCGCTTCCATTTGCCGCACGGCCAAGTCGATGTTTTGTAACAATGGCTTGATCGTTGCCGACTGCGCTTTGATGCCTTGCGACACGCGCCATGGACCGATGCGAATCCCATTCGCCGCGCCGTAGAGCGCGAACGGACCAACGATCAGAATCGCGGCGGCTGCGATCTGCATTCGCGCAACGACCTTGTTCTTCGACGGAAACACGCGCGGTCCGGGCTGCGCCAGGCCACGCTCCGCGAAGATCTTCTCGCCGAACAAATCGCCGAGGAAGACTGGGTGGCGCCCGGTCGTCGGCGCTGCTTCGACACGCGGCGCAGGGGCGAAATCCGCGGCGGAGAGCCACGCGTCGGGCGCGAGCTCAACGGTCGGACGCGCCATGCGTGGCATTGCTGCCGTGAGATCGCCGCCCGACGGAACGCGCGCGTTCCGATCGCCCGTGAAATAAATGCCGCGCAGGAATGCGCCGCGTTCATACGTCGTGGGACGGAAAATCCGCTGCAGATATTCGCGCAGCGGCGAGCGCGCGCGACCCAGGTGCTGCGGCAGAAGAAACAGCTCGTCGCCCTCGAGGGGCACTCCCTCTTCACGCGCGAGCGCCGCGAACTCCGCTTCTTGAATGCCGCGTAAAACAGAGTCGAGCGCCTCGTCGACCCAGCCCGGAACGAACGCGGTGTCGACCGTGTACGGCGACGACCAACCGACCATGTCGTCGAGCCGCTTGCTCGGGAGCGCGCGCGCAAACGCGGCGAATCCCGGAATGACATCGCATTTGGTGATCACGATGTAGACGGGCAGCCGCAGCGACAGCACGTGCTGCAACTCGGCCAGCCTGTCGCCGACGTGCGCGGCTTTTTGCCCCAGCGCCTCTCTCGACAACCGATCGGGTCCGACGAGATCCGCGGCGGGAATCGACAGCACGACGGCGTCGAGCGGACGTTCCGGCCGATGGCGCTGCAACTGGTTGACGACTGCATTCCACGCGCGGTCGTCGGCGCGATGACGAACGGGATCGAGCACCAGCGACCCGGCGACGTCGATGACGACACCGTGCTCGAAGAAATTCCAACTGCACGCCGATTCGTGAATGCTGTCGTCGCTTGCGCCGCTGCGCGACATCCGCGGCAGCGTCAGCGCGCCGAGCATCGTCGACTTTCCGGCGCCGGCCTCACCCATCGAGAGCACCCACGGCATCGCGAGCCGTTCCGACGCGCGCGACGTGTGCGTCTTCATCACACGATTGGCGTCGGCGAACGACTTACGAACGCCGAGCGCCGCGGTGACGCCGCTGTCGTGCGCGATCGTCTTCTTGGGTTCGTCGGGCGCCCCCGGCGGTGCGACGGAATCCGCCGGCACCATCGGCACCTTCGCCTTCGCCGCGCGCAGCACGATCACTACGATGACGACGCAGATGATGACGCCGACGATCGCGGCGAAGATCAACCAAGGCCACGCACCGGCGAGCGTCATGGTTCGCCCTGCAGGGATTCGGCGATGGCCTTGCGAATGTCAGCGTGGATTGCCCGCAGATCGCTCGTGACATTCCGCCAAACAAGATGCGACGACACCAGATACGCAACGATCACCACGCCCAGCACGATCGCCCAGCGTTGGACGACAGGTAGCCGTGTCTGACGCGCCGGAGCCGCGATGTGCTCGTACGGCTGCGGCAGCACGCTGCCGCCAGTTCTCGACGGATCGCGCCGGAAGATGAACCGATACAAACGCCGGCGATACTCTTGGAGCGCCGGGTTGTTCGTGCCGCGGAACTGTCCCTCAAAACCGGCCGACAGCGCCATGAAGTAGACCGACGCGAGCTCGGCGGACACTCCGGTGCGCGTGACGAGCAGGCGGTCGATGCGGCGGAAGATCTCTTCGCCGGCGATTTGCGTCTTGAATAGGGCGCGCTCGAGCAAAAATCCCAGCCACTCTTCGCGCCCGGTCCACTCGGCAATTAGAAATTCCTCATCAGCCACGGCCGCCATCACGTACTGCGCTTCGGCGAAGACCGTGGCGCCGTATTCGCCGGAGCGAGCACCGGCGTCGAGTGCGGCTTGCTCCAGTAGATGCTGTAGCCGGAGGCTGATCGCGCGTGCTGCCTGAGCGGTTCCGTGCTCGGGCGTGTAGTCTGAACTGACAGAGGCGGGAACGAGCTGTTCCGGATCGCGCACCGCCGCTTGGCGAAGGCGAATCACTTCCGCGAAGAAGCTGCGGAAACTCGCGAGCAGGAACGAGCGCTGCGGATCGAACGGGCCACCGTCCACGGAGGCATCGCTCGACGACTGGGTGTCGTAATCCGGCTCGCCGTCGAATTCGGGATCCGGCGGCGACATCGGCGAGTCGGTCAACAGCGGCGCACCGCGCCGTTCGCGCTCAAGCCCGAGTTGCAACATATAGAACTACCTCATCAGGGCGACCGCGATCGCCATCGCCCGGGTTCATCACCTGCAGCACTTCGCCTGCTTCCACATACTGTGCGTCCGCACCCACGGTGACGATGACTTCGCCGCGACGCGGCGCTACACCAACAGTGTCGGGCGAATCGAGTCGCGACCGCGACGGACCGCGCACCCGGCGCTCGCGTAGCGACGTCATTTTCGTCTTGGACGCGATCAGCGAGCTTTCGAGCCACGCCGCCAAGTCCGCGTCGGACACGCCGGCTGGCCCAACTGCGCCGAGCACCAGTGATCCGTCGCGCACCCAGTCTGGATCGAGCGCCAGCTCGAACACGCCATTCGAATACCGGAACGGCACGGGGCGGTAGGCTTCCTGAATCCCGTCCAACACACCGTCGATGTAGCTGAAGATCGACGCGAACGACGCCTGCGGATCGAGATGATCGTACGCCTCGACGAGCGGCGGAATGAGCGCCGTGCCAACCGACGCGACGTGGCCAACGATGTCGCAGAACGCGAGATAGAGTTGATATGGATGTGCAACGCCGGTGCGGAGCATCGCTTCGGCGCGGGGCAATCCGCCCGCCAGATTCTGCGCCATGAGCTGCGTCTCGATCACGAGCGGTCGCTTGGCGGTCGCCGCTGCAGCGCGAGCGCGATCCGCGAGGAACGCCGCCTTTTCGCGGAGGCGCTTCAAGACGCGCCCGCAGGCTGTGCCGAGTTCGTCCTGCTGCGTGACCTGCATGAGCGGCGGCACGAACTCGGTCAACGCGAAGCGCTCATCGCGATACGACACGCGTGCGAGCGGAATGCTCACGTATTTGTCCGGCGGCGTGTCGCCAGCCAGGAGCAGGAGCCGGGGCCGAAGGCGCGGCATCACCAGCTCGCCTTCGCCGGTGTTCAGGTCCGGAATCGGCGTACTATCATATGATGTATAGCGGCCGAAATCGCCGCCTACAGTCGATGAGGTGCCGCGCGCGGCGGGGACGGCCAAATACACCGCCACCGACGAGTTCCGGTCGATCGCTCGGCCGGCGAGACTGACGGTCAGGTCCATCGGATCGCCGTCGCGGTACGACACGCTCAATCCGTCGGGCATTACCGCTTCGAGCTCGATCACTCGGAACGTGCCGTCGAGCAGCAGACTGGTGTCGACGCGCAAACGCCGCACACCCCAGTGGAATGGAGCGGCGGCGAGCATGTGGTACTGTAGCAGCGCTTCGCTGCGCGCGGTTTGCTGCTGGAAGTGCTGAGGCGCGAGCAGCATTCCCTCGTGCCACTGCACCGCGTCTGGAACGTCGTGGGCTCGTGTCAATTTCCCTCCGTCACGGTGAAATCACGATCGGAGAGCGTGATGCGAGCGTGCGAACGCGCATCCAACCGCGCCCGGTGCGGTCCCGCAGAGCGGAAGTTGGCAAACACGAGCAAGGCCATGCCTTTCTTGAATGGGAGCGTGCGCAGATCCAACTGTTGCCCCGGCACCACTTCCCACGACATGGACGCAAAGCCGTCCGGGAAGTCATTGCGCAACTGGTCGCGTGAGGCGAACCAGTCGGCCGCACTCATGCCGAGCAGCGTCTTGAGCAGTGTGGCGTCGTAAACCATCACCGCCTCGACCGGGGTAGGGCTGTTGTCGTTCGCTGCCGGTGCGGCCACGATCTGCATTGCCGTGGTATGGACCGGTCCCCGCCGAAAAAAGCAGCCGCTCGAAAGGACGGCAAGTAACAGACAGGCGGCGGGGTGACTTCGCATTCGTGGAAGACATCGCGGGGACGAGCGCGAGGCTCGGTGTATCAGGCTGGGACCGGCGAATATAGCTCGGGGTCAGAGACTCGCAAGAACGGATCGTCTCCCAACTCGAACACGTCTCGAACACGTTACCAATTCGCATACGCCGTGGCGCCGTTGGCAAAATCATGTGGCCGTTCCGTGTGCCATTGAGTACTTTTGCCGACGCTGTGCGCCGCTCGCCGGCGCCACGGTCATCCAAATTGGAGTTCAAATGCTTCACCGGTTGTCGATACGCGGCCGCCTGACGCTGCTGCTGTGCGTGCTGTCGGCGGGAATTCTGTTGATCGGGGCGCTCGGCCTCTATGCCGCCTCGTCCACGGACGCCGCGCTCGAGGACATGTTCCGCTTCCGCGTCGTGCCGCTGCGGCAGCTCAAGACGATCGCCGACATGTATGCGGTCAACATCGTCGACAATGCCCACAAGGCCAACAACGGCAACGAGCCTTGGCCGGTGGCCCTCCACGAGGTCGTCACCGCCCGAAAGACCATCAACGACACGTGGCGGCAGTACCTCCCCAATTATGAATCCGAGGAAGAGCAAGTCCTCATGGGTGAGGTCGTTCCGCTCATGGCACGCGCCGATTCCTCCACGGCGCTGCTCGCCCAGTTGCTTCAGGCCCACGACGTTCCTGGGCTCAAGAACTACGTCGTGACCCAGCTCTATCAGCATGTCGACCCCATTTCGGCGGTCATCAATCAGCTGTCCAACCTTCAGCTCCAGATCGCCGATCAGCAGCACCAGACGTCGCGCGCTCGGTATGTGGTGCTGTTGCGGATCGTCATCATCGCCATGGTTCTGCTGTTGATTGGCGCAGCCACCCTGAGCGTCCTCACGGTTCGACACATCACGGCCTCGCTGAAACAGGCTGTGGGCGCGGCCGACCGTTTGGCCTCGGGCGACATCAACGTCGAAATCGAGGTGCGATCGCACGACGAGGTTGGGGAGCTCTGCGAGGCCATGCGGTCGGTGGTCCACTCCGAGCGCAACATGACCGTGGCGGCAGAGATGATCGCCGCCGGCGATCTCACGGTCGACGTGCAACCCCGGTCCGAGCAGGATCTACTCGGCATCGCTTTCTCGACGATGGCGTCGCGGCTCGGACGCGTCATTGGCGAAGTCCGGAGTGGCTCTGAATCGGTGGCCGCGGCGTCCACCCAGCTTTCCGAAACCGCGCAGTCACTGGCAGACGGGGCAGAGGAGCAGGTGGCTGGAGTCGACGGAACGGCGCGCGCGTTGGAACGGATCGCCTCCTCCATCTCGAACAGCGTCCGGAACACCAAGGAAGCCGAGCAGCTCGCAATCCGAGGCGCCACTGAGGCCGAAGCGAGCGCGCAGGCAGCCCGGCTCGCCGTATCGGCGATCAAGGCGATCGGCGACCGCATCTCGACCATCGAAGACATCGCCGCGCAGACGAACACGCTGGCGCTGGTCGCGGGAATCGAGGCGGCTCGTGCCGGTGAGCACGGGCGCGGATTCGCGGAGGTTGCGAGCGAAGTACGCCAACTCGCCGAACGGAGCAGGGCAGCGGCGGTGGAGATCGCGGGCCTCGCAACCACCAGCGCGGCCACCGCCGAGTCGCTCGGCGACAAGATCTCGTCGCTCGTCCCGTTCATCCGCTCCACGGCGGAGCTGGCCGTGGAGGTCAGCAAGCTTGCGCATGATCAGGCGATTGCCGTGGACGAGATCCATCACGCCATGGACGGCTCGCAACGCGTGGCCGGAGACACCGCCGCGGCGATTCAAGAGCTCGCCGCGACGGCCGAGCAGCTCAATTCGCAGGCTGTGGCGCTCGAGCAGGTGGTTGCGTACTTCAAGCTCGAACAAGCCAGCGACCAGCGCGGGGGCGGCCGGCGCACGGTGATCGCCATGGCGCAGCCGCGCCAGAGCGGAGCGTTCACCCTTCCGTCAACGCTCGGATCGCACGGCAACGGCGGTCGCCGCCCGGAGAAACAGGCGGCGAAGTAATCCGCGGTTAGTCCTTCGCCGGCGCCGCGGCGAGCGGCACGCTGAGGAGTGTGTCGGCCCGGGGCGCGGCGTGCGGCGTCACGGTTTCCAGCACTTCCTTCAGCGCATCGGGCTGCACGCTCACCTCGCCCCACAACGGGTGATCCATGGCGAGGATGAGGAAGACGACAACCGCCAGCATTCCGCTGGCGAGCATGCTCAGTATCACGTGCACCGACCGCTGCTCGACGCGGAAGAAGAACGTGAAGGCGAGCGTCATGATGCCGCCGATTATGACTACGAACCAGGTAATCGGCCCCAGTCCGCGAGCGCCCTCGAGAAGCCGGAGCCGGCGTGCGTCCTCGAATTGATCGACGTGTTCCACGACATCCGGCTTGAGCGCTTGCTCCTCGGGCGTTGCCGCCTGGTACGTCACGATTTCTTCGCTGAGCGTTTGGCTCGCGAGCTCCGTTCTCGGACTGCGTGCGGCACGGGCCAAGGCCGGCCACTCGTCGCGGACGACGAAATCGACGTAGTCGCGGACCAATTGCTGGAAGTGGTCGCGGGCTGCCGGTCGGAACCCGTCCACGCCGCGATAGACGCCGGCTAGCGCGTTTGCTTCCTGCTGGATCGCGATGTCGACGGCCGATGAGGCGTTCCACGCGCCAATGGCGATCATCGCGAGCAGCACGGCGTAGGCAACACCGGCGATCGACAACATGTATCCAACGGTCTCGTTCTCGGAGCGATGCCACGACATGACCCACGGCCGCGCAATCAACACACCGCCAACGGTGAAAACCCACACGGCTGACAGGACGAGGAGACCTAGTCCCCACAACGGAATTTGATAGAGCCAGAGCATGCGCTAGAGTATCTCGGGTGCCGGGTCCGGGCAATATGTTTTTTCTTCTTGCCGAGTGCATGTTCCAGTCGTTACGATTGCGGCCCGCCGACCCGGCGGTGCCACGCATCTTGCAGCGCGCGTCTCGTATGCGCTCGCAGAGGGCTACTACGATTTTGGCAGCTTCGAGATGGTGAACACTTCGCGCAACGATCAGCGCGACGATCAGCGCGGCGTCCTCACGGGGGAAGATGGCGCGCGGCGCCGCTAATCGACGCTTCCCGCTCGTCGAAGTCGCTTGTCTTGCGGCGGCCGCAATTGTTTGCGCCGCGGCGGCACGGCCGTCCGCCGCGCCGGTCCGGCGACCGCTCGCGACGCCCGCTCGTGTAGCGACCGGCCGCATCGAGGGCACCGTCGAGATCTCGACAGTTCTTGCGACGCGCCGCCCGCAGTTTCGCATCTACGCTGAACCGGGCACCGGTTCCACGCCGCCACCTCCGCCGAAAGATCCACTCGCCGCGGAGTTGAAGAACGTCGTCGTCTATCTCGACGGCGACTCCACGCGCTTGCCGGCGCCGCCTGGCGCCGCGGACGCGCATCGCCACGGCAGCATCTCGCAGCGCGATCAGCGCTTCATGCCGCACGTACTGCCCATCATGCAGGGCGGTACCGTCGATTTTCCCAACGACGACGACGTCTACCACAATGTGTTCTCGCTCTCCAGCGCCGCCGCACCCGGCGGACACGGCTTCGACCTCGGCCGCTATCCCAAAGGCGCGTCCAAGTCGTGGACGTTCGAGAAGCTGGGAACCGTTCAAGTGTTTTGCCACATTCATACCGACATGAGCGCCGTCGTGCTGGTGTTGGCGAATCCGTTCTTCGCGTCGCCGGATGAGAATCATCGTTTCACAATCGATGACGTGCCGGAAGGCGACTACACCATCGTTGGGTGGCACGAGCGCATCAAGCCGATCACGCGCAAGATTCACGTGAGCGCCGGTCAGACGACCGCAGTGGACTTCAACATTCCGCTGCCTCAGGGCGGCCCGCAGTAATGGCGGGGGAGCCAGCGAACTCGCTGCGCGTCCGCATTCGACGCAGCTCGCTGGGCGTCAAACTCGCCGTCTTCGGCGCCGCCGTCACCGCCGTCGTCGTCATCACCGCATTCTCAGCGCTGAGCGTCGAGACGCGCCGCAGTACGCGCGATCTGTTCGCGTCGCAGTTGACGAAAGACCAGAGCACGCTGCGCCTACTCGAGTCGCGCGATGCGTCGCAACTGCTATCGTCGGCGGAGTTCATTACCCAGACGCCAAGCTTGCAGTACGACCTGAGTATTTACAGGTCAGACAAGAACACGACCGGTCAGGCTCGGGTCGATCTCGTGAATACTCTCGAAGACGAGCTGCGCAAGCGCCTCCGCACCGTCGACGCGGACCTGCTGCTCATCACAAACGACTCCGGTCGCGTGTTCGCTGCCGCGTCGCGACCGGGAATCACCGCACCGCGCGGGACGAGTCTGATGTCGTCCAAAGCGGTGCAACACGTCCTCGACATCAACGTGCCCGCCGACAGCGGCGACCTCGCGGTACTTCGCACCGACGCGGGGGAACTCGAGATTGCTGCGTACCCATTGACGCTCGACGGCTACACCATGGGTGCGCTCGTGCTCGGGCGCCGCCTCGATTCGCTCTTCGTGTCGACGGCGCGCTCTGCATCAGACGCGAGCGTTTTGCTTTCGGTGGGAGACACCGTCGTCTCGTCGAGCGACACGGCGCTGTCGAACCCGGCCATCGTGTCGCAGCTCGAGCGTGAGGTTGGAAACGCGTCAAACGCCACGGTGCGGCTCGGCAATGAGGAATTCGTCGTGGCCCCGGTGTCGCTCGGGGAAACGCAGGATCGCGAGCAAGTACGTCTGTGGCTGTTGCAGCCGCTGACGCGTCGAGTGGCGGCGCTCACGGCGCCGTTGCGCCGCGACTTCGTGCTCTACGGCGTGCTCGCAATTCTCGTCGCGGCGTTCGGCAGTGCGCTCGTGGCGCGCACCGTGCTCGGCCCCTTCCAGCGATTCGTTCGCCACATGCGCACCGGCGCCGACACCGACCAGAGCGAGGCGCGCTTTCACGCCGAGGACGAGGCGCGCGAAGTTCGCACGCTGAATGACTCGTTCAACCAGTTGATGAACTCGATCTCCGCCAAACGGCGTCAGCTCGAGGAACGCACCGGCGAGCTCGCCGCGGCCAACGTGGTGCTCACGGACGAGATTGCGGACCGGATTCGCATCGAGCAGGAGCTGCGGGAGAGCCAGGCGCAGCTTCGCCAGTCGCAGAAGCTCGAGGCGATCGGCGCGCTCGCCGGCGGCATCGCGCACGACTTTAACAATCTCATAACTGTCATCTCCGGCTACACGCAGCTCGCGTTGATGCGCGCCGACAAGACGAGCCCTGAAGCGGAAGACCTGCGCCAGGTGATCGACGCGTCCGATCGCGCCGCCAACCTGACGCATCAGTTGCTCGCCTTCAGCCGCAAGCAAGTCCTCCAGCCCACCGTCCTCGACCTCGGCGACGTGGTCAACGGGATTGCGCCCATGTTGCGACGCATCATTGGCGAACAGATCGAGCTGCGCATCTCGTCCGAGCCGGCGTTGGCCCGTGTTCGCGCCGACAAGGGGCAGCTCGAGCAAGTCCTGCTGAACCTCGCGGTCAACGCGCGCGACGCGATGAACGAGAAAGGGCGGGGCGGTGTGCTCACCATCGCCACGGCGAATGCGCACGGAGCCAACGCGGGAGCAGATGCTCGATCTGTGACGCTCGTCGTCACCGACACCGGAGGTGGTATGTCCGACGACGTGAAGGAGCGCATCTTCGAGCCGTTCTTCACCACCAAGGAAGTCGGCAAGGGCACCGGACTCGGGTTGTCTACCGTTTATGGTATTGTGAAGCAGTCGGGCGGCAGCGTGAGCGTCGAGAGCACGTTGGGCGAGGGCACGACCTTCACGATCGAGCTCCCCGCCGTCGAGCTGGGCGCGAGTTTGGAAGGGCTGACGCCCGAGCCCGAGGAAGTGACCACGGGGACTGAGACGATCCTCATCGTCGAAGATGCGGAAGATGTGCGCACCCTCGCGCGCCGTACGCTCGAGGAGCGCGGCTACAAAGTCTTCGTCGCGCGGAGTGCGGCCGAAGCATTAGAGATTGCTAATGCCGGCAAGATCGATTTGTTGTTGACCGACATCGTGATGCCGAATGTCAGCGGGCCCGAGCTCGTGGCGCAGTATCTCGCCACGCGACCGGCACCCGTCGTGGTGTACATGTCGGGCTACGCCGACGAGGCGCTCGACCGATTCGAGATCGATCCGGCGACCGTGTTCTTGCGCAAGCCGTTCACGCCTGCGTCGCTGGCGCGCACGATCCGGCGCGCATTGTCCGCCGCGACGGTGGCCGTGCTGATGCTCATCGCGTCGGCGCCGCGCGTGCGTGCACAGGCGCCGGTGCTACTGCAGGGCGTCGCCGACGGCGAATTCTGGTCGACGAACGCCACGTCGAATCTGCTGACGCGGAACAACGGGCATCCGGGCGAGGTCGGTCGGCTCGAGATGTGGGGCGCGTGGGAGCCCGTGCCCGGTCTCATCTTCTACGCTGACGGCATGGCGGAAGGCGGATCGGCTCGTCCGACGACAGATAAGTATACTCTAAACAGCAACCAATTCGGTGTCCGATATACGACGTCGCAGGCGCTCACTGTCGACGTCGGCCGGCTCACGCCTCTGATCGGCACCACCGCCTCTCGGCGATTGTCGACGCGCAATCCGCTCATCGGTCTCCCCGACGACTACACGCTCGACTATCCCCTGGGCGCGGAAGTGTCCGGTGAGACGGACCACTTCGACTATCGCGCGGCGATGGTGTCGCTGCCGTCCTATCATGAAGGGTACGTGCCGGAGCCCACGGCGCGCCTTCGGCCGGCCGTCGGCGCGGGCTATACGCCGTTCATCGGCGCGCGCATTGGTGCGTCGTTCACGTCCGGTTCATATCTCAATCACGACTACACGTCCGCGCAGACCGCCGGCCGTCCGTGGAACGACTACGACCAGCGCGTCTTTTCCCTCGACGGTTCGTTCTCGCGCGGATATCTCGAGACGCACGCGGAGTACGCGCGCGGCAGCTATGACGTGCCGGGGCACTCGGGCAATCTCGACGGGTTCTCCTACTATGGAGAGGCCAAGTACACGTTGACGCCGCGCTTCTTCGTGGCGGCGCGCGCCGAGCGCAACAAGTATCCGTTCATCAGGCTGCAGGGCAACTCGTGGTCGGATCGGCTCACTGACTTCGAGGATGGCGAGGTGGGCGTTGGCTATCGCCTCACGGCGAGCACGTTGCTCAAGACGTCGTGGCGGACGGATCGGTGGTGGATCAAGTACGGGACGCCGGGTTTTCGGGGCGACGGGGGGCATGCGTTCGCGGTGCAGCTGTCGCAGGCGTTCGATGTGATGCGGTGGATTACGCCGGAGCGATACTAGTTTCGCGTGTATTCCAGCGGGTGAGCGACGCTCGTCAATTGACCCGGCTGGATGGTTCGGTTAACTTTTCCGACTGGGAAGTTTTGCCCGTAAGGGCCTGTAGCTCAGTTGGTTAGAGCGCACGCCTGATAAGCGTGAGGTCAGAGGTTCAACTCCTCTCAGGCCCACTTTTCCAAGTCGATTGCCCCGCTTGCGTTACATCGCGAGTGGGGCTTTCTGCTTCTTGGCTGCGTGCCTGTTCCGTGTGCCTTTTCATGCCGGACTTTGGGTGCTCGGCGTGGCTGAGGTTGACGACCGTTCGAGTGCCCGTCGCCAGGGATCTGATTGGGTGTTAGCACTTTTCGTCTAGTCGGTGACGTGTGTCAACGGAACGAGCGTCTTATGCCGGCGGCTTCGGCTGACTCCTCTTTAGCGTTGCTATTTGAGGACGCACGCTCTTCAAGAAATCGAGACGTTCTTTCGCAGCCTCGGCGTCTTTGGTCGCCTTCGCCGCGGCTTGATTCGCAGCTACGACTTCCGCTTCCTTCGCAACGACGAGCTGATCGACCATTTCTACCAGCTCTTCCGCGACTAGTTCTTGGATCTCGGCTGGAGGATGCGGCGGAATTTCCGATGTGCCGTGTTGAGTCGAATGCTCAGCGTCGCCGCGTTTTGTAAGGAGCACGACAATCGCCGCAACTAGGAGAGCGATCGCCGCGGTAACGTACAGACTCCGGAAGACGAACTGGCTTGCCTGAACAGCGGCTCCCGATGTCGCGGCGCCCCCGGTGTGGATGAATCGCTCGCCTGCTCCGCCGATGATGCAGGTAACCAGCAGTGCGGATGCAATGGCAAGTAGCAACTCCTGACGAGATCGTCTCACTTACGAACCTCCCGCGCCGACGAGGTAATCGCTCAGCGCTCCGAGCGTCACGCCGATGAGCGACGCGCCGACTCCTAGCAGCAAATCAGTCGCGATAACGGCCGACGGAAGCACTTGGTCAGGTGGTACATAGTCCGCCACCTGTTTCAGGGCGATGCCGATTAGCAGAGTTGCAACGACGAAAGCGCCGCTCGCTACTTTGGCAATCACATTGGCGATGATCCGCAACCACCCGCTCTCGCCCATTGCAATCTCTGTTTTCGTCGTCACGGCAGCCGCTGCAACCATTTCGAGACACCACGGTGATGCGAGCATGCGCCGGTGCGACGCGCGCTATAAGAGAGCGTCGAATCGCGGCATTGCGCCGTCGCTTTCACGATGGGTTCGGACGCCTTTGCGCGCGGCATTGTTGCGTTTTTCTTGGCGCCGGGCGAAACGACCTTCATGGTCGCCGGCTTGGCCGCTGACCGAACCTTCGGTGCCGCAATGGATCCAGCGGGAACAATCGCGCTCCTAGTGACAGCCTTACCCGTGTATGGGCTGAGGATTGGCTTCGCGCTGTAGTTGTCAGCCTTCGTGTAGTGCGGCGTAGATCGTTGGTGGGGTGCGACGTATTGTCCCGACTTCGTCACATATCCGCGCACGTGGACAGACTTCTGAGCCGACAGGGACGATCCGATTGAGATCAGCGCCAACAAGATGGCAAGTATGCGCCGCATCACACAACCTCGTGTCGAGTTTCGCCGAACTTACCGTGGCCGGCGCGTGATGTCGAATATTAGACGATTCTAATGTTCAGGCGATATCCACAAGATTGGGTCAACGGAACGTCGTCTGACAACGAGACGTCGATGCTCGTGGTCGAGGCCGCCGACGATACGCCCGAGGCGGCGGTCGCTCATTGCAGAAAGTAGTAATATGAAAATCCTCTCATTGTCGATGTTGTCGGCGACCTCAGCGCGCAAAGATTGCGGCGCCATTACCAAACTGTGACAGCGCACACTGTCGTTGTTGTGCGCTGCGACTAACATGCGTCCCGGGTGCGCGATGCTGATGCCCCACCCCCGGTGAATGCCTGATGCGCGTCACCACACTCCCTGTAGTTGAGGAATCCATGAAGCGCCTGTTTTTTCTTTCGGCCGCGATCATCGCGGTCGCCGTTGCCGCGTGCCAACAGGATGTGACGAAGCCAGGATGGGCACCCTCCTCGCGTGCCGCACACGACTATCGTCACGGGAGCGACAACACCTCGCCGTACGGCATGGTCATCGGCTCGTTCTCAAACGTCAATTCGGCCTTGGACATGAATCACAGCCAAGCGCTCAAGATGATTCATCTGATGAAGGAGGCGGGCGTCACATGGGTGAAGCTCGAGTCGCAGTGGAATTTGGATCTGTCCGGCACGTCGACATACAACGATTCGCTCACGTGGCCAATTCAGACGCTCGCCGACAGCGGGTTGCAGGTCTTCGTCGACATCACGCACTTCCCCTATCCAACCGATTCGACGACTTGGGTCAACTACATCAAGCATTACGTCGACACCTACGGCGGCCTCGGCGTGCGTTATTGGGAAATCGGAAATGAGTCCGAAGTGAACTACGGCGGAACTGCCGCCGACTTGGCCCACCTTACTCAACTCGCGGCCTCCATCATTCACTCAGGCAACGGTAACAGTGCGCATGATGGTTGGGTCGTTGGCCCGGCCGTCATGTACGGAACCACGGATTTCGACGCATATACGTCCTCGTTCATGAGCAACGTCGGCGACAGCCTCGACATCGGGAGTTTCCACGTCTACACCGACAATCCGGATGGCGTGCGGAACGGGTTCAATGAGTTCTCTGCCTACTCGGGCACGCGACCGGTCTGGGTTACGGAAGAGAACGCCCAGGAGCCCGACAGTAGTGATTGTTTCGGATTCTCTGCGTGTGACTCGATTTCCGCGGGATCGATTCTCGGCGCGCTGTCACAACAGTCGACGACGTTCATTTCGCAACGCGGCAAGGTATTCGTCTTCTCGGCGCTCCCGAGCGTGAACAACCTCGGCGTGTTTCTGCGCGTATCGCCCGATAGCTTCGCGCGAACGAAAGCGTTCTATGCGTACAAGACTGTAGCAAATCCGGGCGGCTGCGTCGGCGACACGAACTGCTACCAGCCCATTTATGCCTGGTGGGCGCGCGGCGACGTCATGTACACCCCAGACTCGTCCAATCCCGCTGGACACTCGATGACGGCACCACGTGGGTATTACCTCCGTCCGGCGACCGCCCCTTCTGCCGCCAACTGGGTCATGTTGGTGGGCTGCTCTTGGGATTCAACTCAGGTCGCCTCGGAAGGGCCGATGCACGCGATGCTCGCCGAGGATGAACTCGTCTCCGGACAGTGCAATGTCCCTGGAGAGAATACGGCGGTGAGTCCTTACGTCACGTACGGCTACGCTCGCACAGATTCTGTGAAAGGCATGGTTCGTCTCTATCGCTCATTTTATCAGGACATGAGCGACTTCTTGTCGACCACCAATAAGCAAGCGCACGACGACAACCTCACGTGGTACAAAGACTGGCCACTCGCGGGACAGCCGCACGCCGGTCGGGCCCTGTTCGTCTATCCTGGAACGAACGGGTAAAGACGCCGAGAGTTGAGAGCATGATACGAAGGGTGCGGAGAGATCCGCGCCCTTCATATCATTCCCTCAGATGTCAATGACGCGTCGACGCATCGGCGCGGGGCCCGTTCGTGTCCTGGGGCCGATCCCAAAACAGTTCACAATCTCCATACGAAAAATCCACCGATGACGTTCAGGCCTGGCGGCATTGTTGCTCAGCAGTCGTAACGAGTCGCGCAATTCGATTCGAGCCAACGACTGCCCTAACCGAGCTATCATGAACTGCACGAGCCGCATCGCCACCGTCAGCTTCCTGCTCGTCACTGCCTGCACGTCATCAAAGAGCACCTCGCTCATTGCGTGCGCGGATACGGTCACCGTGGTCATGCCTGCAGATACATCGGTCGCGGTGGGCGCGTCGTTCGTCGTGAGCGCCACGGAGTACACCTGTCAACAGCGCCAGCGCATCGACGAGAGCTTCGACTGGTCGACGCGCAATAGCGACGTGGCGGTGGTCGACCAGACGACACGTGTGGTGACCGCGAGAGGGGCCGGCACGACCACCATCACGGCGAGCCCATTCACGAGCAGCCATGAGGGTTCTCTTACTATCACCGTCCACTGAAGCGCCGTTGTCGCGCGCCGTTCCATCCGTTCCGCCTCGCATTGCGGCTGGCCCGGGCGGCATTTGGAACTGCTGCTTGCGTGACGGCCCCTCGTCGCCCCCGCGCGTTTTCTCCTCGCCTCAGTCGATCGCGTGTCCATGCGTGCAATAGTGGCCGCCGTCGTGACCCGCCGGCAGCGAACAATGTCCACCGGCGAGGTTGCAGCCTGAGTCCTCGAAGCCTCCTGAGCCTTCATGCGCTCGAGCGGGGCAGTGGCTATGAATCGCGAAGCAGTTTGGCCCCATGCAGTGGCACGGCATGTTGCAAATCGCCTGGGCATCAGACCCTCCGCTCGTGGAGCTCGACGGTCCACTTGACGTCCCCGTTGGCGGATCGGTCTCCGACGATCCGCCTCCGCCTCCGCCGCCAGTTACGCCAATTGGAATCGTGGGTTTGACCGGCTTCGGCGGCGGAGGTGCTTTGTAGCACTCGACGATGATGTCGTAATCCACCCACGCCGTCGCGCTGTAGGCCCACGTTCCGTCGGGATACGTCAAGCCGCCGCCGTTCACGAACGTGGTCTTTGAGAATTTTCTAATTATTCTCTTGGAATCGCACTGCCCAGGGCAGGCTTGATTCTCGAAGATCGCCATTAGCCGCTGCGCTTCGCGGTCGGCGTAATCCATCGCGTACTTGCACGCGGTGAGCGCGTCCTGCGCTTGGATCGTGTACTTCGTGGTGCCGGTCTTCTGGTTGTTTCCGCAGTTCATGGCCGCATGTCTCCCGCCCGTGCTTCCCGCGAGCTGTCGGGCGCTCTGGAAGTGAAGCGTGAGCACATCATGCCGGCGTCGGCCGCCTGATCCCCGCGCCGTCGCCGCGGCGCACGGGGGCGTCAATTATGGCGACGTCTGGCTGGGGAGGAAAGCTCCTGCGCAATGTCCTCTCGCGTCTCTCTGCGCTCACCCGTATCTTCGCCCCCGGGATGACCCACCCCGGCCTCGACCCCACCCCTCGCTTCTCTGCGGCGCTCGCTGGCCACTACGTCATCGAGCGCGAGCTCGGCGCCGGCGGCATGGCCGTCGTCTATCTCGCGCGCGACGTGCGACACGACCGCAAGGTCGCGCTCAAAGTCCTGCGCCCCGATCTTGCCGCCGCCATCGGCGTTGAGCGTTTCCTCAACGAGATCAAGACGACGGCGAATCTGCAGCATCCACACATCGTGCCGCTGCACGACTCGGGCGAAGTGGACGGCGTCGTCTACTACGTCATGCCGTTCATTGAAGGTGTCGGCCTGCGCGAGCGGCTGGATCGCGAACGCCAACTGCCCGTCGCCGATGCGGTGCGCATCGCGCGCGATGTGGCGAGCGCGCTCGACTACGCGCATCGTCACGGCGTCATTCACCGCGACATCAAGCCCGAAAACATTCTGCTGCACGACGGCTCGGCGATGGTTGCCGACTTCGGCATCTCGCTCGCCGTGCAGAGCGCCGGTGGCGCGCGACTCACGCAGACAGGGCTGTCGCTCGGTACGCCGCACTACATGTCGCCCGAGCAGGCGATGGGCGAGCGCACCATCGACGCACGCGCCGACGTCTATGCGCTGAGCGCGGTGTTGTACGAGATGCTCGTCGGCGAGCCGCCCTTCACGGGACCCACCGTTCAGGCAATCGTCGCACGGACGCTCTCCGAACAACCGCGATCGGTCACCGCGCAACGGCATGCGGTAACGCCGGCGCTCGACGCCGTGGTGCAGCGCGGATTGGAGAAGCTGCCCGCCGATCGCTTTGCCACAGCCGCCGAGTTCTCCGCCGCGCTCGAGAGCGACGCGCATGCCGTACCCGCATCGCGATCGACGCCGTCGACTTCGCGCTGGCGAACGGCGGCGATCTCGCTCGGCGCAGTGAGCGCTGCGCTTGCCGTTGGCGTCGCGTGGCTCTCACGCCGCGCACCCCAGACCGCGCTGCCGGCGCTCACGGCGTACGTCACGTCCTCGCCGCGCGCGCCATCGGAGTTGCAGGACATTGCGCTCTCGCCCGACGGCACCACGGTCGCCTACGCGAGCAACGCGAGCATGGACGGGGGACGCATCTGGCTTCGTAAGCTTCGCGACACAATGACGACGCCCATCCCCGGAACGGAAGGCGCGCACACGTTGTTCTGGGCGCCTGACGGGTCGGGGATCGGATTCATCGCCACTGGTTGGCTGTGCACGGTCACGCTTCGCGACGGCAACGTGCGGCGCCTCGCGCCGGCGCCGCTCCCCGTCGGCGGGGCGTGGGGGCCGGACGGAACGATCGTGTACTCGCCCACCTTCCGTCATCTCTGGCGCGTGAGTGCCACCGGCGGCAAGCCAACCCGCGCGCTCGGCACCGACAACGATACGGCGAACGGCTCGCGCGATCCGTCGTTCTTGCCCGACGGGCATCGCGTGATGTACTGGGACACCTTCTTGAACGGATCGACGTCGGCGTGGGTCGGCGATTTGAAAACGGGGAAGGCGCAGAAATTCGCGGACGGCATTTCGTCGCCGGTGTACGTGGCCGGATATCTTCTGTACTTCCAGTACAACGCGCAAACGACCCTCGAGCAGCCGGGCGTGCTCTACGCGCGGAAGTTCGATATTAATTCTCTAAAGTTCACGGGCGACGCGTTTGCCGTAACCGGCCGAGTGGATCGTCCGGATCAATCGGCGATCGTGACGGCGACGCGGGATTTTGTGGTCGCGCGCGAGACCGACGTGGCGCAGGACGCGGGCGGAGGCTCGCACGGCACACTCTACTGGCTCGATCGTGCGACGGGGAAGACTTCGCTGCCCCTCAAAGGAACCGGCGCGACCTGGGGCCTTCGCATGTCGCACGACGGACACCGCGTCGCGATGGGCGGGGGCCAATTGTGGATCTACGACCCGGCGCGCGACGTCGCGGTGCGCCACAGTGTGCCGGTGAGCGACGGTCCGTGGCCGCAGGTGTGGTCGCCTGACGATCGAGACCTCGCGGTCGCGAACGGTCCCAAGATGTATGTCATGCGCCTGGACGGCAGCGCGCCCGACCGCACGCTGCCGACGAGCACCGATGAATGGGTCGAGCCGGTCGACTGGGGGCGCGACGGGTGGCTCTACTTCGTGCGCGAGCCGTCTGAAGCGAACCTGCAGTGGATGCTCAACCGCTACCACATCCCAGACGGCCGCGTCGAGCGTGTCGATACAGGGACCGGCAACATCAATGAGGCGCGTCTCTCGCCGGACGATCGCTGGCTCGCGTGGGAATCAGACGGCAGCGGGCGCCACGAGATTTATCTCGGTCCGTCGAGCGGCGGCGGCACAGCCATCCGCGTCTCGAGAGACGGCGGCGGCAGTCCGCGCTGGCGCGGCGACGGGAAGGAATTGTTCTTCGTCGGCGGTGATGGGCGCATCATGTCGGTCGGAGTGCAATGGGGTGCGAGTGGCACCGCTCCAGTCGTCGGAGAACCGAAGCGCGTGGCGGATCTCGTCATCCATCCCAATCCGTTCGGGCGCGATCCGTTCCTCGACACGCGCTTCGAGCCGACGCCCGACGGGACCAAGTTTCTCGTGCAGACGCCGCTGGCCGTCGGCGCGCATCGGCTGACGCTGGTGCAGGGCTGGCGGGGCGGCGCGCCGTGAACATGCCAAAACGCCCGCACAACTGTGCGGGCGTTTGGCCTTCGAGAATCTGACGTTCGGTTACGACTTGAAGTTGGGGTTGTTCCGCGTCTCGACGTCCGGCAGCGGCACGCACGTCATGCTGCTGTACGTCATGCCTTTGAGCGTCGTACCCGTCGGGAACGGCAGATTGTAGCGCAGCATGTCACCGTACCGCTGCCCCTCGCTGAACAACTGCCGGCGACGCTCCTCGATTACGAGATCCGTGAACGCCTGTCCTGTTGGCGCCGGACCGGCGAGCGTCGGAACGCCGTTGGCCGTGCGCACCTTATTGATCGCGTCGAACCCCGCTTGTCCGCCCACCGCCTCGGCGTAGATCAACTGCGCCTCGTTCCACGACGCAATCGGAATTGGCGAGCCGCCAAGTCCGGTGACGTATTTCTGCTGCTGGAACATCGGCGTGATACCGTCGTTCGCTTTCCTGGCAGCGTCCTTCACCTTCACGCGCGGATCGGGCACGTTGCCGGCCACGCCGTTCACGGTCATGTTGCGATACGCGTCGGCCACCGAGAGATAGTCGTTCCGGATGGTCAGGTTGTAGATGCGATTCTCACGCGTTGCCGCGCCACCCTCCGAGAATTCTGCGTTCCGCACGAAACCGGCCGGAATGAGGATCGCGTCGGCGGCCGCGCCGGCGAGGTTCTTGAGATCGAGGCGCGTACGCGCTCGGCCAACGAGTGCCATATCGAGCGTGCTCGCATCATTGACAGCTGTTGCGCGGGCGATCGCGTCGGTGAATCGTGTTTCGGCAACCGCCCACACTTCCTCGCGTGTCATTGCGGGACCGTTGTCCATCGCCATCTGACACATCCCTTCGCCGAGCAGCAGGTCGGCATACCCGGAGTACGCGCGCATTTCAGCCATCAACAATCCACGGCTCGGCACGTCCGTGTCGGCGAACTTGTCGAGGCGATCGAACGCATCGTCGAGCTGGAACCGCGCCTGCTGCAGCGGCGTGTAGAAGCCCATCGCCGTCGTGGTGCGGGTGTAGGTGCAGCTGCCGGGCGCACCCTTGATCTCCACGATGCCGCGCCATTGCCACGGGTGATTGTCGACGAACCCGTTGGCGTTCAGGTACTCGCCGCTCAGCATGCCGGTCGCGCCGACATACTGCATGACGCCGCATTGCAGCGTCTGCATCGCGGCGGCGGCGAGCGCCGGCGCGAGCGCCGGGTCCGACAGCGATTCGGCCGGGACGCTGCCCGGATTGTCGACGTCGAGCAGGCTGTTGCAGGCACCGAGGCCCACGAGCGCAAACGCGAACGCCGCGCGCGCGGAGTAGATGGCCGACCGCACGCGAGTGCGCGGCGCCGACCGATGAGCAAATATGAATGACATAAGTCTATATTCCTCGGTCGGGGATCAATACGTGAGACGGAAGGTGGCAACGAAGCTCGCGGTGGGCGGCATGATCGTCTGATAGCCGTTCGCCAGAGAGCCCAACGCGCGGGTTTCCGGATCCCACACGTGCTGGTCGGCGATGTCGACGTAGATCTCGTTGTCGCGCGACGTGTTCCAGCCCTGTTCCGCCGTCCACAGCATCGAAACGTTTCGCATCGCGAGCGTGATGGAACCGTTCGCCGCACCAAGCTTTTGCACGTACTTCCCGGGTACCGTGTACGCCGCCGAGAGCTCGCGCAGCTTGAGGAAGCCCGCGCGGTACGTGCTCGGCGCATCGGCTTCGATGGAGCGGTACGTCTGGAGGAGCGGATCGTTCTGCAGGAGCACGGCCTGGGTCGAACCCTGATTGTGCAACGCGCGAATCTCGGTGTCCGACTGCCAGTTGCCGCCGTTTCCGTCCACGCGGGCATAGAGGCGCAGATTGCCCCACAGCGTGACCTGCGTGTTGTATCCCTGCTGCCACGTGGGCTGCGTATGGCCCCAGAACACGCGTGGCGCGGCGGTACCGGTATACGTGCCGATGGGGCAGGGCGCATCCGGACCGCCTTGCTCGAGGCCCGACTTGCCAGTGCCGCCATCGCAGATGGCCGACAGTACGACACCGGTCGGACTGAGCACGGCCGAACGAACCTTGTACATGAAGAAGTCGGCGAGACCATAGCCCACGCGGGCTTGCGCCTGTCCGCCGCCACCGACGGTCAAGAACTGCTGGCCGCCAAGATCGTCGACGCGGTTGCCGTTGTTGGCGAGCTGCGTGCCGATTTCCCACGCAACGCGGCGCCCCTGCAAGATGCGAATGTTCGCGGAGAACTCGTTGCCCCAAGTCGACAAGTGGCCGATGTTGACCACCTGATTGCCCGGGAAGCCGACGGAGGGCGGCACCGGCACGTTGACGATTGCATCGGTCACCGCGCGGCGGAAATTCGTGTAGCTCAGGTCCATGCGGTCCTGCAGCGTCGTCGTCTCGAAACCAAGCTCGAGCTCCGTGCTGCGCTCAGGCTTGAGCTGCGGGTTTCCAACCGACGACGGCACGAGGCCGGCTGCGTTTTGATAACCCGTGCTCGCGGTGTAGAGCCGTGCCGCATCGAACGTTCCGGGCTGCGTTCCAGCCGCGCCGTACGCACCGCGGAGCCGAATGTCGCCGACTGCACGGCCGATCGCGCCGGCGTGGTCCTTCCAGAAAGGTTCTTCGCCGAGCACCCACGAGCCGCTGATCTTGGGGTAGTACGCGGCTTTATAGTCAGCTCCGAACGCGCTGTTGTCGTCGCCGCGAACGGCGCCGGTGAGGAAAAGGCGGTTCTGATAAGCGACCGACTCCTGGATGAACAGACCGACAGTGGCGTTCGCCACGTAGCCTTCGGTGGCGTTCTTCGTCGTCGTGCCAGAAACCGTGGTGATCGGCGCCGCCGGGAACGTGGTACCGCTTGCCGAGATGTCGCTGAGTTCCGAGCGATAGGCCTGGAATCCGCCCGTGGTGGTGAAATCGAGCGACCGGATCGTGTGCTTGAGATTTCCCGAATAGTCGAGCGTGAGGAAATTTCGCGACGCGCGATCGACGCTCTTGGCTCCCAAGCCGTTGGATCCGTAGAAGCCGGCGTTGGCCGCCGTCTCGCGCGGATACAGCGTCCAGTTGTTCTCGGAGTTCACGTCGAGTCCGACCGTCAGCTTGTTCGTGAACCAAGTGGCCGGCTCGAAGTTGGCGGTGAGGCTCGAGGTCATGCGGTCGTCGTCTGCGTGATCCTCCACGTCATCCCATAACGAGGGGGGAGCAAAGCCGAAACCGCCGGTGGTCGGAATGAGGCGCGCGCTGCCCCATACGAGATTACTAAACGGATCGGGATTGATCGAGCCATTCTGGGCAAGACGGATGCGGTCGCGGATGTAGCCGAGGTTTCCCTCGATGCGCAGCATCTTGTTGGCTTCGATGTCCATGTTGGCGCGGCCGCCGAACTTCTTGTCCCAGTTCCACGCCACGACACCGCCGTCATCGTCGTACGACGACGAGAGGTAGTAGCGCGTGATGTCGTTGCCGCCGTGCAGATTCGCCGAGTAACCGTGGTTGTGGCCGTCGTGGAAGATCGGCCCGGTCCCGTGATCGATCGAATACTGATAGAGGTTGAACGGGACGACCGCACCAGTCGAATCCTTTGACCAGAGCAGGCCGGCGCGGCCCTCGGGATTCGCCAGCCAGTTCTCGCCCTGGCGTGACGCGAAATCCCAGTGCGGCGCACTGTTCGAGCCGCGCTTGGTGATGATCTGAATGACGCCGTTGGACGCTTCCGTGCCATAGAGCGTTGCCGCCGCGGGTCCTTTGATGATCTCGATGGATTGAATGTCTTCGGGATCGATGTCGTTCAACCGGCTGGCGCCAGCGCCGCCGCGCTGCGCGGGACCCTGCGAGGTGTTGGCATCCATCCGCACGCCGTCGACGTACACGATCGGATCGGTGGCGAGCGACAAGCTTCCGACTGATCGTATACGAATCTGTGCACCTGTGCCCACCTGTCCGGTCGACGGGAGAACCATGACGCCAGGCGTACGCGCGCCGATCAACTGCTCGACGCTGCGCGGCGCGGACGTTTGCAGCACCTGATTCGCATCGATGCTTTCGATGACGTTCCCGACCGCTCGGCGTTCAACGGCGCCGCCGGTGCCGGTGACGACGATCTGGTCGAGTTGCACGGTGCTATGTGAGAGTGCGAAATCGGCCGTGACCGTCTGTCCCGCCGTCACGGAAACCGTGCGATCGTCTGGCGCGTACCCGAGAACTCGGGCGCGCAGATGCACCGTCCCGGCGGCGACGGCGCCGAGCGTATAGCTGCCCGTCGCGTCGGTTCGCGCCTGGGCCACTACGCGATCCCCCGCACCGACGACGGTTACTTCGACGCCGCCGAGCGGGCGTGCGCCCACGGTGTCGGTGACGTGACCGGTGACTCTACCAGTCTGCGCGTGTGCCGCGCGACCAACGAAGAACGCCGCAATCACGAGCGGCATCCATCGGACGACTGTACGATGCGACATCAATCCCTCCTGGGTGGAGCGAGTGTTGTTGGCGCATCGGCGCGCCGACGAGTTGTTGTAGGACCCGACGATACAGGTGAACGATGGATCTGACAATACATCGGGGACAACGACGACTGGGGACGTCATCGGCGACTACGACGGCAGACGCGATTCGATATTGTATATATTCGATCGCACATGCGAGAGTGACGGGTCTATCCCGGCCCGTCCGATCTCCGAGTCGCGCTCACGTAGCGCCGCCCGACAATACGGGACGGCGGCCGGAAGTTCCCGGCTCACGCGCGGCCCGGCCAACGCGAGAGATTGTAAGGAGCGTTGTTGCAGTTGTTATCGCAGTGTACGGCCGATCGTTGCGACAATCCGAATGCCCTCGTGGCGGATGCGCGCCAAGCCGTTCGTCAATGCGATGATGGTTACTGTCCGCATTCCCTGTTTCGGAGCGTGACGCGCGGCTGGCGGTCGCCGAGTGTAAACGCTAATGAGCACTTGCTGATATCATGTCGTTCAGCTTATGTCGTCCAGCGAGATGCCGCTCAATCAGGCCGTAACTATTTGATGATACGGATGTGACGAACGGGACGAAAAATGACGGATGACTGCGGGGGCGACGGCCGATGTTCTCCGTTCACTTCGTCTCCTCATTGCAATTCGTTCCGCCGTCCGCTATGGCTAGCCCGGGCGGGAGTTGGCGCGACGAACTGTGACGCACATCACAACCGACCCCAACTGGACCCCGACTTGCTGTCCTGTCGCGCATGGCCATGCGCGAATTCTCTGACACCGACGGGAAACTCTGGAGAGTTTGGAGCACAGTTCCTTATACGAGGGGTGTCATGCGCGGCATGGAATCGGGCTGGCTCACCTTCGAAGCAGGAGCCACACGCCGGCGGCTGATTCCAATTCCGACGAATTGGGAGGATGCCTCCATCCCCGAACTGCGAGCATTTTGCGGGCAAGCCGAGCTCGTGCGCCAGACGCCGAGCACCGGCACGTTCCGCATCGAGGAGCTCGATCCCTAGCGCCTTCGTTAGCGTCAGAAGTGTCGAAAACGCCGCACCCTTGCACGCGCTAGCCTGCGTGGCCATTAACTAGGCCGCAAGTAGGCCGCAAGTAGGCTCTACCAGGCCGCTGATTTGCAAGGAGATGCGCGCAAATGTGTCGACGCTCCAGTCCAGCTTTCTCCCTCGATCATCCCAACCGGTGCTCGCGGACGCATGACGCCCCCGCCGGACGGTGATGCCAAACCCGCGGCCGCGCCGGCGTCGCCGCCGGTCACGCCAGTGCCGCCTGTTCCGCTCTGGACGCGCAACGTCGTCGAATGGCTCGCGGCAATCGTAGACTCCTCCGACGACGCGATCATCGGAAAAACCCTCGACAGCACCATACGCAGTTGGAATCGCGGCGCGACGCGCATGTTCGGCTATACGCCGGAGGAGGCGATCGGTCGTTCGGTGACGATGCTCATTCCACCGGACCTGCAAGACGAGGAGGTCCAGATCCTCAGTCGTCTGAGGCGCGGCGAACGCATCGATCACTTCGACACGGTCCGCCTCCGCAAAGACGGATCGCCTGTCGAAATCTCGCTGAGCGTCTCGCCGATCTGCGATGAAACGGGTACGGTCATCGGTGCGGCGAAGATTGCGCGCGACGTCACCGAAGCCAATCGTCTCCGTCGCGCCGAGCGCGAGTTGAGCATCCAGCTCGAGGAGCAGGCGGTGGAGCTGGAGCAGCAGATCGACGAAGCGCAGTCGCTCCAGGAGGAGCTCGAGCAAAGCAATGAGGAATTGCACCACGCCGTCGAGGTGGGTCGCATCGCGCAAGAGCACGCCGAGGCGGCGAATCGCGCGAAGAGTCAGTTTCTGGCAACGATGAGCCACGAGCTTCGCACACCACTCAACGCCATCGGCGGGTATGTCGATCTGCTCGACATGGGCCTGCGTGGATCACTGACGTCGGAGCAGCGTTCCGATCTCGAGCGCATCAGGCAAAATCAGAGCATGCTGCTCCATCTCATCGAAGACGTGCTCGATTTCGCGAAGTTGGAATCGGGGCGCCTGCAGTTTCGGTTTGCGGATTTTCCAATTGACGAACTGCTGCGCCGCCTCGAGACGTTCATTGCGCCAACGCTCGTCAAGAAGGGAATCGCTTTTCGCTTCGCGCCGTGCGGCGACCGCATCGTCGTGCACGCCGATCGACACAAGGTCGAGCAGATTTTACTCAACCTGCTGTCCAACGCCGCGAAGTTCACCGATCGCGGCACGATCGACGTCCGCTGCGCCACGCTGGACCACTCAGTCGAGATCACGGTCGTCGACACTGGCCGTGGCATTCACGCGCACTTGTTGGAGATGGTCTTCGAACCCTTCGTTCAAGGGGAGCAAAATCTCACGCGCACCGCCGAGGGAACTGGATTGGGCCTGTCGATCAGCCGGCAGCTTGCGCGAGCGATGGGTGGCGACGTGACGGCAATCAGTGCTGTCGGTGAGGGGTCGACGTTCACGCTGCGCCTGCCGAAGGCGAGTTCCGGCGCGCCGTAGTGCGCCGTAGCGCGCCCGAATTCGCCCTATGACCCCGCATGTCGGCGAGTCCACTCGGCTTGCGAGCACAGCGTCAGCAACTCCTCGTCGCGGAGTGCTTGCCACCCGCTAGGAATCGGGACCAAGCGGCGCGTCTCGGCGCCGGAGTCGAACGAGAGCCAGCCGTCGCGAAAGCGTTCTCTAACAGCGGGACGATCGTTCGACGTCGTTGGATTCACAGCGAATACAGCCCACCGGGTTCCCTGTTCGTCAGTGATCTCGCGTGCGGTCGCCGGGTGCACGGCCAACGGCACGGCCAACGGCTCGGCAGCGCGTTGCTCGGTTCCGCGCTGCGCGGTGCTCAGTCGTCGCCTGACGGACACCGCTTCCTTTGCGGCTTCGTTGGCGATCGCCAGCACTTCTTCGATGTGAATGAGCTCGCCGGTATTCAACTGCTCGATATCGGCTCGACAGGCCTCAGAGAGCGCGTTGCGCAGCGTCGCCTTGGCTCGCTGCAGAGTCGGTCGAAGCTCAGACGGGTCGTTTCCGGCCATCGTGCCCTCACTCGTTCAGCGCGCTTGTGCTCCCTCGCCAGATGACGAGGGAGTTGCGGTACAGCTGAACTATTGCAGCGGGCGTACCAGCAGGACGCTCGGGCACGGTTAAGACCGAACCGACCAACGAGCTCGTCCGCGAGCGATCGTGGGTGCGACCGCGCGATCAGTGGGCACCGGTCGAATACTTCGCCTCGAGCTTGTCCATGATCGACGTCCAGCCCGACTCGTGACCCGTGCGCTCTTTCGCGTCGGTGATGCCGGCATGAGTGAGTACGACTTCGGTCGCGTCGCCGCGCTCGAAAAACTCGAGTGTGACTGTGCTGTCCTTGACCGGATGATCGCCGTCCCATCCCCAACTGTAGACGACTTTCTTCGGCGGATCGACCTCACGGTACACGCCGCTTGCGCGGTGCTCTTTGCCGTCGGGTTCAACCATATGAATGCGATACTTGCCACCTGGCCGCAAATCGATCTCGGCGAGCGACACGGTCAATGGGCCGGGCGCGTGCCACGCTTTCACTTCTTCCGCTTTCGTCCACGCGTCGAAGACGCGTTGCCGTGGCGCGCGGATCGTGCGGCGGACTTGGACGATTGGCGGCGCGGCGATGGTGTCGGGCATGGGGACTCCGTTGGCGTTGAGGATGGTCCTTCGAGATAGGCGGCGAGCAGATCGAGCTCGGTTTCCCAGTAGCGCCGGTAGTGCTCGATCCATTCGAGCGCATCGCGCATGGGCGCGGCGCTGAGTGTGGCGCGGCGCACACGGCCTTCGCGTTCGACTGTCGCGAGGCCGGCGCGCTGCAGCACGCGCACGTGCTTGGACACGGCGGGCAGCGACATGGCGAAATTCGAGGCGAGATCGCTGATCGTGTGATCGCCGGTCGTGAGGCGCGACAGAATGTCTCGCCTCGTGGGATCAGAGAGCGCGAAAAACGTCGAATCGAGAGCGATGGAATGGTAAACCATGTGGTTTAGTATTGCCGTGTCGTCGCGCGAAGTCAATGGCCGGTTCGTTGCTCGGATTGCTTACATAGCGGGCACGCTCCATGCGGACCCCGCGGGCAATGCCAGCGCTCTTCTCTCGTCGCGCGACACCGCTGGCGCGTTCCGTTTTGCTCGCGGCATGCGCAGCGGTCGTCGCCGTGCCGTCGTTTGCCATGGGGTGGGTTCGAACACCGTGGGCACGTGGCGAGCATCGTCACATCACGCAGCCAGTGCCGTTCGATCATCGCGTACACGTAACCGGGCTGCGCATCGATTGCCGCTTCTGTCATTCCGGTGTGGAGACGACCGCGCAGGCTGGACTCCCGCCGACGCAAATCTGCGTGAGCTGCCACCAGCGGCTGTGGCTCTCGCTGCCACCCATGAGTGCGGTGCGACACAGCGTCGAAATGAACCAGCCGATCGCCTGGCAGCGCGTGAATCAGTTGCCCGACTTCGTCTACTTCGACCATGCGATGCACGTGAACAAAGGCGTGGGCTGCGAGACGTGTCACGGACGAGTCGATGAAACCGGCGACGTGACGCAGGCGGCGCCGCTCACGATGGGGTGGTGCGTGAGTTGTCACCGCGATCCCGCGCCGCATCTGCGTCCACTCGATGCAATCACGACTCAGGGATATCAACCAGCGCCCGGTACGTCCGGCACGGCGCTCATGGCGGCGTACCACGTGCGCCGGCTCACGAACTGCACCACGTGTCACCGGTGACGGCGATGAGGAAACGCTCATGACACCCGGCGCTGACAATCGCGAGTTTCCGGAGGGTGCGGCCATCCGTCCCGACGGCATGCCGCGCCGCGACTTCGTCAAGCTCCTCGGCGCGAGCATCGCGCTTGCCGGTCTCGATGGATGTATCCGCGAGCCGGATCAGAAGATTCTGCCCTACATCGACGGAAACAATGGCGTCATCCCGGGCGTGGCGCAGCACTACGCGACGTCGATGACGATTGACGGCTTTGCGACGGGATTGATCGTCGAAAGTCACGAAGGGCGCCCGACGAAGATCGAAGGGAATCCCGATCACCCAGCGAGTCTTGGTGCCGCCGGGGTTTTCGAACAGGCGGCAGTGCTGCAACTGTACGATCCACATCGTGCGCGGCGCGTCACCGCGGGCGGCCGCGCGACGACGTCGCAAGCAGCGCTTGCGGCATTCGCGCCGGCGGCGCTCGCGAATCGCGTTGGCGCAACGGGCGCAGGTCTGCGATTGCTCCTCGAGCCGACGTCGTCGCCGCTGACCAGCGCGTGGCTCGATCGCGTGCGCGAACGCTACCCGAGCTCGCGCGTGTACTTCCACGCGCCGCTGCAATCCGCCGCGCAGCTCGATGCATCGCGCCAGACGTTCGGCGCCCCACTCCTACCGCGCTACGATTTCACGCAGGCCGACGTTGTCGTGGCGCTCGACGCCGATCTGTTGGCCTCCGGGCCATTTCATTTGCGGTATGCGCGCGACTTCAGCACGCGACGCCAACGGCCGCCTCGTGCCGAACTGTATGTGGCGGAATGCAGCCCGTCACCGACGGGAAACGTGGCCGACAACCGGCTCGCGGCGAGTCCAACGGTGATCGCGCGGCTTCTAGCATCGCTGCTCTCGACCGTTGCCGCTGATCCACGCACGGCCGCGCGCGCAATTGCCGTCGATCATTCGGCGTCGACGCTCGCGCTCAGTGAGGCCGAGAAGGCGTGGGTGTCGTCTGCTGCGGGCGCATTGTTGCGCGCCGGCGCGCGAGGTGTGGTCGTCGCCGGCGAGCGGCTGCCTGTAGAATGTCATGTTGCGGCACATGCGCTGAACGCGATGCTCGGCGCGGCGGGACAGACGGTTGTCTACAACGCGTCACCGATAGTCGGCGCCGGTGAGCCATCGCATGACATCATGGCGTTGCAGGCTGATTTGGCGAGCGGCGACGTCGACACGCTGGTGATCCTCCAGGGCAATCCATGCTACGCGGCGCCCGGCAACGTGCCACTTGCGACGCAAATCAAAGCGATCCGGAATACGCTCTATCTCGGGATGTACGACAACGAGACGGCGCGCGCATCAACCTGGCACATTCCGGCGGCGCATTTCCTCGAAGCGTGGGGAGACAGCTGCGCCTGCGACGGCACCGAGTCGATGGTGCAGCCGCTCATCGCGCCGCTCTACGACGGCCGAACGAACGATGAGATTCTCTCGGTGCTCGCCGGCGCGCCCGATACTGCCCATGCGTTGCTTCGGCAGAATTGGCAGCGGCGGTACAGCCACGTGGGAGATATCGGTGCCGCGTGGACCGATGCCATTCAACGCGGCCTCGTGATGGGGACGCAACCGCCGGTGACGACCAACGTGCGAGCCGACGCCGTCGTGCCGGCGCATCGTGCGTTGATCGCATCGGCGCAGGCAGCGCCGAGTGCGGGAACGATCGACGCGGTCTTTGCGCCGAGCAGGGCGGTGTACGACGGGCGGTTTGCCGACAATGCGTGGCTGCAAGAGCTGCCTGATCCCATCACGAAACTCACATGGGACAACGCCGCGCTCCTCTCGCCGCGTTCGGCGCAGCAGCTCGGCGTCACTAGCGGCGACGTCGTCGAAGTCTCAGTAGGGAATCAGTCTCTGCGGATTCCCGCGCTCGTCGTGCCTGGCCATGCCGACGGCGTGACGTCGCTCGCGATCGGGTACGGACGCACCGGTGCGGAAGCCATCGCGCGCGGCGTCGGCGTGAACGTCAATGCGTTGCGAACGTCAGTTGCACCGCACGCCGCGATTGGTGGTCGCATTCGCGGCACCGGAGATCACGTCGAGCTTGCCGTGACGCAGGGTCACTGGACACTCGAGGGACGCGAAGACAGCGTGCTTGGCATAACGCCACCGCCTGCGCCGTCCGATACGACACCGGCGTCATCGCAGCCGCGCAAACGCCGCCCGCTCACACTGTACGAGCCGCCAGCTCCGTCGTCGGCTGGCTTCGGCGCCGATCAGTGGGCGATGGTGATCGACCTCGATCAGTGTACGGGTTGCAGCGCGTGCGTCGTCGCGTGCCAGGCGGAGAACAACGTGCCGGTCGTCGGAAAGGACGGCGTGCTCGCGAGTCGCGAGATGCACTGGCTTCGCATCGATCGCTACCTCAGCGGGCCGCCAGAAACGCCGAGCTTCGACACTCAGCCGATGCTGTGCCAGCACTGCGAGAAGGCGCCGTGCGAATACGTGTGTCCTGTGGACGCCACGGTTCACAGCGACGACGGCTTGAACGAGATGGTCTACAATCGCTGCGTGGGCACGCGCTTCTGCTCGAACAACTGCCCGTACAAGGTGCGTCGCTTCAACTGGTTCGACTACAACGACGAGCTCACGCCTGTCGAGCAGATGGTCAAGAATCCGCAGGTCACTGTGCGCGAGCGCGGCGTGATGGAGAAGTGCACGTTCTGCGTGCAGCGCGTGCGTCACGCACAACGTGACGCCGACTTGGCCGGCGCGCCTCATACGGGGCCGGTACAGACGGCCTGCCAGCAAACCTGTCCGTCGCAAGCGATCGTCTTCGGGTCGCTCACGGCGCCCGACAGCGAGGTGGCAAAACTGTCGAACGATCCACGGGCGTTCAGCGCACTCGCGGAAGAGGGAACTGTTCCGCGCGTGCGCTATCTGTCGCGCAAACGGAACGCGGGCGCATGACCGGCGGCGTACTCCCAATGCCCGCGGAGCCGCCGGTCGCTCCCGTGATGCACGACGTCCCCGACGACGGCGTCCTCACCACACAACTGCTCGCGCCGAACTGGACACCATCTCGCGGATGGTGGCCGTTGTTCCTGATATCGGGTGCGTTCACTGTGTTGTTCGTCGTCGGCATGACGGTGACGTTCACGCGAGGGATTGGCTCGTGGGGCAACAACATCCCAGTCGCGTGGGCGTATGGCATTACCGATTTCGTATGGTGGATAGGAATCGGCCATGCCGGCACGTTCATCTCCGCGTTTCTGCTCCTGCTGAATCAACGCTGGCGCGCTTCAGTGAACCGCCTCGCTGAAGCGATGACGATCTTCGCGCTCGTCAACGCATCGCTGTTTCCAATTCTGCACCTCGGTCGGCCGTGGTTCTTCTACTGGCTGATGCCATATCCGGCGACCACGGGCGTCTGGCCGAACTTCAAGAGCTCGTTGCCGTGGGACGTCGCGGCGATCTCGACGTACTTCACTGTCTCGCTGTTGTTCTGGTATCTCGGCCTCGTGCCCGATCTCGCATCGGCACGCGACCAAGCGCCCGGCCTGTTGCGCCGCAGGATCTACGGCATCTTCGCGCTCGGCTGGCGCGGCCGCGCGGTAGAATGGCAGCACTATCGCGTTGCGTATGGATTGCTCGCCGGTTTGGCGACGCCGCTCGTGATCTCGGTGCACAGCATCGTGAGTCTCGACTTCTCCATCACGCAGCTTCCCGGTTGGCATTCGACGATCTTCCCGCCCTACTTCGTCGTCGGTGCGATCTATTCCGGTCTCGCGATGCTGTTGATGCTCATGCTTCCCGTGCGCCGCATTTTCGGGCTCGAGCAGATCATCACCGAGAAGCATCTCGACAACATCGCCAAGCTCATTCTGGTCACCGGAACGATGCTGGCCTACAGCTACATCTGCGAGATGTTCGGCGCGTGGTACAGCGGCGAAACCGTCGAGCGGTACTCGATGCTGATCAACCGCCCCTTCGGACCATACGGCGTGCTGTTCTGGGCCATGACCCTGATGAACGTCGTCACGCCGCACCTGTTCTGGTGGAAGCGGCTGCGCGTCGACACTGTCGTTCTCTTCATCGCCGGCCTGCTCATCTGGGTCGGCATGTGGCTCGAGCGATTCATCATCATCGCCGGCTCACTCACGCGCGACTTTCTGCCGTCGAGCTGGGGAGTATTCGCCCCCACCTGGGTCGACTGGAGCCTCCTCCTCGGCAGCATTGGACTATTCTCACTACTGTTTCTGACATTTCTGCGCTGGGTGCCGTTCGTGCCACTCAGCGAAGTGAAGCGCTTGCGCTACGAGTTGCAGCGCGATCAAATCGCGGGTCCGCGCGCATGAGCGTCCGTGCGATGCTCGGCGCGACTCAGACGCCGCGACTGCTCGCCGAGTTTGGATCGGCTGATGCGTTGGTCGCGGCGGTTCGGCTGCTCGAGCGCGAAGCGTATCAAGGCGTCGACACGTTTACGCCGTTCGACGTTCCCGAAGTCGCGGGTCCATTAGGACTCGGACGTTCGGGCCTTGGCTGGGTCGCGGGGCTCGGTGGCGTCGTGGGACTTGTGGCGGCCTACGGAATTCAGTGGTGGGCGAACGTTCATTCCTATCCGCTGAATGCAGGCGGACGTCCGGTGCACGCTGTGCCCGCGTTCGTCCTCGCCTCATTCGAAGGCACGATCCTCGGGGCCGCGCTCGCCGCGTTCTTTGGCTTGCTGATCGTGCTGCGGCTGCCGCGTCTCTGGTCAGTCGAGGATGAAGTCGAGGAGTTTCGTCGCGCGTCGGTGGATCGCTTCTGGCTGGCGATGCCGAGTTTCGCGAGCGACCACGATCGCGCGCATGCCGAAGAGTTGCTGCGTGACGCCGGGGCAGTGCGGACCATCGTGTTCGGCAAAGTATGAGACGCGCGCTCGGATGTTGGTTGGTCCTGTCGCTCGCACTGTTCTCCACTGCCTGCAGCGAGCATATTGGCCGCGGCTTCGATTGGAAGCGCATGCGTGCGCAGGCCAAATACGAACCGTACGGCGAGAACTTGGCGTTCGCTGACAGCAGCGCGATGCGCGTACCGCCAGAGGGCACGGTGTCGCGCGAAGCGATTGCGGCAACTGCGCCGCCGCCGCCGGTGGATCTCGTGCGCGGCGCATCGCGCTTCAGCATTTACTGCGCTGTGTGTCATGGTGCGGCCGCCGACGGCGTGAGCATTGTGGCGAGCAACATGGATCCGCCCAAGCCGCCGTCGTTGATCGTGCCGCCGGCGCGCGATCTGCCGTCGGCCCAAATCTTCGGCATCATCACGAACGGCTTTGGGCGCATGCCATCGCTCGCGGCGCAACTGTCGGTGGCCGACCGCTGGCAGGTGATCGCGTATCTCAATGAGTTGCAACGACACGCTGCCGGCGTCGCCGGTGTCGCGAAATGAGGCGAGCGGGCAAGCTCAGTGTCATCGTGGCACTGATCGGCGCCGTCCTGTTCATCATTGGGATCATCATCGAGCCGCGGCAAGCGCTCACGTCGTACGTCTTCGCGTATGCGGTGGCGTTCACGATCGTGTTGGGTGCGCTGTTTCATTTGATGATCGGCCAGCTGACCGGTGCGCGCTGGTTCGATGCGTTTCGACAGTTGGCGCTGAACGTCACCGCGGCGACCCCCGCGCTTGCCGTGCTCGTGATTCCGATCTTGCTCGGCGTGCGTGCGATCTACCCGTGGACCGCGCCGTCGCTTCTTTCTCCGGATGCGCAGCGTCTCATCGCACGGAAGGCGGGCTGGCTCAACGTGCCCTTCTTTTCCGTTCGGGCGATCGTGTACGTCGCCATTTGGGTGATATTCGCCGAGTTGGTGCGACGGCTGTCGGTGCGGCGCGAAGGGGCGAGCGCTGACGACGATTCGGTGCGTGCGCACAAGCTCCGGAAGACGAGTGCTGCCGGCGTCATCTTCGTCGGCCTCGCGCTCACCTTTGCGAGCTTCGACTGGTTGATGTCGCTCGAGCCGACATGGTACTCCACGATCTACGGTGTGTACTTGTTTGCCGGCGGCATTCTCGCCGCGCTCGGACTGGTGGCCGCGATGGCGTCACGCCGCGCGGGCGGTCGTGCGAGTTTGCTCGATTCGGCGACAGATGATCAACGAGGCGCGCTTGGAACGCTGCTGTTCACCTATACGATCTTCTGGGCGTACATCGGCTTCGCGCAGTTTCTGATCATCTGGATTGGCGACATTCCTGCGGAGGCGTCGTGGTACGTGACGCGTACGCGGACGAGTTGGGCGATCCTCGCTGTGCTGACGGCCGTGGGGCAGTTCGCGTTGCCGTTCCTCCTTCTCTTGCCGCATTCGCTCAAGCGTCGACCTGGGCTGCTCGCCTGGGTCGGAGTCTGGATCGTGGCGATGCATGTCGTCGACGTGTATTGGATCGTGTTGCCCGCACTCCATCCGGGTGGTATCTCCTTGAGTTGGTTGGATGCCGCGGCGCTTCTCCTCGTGGGCGGCGTGATCGCTGGAACAATGCACTGGCGAACAGCAATGCCTGAATACCATTCATGAATTTCACTTCCATCATATACGGCACCTGGCTGCTGTTCGTCGTGTACTGGCTGATCTCTGCAGCCGGCGCCAAGAAGAACGCGACTCGGCCGTGGAAGGGCATTGTGTTTCGGATGGTCGTTTTCGCCGGACTGTTTGCCTACCTGCAAACCGTTCGGCCCAATGCTCGGCTCTCGCATGCGGTCATCGTGCCCGTGCCGGTCGGCGTGCTTGGCGTGGCGATCTGCCTGCTCGGCATCGCACTCGCTGTCTGGGCGCGCATACACATCGGCCGGAATTGGGGCATGCCGATGTCGATCAAGCAAGAGCCGGAGCTCGTGGACACCGGGCCGTACTCGTATATCCGGCACCCGATCTACACTGGATTCCTGATCGCGCTGCTTGGGTCGGCGATCGCCGCCGGCTGGTGGTGGGGCATCGCACTTCTCACGTTTGCTGTCTATTTCCTCTACAGCGCCAAGATGGAAGAGAAGCGCTTGAGCCAGGTCATGCCGACGCAGTATCCGGCCTACATGCGGCGGACCAAGATGCTCATTCCGTTCGTTCTCTGAGCTTGCTCTGAGCTTGCTCAGGACGAACTACTGAAAAACCAGTTGACAACCGCACGACCGCGCCATAAACTACTGAAAACCCAGTAGCTGGAGGCGTTTGATGGACGAGATTTACTTCCCACCGCGCGAGCTCGCCGTGATGAGCGTGCTCTGGCGCCTCGGATCCGGCAGTGTGTCAGACGTGCAGGCGGCGCTCGAGGAAGAGTTGGCGTACACCTCGGTGCTGTCGGCACTGCAGATCCTCGAGGGCAAAGGCTACGTGCGCCACGAGGCCGCGGGTCGCGCCTATCGGTATTTCCCGCTCGTCAAAGCCGAACGTGCCGGCGGCAGTGCGCTCGCTCGAATTCGCGACGCAATTTTTCAGGGGTCGGCCGAGCGGATGTTTGCGCAGATGGTGTCGGATCACAAGCTGGGACGCGAGGAGCTCCAGCGCATGCGGAAGCTCTTGGCGAAGCGGCTGGAGGAGACGCCATGACGCTCGCGTGGATGATTTTCGGCATGCTCGTGTCGCTCGTAGTCGTGTTCGCGGCGAGCGCGGCGGCGTCGGCGCTTCGTCTCGTCGGAAAGCCGACGCGCTGGATCTGGGGAGTCGCAATCGCCGCGGTGTTCGCGCTGTTCGCCGGAGCGCCGTATCGCGAGAGCAGCTCGGTGATCTCGCTCGACCGTTTGCCGGTTGCATCGGCCGCGGCCGCGCCAATCGTTGCGGCGAGTGCGCCGAGTGTGCTCGTTCGAATCAGGACTGGCGCCGCGACGTCGTTTCGCGACGTCGTGACAGCGGCTGTCCGTCTCGCTCCGGCGCGCATCAACCGGTACGTGATGCTCGCGTGGTCGATCGCGAGCGCGGCGCTGTTCCTGCTGCTGGTCGCCGTGTACGTGCGCATGCGGATGGCTCGGCGCGTTTGGTCGATCGTCGAGGTGCAGGGAACCACGGTTCGCATGTCGGACAATGCCGGTCCGGCCATCGTGGGACTGCTTCGGCCTGAGATCGTCGTTCCGCGCTGGCTGCTGACGCGCGCACCGCACGAGCAGCGAATGGCGTTGACGCACGAGCTCGAACACGTGCGTGTGCACGATCATCTGCTGCTCGCCGCGGGATGTCTGGCGGTGGTGTTGATGCCGTGGAATCCCGCCGTGTGGTGGATGTTCTCGCGGCTTCGGCTCGCGATCGAGCTCGATTGCGATGCGCGCGTATTGCGGCAGGGCACCGAACCGCAGTCGTACGGTTCGCTGTTGATCGATCTCGCGGAGCAGTCGTTCGGCCTTCGCATGGGCGCGCCGGCGCTCGTGGACGGCGCTTCTCATCTTCAAACTCGAGTGATGGCCATGACCAAGAAGACGCAGCGATTCGCGCGGGTGCGGGGCAGTCTCGTCGGGCTTGCAGCGGTGTCGCTGCTCGTCGTCGCGTGCGAGGCGAAGCTGCCGACGTCGGCGGACATTCAACAGATGGACGTCGCGAGCTACGAGAAGGCGATGACGATGGCGACGCTCAAGAGCGGGAATGCCACGTATTTGATCGACGGCGCTTCGGCGACGTCCGACCAAGCGCATGCGCTTCGCCCCGATCAGATCGTTGGTATCAACGTGAGTCAGAGTGGCAACGGAAGTGTGGGGCAGATCGTCGACATCCGGACGGTCAATGGTCCAAAGCGAGTCGCGCTGCGCGCGGATACGGCGACTGCGATGATCGAGCGCGACAAAGTGAGATCGTACGCCTCGAACATCATGGCCGGCGATTCCGCAGTGCGGGCCATGAAGATGCGCAAGACGGCAACTTCGGGCTTCACCGGATTGTTGGTCATCGATGGCAAGATCACGGACCCGTCGGCGATGCAAAAGTTGAATCCCAAGGACATCGACCGGATCGACGTGCTCAAGGGACCCGCCGCGATGGCGGAGTACAACGATCCCCGCGCCGCCAACGGCGTCATCGTCATCAAGATGAAGAACGCCGCGCCGTAACGAGGGTCATCGGCGCAGCCATGGAGCAGCCGGTCCACATTGTGGGCCGGCTGCTCCATTTCGTTTCAAGGGCTAAAGTTCCGCTTCGACGTGCCGATACTCATCAGAGTCATTTGGTCCCTGCGTCCGCGATGTCCGTGATGTCCATGCGGACAGGGCCCCGGCTCGCACGCGTCCACCCCGCGTTCGGCCGGTTCGCGCACAACTCAACGTCACAGTGGGTGGAGGAGACATGTCGATCTCGGGAATCAGCAGCAACGCAAGCACCAACGCCATCATCGCGGCGCAGCAAGCGGCGCGAAAGCAGTTAGACATCTGGAATCCAAGTTCGTCGGCGAGCACGACTCCGACGCAGGACAGCTTCACGAGTGATTTCGCCTCGATTTTAGCGTCCGTCCAATCCGGTGACATCACCAGCGCGCAGGCGGCGCTCACCAAGCTGCAGAGCGATCAGGCTCCCGGAGAGCTGAGCTACTCGCCGCAGAGCACGGCCGCGTCGACCAACGCCGCGTCCACCCCGCAGGGCGATGTCCAGTCGCTCCTTCAGGCGGTGCAGGGCGGCGACATCACGGCCGCGCAGAAAGCGCTCACGTCACTCCAGTCGGACATCCAGGCAGATGCGAGCAGCGCGACGAGTGGAGCCACTCCGACAAACGCGTCGCCAACGCAGCCGGCCGTGCATCACCACGGTCATCATCACCACGCGAAGCCGGCCGCCGCGCCGACAGACTCGACGACTGATTCGACCATCGATCCGGCGACGGGCCTCCCGACCGCCGACTCGGTGTTCTCATCGACGCCGGATTCTGCGATCTAGAAATCGATCGCTGCGCAGCGTGATGGGTCGCGACCGACCCGCGGCGTGTTAACAGTTTGTATGCAGTAAAGTTGCTCCGGAGGTGCTGGCGGACGGATGGCCGCGCGAACTATTGTGGTTCGCGAGTTCGTGTCCCCCTTCGCCTTCGGAGCTCATGCGATCACGATCCCTTCTGCTCGTCGCCGCGGCCATCTCGGGCGGCGTTGCGTGCTCGAAGAACACTCCCGCGCCGGTGCTGCCGCCGGCGCCAGCCGCAAGAAACGCCGAGCCGGCTGGTCAGGTTCCGGCGCCGCAGGCTCAAGACACGAATGCCGCCGGCGCCGGTCGCGGTGGTGCTGCGCAGGCAGCGGCGCAGCCTCGACCCTACAACCGCGTCATCACTGCGCGCGCCATCACGAAACGGGGAATGTTTCTCGTGCATCGCGTGGGCGATCGGCTGTATTTCGAAATTCCACGCCGCGAGATGGGCAAGGACGAACTGGTGGTTGGCCGCTACGCCCGCGCCGCCGCAGCGAATCCGGTTCGTACCGGCAACGACTTCGGCGAGTATGCCGGCGACGAATTCGGCGAGCGCACGCTCCGTTGGGAGCGGAACGGCGATCACGTGATACTGCGGTCGCCGTCCTATGAAATCAGTGCCGACACGAGCTTGTCGGTCTATCGCGCAGTAGAGAACTCGAATTATCCGCCCATCATCGCGGTATTGAACGTCGAAGCATACGGTCCCGACAGCTCGGCCGTCGTCGACGTGACGCGGCTCTTTACCACCGCGGTGCCGGAGCTCGAAGCGATTCAAGGAACGATCGACGCGACGCGATCGTACGTCGAGCGCGCGCTCGCATTTCCGGACAACGTGGAGATCGAAGCGACGCAGACCGGTGTCCCAGCGGCGGCGGGTGCGGGCCGCGGCGGCGCGCCTGGCGGTGGCGGCGGGGCTCGTCCAGCGGAGAGCGTCCTCGCGCACTGGAGCCTCGTGCGCCTGCCGGAAAATCCGATGCCGGTGCGACGCGCCGACGAACGCGCGGGTCTGTTCAGCGTTCGCACGGTGGACTTCGGCAGCACCGATCAGCGTACCGTCAACCGCGAGTTCGTAACGCGGTGGCGTCTCGAATGCTCGGATCGTATGGCGGGGAATCTCTGCTATCCGAAGAAGCCGATCGTGTACTACGTCGATCCGGCCACACCGGAATGGCTCAAGCCCTGGATGCGGAAGGCAATCACCGATTGGCAGCCGGCGTTCGAGGCGGCCGGTTTCAAGGACGCAATCATCGCCGCGGATCCGCCAACAAACGATCCCGATTGGTCGGCGGAGGACATTCGTCACACCATGGTGCGCTGGCTACCGTCGACGGTCGAGAATTCCGTGGGCCCGCACGTCAGCGATCCACGCACCGGCGAAATTCTCAACGGCTCCTCGCGCATCTTTCACAATCTCATATCACTCGGCCAGAACTGGTATTTCACCCAGGCGGCACAGGTCGACCCACGCGCGCGTTCGATTCCGTTCCCGGATTCGCTCATGGGCCGCCTCATGGAATTCCTCGTCGCACACGAAGTGGGCCACACGCTGGGACTGCAGCACGATCAGATCGGCAGCTCGACGTATCCGGCGGACAGCGTGCGCAGCGCCACGTGGGTCCATCGCATGGGACACAGCCCGAGCATCATGGACTACTCGCGCATGAATTACGTGGCGCAGCCCGAGGACCACATTCCGTTCGAGGACATGCTGCCGCGCGTGGGCCCGTGGGATAAGTACAGCATCATGTACGCGTACAAGCCCATTCCGAGCGCGCGCACGGCGGATGCGGAAATCCCGACGCTCGAGTCGTGGCTGCGCATGCAGGACAGCATCCCGTGGTATCGCTTCTCGGCGAACAACGCCTCCGGCGGACTCGGCACAACGAGCGAAGCCGTGGGCGATGCGGATCCGGTGAAGTCGAGCACGATGGGCTTCAAGAACATTGCGCGCGTTATGAACTACGTCGTGCCGGCGGGCACTCGAGCCGACGACGACAACACGTTGCTCAAAGAGTTGTACGATCGCACCGTCAGCCAGTGGGGCACGGAAGCCGGGCATCCGGTTGCGGTGATCGGCGGCGCGACGGTGCAATACAAGTCAGGCGGACAGTCGGGCGCGGTCTACACGCCGATGTCGCGCGCTCGCCAGGCCGACGCAATGCGCTTTTTGAATGAGCAAGTGTTCAAGACGCCCACGTATCTCATTCGACCGGATATTGCCGCACGCGTTGAAGCGAACGGCATGCTCACGCGAATCGGGGGTGCGCAAAATCGCGTGCTGACGTCGGTGCTCGACGATCAGCGAATGAACCGGTTGCTCGAAGGCGAAGCCTTGCGCGGGCGGGACACGTACACGCTCGCATCTATGCTCGACGATCTGCGTTCAGGCATTTGGTCCGAGTTGCGAGACGCGCATCCAACGATCGATCCGTATCGGCGCGCGTTGCAGATGACCTATCTCACGCAAGTCGATCGCAAGCTCAATCCACCGGCGGCCGCGCCCGCGGCTGGTGGTGGTGGTGGCGGTGGGGGAGCGCGCGCCGAGCCATTGTCGGAGGACGCGCGATCAGAGTTGCGTGGCGAGCTCGTAACGTTGCGCGATGATCTCCGGCGCGCGATCCCGAAGACCACCGATCGGGAAACGCAGTTGCACCTTCAGGGTGCGGAACACCGCATCGGCGAGATCTTGGAGCCGAAGAAGTAGAAAGGGTTTCCGTCAGGCGGTGACGTTCGCCGCCTGACGGTCCCCGATCGAAGCAAGCATCGCCTGCGCAGCGCGCAGGTCGCCGACGTTCGCCGCGGGTGGAAACTTCGCGTATACCTCGGCGATCATCGTTCGCGCTTCCGGCGCGCGGCCTTGGGCAATGCGAAGGCGGCCCAGGCCCATCGCGGCGCGAAGCTCGAACGTGAGCGTCGACTGTCCGCGCGCGACCGATAGCGCTTCGAGGTACGCTGCTTCCGCCGCAGCGACCGCATCGTCAAGACGTTGCCCCTCGGCCTCGGAGTGCGTGGCGCGCGCGAGCAACAGATCGCCGCGAATCCGCAGCGAATCCGCTCGCCAGATGTGTTCGTTCGTGTTCGTGATGATCGCCAACGAGCGATCCACCGCGACAAACGCTTCGTCGAACCGACCAAGATCGGCGAGCGACTCCGCTCGATAGGCGAGAAACTGAGGGACGGTCACCAAGCCGTTGATCGCCAGCAGAACATTCGTTGCGCCATCGAGCTCGGCGAGGCCGCGCTCCGCTTGGCCGAGATGTCGCAGTGCCGCGCCGTGGTAGCAGAGATTCCAGAGGCGCTCCGAGGCGATGCCGTATTCCTCGCACAACTGGATGGCTTCGGCGGAAATGCGCTCGGACTCCTCGTACTGTCCGAGCTCGAGGTGCAGCTCGGCCGCGAAGAGTCCGGCGAACGCGCGGTCGCGCGGGTCGAGCGTAACGCGCGCGAGCTCGATCGTGCGCTCGCTCATGCGACGCGCTTCGTCAAAGCGCCCGAGCGGCCAGAGATCGCGAATGGCTTCGGCCGATGCCATGAGATATGGATCGGAATGGAAGCGTTCGCGATCAGCCATGCGCCGCGCCGGGTCGAAGAATTCCGTTGCGCGGCGATAGTGCTCGAGTGATTCCTCCGGCCGGCCCAAGTGCGCGAGCGATCCGGTGGCGGCCGCGTGCGCGATCATTCGGTGCGAGGGCTCTTGCGTGCCGTCCGCCAATTTCAGCAACCGCTCGGCGTCGCTATAGCCCTCGTGCACGCGGTCGCTCGCGATGTGGAACAGGCATAGCCCGAATAACACCGGCGCGAGTGGCGGGATCTCGCCGAGCATGTGGCAGATCTCGCGCGCGCGAGTCATATGGTCGGCCGTCTCGGGGTGCGCGAAACCTTTCCGTGTGAGATTAGTAAACCCTAACGACAGGCGTAGTCCGAGCTCGAGGCCGATCCGGTCGGGGCCTTCGGGCAACAGCATGGCCTGCTCGAGCCCGCGTTTGCCGAGCGCCTCGGCCTCGTCATACGCAAATACTCGCGTCGCGTTCTCGGCGGCCAGCGTGTAGTACCCAGCGGCGCGGGCAGGATCACGCGCCGTTTCGTAGAGCACGGCGATTTCGGAGGCGATTTCTGCCACGCGCGCGCCGTAATGCAGTTCGAGCTGCTGCGCGACTTTCGCGCTGTAGCTCACGCGACGGCTCGCTGTGAGCGCGCCGTGCAGCGCATTCTGATAGAGCACATGGACGAAACGATATCGCACGGTGAGCGCGCGATCTGGCAGCTCGACCTCTTGCACGCGCTTGACGAACACGTACACACGCTCGAGCGTCACGAGCTGATCTTCGACATCGGCGGCATCGACACCGAGGACGGCGGCCACCACACCGGAGTCGAATTCGTAGCCTTGCACACTGGCGACCGAGAGCAGCCGGCGATCGCTCTCGCCGAGTTGATCGATCTTGCGCTCGATCATGCTGCGCACGGACTGGGGCAGCTCGCGCACGATATCGGGCACCGATCGCGCGAGCGTCCACTGACCGTCCGCTTCGGCGATGACGCCGAGCGCGCCGAGGTAGCGCACGACGTCCACCATGAAGAGCGGGTTGCCTTCGGTCTTGTCGTGGATAGCGCGCGCGAAGTCGGCGGGGAAGCGGTTCAGCGGATACTGCAGATCGAGAAACTCGACGACGTTCTCGCGCGAGAGAAAGTCGAGTCCAATTTCTCTGGCAATGCCGCGCGCCTGCAGATCGAGCTGCACCGCCAGGAAGGGATGCTTGGCGAGGCGCATCTCCGACTGGCGATACGTGACGATGATGAGCGCGCGCAGCTCGGTGATCCGCGGTCCGAGGTACGCGAGGAGATCGATGGTCGACGCGTCCGCCCACTGCACGTCGTCGATGAAGAGCACGACGGGGAAGGCGCGGCTCGCTTCAGTCAGAAGCGCCGCGATTTCGCGCTTCATTTTTTCCTGCGACACCGCGCGGAGGTCGGTCGACTCCTCGGCTACGCGTTCGGCCGATTCGGTGCGCACGTTGGCGTACCACGTCGGTGCCACGCGCGACATCACGCCGCGCACGATGCCTTGCTGGTCGTGCTGCAGCACGCCGTCGAGCGCTTCGAGAATTGGCAAATAGGCTTCCGTGCCGGCAAGCCGTTCCGAGCAGCGTCCGCGCGCGAGGCTGCACGGGTAGGACACGTTCATTCGCGCCAGCACATCTTCGACGAGCGTCGTCTTTCCAATTCCGGGCTCGCCGGCGATACAGAGCATGGAGCCTTTGCCGAGTACGGCGTTGGCGTAGGCGATGAGCATTTGCTCACGATCTTTTTCGCGACCGACCAAACTCGGTCGATCGAGCGGCTGCGCGATCGCGATGCGGCTGAGCGCACCCAACGACGTGCGCGGCACTGCGATGGCCTGTCCCGCTCCGGGCGGCGTGTTGATGCGGCGACCGGTTCCGGCGTACAGGCGCAACGTGTCGGACACTTCGCGCGCGGTCGGACGCTCGGCAGCTTCCTTCGCGAGCATGCGGAGCACGAGCGCGTCGAGCGCCGGCGCCACAGTGCGGCGATGTGTCGACGGCGGTGCGGCTGGTTTGGAGAGAATGGCGCCGAGCATGCCCATGGTGCTCGCGGCGTAGAACGGATGGACGCCGGTGAGCATCTCGTAGAGCACGACGCCGAGCGCGAAGACGTCGGTCGGGCTCGATACCAGCTCGCCGCAGCCCTGTTCGGGCGAGAGATAGCGGATCGTTCCGAGGACCATGCCATCCTCGGTGATGTCCGTGCGCCCCGAACGCGCTGGCGCGTCGGCGTTGGGGTGGGCGAGGCGCGCGAGGCCAAAGTCGAGGACTTTGACGTAGCCGTCGTCGCGCACCATGATGTTTTCCGGCTTCACATCGCGGTGTACGATGCCCGCGTCGTGCGCCACCGCGAGCGCCTCGGCCGCCTGTGCGACGACGTCGACCGCCACGTCTTCGTTTGCGCCATCCTTGATCAGGTTGGCGAGCGTGCGTCCGCGCACGAGCTCCATGGCGATGAAGCGGCCAAACTCCGATTCGCCGATGTCGTAGATCGTGACGATGTTCGGATGATTGAGCGCCGATGCGGCGCGGGCTTCGCGCGCGAATCGTTCTACGGCGCGATCGTCGGCTTTGGCGCCGGGCTGGAGGAGCTTGAGCGCAACTTCGCGTTCGAGACGCGTATCCTGCGCGCGAAATACCTCGCCCATTCCGCCGGCACCGAGCGGAGCGACCACCTCAAACGGTCCGATTGGAGTGCCGGGCTGCATGCCGCTATGGTACGCGGCGGTCGGTCACTTTACCAGTGGGGTCCGCTACGCTTCAGAGCTCTAAGCGAGGATATTGTCGGCGCGCGTACGCCCGGGCCGCCGGCAGCAGGATTCGGTGAAGCACCGTGGGCTTGGAGATCGAGCGCAGCAGGGCGCCGGGGCCGCCAAACTGGAATAGCCGCATGAGCAGGCGGTACCGGCCGAAGCGCAGCGTCTCGAACACGAAACGATTCACGACGCTCGCCTGAAGCAGCGGCTCGAACTGCGCAACGGCTTCGGCGCCCCAGTCCTTTTGTTCGAGGAGGCAGTTGGCCGCCGCGACGCCCGAGCGAATGGCGCTGCGAATACCGAACCCCCACAGGAAGTCCTGCAGGCCTGCTGCTTCGCCGACGTGCAACGCGCGCCCGTCGTGAAACGTGTGGCCGAGGCCAAAATGTCCCACGCCTCCGACGGGACGTGGATTGCGAATGTCGATTGCATACCGTTCTTGAAACAGGCGCTGCACGTGCGCGAGGCGGCGATGCACGGACGGGAAATCGTCGAAGAGCATGGTCGCGAGGCAGCCGTAGCCGTTCGTAATGAGCAAATACGCATACCCCTTCGGCGCGGCGTCGTCGTTCATCAGGACGATGACGCGATCGGGAGAATTCGTCTCGAAAACGATGCCTCGGTCAATCGCGAAGATGGTCTTCCCCCGCGGGCCTGTCGCGACGATGTCGGCGCTGGCGCGATCGATCGTTTCGCCGAAATGAATGTGGGCGCCCACCGCGAGCGCCTGGCGCTTCAGCGATTGATCGAGCGTGTCCGACGCCGTGCCTCGTTTGACTAGGTAGAGGCCCGGACGATCGAATCCCAGCCAGCTCTCGCGATCGCCGTTGGTTTGGAGGGCGCGCGTGACGGGCGCGCAGTGAAAATCCACCGTGAGCCCATGTCCGCGCAGCTCGTGGAGAACGTCGGTCGGGGTCGACCAGTTCTCCAAGCCCTGGAGATCGCCGCCGAAGCGCGCACCGCAATCGCGCCGGCGTTCGTAGACGTCGACGTCGTGGCCGGCGCGTGCGAGGGTAATCGCCGCCGCGAGTCCGGAAGGGCCTGCCCCAAGGATTCGGTAGTGCATACCGCGGTGAGAATGGCGGGGCTCGTGACAGAATGCTAGCTTCGCATCGCGCGACGACGAGGCGCGTCACGGACTGCGAGGCCACCCGCGAGGCTTTGGCAATGACTCAGCCATCCACGACCACCCCGACAGAATACACGGCATCGAACGGCGCGCCGACCGGCGCGCTGTCGGCGAGCCGTCGATCGTCGGCTATGGCATCAAAGCTTGGAGCGTCGCGTTGGTCGAACGACGCGTTCCTCGACGGTCTGCGCCAGTTCGGCGACGGAGCGGCGGATCGGTGCGCGATCGAGCTGTCCAAGACGGACAACAGCGCCGCGGTGGCTCGCGCGATGTTCGCGGGCATGACGCAGAACGATCAGCGCCTACCCGCCGATGCGCCGGCGCCGCTCCGCGCTTTTTTCGACGAGACGTACGCCTGGTGTCATCGCTGCCGGCAACCGGCACTGCCGGCGTGGGTCGATCGCGATCGGGTGATCCGCGGCCAGACGGTATTCATGGAGCGGCTCATTCCGTCTGTGCTCGTGCTGCTCTGCAAGAGTCTGCCGGAAGGGTACGCGGCGGCAGGCGCGACAAAGATTCTCAACATCTCGGGCGAGCTGCTGGCGCACACCTATCACCGCTTGATGGGAACGCTGCAACTACTCGTGAACGTCTCGAGCCCGCAGAGCTTCGAGCGGTCAGGCGTGGCGTTGCTCAACGCTCAACAGATGCGCCTTCTGCACGCCGGTGTGCGCTCGAACGTGGCGCCGAAAGTCCTCGATCGCCGGGCGGGGGAAGGCGGGTATCAGGCATATCTGGCGCGCTACGGCATGCCGATCAACCAGGAAGATCTGCTCGCCACGATCATGGCGTTCTCGCTCCTCGTGGTGCGCGGGCTCCGCATGCTGCACGTGCCGCTCACCGATGCCGAAGCCGAAGATTTCTATTATGTGTGGCGGGTGTTCGCGCACTTGATGGGCATTCATCCGCCCGACGATTCGGCTGACGAAAGCCATTTGCCCGAAACGCTCGCCGAAGCGTCGGATTTCTATGCCGCGTACTGCCGGCGGCATTACGCCGGCGAGACCAAATGGGCCGAGGGGTGGCGCGAGAGATCTCTCATGGAGAACCCCGATGGGTGCGCGCTCGCCGAGCGGCATCTCAACATGTTGGCAACGGTATTGCCCGACGGCGGCAGTCGGTTCTTCGACTTGGCGGACGTGACGCACATTTATGTGGAAATGCTCATTGGCGAAGAGGCGTGCGCGCGCGTGGGCATTCCGCGGCTCGAGGGCCATCCAATCTTGCGCTTTTCGCTCATGCACCTTCCTCGATGGTGGTCGCTCGTGTGGAACCGCGTCAACGGCGGCATCCACGTGAAGGTGAGCGACTGGTTTCTTCGCACGCTGCTACAAGCCAGCTACAAGCGCGGCGTCGTGTTCACGGTGCCGTCTACGCTCGAGGATCTTAAAGCCTTGGTGGAGGACGGAGCGTCATCCCGCGGCTCGATGGCGATGGAGGCCAAGTCATGAGCCAGCGTCCCCACCGGTTGCGCGATTTCACGGACCGTACCGGCGTGCCTTGGCGGGTCTGTGAAATGGTTCGGCAGAACGCGGTCGACGCCCGTCCACGGGAGCGGCGCGCCGAACCGCGATCGGCAGAGCGGGCGTTTGCGACCAAACCCCGGCCGCTGACGCGGCCGGCCGATGTTCCGTGGCTCTGCTTCGAGTCGCGCGACGAGCGGCGGCGTGTGTCTCCGGCACCGGACGGCTGGCACGATCTGCCCGACGTGGAGCTCGAGGATCTCCTCGGCACGTCGCAGCGGATGTATTGAAGGCGGCGTGATTATTTGGACCGTGGGGCATTCGACCCACCCAATCCGCGAATTCATCGACATCTCGAACGCCCATGGCATCACCCGCGTGGTGGATGTGCGGCGGTTTGCGGGATCGCGGGCGTTTCCACACTTCAATCCGCCCGCGCTCGAGCGGTCGCTGGCCCGCGCGGGAATCAGCTATTCAGCCCTTCCGGAGTTGGGCGGACGGCGGCGGCCCAGCCCGACGTCGCCGCACACGGCCTGGCGAAACGATGCGTTTCGCGGCTACGCCGACTATATGGATACAGCGGACTTCGCGGCGGGGGCCGCCGCGCTTGCCGCGCTGGCCGCGGAGGATCGGGTGGCGGTGATGTGCGCCGAGGCGGTGTGGTGGCGATGTCACCGGTCGATGATCGCTGACTACTTCAAGGCGCGAGGCTGGACGGTGCTCCACATCCAAGGAATGGGTGAGGGAAAAGAGCATCCTTACACCTCGGTCGCCCGTGTCAAAAACGGCCGTCTGACCTACTAAGCAACCGCGGCACATCAAAAAAATTGTTCAAACGCATTCTGGCGCTCGAGCGTAGTAAATTCGTGAGCGTAACGTTCGGCCACCCTGGTTCCCCGGCCGAGCTTGTTGCCCTGCGCGGCAGATTTGCCTGCCGCTTCGTACTCAAACGCCGATTCCCCCGATGACCGGATTGCGACTCGACGATCGTCGCGCATCGTTGCTGTTCTTGTCTGCCGCGCTGCTCGGACCCGTGATGCTGACCGCCTGCGCCAAGAAGCCCGTGCGCGCCCCTCGCCAAGCGGCGACTGTTTCCGTGGTGCAGGCCCGCCGCGCGACCGTACCGTACATCATCGAAGCCAACGGCGTCGTGACGCCGCTGCAAAGCGTGGCCGTGACGCCACAGGTCGATGGTATCATCAACTCGGTCGACTTCCAGGAAGGCCAGGAAGTGCGCGCTGGCCAGCCGCTCTTTCATATTGACCCGCGGCCGTACCAGAACGCCTTCGAGCAGGCCGAAGCGGTGCTCCAGCGCGACAGCGCGATGGCGGCGAATGCCAAGGGCGAGCTGGACCGATACAACAAGCTGCTCGCGGCGAAAGTGATCACGCAGGAAGAGGGTGCGACCCAGCTCACGACCGCGAGCACGACCGAGGCGACAGTTCGCGCCGATCGCGCCAACGTGGCGAACGCGCGGTTTGCGCTCGACAACACGATCATTCGCGCCCCGATCACCGGAAAGACAGGTAGCCTGCTGATTAAGCGCGGCAACCTGGTTCGCTCCGGCGGCACGGCACCGCTGGTCGTGATCAACCAGGTGCGGCCAATTCTCGTGCGCTTCGCGATTCCGTCATCGCAGTTGCCGTTGATTCTTCAGTACGGTGCCCGCGGCGGCTTGCCGGTGTCGGCGGTTGCCGGTGGTGTCGCGCCTGCGTCGCCATCGATCGACTCGCTCGCGGCGGTCGCTGCCGCGGCGGCGTCCGATCCGGTCGGCGATCCAAGCAGCCCGAATGGGCAGGCCGCGTCGGCCGCGACCGTTCAGCAACAGGGTGGGTTGGCGGGCGAGCGCGTGTCGGGCAAGCTGTCATTCATCGATAACGCGGTGGATACCGCGACCGGCACCGTGCAGCTCAAGGCCACGTTCGACAACGACAATGGGCGGTTGTGGGCGGGCCAGTTCGCGACCACGTCGCTGCATTTGTATGATCAGGACAGTGCGCTGGTCGTTCCGAGTCAGGCGGTCGTGACGGGACAGCGTGGCGCGTACGTCTACATCGTCGATCAGTCGGATACGGCTCGTCAGCACGCCGTGACGGTCGAGCGCACCGCTGGGAACATGTCCATCATTTCATCGGGCATTCAAGACGGCGATCGCGTGGTGCTCGATGGTCAGTCGCGACTGACCCCCGATGCTCCGGTGAAAATTCGTGGTGCCAATGACGATGCTGCGGCCGGCGCGGCGGGTGCCGGACGGAAGGGCGGTCGCGGTGGTAAGGGAGGCCGTGGCGGCGGACGAGGTGGTCGCGGCGGTCGTGGTGGCGCTGCCGGTGGACAAGCGGGACAAGGTGGACAGGCTCAGCCAGCCGCTCCGGGTGGCGGCGGGAAATGAGTCTGACCGCACTATTCATCAAACGGCCGGTCATGACCTGCTTGGTCATGATCGGCATTCTCGTGTTCGGCATCGTGTCGTATCGAAAGCTGCCGGTGAGCGATTTGCCGACGGTCGATTACCCGACGATCAACGTCAACGCCAATCTCCCCGGAGCAAGTCCGGTGACGATGGCCGCGACGGTCGCGACGCCGCTCGAGAAAGCATTCTCCGCGATTGCCGGCATCGATGAAATCACGTCGAGCAGCCGGTTGGGCGGCACCAACATCACGCTGCAGTTCTCGCTCGACCGCGACGTCGAAGCGGCTGCGCAGGATGTGAACGCCGCGATCGGCAAGACGCTGCCGTTCCTGCCGTCGACCATTCTTCCGCCGGGATATCGCAAGCAGAATCCGTCGGCCGCGCCAATTCTCAACATCGCGCTGACGTCGAACATTCTGCCGATGACGGCGGTCGACGAGTATGCCGAAACAACGATTGCCCAGCGCCTGTCGACCGTCGAAGGCGTGTCCGAAGTGCAGGTATTTGGCTCGGCAAAGTACGCCGTGCGCGTCCAGCTCGATCCGTCGGCGTTGGCGAGCCGCAACATTGGTGTATCGCAGGTCGCCAACTCGATCCGCTCCAACAACGTGATGCTGCCTACCGGCGTCCTGTATGGAAAGGACCGGACGCTCACGGTGAACGCGAGCGGTCAGATGAGTAACGCCGCGGCGTTTCGGCAGCTCATCATCGGCTACAAGAACGGCGCGGTGGTCCGGTTGGGCGATGTCGCCAACGTGATGGACGACATCCAGAACAACAAGAGCGCGAGCTGGTACGACGACGAGCGCTCGGTCAACCTGATGGTGATGCGGCAGCCCGGCACGAACACCGTGCTGGTGGCCGACAACGTCAAGGCAGCGCTGGCCGAAATTGAAAAAGGACTGCCGCCGGCGCTCAAGGTGCGGGTGCAGTACGATCGGTCGATCACGATCAACAATGCTGTCGCCGACGTGAAGTTCTCGCTCGTCGTGGCGCTCGTGCTCGTCGTGCTCGTGATCTTCTTCTTCCTGCGCAACGCAGTCGCCACGATGATACCGAGCTTGACGTTGCCGATGGCCATCATCGGCACCTTCTCGGTGATGTACGTGCTCAATTTCAGCATCGACAACCTCTCGCTCATGGCCCTGACACTGGCCGTGGGCTTCGTCGTCGACGACGCGATCGTGATGCTGGAGAACATCATTCGGCACATCGAGATGGGGAAGACGCCGCTCCAGGCGTCGCTCGACGGCGCGCAGGAGGTCGGGTTCACGGTGGTCTCGATGATGCTGTCGCTGTCGGCGGTGTTCCTTCCGCTGATGTTCATGGGCGGAATCATCGGCCGGCTCTTCCGCGAGTTCGCGGTCACGATCAGCGTGGCGATTCTCGTGTCGGGAATCGTGGCACTCACGCTCACGCCGATGTTGTGCAGCCGCTTGCTCAAAGCGCATCGCGCCGGCGACCCAACGGAGCAACACGGCCGCTTCTTCAACTTCACGGAATCGTTGTTCCAGCGCGCGCTTGCCGGCTATGAGCGTACGCTGCGCTGGGTCATGGGGCATCGCCCGGTGACGCTCGTTTTCTCGGCCATCATTCTGGCAGCGACCGGGCTGCTGTGGACGGTGATTCCGAAGGGATTGTTCCCGCCCGATGACACGGGTTCGTTGATGGCGACAGCGGAAGCGCCGCAGGGCACGTCCTTCAATGAGATGCTGGGCTTGGCGCGACTCGCCGCCAACAAGTTGAAAGCGGACACCAATGTCGCGTCGTTCACGAACAACGTCGGCAGCGGCGGCGGCAGCTCGAACCAGGCGCAATTCAACATCACGCTCAAGCCGGCCGGCACGCGTCCGTCGGCTGACGACATGGTTCGCGAAATCACGCGGGTGATGTCGGGCGTGCCGGGCCTGCAGATTTTCGCGTCCAATCCGCCCAGCATTCGCATTGGCGGACGCGGGTCGAAATCACAATATCAGTATACGCTCCGCGGGCCGGACATCGATCAGCTCTACACGCAGGCGCAGAAGCTCGTCGATCGCTTGCAGCTGGAGCCGATGCTCAGCAGCGTAACGTCGGACCTGCAGAACACCAGCCCGATCCTCCTGGTGCACATCGACCGCCAGCGCGCGATGTCGATGGGTACGTCGCCCTCGGGCATCGAGAATGCCCTGGCGAACGCGTTCAATCAACAACAGGTATCGACGATCTTCACGCCGACCAACGAATACACGGTCGTGATGGAAACCGTGCCGAGCGCACAGCAAGATGCGAGTGCGTTGGAGCGCTTCTACGTGCCGGCGTCCGGCGGAAAGCAAATTCCGCTGTCCGACGTCGCGACGTTCGAGACGACGACGGGCCCGCTGAGCATCGCACACTCGGGCCAGCTCGCGTCGGTGACCGTGTCGTTCAACCTCGCTCCGGGCGTTTCACTCGGCGCGGCGACGAGCCGAGTCGAGGATGTCGCACGGTCGGTGCTTCCGGCGACGATCACCGGGCAGTTCTCGGGAACCGCGCAAGCGTTCCAGGACTCGCAGGCGGGAATGGGCAAGCTCCTGCTGATCACGGTGTTCATCATCTACATCATTCTCGGGATCCTGTACGAGAGCTTCATCCATCCGATCACGATTCTCACCGGATTGCCGTTCGCGGCGTTTGGTGCGCTGTTCGCGTTGTATCTCACGCACGTCGAGCTTGGCGTGTACGGTTACGTCGGCATCATCATGCTGATCGGCATCGTGGAGAAGAATGCGATCATGATGATCGACTTCGCGCTCGAGCGGCAGCGTCGTGAGGGCGTGTCGCCGGCCACGGCGATCGTGGAAGCGGCGAGCGTTCGTTTCCGTCCGATCATGATGACGACGGTGTCGGCGATCGTCGGCACGTTGCCGATCGCGATTGGAGTGGGCGCCAGCGCGGCGTCGCGGCGTCCGTTGGGCATCGCGGTCGTCGGCGGCCTCGCGTTCTCGCAGGTCGTCACGCTGTTCGTGACGCCCGTGTTCTACTCGTACTTCGACGAGCTCCAGAGCTGGCTCGGACGGCACGCGCACCGGCCCGTGCCGGCCGGCGGCCACGCTCCATCGCCTGTCGCCGGCGACTGAGCCCGTATCAGCGCTTCGCAGCCATAGCAGCCCACGCCACTAGCCTGAGTTTTCAGTGAATTTCACAACGCTGTTCATCAAACGGCCCGTCATGACGACGCTCGTCATGATCGCCATTCTCGTTTTCGGCATCGTGTCGTACCGGCAGTTGCCGGTGAGCGATTTGCCGAACGTCGACTTTCCGACGATCACCGTGAGCGCCACGCTGCCGGGCACGAGTCCGCAGACGATGGCCGCGACGGTGGCCACGCCGCTCGAGAAATCGTTCTCCACGATTGCCGGCATCGACAACATGACGTCGACGTCGAGCCTTGGCCTGACGCAGATCGTCATCCAGTTCGCGCTCGACCGGAACATCGACGCGGCGTCGCAGGACGTGCAGGCGTCCATTGCGCAGACGAGCCGCAGCTTGCCGCAGGGCATCATTCCGCCGTCGTACCAAAAGACGAATCCGGCTGACGCCCCGATCCTGACGCTGGCGCTGACCTCGAACGAGGTGCCGCTGTCGACGCTCGACGAGTTCGGCGAAACGACACTGGCGCAGCGCCTGTCGATGGTCACCGGCGTGGCGCAGGTGCAAGTCTATGGCGCGCAGAAATACGCTGTGCGCCTCCAGATGGATCCGGGGCAGTTGGCGACGCGCGGCATCGCGCTCGAGGACATCGTCTCCGCCGTTACCTCGCAGAATGTCAACATTCCCACGGGCGTGTTGTACGGCGAGCGGACGGCGCTGACGATTCAAGCCACCGGTCAGTTGGACAACGCCTCCCAGTTCAGCGATCTGATCGTGGCGTATCGCAATGGGGCGCCGGTCCATCTCAATGAGATCGGAAAAATCACCGACGACGTTCAGAACAACAAAACCGCGAGCTGGTACAACGGCGAACGATCGATCGTGTTGGCGATTCAGCGTCAGCCGGGTACGAACACGGTTGAGGTGACCAACCTCGTGAAGGACGCGCTGGCCAAGCTCACGACGGAGATTCCGCCGTCGATCAAAGTCTCCACGCTGTTCGATCGCTCGACGACGATCAAGGCGTCGGTCGACGACGTGACGTTCACGCTCGAGCTCACGCTCGTGCTGGTCGTGCTCGTGATCTTCCTGTTCCTGCGGAACGTCTCGGCGACGATCATCCCGAGTCTCGCGCTCCCGATGTCGATCATCGCGACCTTCTCGGTGATGTACCTCCTGGGGTACAGCCTCGACAACCTGTCGCTCATGGCGCTCACACTGGCGGTCGGCTTCGTGGTCGACGACGCCATCGTGATGCTCGAGAACATCGTGCGCCACATGGAGATGGGAAAACCGAAGATGCAGGCCGCGATCGACGGCGCGTCCGAGGTTGGATTCACGATTCTCTCAATGACGTTCTCGCTGGCCGCGGTGTTCATTCCGTTCCTGTTCATGGGCGGCATCATCGGCAAGCTGTTCCACGAATTCGCCGTCACGATCGGCGTGGCGATTCTCGTGTCCGGCTTTGTCTCGCTGACGCTGACGCCAATGCTGTCGAGCCGGTTCCTCAAGTCGGATCACGGCAAGAAGCACGGCGCGCTCTACAACGCGACGGAACGGTTCTACGACGCGTGGCTGGGCGTGTACACGCGCTCGCTCGCTTGGGTCATGGCGCGCCGGCCGCTCACGCTCGTCTTCTCGGCCATCATTCTGATCGCCACCGGCTACTTGTTCTGGTCCACGCCGAAGGGCCTGTTCCCGACCGACGACACGGGCCAGTTGCTCGCGACGACGGAAGCGGCGGAAGGCGTTTCGTTCGACGCGCTGGTCCAGCATCAAGAAGAAGTCGCCGCCATCGTCAAGAAAGATCCCGACGTGCTGTCAGTCACGTCATCGGTTGGCACCACGGCGGCAGCGAACCAGGGCCAGCTCACGATCGACCTCAAGCCGATCGAAGAGCGCAAGCGCAGCGCCGATCAGATTTCGCGCGACCTGACGAAGGCAGTGCAGGGCGTGCCGGACATCTCCACGTACATTCAGAACCCGCCGGCGATCTCGATCGGCGGTCTCGCCTCAAAGAGTTTGTATCAATACACGCTCCAGAGCGGCGACATGGATGCGCTGAACACCTCCGCCCGCGAGCTCGAGCGTCGTCTGCGCTTGCTGCCGTCGCTCACCGACGTCACGAGCGATCTGTTGATCGAGAATCCGCAGGTGTCGGTCGATATCGATCGCGAGCAGGCGGGCCAGCTCGGCGTCTCGGCGAGTGAAATCGAAAATACGCTCTACGACGCGTTCGGCCAGCGTCAGGTGTCGACGATCTATACGGCGACGAACGAGTACTGGGTCGTGATGGAACTGCTCCCCGAGTTCCAGTCCGACGTCACCGCGCTCGGCAAACTGTGGGTGCGTTCGTCGCGCGGACCGCTCGTGCCGCTCAGCACTGTGGCCAAGTTCAACTACAGCGTTGGGCCGGTGACCGTGAACCACTCGGGCCAGCTTCCGTCGGTGACGGTCTCGTTCGACCTTGCGCCGGGCATCTCGCTCGGTACGGCGCTCAAGCAAGTCCAGGATGTCTCGGCGCAGGTACTGCCGAATACTGTCGCGGCCAAGTTCTCCGGCATCGCGGACGCATTCATGAGCACGCAAGAGGGTTTGCTCATGCTCATGCTGCTCGCCGTGTTCGTGATCTACGTGATCCTCGGCGTGCTGTACGAGAGCTTCATCCATCCGATCACGATTCTCACCGGCTTGCCGTTCGCGGCGTTCGGGGCGCTCGTGACGTTGATGCTCGTTGGACTGGACCTCGACATCTACGGCTTCGTCGGCATCATCATGCTGATCGGTATCGTGGAGAAGAACGCGATCATGATGATCGATTTCGCGATCGAAGCGCAGCGCGATGGCGATCGGACGCCGACCGAGGCGATTCTCGAGGCGGCCAGCGTGCGCTTCCGTCCGATCATGATGACGACGATGGCCGCGCTCATGGGCGCGATTCCGATTGCCGTGGGCTGGGGCGCCGGCGCGTCGACACGCCGTCCGTTGGGTGTCGCCGTCGTGGGTGGATTGGCGTTCTCGCAGCTCGTTACGCTCTACGTGACGCCGGTGTTCTACACCTACCTCGACGAGTGGCAACAGCGCTTCTCCAAGAAGCGCGTCGCCGAGCGGCATCATACCGGCGTGACGCCGCCGTCGGATGCACAACTTCCCGGCTCGCATCATCCTGAGCCGGCACCGATGTAGGACGACGTAGAACGATGTAACTCGAAGGCCCGGCATCCTGCTTCGGATACCGGGCCTTCGTCCTAAGGAACTACGGTACTGCGGTATTGCGGTTCGTGCCTGTTTCTGTACTTCCTGTACTTCCGCTTCGCTCATCCTGCAGACGCCCGTCGTGCGTCCTCATCTGGCTGTGACGAGCACACAGCCATTCCCGATTGCCCTCGCTGCTCGGGTCGCACGGATCTAGTCTACGGGCCGCCCGTTCCGGCTCTGTTGCTCACGCGCGACCAGAGCGATCTTGTTGCGTTCCCTGAGCGTTCTCGCGTGGCTCACGTTCGATAGGTTCACCCGGCTCACTCGTTCTGCCGCGACCCGTGTCACAATCCGCCATCACACTCGAGCTTCTCGGCGGCGTCGAGCTATCGGGAGTTGCGCCAGAGGCAGCAGACCGCTTGTTGGTGCAACCCAAGCTCGTTGCCCTGCTGGCGTACTTAGCGATTCGCGGCGCCGGCGGCCGATACCAGCGGCGCGACCAGCTCGTCGCGCTCTTGTGGCCGGAGCTCGATCAGACGCACGCGCGCACGGCGCTCCGGAAATCCGTCCACGCGATTCGCTCTATCCTGGGCGCATCGACGCTGCTCTCGCGCGGCGATGAAGAGATTGCACTGGCCGATGGCGCAGTCGTCTGCGACGCAGTGGCATTCTGCGCCGACATCGACGGCGGGAATCTCGACGCAGGACTCGAGCGGTATCGCGACGACTTAATGCCCGGCTTTCACCTCGCGGACTGCGCTGCCTTCGAGCGGTGGCTCGAGTCGGAGCGAACCGATCTGCGCGAGCGGGCAGGCGCGGCGGCGTTGGCGTTGGCGCAGCTCCACGAGAAAAACTCCTCGTTCACCGGCGCATCGCGTTGGGCGCGACGCGCGGCGCGTTTCTCCTGGGACGACGAGCGGACGCTGCGCCGCGCGATGGGACTGCTCGACCGCGCCGGGGATCGCTCGGGGGCGCTACGGCTGTACGACGACTTCGCGCAGCGGCTCCGAGCGGATTTCAGTGCCGAGCCGTCGCCGGAGACGATGGCGTTGGTGCGACAGCTTCAGGGGTGAGCGTTGGGTCGCTCACCATGGCGTGTGCTTACGAGTGTGCGGACCCCGTGTGCTCCGATGGCCGACTCGGCCCCCACACCGCACACGCGCAAGCTCAGCGCGATTAGTTCATCGCGGACGAATCAGTCGTAGCCGATCGACGTATCACGGAGCGAGTACAGCGGCGATCAACTTGCCGCCTTGCCGTGGGTTGCCTTGATAATAGAACACGTACACCTTGTGAGTTTTCTCGTCGACACCGCAAGTCCGTGCGCCGCCGCCGGTTGGCACCTTGTCGACCACGGTGTACTTGTCCGGCGAGTCCTCATGTATCACCGTCAGCGTGCTGTCCTTCTGGTTCGGGTTGAACACGAGCTTCGTCGTCGGGTCGAAGCAGTTCATGTCCGCCCGACTCGGCACGAGGATGCGCGACACGACGTTGAAATTGTTCGCGTTCACGACGACTACATCGGTGTCGCAGGCCATGAAAACGCGTCGCGTTTCAGTATCCATCACCAGCCCCTGCGCCCGGCCGCAGCCGGCAATCTTGGTGGTCTTTTCCACCTTGAGTGATCGTGTATCGAACTGCTCGAGACCACCCTCGTCTTCGATCGCGGCATAGAGCTTTCCATGGCCATCTGCCGCGGCGGACTCGAGTCCGTCGCCTACGGGGGTTTTCGAGATCAGCTTGCCCGTCTTCATGTCGACGACCCAGCCGTCCTTGCCCTCCCAGGCGAACGCACGGTGAGTAACCGGATCGTACCGACTGCCGTCTCCTTTCACGTCGAGATGACCGGTGACGCCGAGCGTCGACAGATCGAAGAGTGTTCCATTGCGAACGAGGCCGCGGTTGTCGTCATGATCGATCGCGTAGCCGCCTCCGCCACCCTCGACCGTGCCGACGATCGCGTCCTGGTCGACGTCGATCACCTTGTCACCCAGGCCGTAGAGCCGGCGGCCGTCGGGATCGACAATGATGTAGTCGGCGCGGGTTGGGCCGATCTCAATGGTCTTGACGACGTGATAGTGCGGCGTCTGCGAGGCTGCAATGCCACCGGCGAACGCGATCGCAGTGAGGCCTGCAGCCAACGAACGGGGACTGAACATACGATGAGCTCCGGAGAGGGTTGGCACGATGCCTACAAACCTATCGTCCGCATCTGGCAGGAAGATTACAATTGCTGCCACCACCGCTGCGATTCGCTGGTCACGACTTCGGCTATCTCGAATCCGTGCAGCGCGCCGTCAAGCGCCGCGCGCCTGGCCGCGCACGGAATGCGTCGCCTCGTCGGCGCGCGACCGCGAGGACGCGTGCGCTCCGTCGGCGAATGCTTCGATCATCCAATCGGCAAGCGGCGTTCCGCGAACCGACAGCAGATCGACAGGTTCATCTACTAAACTCGAGTGACGTGATGCCGACTTTCTTCCCGAATCCATGAGCGACGTTCCAGAGGCGATCGACGATGCGTCGAGCACCAGGCCCGTTCGTTCGCTTGGACGGTTACGCGATTTCGTCTCGGACCGCTTCAACCCGAAAGCGTATTTGGGACTTCATCTCACGGTGGCGCTCATCATCGGGTCGCTCGGCGTGTGGGCATTCAGCGCTCTTCTCGACGCCGTGCTCGACAACGCGACGTTGGTTCGGCTGGATCTCGCTGCGGCCGTCTGGATGCACGCGCACGTCACGGCGCAGGGATTGAAGTTCTTCAATTGGGTCAGCAATGCGGGCTCCCCACGCTCGATGACGATCTTCGGCATTGTCGGCGCTCTCGTGCTCGCGGTGCGACGGCGGTTCGTGATGTTCATTGGATGGAGCTCCGCATTCGCCGGCGCCGGCATTTTGGAGAGCGTGCTCAAGTTGCTCGTCCACCGTACGCGTCCGGCGTATGGCGAGGCCTACGTCGGGCACTCGTTCAGTTTTCCGTCCGGCCATGCGACGATGTCGTTCATCGGCATGACGACGCTGCTGTATGTGTTATGGGTCTACTGGCATCCGCCGAGGCTACTACGGGTGCTGTCGATTCTCGCGGCCACGGCGGTGATCATCCTGGTCGGCGTGAGCCGCGTATACCTAGGCGTCCACTATCCGAGCGACGTGCTGGGTGGCTGGGCGTTCGCCGCCTCGTGGCTCGCCGTGTGTGTGAGTGGCGTCGCGTTCACGATGCACTATCGGCGGTCCCGATGACCGAGGGGCGTCATCGTGCCGTCAGGTGTGCATTGTAGCTTCCAGCGCACGATCACCTTCTCGCAGGAGGCACAATGAAGTACAGGTCCCTCGCGTCGCTTCTCGCGATCGCATTTGGTACCGTTGTCGCTACCGCCCCTGTTGCCGCCGCCCAGCAGTACAAGAAGGACATTCCGGATTCGCTCGCGAAGCAGACGAAAATCGCGGAGCCTGCCGCCGCGGCAGTCGCTCAGAAGCGAATCCCCACCGGCAAGATCGACGGGGTCGAGCTCGAGCGAGAAGACGGACACCTCATGTACTCGTACGACATCAAAATTCCTGGAAAATCGGGAATCGAGGAAGTGAACGTCAACGCGCTGACGGGCAAGATCATCGGCGTCGAGCACGAGTCCGCGGCGGAGGAAGCGAAAGAAGCTGCCGAGGACGCAAAGGCCGCGGCGGCAAAGGCCAAACCAAAGAAGCCCTAGCGCGGCATTTGTCTTTCGGGGGCGATGCGGTATCCTACTCCGAACGACATTGTCGTTCGTCTCCCCAATCCGCACCATGCGCGTCCTCCTCGTCGAAGACGATTCCGAATTGGCGACGGTGCTCGAGAACGGTCTCGCCGAGCTCGGATTTCATGTGGTTGTCGAATCCACGTTTGACACCGGCTTGTCGCGAGTCGTGCTTGGCGCGTTCGATGTCGTGATTCTCGACGTTATGCTGCCCGGCGGAAATGGCTTCGATCTCTGCCGGGCAATGCGGGCTCGCAGCATCGGCATCCCGGTCATGATGCTCACCGCTCGCGATACGGTCGATGATCGCGTTCAAGGCCTCGATTCGGGCGCGGACGACTACCTCATCAAACCGTTCGCGTTTCGGGAGCTGGTCGCGCGCCTGCATGCGCTGGCGCGCCGCCGCCCCACGCCGCTGCCCGAGTTCGTCACCATCGCCGATCTCGAGGTCGAGTTGCGGAGTCGGCGTGTCCGGCGCGCCGAGCGCGACATCGAGTTAACGGCCAAGGAATTTGCTCTGCTCGAGTTTCTCATCCGCCATCGAGATCAGGTGGTGGACCGCGCCGCCATCACGGCACACGTGTGGGACGAGAATCACGACCCGTTTACCAACGTGCTCGAGGTGCTCGTTCGACGCCTCCGCCGCAAGATCGACGACGGATTCGACATGAAGCTCATTCACACGCTCCGCGGAGCTGGCTACCGACTGGGGACATGAACCGCGAGGCGATTCGGCCAGCCGGTCTTCCGACGTCGCTGCGTCGCCTTCGACTCCAACTCACCGCGTGGTACGTCGGAACGTTCTTCGCCATCCTCACGCTCCTCGGCGTTGGATTGTTCGCGGCGATCACGCACCGGTTCGACGTCGATTTGGACCGCTCGCTCCGCGACGCCGTGCGTGACCTAGTCGCGACGGCGCAGTCGCCCGACCGAGGTGCGGAAAATCCCGCCGCGGTCGCGACAGAGACAATTAGAGTTCTCATAATACCGGGCCGGACACTCTACTTCGCCGATACACTGGGAGGATCGCTCACCAGCGCCACGATCCAGCCCTGGATGGCTGCTGCGGCGCGCGCGGCCTGGCTCCGAGGTTCGGCACACACGTCGCATTACGTCGGCGACGATCGCATTCTTCGCCTCACCGCCGAACGGTTTCGCACCAGAACTGGCGACCCACTCATCGCATTCGCGACGGCCGACGAGATCGAAGTCGAGGATCGGTACACCTCGCTGGTGGCCGGAGCGGCCGCCGCGGCGCTGATCTCTCTCGTGCTCGTCGCCGGCGGCGGATGGTTGCTTGGACGCCAGACCACCGAGCCCGTGGAGCGCGCGATCGTGCACATGCGCCGGTTCATGGCCGATGCGGCCCACGAGCTTCGGACGCCGCTCACGGTGGTGCGCAACCGCGCCGAGATCGCGCTGCAGCAGCCGCGCGATCCCGAGGACTACCGGAGTGCGCTCGCCGGGATCGAGCGTGAGTCGGTACGATTGAGCCGCATCGTTGACGATTTGCTCATGCTCGCCCGTGCGGACACCGGCGAGCGTCCGCTGAATCGACAGCGCGTCTATCTCGACGACGTCACGCTCGACGCTGCCGAAGCCGCGCGCGCGATCGCGGATCGGAAATCCGTTCGGCTCAACGTGGAATCGTTCGAGGAAACGCCCATTGTCGGCGACGCGGACCTGCTGCGGCAGCTCGTCATGATTCTCCTCGACAACGCGATCAAATACACGAATCGCGGCGGCGTGGTGCGCGTCGACGTGCGGGCCACGTCCGCTCAGGCTACACTCACCGTGACCGACACGGGTGTCGGTATCACTCCGGAGCATCTCCCGCACGTGTTCGAGCGGTTTTATCGCGGCGATCCGTCACGGACACGGAACGCGCGCGAATCAGGTGCATCGGAGGGCGCAGGCCTCGGCTTGTCGATCGCGCAGTGGATCGCCGACGAACACGGCGCCAGTATTCGTGTGCAGTCCGAGGACGGGCGGGGAACTACGGTCGTCGTGCAGTTCGCGTCCGTTGGCGTGTCCGTTGGTGCACCCGATGCCGTGTCATCGGTGTGACAGGTTTCGTTCGCTAGGCTTCAGCCCTTCACGTACATCTGTCGAGGTCATGCGTTTTCGCACTGCCCTGATTCTGGCATGCGCGGCCCGTGCCGTGCCATTGAACGCACAGATCCCGATTCGATCCACCCCGTTGACTCGTGCCGACGCCGTCCAGGCGGCCCTGGAGCACGGCGCGCGCCTCGGTGTGGCTCGAGCGGACACCGCGGTGGCGAATGCCGCGCTGATCACCGCTCGCGCACGGCCAAACCCCAGTCTCTCGGCGACGTACAGCGCGGCTACGCCGAACTACCATCTCATTGCCGACGTACCGATCGACTTTCCGTGGCTGCGACGGCTTCGCGTGCAGGCGGCGCAACTGGGTCTCGAGGCGGCGCAGTATCGCTTTCAGTATGCGCGAGCGACGATCGCGCTCGACGCCGACACCACCTACACCCATGCGGTGGCCGCTCGCGAGCGCGTGGCGCTCTCGCGACGCAACGCGCTCGACGCTGATAGCCTGCTCCACATGGTCGAACGACGGCGCGACGCCGGCGACGCCAGCGACATGGATGTCGAGCTTGCGCGAGTGAATGCGGGACAGGAGGCGAATACCGCGACGTCGGACTCGCTCACGTGGCTGTCCGCGCTCCTCGACCTGCAGGCCGTGTTGGGACTGAGTGGCGGTGATCTGCAGATCGACGCGACCGACTCGCTCGCTACGCCGCCCGAGCCGGCGGTGCCAGTTCAGCAAACGCTCAACGAACGTGCGGCCAACGCGTCGCTCGAATCCTCCTCGCTCACGGTACAGCTCCAGCATCGTTCCGTGTGGTCGGACTTCAGCGTCAACGGCGGCATCGAATATCACGATCCCGGCGGCCAGACCGGGCTGCTGCCGACGTTCGGCATTGGCGTGGGCATTCCACTGTTCAGTCGCAATCGTGGTCCGATCGCCGAAGCCGAGGCCGAACGTACGCGCGCGGCGGCCGAGCTCACGGTGGCGCAAGTCGACGCTCGAAACGACATCGCGCACGCGACCCGCGAGCGCGCCAACGCACTGTCTCGCGTCGAACGCGATCAGACCGTCGTCGCGAGCGCCGACCGCGTCGCATCGATGTCGTTGACGGCGTATCGCGAAGGCGCGTCGTCGCTTCCCAATGTGCTCGCCGCGCAGCAGAGTGCGCGTAGTGTTATGGCGCAATACATCGACGATCTCGCGGCCGCGTGGATCGCCACCGCGGAGCTACGCGTGCTTGCCACCTCTCCGGCGCCGGCCGGTCAACCATGAACCGACGCATGCAGCTCTTCGATCATCATCTTCGCCGCGCCGCGATCGTTGCTGCCGTCGTTGCGTCCGCCGGCTGCAGTAAAGGCGGCGGTGACGCCGACACCGCCGAGCCCAAGCCAGTGGTTGGCGCGAACACCATCGTCATCGCACCGCGCGCATTCACCGAAACGCTCGGCGCAATCGGCAACGTCGTCGGACGCTCGGGGCACGTCGCCACGCTGAGCGCGCCGCAGCAAGCGCGCGTCGCCGAGGTGCTCGTCACGACGGGACAGACAGTGCAGCAGGGGCAAGAGCTCATTCGCCTCGAGCAGGCGCCATTCCTCGCGGCGGAGCAGAGCGCCGCTGCGGCCCTGCAGGCAGCTCAGCGAAACAATGAACGGCAGCAGCGGCTCGCCAACGAGGGCATCGTTCCGCGAAAGGACGCGGAGCAAGCGGCGGCCGATGAAGCGAAGGCACAGTCGGACGAAGTCGCGGCACGCCGTATGGCGGAGTTGGCGGTGCTTCGTTCGCCGATCGCCGGTGTCGTCACCAAACTCGCTGCGTCGATCGGTGCATCGGCTGACCCGTCGCAGCCGCTCGTCGAAGTGTCGGATCCCTCGGCGCTCGACGTGCTCATGAACGTCACGCCGACCGACGCGGCGAAAGTGCATGCCGGCGTCAAGGTCTCGTTGTCGGCCGGACAATCGGCGAGCGGCGAGGCGCTTGGCATCGGCAGCGTCGTCGACGTGTCCGGAACGATCGATTCGACGACCCGCGGCGTTGCGGTGCGCGTGCAAGCGCCCACGACACGTCGACCGCTTCGCATCGGCGAGACCATCTTCGGTCAGATCGCGCTCTACACATCGCCGGCGGCGATCGTCATTCCGGCCGATGCGCTCGTCCCGTCCGGGGCAGACTTCACGGTGTTCGTTGTCGATCCGAACGGCATCGCCCACGAGCGCGATGTGAAAGTCGGCGGCAAGACGGACAGTACTGTCGAGATCACCGACGGACTGCGTGCCGGTGAGCGTATCGTCACAACGGGCGCGTATGCGGTGCAAGACAGCGCCAAAGTCGTTCCGCTCAAGCCAGCCGCGGCGCCCACAGCGACCGCGCCGGAAAAGCCGTGAAGGAAAAACGATCGCTCTTCGGCATGCTCGCCGAGCAGCGCCGATTCGTCTATCTCGCGGTTGCGGTGCTGAGCGGTGCAGGGATCTGGGCGGCCACGCAGTTACCCTCGGCCATCTATCCTGAGCTCACGTTCTCGCGAGTCACCGTCGTGGTCGAAGGCAGCTCGCTCGGCGCGCGGCAGGTGTTGTTTGGCATCACGCGTCCGATCGAGGAAGCGATTGCCGTCGTTCCCGGTGTGACGCGCGTGAAGTCGCGCTCAATTCGCGGCGGCAGCGAAACGGACATCACGTTCTCGCCGAGCACCGACATGATCGTCTCGCTGCAGCAGGTGCAGGCGCGAGTCAATCAGGTGCGGTCGACGCTTCCCGACGCCAACGACCTGACAGTCGAAGTGGAACGGCTCACGCCGTCGCTCTTTCCAATTATCTCATACAATTTAGAGAACGGCGATCCGGCGACGCTGTACGACTTGGCACAGTATCAGATCAAGCCGCTCATCTCGCGCGTCCCTGGCGTTGGGCGCGTCGATGTGCAGGCGAGCGACGTTCGCGAGATCGAGGTCATTGCCGACCCGGCGAAGCTCGCGGCGCAGCAGATGACGTTCAACGATCTGGCCACGGCGATTCAGGAAGCGACGACGGTGAGCGCCGTCGGGCGCATGCCGGAGGATTATCGCCAGTATTTGATTGTCACCACCACGGAAGCGCATTCCACCGACGACATCGCCAACATCGTCGTGTCGCACGGACTCCGTGTTGGCGATCTCGCCACGGTGCAATCAGGAACCGAGGATCACGTCCGCGTCGTCGCCGGCGACGGGAAGCCCGCGGCGCTGATCAACATCACGCGGCAGATCGGCGGCAACACGCTCAACATCGCGGACAGCATTTCGGCGATCGCCGTCAACGTACGCAAGACGTTGCCGCCGGGTGTGATCTTCAAGCCGGTCTACGACCAGGCCTCGCTGGTGCGCGACGCCGTCAAGTCGGTGCGCGACGCGATGATCATTGGCGCCATCCTGGCCGTGATCATCCTGCTGCTGTTCCTTCGCCACGGTCGCGTCACCGCGATCAGCGCATCGTCGATTCCGATCACGATGGCGATCACGGTGTTCATCATGTCCAAGGTCGGTCAGACCTTCAACCTGATGACACTCGGCGCCATGGCCATCGCCATCGGCATCGTGATCGACGATGCGGTGGTGATCACGGAGAACATCGTTCGGCACGCGCATCTGCAGCATGACCGACGGCTCGCGATTCGCGACGCCGTGCAAGAGCTGATCTGGCCGGTCACAACATCGACGATCACGACGGTCGTCGTCTTTCTGCCGCTCGGCTTGTTGACCGGCGTCGAGGGTCAGTTCTTCCATGCGCTGTCGATCACGCTCACGATCGCCGTGCTCGTGTCGTTGATCGTCGCGCTGACGATCATCCCGCTGCTCAGCGAGCAATTTCTGAAGGTCGAGGACATCGAGGAGGAGGATCAGGAGAGCAAGGGCCACCCGAAGGGTGTGCTCGCTCGCGTCGGTCACGCCATCGACTCGCTCGCCGACAAATACGAGCGCGCTCTCGGAGCATCGCTGCGGCACGCGCGGTGGATCATTCCGATCGCGCTCGTCTTGATTGTCGCTGGTGTGTTGGTTCAACGCGCCGCGCCTACCGGCTTCCTTCCGGAAATCGACGAAGGTGCGTTCGTGCTCGACTACACGAGCCCCGGCGGCACCGCGCTGGCCGAGACCGATCGGGAAGTCAACATCATCGAGAAGATTCTGTTCTCCAAACCGGAGATCGTCGGTACGTCGCGGCGCACTGGCGCGGAGCTTGGGCTGTTCGCCACCGAGCAGAACGTGGGCGACATCTCTGTCCGCCTCAAGCCCGAAGGTGAGCGTGACAAATCCACGTTCGACGTGATCGACGACGTGCGCACCGACGTGGCCAAGGCAGTGCCGCGGCTTCGCGTGGAGTTCGTGCAGATTCTCTCGGACGTGATCAACGATCTCGCGGGGGCCGCGAGTCCGGTCGAGATCAAGCTGTTCGGCACCGATCTCGATGCGCTGGAGCGCTACGCGAAGTCGCTCGAGCCCAAGCTCAGCAAGGTTGATGGCTTGGCCGATCTGTTCAACGGCGTCGCGGAGCCGAGCGCCGAGATGGACATGACGATCAATCAGGCGGAGGCGAATCGCGTTGGTTTGACGCCGCAGGACGTCGCCGACGCTGCGGGCGCCGCGCTGCTCGGCGCGCCAGCCGGAGAAGTTCGCCTCAACGACCGCTCGGTTGCCGTTCGCGTCCGCGCACCCGACTCCGTGCGCTTCAACCCGCAATTGCTCGGCGCTATTCCAATTCTCTCACCGATGACGAAGTCGCCGGTGCCGCTTGGCGCGCTGGCGACGTTCCAGCCCACCGATACGCGGTCCGAGCTGTTGCGCGAGAATCAGCAGCAGATGATTGCGATCACGGCGGATCTCGAAGGACGTTCGCTCGGCGCGGTGTCGGCGGACGTTCAGTCCGTACTGAACGCTAATCCGCCGCCGGCGGGGATTCGTGTCGAGGTTGGCGGTCAGTCGGCGAGCCAACAGCAGGCGTTCCACGCGCTGATGTTGGTGTTGGCCCTCGCGGCGGCCAGCGTGATCGGCGTGATGGTGATTCAGTTCCAGTCGTTCATCGAACCGCTCGTGGTGCTGCTCGCGGCGCCGCTGTCGTTCGTCGGTGCGATTGGACTGCTGCTCATCACGGGAACGCCGCTCAACGTGTCGTCGTTCATGGGACTCATTCTGCTCGTGGGTCTCATCGTGAAGAACGGGATCATTCTGCTCGACTTCACGCGCCATTTGATGCGCAACGAAGGACTGGCGCTCGAGCCGGCACTGCTCGAAGCTGCGCGCATTCGATTGCGGCCGATTCTCATGACAACGCTATGCACGTTGTTCGGCCTGTTGCCGCTGGCGTTGGGCATTGGTGCTGGGAGCGACATGCAGAAGCCGCTTGCGCTGGCTGTGATCGGCGGGTTGGCGCTATCTACGCCAATCACACTGTTCATGGTGCCGACGCTGTTGGTGGCGATCCGGGGGCGCGAATCGCGACTGAACGCTACTGGGCCGGAAGGGGAGCCAAATTCTTAGTGCGTACCGCCTCGTCGAGCGTCAATGGTCGGGACGGTCGGAACAATTTAGACGCGAAGACCTGCACAAACGCGCGAATTGCTCCAACTCCCGCGGAGAAAAGTTCACGCAGTTGCCTGGTTTAATTCGCGAGTTTGTGCAGTTCTTCGCGTCCAATTCGTTCCAACTCTGACTTCGCACCAGCGCCGGCCATGGCGCGACATCACGTCCCGGAATTCTCGAGTCTCACACCGGAAGAATGAATTCGCGGGTAATGTCCCGCACATTCGCGCACCCGCTCAGCGCCATCGCCAGATCGAGCTCCCCGCGAATGTGTTGAAGCACCGCGCGCACGCCGTCGACGCCGTCGAGCGTCAGTCCCCAGAGCACCGGACGACCCACCAGCACGGCACGCGCGCCGAGCGCGAGCGCTTTGAGCACGTCAGTGCCGCGACGAACACCGCCGTCGATCAACACTTCCGCGCGGCCGTCCACCGCGTCGACGACCGAACGAAGGACGGTGATCGGTGCGGGCGCCGCGTCCAGTTGCCGGCCACCGTGGTTCGAGACGATTACCGCCGTCGCGCCGTGGTCGAGCGATTTCACCGCGTCATCGGGCGCCAGAATGCCTTTGACGATGACGGGAATTGGCGAGATCGAACGAAGCCAGTCCACGTCGGCCCAGGTGAGATTCGGGTCCCACATCGTGTGGATGTAGGCCGACAACGAGGATCCGCTGCCGCCGCCGTGATGATGCGCGTCGGTGTGCGATTGCGGAAAATTTCCGAGCTCGAGGTGCGCCGGCATCCGTAGCGAATTGCGACGGTCGCGCTCGCGCTGGCCGGCATACGGCGTGTCCACGGTGAGACAGAGCGCCGAATATCCCGCGGCTGCCGCGCGGTCGACCAATTCGCGCGTGATGCCGCGATCCCGATAGACGTAGAGCTGGAACCACCTCGGCGCGCTGCCCGACGCTTGGGCGATCGCTTCCATGCTGCGATTCGACACCGTACTCGCACAGAAGATGGTTCCCTCGTCGGCCGCACCACGCGCCGTCGCCGTCTCGGCATCGGGATGACAGAGCCCGTGGAACGCCATCGGCGGCACGAGAACGGGAAGGGTGACCGGCGTGCCAAGTACCGTCGTCTCGAGCGAGCGCGTGCCGGTGCCGCGCATCATTCGTGGCAGAATCTGCAACCGGCTCCACGCCGTACGATTTTCGGTAAGCGTCCACTCGTCGGCGGCGCCGCCGGCGATATAGTCGAACAGTTTGGGGTCGAGTCGTTCGCGTGCGCGCGCTTCCAGACTATCGAGATTGAGAATGTCGAGCATCGAGTTCACGTGATGAAGTGTCTAACGAGTCTAACGTTCGTCGATCTGGCGTGTTGGTGGAAGACCAGAGCTTGTCTCGCTGCGGTCGGGCGTCGAGCTTTCCCACTCCCACGTCGCGTCCCCCACCCGGACCTGTGACACACGGATGCTCGATGTCGTGAGCCAGTGGGTTTCCCACTACGGCTATGTGTTGGTTGCGGTGTTCTTGCTGGTCGAAGCGGCTGGTGTTCCGGTGCCGGGTGAAACCGCCCTCGTGACGGCGGCTGCACTCGCCGGCCGCGGGACGCTGTCGCTCGTGTGGGTCATCCTGTCAGGTTGTGCGGGCACGATCGTCGGCGGTCACCTTGGCTACTGGATCGGCCAGCGCGGTGGACATGCGCTCGTTCACCGTCACGGCAAGTGGATCGGCCTCACGGAAAAGCGTCTCGCCAAGACGCACGAGTTTTTCGCCGAACACGGGGCGAAAACGGTGCTCCTGGGGCGCTTCGTGGCGTTCATCCGGAGTTTCGTCGGCATTTTCGCCGGCGTGTCCGAGATGTCGCTTCCGGTATTCGCGACCTACAACGCTGCTGGCGGCGCGATATGGGCCGCCGCATTTAGCGTTCTTGGATACATGTTTGGTAAAAACCTGCCGCGTCTGGTGCACTATATCGGTCGCGTGAGTCTGTTGCTCGCGATTTTCATTGCCCTCGTGGTCGGCGTCGTACTGCTGTGGCGCTGGTTTGGCATGCACCGCGGCGAAGTCGTCGCATCGCTCGACGAAACGTTCGAGCGTCACGCCGCGACGCCGCGCATGAGCGGGATCCGCACGCGCCACCCGGTTGCGTGGCGCTTCTTCTCAGGACGTTTCGCGCAGAGCGAGTATCTGGCCATGCACCTGGCTGTCGGGTTCGTGGTCAGCCTCGCGGTGATCGGCGTATTCGCGTCGATCACCGAAGGGCTCGTGGACAGCTCACCGCTCACGCGATTCGACGTGGTGGTGGCGGACCGGCTGAGGCAGTCCCTGGCGCCCGAGGCGATACGCATTTTCAGCTTTCTGAGCAGCCTCGGTGGGCGCGGCGCAATGACGCTGCTGTTGTTCGCCGGCGGTGTGTTCTACGCGATCCGTCGTGAGGGGATCACGCTCATTGGCTGGTGCGCGGCGTTCATCGGCGGCTCGCTGCTCGACGCCTCGCTCCGATTCGTCGTGCGTCGTTCCGAGCTGCCATTCGCCGATGTGGTGTTGGTCGGGTGGGGAACCGGACTCGCGAGCGGACATGCGTTAGGCGTGGCTGTCGGTTTCGGCATGCTTGCGTACTTCGTGTGCAAGTTCGTGCGGAACCCCGCCGGGCGAACGCTCGTCATCGTCGCCGTCGCGGCACTGGTCGCCGCCATCACGGTGAGCCGCCTCTACCTCGGGCAAGCGTACATCAGCGACGCGAGCGCTGGACTTGCCGCGGGGCTACTGTGGCTGACGACGTGCATTTCCGGTATCGAGATCGCGCGACAGCGGCACTGGACGCGGTGACGTCCAGTGCGAAGGTCGTCACGTCGCGGTGTTCCCGCGATTCTGTTTGCGCTCGAGCCGTTTGCGCCACGCGCGGCCGATCGGCGGCTGCTCGGTCACGAGCGCCGCGTCGAGCCGATGCCGGTGAGCACTGAGTAGATCGCTGCGTGAGAGGATGCCGATCACGTGTCCGGGATTCTCTCGCTTGACGACGGGCACGCGTCCCACGCCGTGCGCCACCATGTGATCGGCAGCTTCGCGCAGCGTGTTCTCCTCGAACACGACAGCCGGGCGCCGTGCGAGAATTTCGCTCACCATCGTCGTGTCGGCGTGCTCGGGGTCGAGCAAATCTCGCCGCGTGACGACGCCGAGCAGCGAACCATTCGCATCGACGACCGGGAAGCCTTGGTGCGTCGTCTCCGGCGCACGCGTGAGCAGCCACGTACGCAGTTCGCCCAGCGTCTGCGATGCGACAACCGTGACCACTTCATGCGTCGCCGCGTCGCGCACGAGCACGCGGTCGAGGAAATCCGCCGTGTACTCGGTGCGCACCGGCGTGCCGCGGCGCGCGAGCTTCTCCGTCATGATCGAGCTGCGCAGCATGTACAGCGCGATCAAGTAAGCGGTGCTGCAGCCGGCGAGCAGCGGCAACAGGCCCATGGGTTGTCGCGTGGTCTCGAACGCAAAGATGATCGACGCCAACACCGCGTGCGATGCACCGGCGAAGATCGACGCCATTCCCACGAGCGCCGCCACATGAACGTCCACGCCGAGGCCCGGCGCGACGGACGTGATCAATTCGCCGAGGAGCGCACCGATGCCGCCGCCCACAGTGAACAACGGCGCCAAGGTACCACCGGAGGTTCCGCTGCCGAGATACACAGACCACGAGATGAACTTGAGGACGATCAACATCAAGACCGCCCGTCCCACAAATTCGCCGCTGAGAATGGCGTCGATGTTCGTGTAGCCAACGCCCAGTGTGCGCTGATCGATCAAGCCGATGATGCCGACGACGATCGCGCCGATGATCGGCCACCACATCCAATGGATGGGCAGCTCCTCGTAGAGATCCTCGATCCAGTAGACGAATTTCGTCGTGAACACGGCGAAGTAGCCGACGAGACCGCCGATGAGCACATACGCAACGAGCGCAGGCAGCGACGGCTGTTGCAGCGTCGGAATCGTGAACACCGGCGCCGACCCAACGAGCAACGCGCGTACGCCTGCGGCCACTGCCGATGCCAACGCGACCGGAATGATGGAACGCGGGCGATATTCGAATAGCAGGAGCTCGACAGCCAACAACACCGCGGCGACCGGGCAACCGAAGGTCGCAGCCATACCAGCGGCGGCGCCGGCGGAGAGCAATATCTTCCGCTCGTCTGCCGTCACATGGATGATCTGTCCGACGATCGATCCCATTGCGCCGCCAGTGGCGATGATCGGACCTTCCGCGCCGAACGGACCGCCGGTTCCGATCGCGATCGCCGCCGACAACGGTTTGAGGAACATCACCGTCGGCGAGATCTGGCTGCGATTGTACAACACGCGTTCCATGACTTCTGGAATGCCGTGGCCGCGAATCGCCGCTGCGCCGTAGCGCGCCATCAAGCCGACGATGAACGCGCCAACGATCGGAACCAGGATCGACCAATAGCCGAGCCGATCCGTGCTGGGCGCGCTGAATGCACCAGAGATCCGGCCGAAGTACGCCAGATTCGTGATGAATCCGATGAGGTGGGTGAGGATGTTCGCGATCAACGCCGCGACTGCGCCGACGCCGATTGCGAGGACCGAAATAAAAATCACCCGTCGATCGACGGGCGCATATTCGGCTGGGGACTCCACCGTCGCGAGTGTTGGCTCGAGCGACGGTGCGACTGGTAATCCGCCCGTTCCTTCGCGGGCGGATCCGCTGCTGCTAGACACTTCCTGGTCGTGCCTCCGACTCATCCTCGCCCAGCATGGGCGGCGATGCGATATCAATTTTGGCTGTGCGTAACCAACGCTCGAGCAGGTTCGCGAGAGTCACCTGATCGTTTCGCTCCATCCCCGACAGCGCCTGCACCAACTGGGTTTGAATCGTCGTCGGCGCACCAGCGAGGAGCGAGCGGCCGGTAGGCGTTACGTCGATTTCAATGCGCCGCTTGTCTGCCGACGACGCCGTGCGCGACACATACCCGCGCTCGACGAGGCGCCTGACGACCACGGACACCGAGCTTTGATGCGTTGCCGTGCGCTCGGCCAACTCATTGAGTGAGTCAGCAGGACGCTCGGCCAATTGCTGCAGCACGAAGAGTTGGGCGAGACTGATTCCCATCTTCAGCTCAATGGACCGCGTGTTGATACGCAGCGCACGCACGATGCTGCGCACCGCGTTCAACGAACGCTCCACCGGATGTGCGTCGGCGGAACCTGCTGCAACGCCTTGCGTCGAATTGGTGCCCATTCTGTTGGAACCTATGGAATCGGGCCGCGTTAAACAAGTCCAACAGCGGCGTGTGGTGATGCAGCTCGAATGTGCGTCCGAACGCTCCAGTTAGCTATGGAGCAAATGAATGTGTGCTTCGCGATCCAAGCGGGCCCATTCATGACCGCTTGAAGGACAAGGACACCTGCAGTGGCGTCCGCGTCACTCGATCTGCACCTCTCGTGTTGCGACGGCCGTGCCGCCGTTGCTCGTGGTCACCGTGAGCGCGATGCGATATCGCCCCGCTCGAAGTCGCGACAAGTCGAGACGCACGCCGCGGGGTGCGATGCCATCGTGTTGTATGGCCGTTTCCTGCCAGCGTACGCGCAGCTCCGTCGCCGGGTCGCTCAGATGAATGCTCGCCGCAGCGCGGTGCAGCCAATCGACATCGATTTGTTCGACGCTCAACGCGAAGTCAGCCACGCCGACATCGGGCGGCAGACCGTACGTCTCCCAGAATACGCCCAGCGCACGGCTGCCGCTGAGAACGTCGCTGGGCAGTTCGGTGCTGCTCGCGGCATCCAACGAAGTCGCTGCCGAGTCGCTCGGCGCGTACAGCAAGAGATCCGACACCGAGAGTAGGTTCGCCGTTCGACCGGCAATCCCGACTCGCGCTCGCGACGCGCGCAGATCTCCCGGCGCAACGATCTCGATGCTCGCGATACCCGAATCGATCGGTGCGATCGCCGTCAGTCGGCCGAGCAATGGGGCGTCGGCAAGGCGCGCGACCACCGGTGATCCTTCGTCGTTGACCAGCGCGAGCGCGGCCGTCAGATGCCTGCCGAGCAGCAGCGTGTCGGCGCGTCCATTCCACGCCGCAACAACGAGCGCGGAATCGCCTCGCCGGAACACGGCGATTTGGTGCGGAATCTGATGGACGGTTCGCGCATACGACGGCGCGTAGCCGTTGGTCGCGCGCGAGTCGGTCAGCTCCCAGTCAGCGGACGAGATTTGGCTGATGGAATCCAGCGCGTGAGTCGACGGGAGGAAGTCGTAGGGTACGCCTGCATCGTGCCCGGTGATCGACGGACGGTCCTCCCATCCAAACGCAGGCGTACTTCGCGTGTGCCAGCGCGGCCACCCGTACCGGATTACCAACTCACGCATGTCGTCGCCCCACGCCTCGCCGTCGGTGGATGCCGAATGTTCAGACAGCGTCGCGCGCGTTAGCCGAGTGAAGTGTTCGGTGAGCAGGTCGGTGGCGGACACGGAATAGAGGGGAGCGCCGAACCAGAACAGCCGGCGCACGAAGTGTTCGCGCCCGGCGCAGTCGAGTTTCTTGAATCGGTCCGCGAGCGCGCCCGATAAGAGATCGCTAATGTCGAACCACTGGCAGCGCTGGGCCGAATCCATTGCGGCGAGCGCACGCGAGAATGACGAATCGGCGGTGGCGAACCGCGCGCCAACCTGTGCGGCGTATCCGGCCAGAGCGTTGCACCAACTTGCCGGCCCACGGCACTCGGCGTTGGCGGCGCGGAGCGCGGCGTCGATGCTGTCCGCCTCCACCAGATATCGCACGCGCTGGCCGGCGACCCACGCGTCGCCCGGCAGCAACTGCGCGGCGCCGTCGAGAACGCGAATGAGCTCATTGCGACGTTGGCGAATGTCAGGCGACTCGACCGGCGGCGTTTCCTCGTCTTCGTCGCCGCGCCAGTAGCAATAGCGGCCAATGCGCATGTCGCAGACGCCACCGCCGCTGCCAGCCGACGTGCTCGGGAGCCGATTTCGTCGAAAGGACTCGAACCCCGACTGCGCGTTCCGTGCGGCACGCACGATCGCCACCGAATCGGCCCGCGAGCGTTTCGTCACAGTGTCGACGTCGCCGGCGCGCGTTCCTTGTTGCTGTTGGCGGCCCATGAGCGACAACGCCAATACCATGTGGCCAACCTGGAGCTGCATCCAGACCCTCCCGTGAGCGCAACGGATCCGATCTTTCGCGAAACTAACGCCCGGCCACGGTCATGCCAGTTGCGTCCGCCACGACACCATCCGACATTGTGATTTGGCGAGCACGTCGCAGTGCTCCGAAGTAGTAACTTCAGCGCGACGTTTTCGTCTCTTGGTGTGACCCCTCCCACCGCTCGCGGCGCCGCCGCGACGCTCAGCCTAGTCGAAAGCCGGTTTCGCGGCGCGATCGCCGCTAGCCTCGATGCGTTCTTCCTCTGTGAGAGCGTTCGTGGCACGACCGGCCTCATTTCCGATTTCCGCGTCGTCGAGCTCAATGAGCGCGGCGAAGCCTTTCTCGGGCGCTCGCGCGCGGACATACTCGGCCGCCTGGTCTGCGACCTGCTGCCCGCCATTCGCGAGACCGGTCTCCTCGACCAACTGGCTCGCGTGGTCGAAACGGGCGAATCGTTCGAGGATGAGCTCCAATTCGAGGACGAGCTGGGCGAGACGCATTGGGTGCGACACCAGGTGGTCCGCGTCGAGGATGGAATTGCCATCACGTCGCGCGACATCTCGAAGCGAAAGGCCGTTGAATCGTCCCTGCGCGAGAGCGAGGAACGCTTTCGACATCTCGTAGAGAGCGCGAGCGACGGGATCTATCGCATCGACACGCGCGGGATGTTCACGTATGCGAACCCCATCGCGTCGCGCCTGCTCGGGGTCGAGAACGACGAAGGCATCGTGGGCCGGATCTATCTCCAGTTCGTGCGTCGCGACTACCACGAGCAGGGAATCGCGATCTACCGGCGGCAGATGGCCGAGCGCATTCCGGTCACGTACTGGGAGTTTCCGGCCATCACCCGCGACGGACGCGAGTTGTGGATCGGCCAGAACGTGCACATCGAACAGCACAACGGCCAGGTCACGTCGCTGTTTGCCGTCGCGCGAGACATCACCGAGCGCAAGAACACTGAACTGGCACTGCGGGAGAGCGAGGAGCGGCACCGGTTTCTCGCCGAGCATTCCACGGACATGCTGTCGCGCCAGGCTCCGGACGGGACGATTCTCTACGTCTCGCCCGTGTGCCTCACGCTGCTCGGGTATCGGGCTGAAGAGCTGGTCGGTACCTCGATCTTCGAGCTGTGCCACCCCGACGAGCTGGAGTCGGTGCGCGCCGCGAGTGCGCGGCTGCTCGGACACGAGGGAATCGAAACGCTCACCTACCGGGTCCGCTGCCGTGACGCGCATTACATCTGGTTCGAGACCACGAGCCAAGCGGTGCGCAACGCGACGACCGGTTTGGTCGAAGAGATACTCGGCATGTCGCGCGACATCTCGGAGCGCCGCCGGATGGAAGAGGAGCTCCGCCAGGCGCAGAAGATGGAGGCCGTTGGCCAGCTCGCCGGCGGCGTCGCGCATGACTTTAATAATCTCTTAACGGCCATTCGCGGCTTCACGGATCTGCTCGCGCGCAGCGTCGAGCCGGACGATCCGCGCCGCAAGGACATCGGCGAGATCCTGAAGGCCACCGAGCGCGCCGCCGCGTTGACTCGGCAACTGCTGGCATTCAGCAAGCGTCAGGTGCTGCGGCTCGAGCCGATCAAGGTCAACAGCATCGTCGAAGACATGACCAAGATCATTCGACGTTTGCTTGGCGAATCGGCGACGGTCGAAACGGCGCTCGATCCGCAGGTGTGGACCGTGCGCGCGGATCCGGGCCAGCTCGAGCAGGTGCTGCTCAACCTCGCCCTCAATGCGCGCGACGCGATGGCCGGCAACGGCAAGTTCCGCATCGCCACGCACAACGTCGAGATCCCGGTTTCTGGTGGACCAGACGCCACGATTCCGCCGGGTAAGTACGTGGTGCTCGAGCTGTCGGACAACGGCGTTGGCATGGCCGAGGAAACGCGCGCACGCGTGTTCGAGCCGTTCTTCACGACGAAGGATCCGAACGGCCGCTCGGGCCTTGGGCTCGCGACAGTTTATGGAATTGTCACACAGACGGGCGGCCACATCGCGGTGTCGAGCGGCTTGGGCGAGGGGACGAAGTTCACCATCCATTTGCCCGTCATTCCCGACCCAACGGCATACGACGCCAACGCCGCGGGTGCAGCTCCGCGTTCGTCTACCGGTAATGTGATTCTCATTGCGGAAGACAATGAGGGAGTGCGCGCGTTGACGGTGCGGTTGCTCGTCGACGCCGGCTACCGCGTGTTCGAGGGCTGCGATGGCGTCGATGCGCTCGAAACTCTTCAGGGACTGGGTGAACCGGTCGACCTGCTGATCAGCGACGTCATGATGCCGCGCATGAACGGCAGCGAGCTGGCCTCGCAGTTCCAGCGCATCCAGCCTGGAACGCCGATTCTATTGATGTCAGGCTACATGGACGAAGAATCCGTGCGTCGGGCATTCAAAGAGCCGGACGCCGTTCTTCCGAAACCGTTCACGGCGGAAGCGCTATTGTCGCGCGTGAAGGAGCTCATTGGAGCTCCGACCCGCTAAAGCCGATGCCGCGTCGACTCAGCGGCGAACGGGGCGAATACCGGCGACCGCGGCCTGCCGAGGTGCCGTTGGTTCTTCCATTGGGCGCGCGTGTTCGGTGGCCCACGCCAGCGCGTCGAGATAGAGTGGGGCGAGCGTGACTGCGCCCACGCCAACTGTGCCAGCGAGTCCGTCGACCTGATCCCACCAGCCCTGCTCGTACGCTTCGACGAGTCCGAGCGTGGCGCCGTAGAAATCCTCGCGACCGAGGAGCGCCGCGCGAACGTCGGGTGCGAGCTCCATCGAGTCGGCCAGCGTCTGCATCGGCGTTTCGAGGAGTTGGTCGAGCACCGACAGCATACCGACGAGGAACAGAGGACCGCGCGCCCGCGGAACACCAGAGGCGTCGGCGAGCAGCTCGCACATCCGAGCGCGAACGAGCGCCAGATGCATCAGCTCCGCACGCACGCCCTCGCGACCACCGTCCGTTACGAGCAAGAGCCCGAGCCAGCGCGCAACCTGGTCGCGTCCCAACAACCGGAGTGCGTGGCCGATCGACCAGATGTCGCGTCCACCAGCCGCCGCCGAGTTCACCATGCGCAGCAGCTTGTATGAGAGCGCGACGTCGCGGCGCAGCACGTCCTCGATGTCGGCGTCGCTCGTCTTCGGATCGCGGACCATCTTGAGCAGGCGGAACGTGTTCACGTGCTCGATCGGCAGGTCGCGTCGCGTGAGCGTCTCGGGCGCGGTGAAGCGATACCCCTCGAACAGCTCGAAGCCCAGCTTCGTGCATGCGTCGCGCTCGACGCGGTGGCGCACGTGCATGGCCAGTAGTCGGACTTGGAAGCTGCGAAGCCAGCCGGAGAGATCCGGCAACATTGTGGTGTCGGTCGCAGAGACGTCGACTTTCACAATTTCGGCGAGGCGCAGCAGGTCTTCGGGAAGGAGCTCGGGATGATCGCTCGCGATCGACAGCCGATAGCCGCTCCAAACCAGCTGGTCGCAGGCTTGAATCAGATCGCCGTCGGTGCCAATGCCATTCTCGAGTTGGAGCACGACACGCTCCGCCGGCAACAGTCGAACGGCGCCGCCGAGCAGCATGTCTCGGTCGACCGTGACGAACGCTCGCCGTCCCGCGGCCACCTGATCGATGCCGATGCCCAGGAAGGTGTCGGCGACCAGTTGCTCGGGCAGCGGGCTGTCCGACGCTGTGCCCACGCCTGCGCGGCGAAGCACGAGGTCGTAGCCGTAGAGGTGTTCGCCCCGGTCGAAAACCGGTTGGCGCGAGACGAGAATCTCCATGCGATTGATTATCGGTCCGCCCCGGAGCGCGCTAAACAAAGAATTCTGAGGCGGGCCCAGCCATTGGACCCAATGTCTATAGGGCGTCTAAATTCCGGCCGATGCTGGAGATGGTTGGCGGCTCGTCCCGAGGGCGCTTCGACGCACCAGGGGATCGCGAATCGCTGCTCAGCAGTACATCATCCACAGCACGATCCCCATCTGCACCGTGGCGGCGATGATTCCAAACGCCAGTGCCCCGCGCAGCCAAGTGTTCTTTTCCTCGCCCATGACTGTCCTTTCTCGCTCGATCGTTCGCCGCAACTTGGCAGCGATTACGCTGCTCGTGGTGGTCGGCAGTCTCGCCTGCACGGAAACTACCGAGCCGGCGCGCCGATATGCGGTGCTCGACGAGGTCGGCCAGAGCGACTGGCAGTCCGTCACGGTAGGAAGCGATCACACGTGCGGGCTCAAGACGAACGGCGATTTGTATTGTTGGGGAGATAATGACCAAGGCCAAGCCGGCCTCGCCGTCGTCGACACGGTGTGCGGTGCAGCAAAGCCGTTTTACGCATGTGCGCTGAAACCGACGCTGGTCGACTCCTCACTCCACTTCGCATCGATCAGTGCCGGCGCGAACCACACATGCGGAGTCACCGCCGACCGCCGCGCGTTCTGTTGGGGTGCTAACGACAAAGGGCAGGTGAGCTCCTACAGCGCGGGAGGCCCATCGCTCGTCGAAGTGCCCGCCGCCACGTTCGGCTGGACACAGATCAGTGCAGGGTTCACGCATACCTGCGCGGTGCGCACTGACGGCGCGCTGTTTTGTTGGGGTGGCGATGCGCAGGGCGAGTTGGGCAATGGCGCAATCGCGAACAGCCTCGGCATGCTCCGCGTGACGATGCCTGCGCCTGTGGCTTCGGTCAGTGCGGGCCAGGAACGTACGTGCGCACGAACGATTGCAGGCGCCGTGTACTGCTGGGGCGAGATTTGGGTCGATCGAGAAAGTGGTCTCGAGATGAGCCGCCAGCAGCTCCGTCCGCAAGCTGTACCTGGCGCGCCAGCCATGTCGTCGCTCAGCGTTGGACCGTCCACGACGTGCGGCGCAGGTCTCACCGGCGTGGGATACTGCTGGGAGGCGAACTCCCGCGGTCAAATGGGCGTCGGCGGCGACACGGGCAGCACGGTTCCCAAAGCCGTTGCCGCCGGCATTGGGTTCGTACAAATGAGTGTGGGGATCGTGCATAGCTGCGGCGTTGCGACAGATGGCGCAGGGTACTGCTGGGGCGACGATACCTTCGGTGAGCTCGGCGTACGGCTCGCGTCTCTCAGCGAGATTTGCGGCGGTCAAGCGCTGACGTGCAGCACGACTCCGCGTCCGGTCTTCGGCCGCCAGCGTTTCATTCAGATCAGCGCCGGGTTCGGCAGCCACGTCTGCGGCGTCACCACGCAGCACAACCTCTACTGCTGGGGACTCGGTGTGTCGGGTCAGCGGGGCGACGGTACTGAAAGTTACGCGACGTCGGTGCCGACACTTGTTGCTGTGGCGGGAACGCCGTGACGGCGCTCTAACAACTCATCTCACACGTCGTCTCACGTTCGAGACGCGGCATTAACTTCAATCGTCTTCCTTTGCAGCCCGCTGTGAGCCTCACCTACCCGGCTCGCGCGAATCTCCCCGACATCCGATGCATCTGAACAAGAAATTCCTGCAACGCGCCTTCCTCGCGTTTACTACCGGTCTGTTTCTCGCCTGCGCGGCACGCATCTCGGCGGCGAATGCCGCAACCGTCGCCAGCCAGTCGGCAGCGACCCACTAATTCTCCCGCAGCGCCGCCATCGGCGTTTCGGCGAATACATCGCGGCCGGTGAGCAACCCGATCGCGACCGCGAGTGAGATCATCGCCAGCGCGACGATCGCCACCGGTAGCACCGACGGTGAGAACGTCATGCGGAAGATCCAATGCATCAGCGCCCAGCCGGACAACGTCGACAAAATGACGCCGGTCAGCGCGCCCAACGTGCCGAGCAGCACGTACTCGGCGAGCATGATCCGCATGATCTGACGACGCGTCGCGCCCAGCGTTTTGAGCAACACGCCTTCGCGCAGCCGCTCGCGCCGCGTGGCCGCGACGGCGCTGAACAACACCGGCACGCCGAGCGCGAGACTGATCAACGCGAGGAAGCGCACGGCCATCGTGACCTTGCCCAGCACGTTCGTCACCGTCTGCTGCACGAGCGTGAGATCCAGGCTCGAGACGCTCGGATAGGCCGACACGACGTCGCGCTGTAGGTGCGCGATCTCCGTGGGCGTGGGCGCGCGAACGAGGATCGCGAACTGCTGCGGCGCTTTCGCCAGCGACTTCGGATCGAATACCGCGAAGAAGTTCGGCGAAAAGCTCTGCCACTTCACCTCGCGAAGGCTCGTTACAATAGTTGGTATGAGTACTCCTTGAACGTTCCACGTGAGCGTGTCGTTCAAGTTGACGCCCATTTCGGCCGCCGCCGACGTGTCGAGCGACACCTCACCGTATGAGCCGTGTGTGCCAGGCGTGAACCAACGCCCGGACACGAGATGCTCCGATTCCGTGAGCGTATCGCGATACGTCGAGCGGAATTCGCGCCGCAGAATGCCGCGATTGCGCACGCCGCCGCCTCGTCCGCCGCGCCCACCGCCGCGACCTCCAAAGTCACCGCCGCCGCGTCGCTCGGCAGCGCGCTGGCGGTCGATGTCCGCCAGGATGTCCGTGACGTACTTGCCGTTGATCGACGACAACCGCATTGGCACGATCGGCGTCTCGTCGATCATTTCGTTGTGGCCGGCGTGCACGATCGAGTCGATGCCAGGACGCTGCGTCTGCTGCACGTCGAAGAACACGACGTTGGCGCGCGCTTCGCCGACGCGCACTTCGAGCGAGCGCAGAATGTTGTGTTGTACTTGATAGAGTGTGCCCACGAGAAACACACCAAAGCCGAGCGCGAGCACCACAGCGCGCGTTTGATTTCCCGGGCGATACAGACTTGCCACGCCCTGCCGCAGCGGGAACGGCCACGACGGGCGAAGCATGTGCCGCGCCATCCACGAGAGCGTCGCCGCGCCGAGCCAGAGAATCCCAATTGCGGCGGCGATGGCGATGGTGAAGCCGATGCCGCGCTGCACGGTGTTGGCGCGACTCAACCCGAGCTCGAGCACGCTCACCGCAATCGCGAAATCCAGCGTGAGTCGAAGCGGATCCCAACGCGCGCGACGCAGTGCGGCGGCATCAGGCTGGCGACGCAACGCCTGCAGCGGCGACACGCGCCGAAGCGCGACGAGCGGTCGCATCGCGAAGAGCAGCGCGACCCAGACGCCTACGCCCAATCCGAGCAGAATTGCCTGCGGCGCGAGTTTGACGTCGACGTCGACAGGAAGGAAATCGTGGAGTGCGTGCGGCATCGCGAACTGGATGCCGATGCCGAGCACCACACCTGCAGCGGCGCCGACGAATCCCATTGCCGCAGCCTGCACCGTGTAAATCGCCAACACCTGCCAGCTCGACGCGCCGAGGCAGCGCAGAATCGCGACGGGATCGATCTTCCGCATCGCGAAGGCGTGTACCCCGCTCGCGACGCCGATGCCGCCGAGCAGGAGCGCGACCAATCCGACGACGGCGAGGTAGTCGTGCAGTTCGTCGATGGCGTTCGCGAGCCGCGACTCGTTGTAGCCCGCGTCGCGCACGCTGCCGTTCGTTCCTTGCAGCAAGCGACGCTGAAAGCGAGCCACGAAGAAGTCAGAGCCGACGTTTGCGGGCAGCTTGAACAGCGTCTCGAATTCCGCGCGGCTGCCAAACACCACGAGACCCGTTGCCGCGACGTCTTTCTCAGGGATGTAGACGCGCGGTCCGATCGCCGCGCTGATGCCGACGTCGCCCGGAACGCTCTCGAGTGTCCCACGCACCACAAACTTCGCATTGCCCAGCACGACCGTATCGCCAATTTCGGCATTGAGCGTTACGAGCAGCGACGGATCGACGATGATGTTGTGATCCGACTGGAGCTGGCTCCACGCCGCGACCGGCTTCGTGATGATGTCTCCGAAGAACGGATACTGCGGCGCGACCGCTTTCACCTGCACGAGTCGCGTTCCACCCGTGCGCGGCACGAGCGCCATCGACAAGAAATTCGTCGACGTCGTGCTGGCGATCCCGTGCGACGCGAGCGAATCGGTCAGCGAGTCGACGCTCTTGGTACTCGGCGCATTGCGCGTCGCCGCGACGTCGCCGCCGAGTAGTGCGCGCGATTGCTCGTGCACCGAGAGAATGACGTTCTCGGAGAACGAGTCGATCGCCACGAGTGCCGCGACGCCGAGCGAGATGGACGACATGTAGAGCAGCAGCCGGCGACGCGCGGTGCGGCTCTCCCGCCACGCCAATCCGAAGAGCTGGCGTGTGCCTGGCATCAGGCCGCCTGTTCGGTGGCCGTGTCGGACACGACGCGGCCGTCACTCAATCGAATGATGCGTTGCGCGCGCGACGCGAGCGCCGGATCGTGTGTGACGAGAATGATCGTCGTCTTCGATTCGCGGTTGAGCTCCTCGAGCAACTGCACGATGCGCGCGCCAGTTTCGCTGTCGAGATTTCCGGTCGGCTCATCGGCGAACAGGATGCGCGGCGCATTGGAGAATGCACGCGCGATGGCGACGCGCTGCTGCTCGCCGCCGGAAAGCTGGGTGGGGAAGTGATCCAGCCGGTCGCCCAACCCGACGCGCGTCAGCAGCTCACGCGCACGCTCGCTGGCGCCACTGTCGCCGCGAAGCTCGAGCGGCACTTGGACGTTCTCGATGGCCGTGAGCGTGGAGATGAGTTGAAAGCTCTGGAAGACGAACCCGACCTTTTCGCCGCGAAGCTTGGCGCGCTGATCCTCGTTCATGGCGGTGAGGTCGGCGTCGTCGAGAAGGATCTTTCCGCGCGTGGGGGTGTCCAGACCGGCAATGAGGCCGAGCAGTGTCGTCTTTCCGCTGCCGGATGGACCGACAATCGCGACGAATGCGCCCTGCGGAATGGAAAAGGTCACGTCGCGCAGCACCGCGAGCGTATTCTCACCGCTGCGATATTCTTTGGATAACTCTCGAGCAACGAGCATGAGAATCGATTGGCGGTGTGCGACGAGCGGCGTGCGCCGCGCGACGTTGGCGGGACTGATGGCAGCTGCGCTTGGTACGCTGGCGATTGCGATCGGGTGCAGCCACTCGGACGGATCGGCGGCGTCCCGCGATTCACTGACTACGTCTGCTACACCTGCTACGTCTGCTTCAACCGTGCAATCTAAACCCGAGCGCGGTACGCCCGGCGCGATTGGCGGCGTCACGCAGAGCAACGCGCGGCCCGTCGTACTCTTTGCTGGCACCAGCCTTACAGCGGGTCTCGGATTAGACCCCGACAGCGCCTATCCGATGCAGATCCAGCGCACGATCGATTCGGCCGGAATGCGTTTCGAAGTCGTGAATGCCGGTGTGAGCGGCGAGACGTCGGCTGGACTACTCGATCGTCTCGATTGGCTGTCGCGCGCGAACTTCGATGTGCTCGTACTCGAGACGGGCGCCAACGACGGCTTGCGCGGCATTCCGACGGCGACGCTCCAGAAGAACATCGAGACGGCGATCGATCGCATCCGCGCGAGCCGGCCCGAAGCGCGCATTCTGCTCGTCCAGATGGAGGCGCTGCCGAACTTGGGCCCCAAGTACGCGTCGGACTTTCACGCGCTGTATGGACGGGTCGCGAAGGAGAAGGGCGTGACGCTTCTTCCGTTCTTGTTAGCGGACGTTGCCGGTCACAAGGAGCTCAACCAGGCCGACGGGGTGCATCCGAACTATGTCGGCGAGCGGATCGTGACGGGTCACATGTGGAGCGAGTTGCGGCCGGTACTGGATTCGATCGAGTGCAAGGAGGGGGCAGAGAAGTGCGCGCACTAATCGAGGCTGCTGCTAACTGGGCACTCCAGAGCCCAGACGGCAGACTGCCGACAGCTAGAGCGTTCAGATGCGAGCCGATCTCGATTAATCGAATGCCCTGCCCGCCTTGACCGCCCACACGATTCGTTCTAAGTTCAAAGGCTGTCTACGTTTACCGCAAATTTCTCTTCTACATTTTCGAGCTGATCCATATGGCTATTCCGGCAACCCAGATCCGTCGCGGAATGGTGATCGTTTTCGAGGGCGAGCCGTGTCGCATTGTCGAGTTTCGCCACCACACGCCGGGCAACCTGCGCGCGATGGTACAAGCGAAGCTCAAGAATCTGCGCACGGGCTCGAGCTTCGAGCATCGCTTTCGCGCCGCGGATTCGATCGACCCGGCGTTCATGGAGACGCATGATCTCGAGTTCATGTATCAGGGTGGCGACACGTACCACTTCATGAACGTCGAGAGCTACGATCAGCTCGAGATGGACGAAGAAATGCTCGGCGACAATGCCGAGTGGATGCAGCCGGGGATGAAGATCCAGGCCGAGTATTACGACGGTCGTCCGGTCGGCATCAAACTGCCGAACTCGCTGGTGCTCGAGGTGATCGACACGGCGCCGGTGATGAAGACGGCAACGAAGACGTCGTCGACCAAGCCGGCGAAGCTCGAGAATGGCGTCACGATCAACGTGCCGGAATTCGTGGGTACGGGCGACAAGGTGAAGGTGAATCCGAGCACGGGCGAGTATCAGGAGCGTGCGAAGTAGTCGGGTTGATACGATGGCGTGGTTCGGTTAAAATGCAGGTCTCTGTGCCGTCGCGTTGCGTACGGTACGGAGGGGCGCTGAAAGCGGCGCCGACTATGGTGGCTGTAGCTCAATCGGTTAGAGCACCGGTCTGTGGCACCGGGGGTTGCGGGTTCAATTCCCGTCAGTCACCCTAACACGCTACTTGGCTACTCGGCTTTTGGTTTCTGGTCGTTCGCCATGGGTGCATTAGGTCGGTAGCTCAATTGGTAGAGCACTGGTCTCCAAAACCAGCGGTTGGGGGTTCAAGTCCCTCCCGGCCTGCATTGTTTGAAAACTGAAAGACCGTGCGGAGAGGAGTGGTCGCGCAGCGATCACGCCTGTAAATGAATGAACCGCCGAGGCCAGCCGCCGAAGGCGGCAAGCCACGGCGGTATCGTCTAGGGGACTAGGACGGGGCCCTCTCAAGGCCCAAACACGGGTTCGAATCCCGTTACCGCTATTGTGATTCGTCGTGCTCGTTGTGACGTGGGCCCGTTCGTCTATCGGTTAGGACGGCACCCTTTCACGGTGCAGAGAGGAGTTCGATTCTCCTACGGGCTACTGCAAGAACGTGGAAGGGCAGTGTAGCGTAGGTGCTGTTGCAGTGTGTGTTGGGGGCGTAGCTCAGTTTGGTTAGAGCACTCGACTGTCACTCGAGAGGTCGCGGGTTCGAACCCCGTCGCTCCCGTTGGGACAGCTAGTGGTGAACGCGATTTGGGTCGAATAAGTGTTTGGATATTCTTATTCTCTGATAGCAAGTAGCTGATAGCTGGCGTGAGATTCAGGGCCCTGGTGGTGAAATTGGTAGACACGCCATCTTGAGGGGGTGGTGCCGCAAGGCGTCGCGGTTCGAGTCCGCGCCAGGGCATGCGAGACAGGTCCGTCGCCAGCGCAGCGCGCGGGCGGCTTCGCCACAGTAGCTCAGGGGTAGAGCACTCGATTCGTAATCGAGCGGTCGTCGGTTCAATTCCGACCTGTGGCTCTGTAGGGCACATTGAGGGGAGTGCCAACTCATTTCGGGCGCCGCAATCGCGGCGCCCTTTTTTTTTGCTCTGTTTGGCGCCAAACTGTATTCGATCCGGTAGAATCGCATCGCATCGCATCGCATCACCGACAGCACTCGGCTCGCACGGAGAGGGGACATGCGCGTGGAATCGTTCGAAGCAGTTCGCGGCACTCGGGTTCGGAGTCGTTTCGTCGGAGTCCGATCCGCCGTCGTCACGGCGATCGTCGTGGCGACGGTCACGGTCAGTGGATGCGTGGCCGGCTGGCGATCGCCCAAGCCGCCACCGCCGCCGAACATCGGCACGAGCCAATGGCACCTCGTGCAATTCAATCACCTGGCCGCCGTTCCGGCGAACATGGCGCAGCGCCCCTGGCTGCAGTTCGACGACAAGACGAAACACTTCGACGGATCCGGCGGCTGCAATCGTCTGTCTGGCCCGTTCACTCGCACCGACACGTATCTCCACTTTGGCAACACCGTGTCGACGGCGATGGCGTGCAGCGACGCCGCGGTGAATCAGCAGGAAGCGGACTTCAAAGCGGCGCTCCGCAACGTCGATCGCTACTGGCTCAACGGTGACACGCTGACCTTGGGCGTCGGCGCGGATGCCGTGGCGATGTTCACGAGATGACCGCTGCGACTGCTATGACCGCGCAGCGCTTTCTCATCACCGGCGGTAGCCAAGGAATCGGCGCCGCGCTCGTCGCGGGGGCTCGCGAACGCGGGCACCAGGTCGTGTTCACCGGCCGCGATCAGAGCCGCATGCAATCCGTCGCATCGGCGACGGGCGCGCACGGCATTGAAGCCGACGTCGCCAACGCCGACGACAATGAGCGAACTGTGAACGTCTGCCGCGAGCGTATGGGCGGCATCGACGTACTCGTCAACAACGCCGGCTACGCGTATCGCGGCGAGATCGGCGCGCTCGACGTCGACGCCATGCGCGAGATGTTCGACGTCAACGTGTTCGGTCTCGTCGACATCACCAATCGCGTTGTGCCGTTGATGAAAGCGCAGGGCAGCGGTGACGTGATCAACATCGCGTCGACGTCGGGCATGAAGGGCGCGGCCGGCGGCACATCATACAGCGGCAGCAAGTGGGCCGTGCGCGGCATCAGCCAGTGCTGGCAAGCCGAGTTGCGGCCGCATGGCATTCGGGTGGTGTGCGTGTGTCCGTCGGAGGTGCAGACGAACTTCGGTGGGCGTGGCGGTCGCAACAACCCGAACAAGCTGTACGCGAACGACCTCGCCGACACGATCATGGCGGCGCTCGAGATGCCGCGTCGCGTGCTCTGGCCGGAGTTGGCGGTGTTCGCCAACAATCCGTGGAAGGAAGATTGACGGCCTGATCCCGGAGCAGACTATCGTTTGGGGATCGCGCTCGCGCTTTGTTGCGCCGGCATCTTTGCCAGATCCGGCATGAACACCATCAGCCCGTCGTCCGGCAACGTGCGATGATATCCGGCCACCAGCTGCTGATGATATTGTCCGATGTCGAAATCGAACGCATCGCTTGGCGACAGATCGATCACCTGCATGTCGGCGTGGACCATGAACAACTTGCCGAATTGCAGCGTGCCGCCGCGGAACAGCATGTAGTTGGCGGCGGCGCTGTCGGGCTCGAGGAGCTCCGCGGGAACGCGGTCGGTCGTCGCGCCGAAATACTGCACGAGTCGCCCAGGTTCGACTTTCACGGCGGTGAGATGCCCCGAGATCGCCGGCGGCGGCAGCAGCGTCGTCGGGTCCATGAGTAAATCATTATCGACGACGCGCACGCCCTTCGCCTGTTTGAGATCGAGGATCTTCGCCAGCGTGATCCCGAGCGCCTCCATCAAGCCTTGTCCGGGAATCGAGCAGATCTTCATCGATACCGGATGCACGCGAATCTCGCCCTCGGGTGTCGCGCTCACCTCGGCCGTCATTTCGAACGGGATGTCGACCACCTTGTGCATGATGCCGCGCTGCACGAGGTGATTGCCGTCGGTCGCGAACGACAGTCCCTTCAACGGCGCACCGGCGTACGCAAACACGTACGTGTTCATGAGACGCGACATGTCGTCGACGCTCAAGCCGACGGTGCCCGTATCGATCGCAAGCACGAAGGATTTCTTGTCGTCGAACGACACGACGCGATCGCTGCGCGTGCTGCGCATGCGGCCGGTGAGCTCGTCGAGATCGATCGCGACACTGGGCCACATGTGAAAGTGGACGTTTTGGAAGCGGGCGTTGACGACGGTGTCGGTGCCCTCGGCGTGCAGGACAGGCGCGGTGGCGCCCGGCGGTGTTTGTTGAGGCTCGACGACGATGTAAGAGGTCGCGCCCGAGTGACACGACGTCGCCAGGACGACGACGGCCAGCGCGAGTGCGCCGACGCCGATTATGCGTCCGAGAGGCAGTTTGCGAGTAGATGGCATCGACGGAGAATCCCGATCTGGGGCTGAACGTTCGGAGCGAGCCCGGCAGTCTGACTCTTCCGCTGCGCGAGGCATACACTAGGCAACGCGCGTTCCCGTTCCTCAGTACTACTGCCTTCGACCGCTCCCGCCATCGCCGATATGCCGAATTCGCGGATCGCGACAAGTGCGCGCGCGTAGCTCGGCCAACTGAACGCGCAATAAAAATATTGTGAAGTCGATCGCTGCAGAAAGCACAAAGCGGCGTAGCGCTTCGAGAATCAGATGGCTAGGCGCGACGCATCGGACGCCGCTCGGCCGCCAAGAGTGTTGACCGTTGTCCAGCAGCCACTGATCGTTGGGGGCGCTGGACACCGGTGCGGCGAGGCTGTCGCGGGCCGTGCCGGCAGGTTATTCTAGAGGCACGCGGGCGTAATTCAGTTGGTAGAATGCCAGCTTCCCAAGCTGGACGTCGTGGGTTCGAGTCCCATCGCCCGCTCTGCAAACCTCGAAAACTCAACGAATAAGAAATGGCCTCTGCTCTTCCGAGTGGGGGCCATTTCGTGCCTCTGGGCTTGAAAACGGTGGCCCCCAGCGTCTTCGCCTGCGAGCTCACCATCCGCTCACTCTTGCGGAACTATAGTTAGCCCAGATATAGTCGTCGGCATGCGCCCTTCCGAGAGTCGCTCCACCGCATTGCGCCAGCCGATCCTGGCCATTCTCCTCGCCATGGGCGACGACAGCATGCACGGGTACGCCATCATGCGCGCGCTCGAAGAGAAGACCGAGGGCCGAGAGCGAATCCTGCCCGGCACGCTGTACGCCACGATTGCTCGCATGGTGGACGACGGGTTGATCGAAGAGCGCGACGCTCCAAAGAATGACGCGAGCGCCGGGCCCACCCGACGATACTATCGCCGCACTTCGCTGGGGCGCGCCGCGGCTCGGGAAGAAGCCGCCCGCCTTCGCGCGCTTCTCCGGATGGCCGTCGCACAGGATCTGGTGCCGGGGATATCGAAATGATGACGCGAGTCATGGCTCGCATCTTCGCGATGCTGCTCCGCGCCTTTCCCGCGGCGCATCGCGGCGCATACAAAACGGAAATGCTCGATATGTTCGCGCGGCAGCTCGTCGAGACTCGCGAGCGACGCGGCTCGATCGGCGCACTCCGCTATGCGCTGGCCGCCTACGTCGATCTCGTAGTCGCCGGACTGAGAGAACGCCGTCGCGTGGGCAGCGTGGTCAGGGTGCTCCGTGATCGCAGCCATGATGCACGCGGCGGGCGCGAATTCGACAGTCTTCACTTCTCGATGCTCGACGTCAGGCTCGGTGGACGCATGCTCGTCAAGCATCCGGCGCTCACCGCGATCGCAACGATTGCCGTCGCGTTCGCCATCGCCGTCGGCACTGTCGGGTTCGAGATCGCGCGACAGGCGCTCTGGCCAACGATCCCGCTGCCGGGCGGCAACGCCATCGTTGCATTACAGAACTGGAATGTCGCCGACAATGCGTCGGTCCCCGCATCGCGGCGTGATTACGAGCTGTGGCGCGACGGTCTCAGCACGATCACCGATCTGAGTGCCGTCGAGGTGGAAGAACGCAACATCGCCGTCGGCGCCGGCACCGTTGTCGGTCAGCCGGAGACCGTCGCCAACGTGACCGCGTCGACCTTCGCACTGACGCGCGTTCCTGCGTTGATGGGACGCACGCTGCTGGAAGCCGATGAACGGGGCGATGCAGAAGAGGTCGCGGTGGTCGGATACGACTTCTGGAAAAACAAGCTGGACGGCGCCGCGGACGCTGTCGGCCGCGTCATTCGCATCAGCGGCACGCCGGTCACGATCGTCGGCGTGATGCCGCGCGGCTACGGATTTCCACAGGCGAACGGCGTCTGGCGACCGTTGCATCTCGAGCGGATTTCCGAGGCACGCCCAAGCCTCTCGTATGTCTTTGGGCGGCTGGCGCCGGGCCATTCGCGCGATGAGGCAAGCGCCCAGGTGGCGGCGATCGGCGCCCGAGCAGCGACGATGTTTCCGGAGACGCGTAAGAATGTGCGCCTGCAAGTCCTCTCGCTGCCCGACGCTGTCAGTGATTTGCCAGGCGCGGCGGCGTTGGTGCTGGCGTCGGCCAACGTGTTCTTCGTGCTGTTGGCCGCGCTCTTGTGCGGCAACGTCGCAATGTTGTTGTTCGCCCGCGCCGTCAGTCGAGAGCGGGAACTCGTGGTTCGCGCCGCACTCGGCGCCAGCCGTGGGCGCCTCATCCTGCAATTCTTTGCCGAGGCGCTCCTGCTCTGCGCCGTCGGCGCGGTGGTTGGTCTCGTGGTTGCGCACTTCGTGCTCGCGCGGACCTGGACGATGATCGAAGGGCAAACGGGTCCGTTGCCGTTTTATATCGACACCTCGCTTTCGACGACGACGATTTTATATGCCGTCGGGCTTACTCTCTTCGCGGCGGCAATCGCCGGCGTCGTGCCCGCGGTCAAAGTGACGTCGGGTGGTGCGAGTGACAGGCTCCGAGCCGCGTCAAGCGGCGGCGGCGGGTTGCAGTTCGGCGGCGTGTGGACCGTGGTCATCGTCGCGCAGATTGCGCTCACCACGCTGCTTCCGTGGCCGCTGCTCGGCTTGGGGGAGGGCCTGCGAGAGCACACGCCCGCAGGATTCCCGGCCGACGCATTTCTCACGGCCACTCTTGAAATGGATCGCTCCGACGGCGTCGCGGCGAGCGGAGACACGGTGCCGGCGGTGCGTGCGGTGCGACTCGAAGCACGCTACCGCGCACTCGCCGATCGGCTCCGACAGGACCCAGGCGTATTGGACGTCACGTACGGCGATCAAATGCCGCAGCTGACTAACGGGCGGAACTACATCAAGATGGACCCGGGTCCGGCCGCTGAGCACAGTGAACACTGTGCCGATGGCTACTACTGCGTCGGGTTCGTGTCCGTCGATCCGCGATTCTTCGACGTGGTCGGTGCACCCGTGATCCGCGGCCGGGGGTTGACGACGGCCGACGCGGAACACCGGACGCGTGTCGTGCTCGTGAACGAGACTTTCGTCAACCACGTTCGCGGCGATCCGCAGCGTTTTGCGGTGCGTCTCCGCGAGCTCGCGCAGGCGACCGACCCCGCGCTCCGCGTGATCGATCCGAAACCGCTGCCCCTGCTGGCGGATCCCGATTCCGCAGGAATGTCGTACGGGTTCGAGCTCATGGTCAGCCTGACGATCGTGACGCTGATGTTGTCGCTCGCCGGTGTCTATGCGGTGACGGCCTTCGCCGTCGCCAGGCGCACGCGGGAGATCGGCGTGCGCGTCGCACTCGGCGCGCGGCCGCTCGACGTCCTGACTATCGTCTTCAAGCGCCCACTCATTCAGATGGGGCTTGGCATCGGCGTTGGTGCAATCCTGGGGTTCGGTCTCGCGAACGACGACCTGTCGGCGGTGCATCTCGATGTTTTGGGCAACACCGCGGTCTTTGTGCTGGCGACGATCCTGTGCTGTGCACTCGCATGCATCGTCCCGACACGACGGGCGCTTCGGATCCAACCAACGGAGGCGTTGAAGGACGAACGTTAGCCGCATTCGGACTTGACGTCCGTGACTACCCGTTGAATCTTTCTCCATCCACCAAGTGGAGGGAATGTGGGTAGCGACTCAAAGGATCTCCTGCACGGCACACTCGATCTCCTGGTCCTTCGCGCCCTCGCCGGTGAGCCAATGCACGGCTTCACCCTCAGTAGGTGGATCGACCAGCGTACCAACGGCGACCTCGGGATCGCCGACTCAGCGCTTTACAAAGCGCTCAATCGGCTCGAGGACACAGGGGCAGTGCATGCCGAATGGGGAATATCCGAGAACAACCGTCGCGCGAAGTACTACTCGCTCACCCCGAAAGGCCGCAAACAGCTCCAGCGTCAGGTCGCGAGCTGGAAGCATTATGTCGCCACGGTGAACGGCCTGCTCGCCCCAGGCTGACCGCCATGCGAAAATACTCATCGAGCTTCCCGCGCGGCGTTCGCCGCCTCTTTCGCCTTCCGGTAACGCGCGAGCGAATCGTGCAAGACGCCGACGACGAGATGCGCCTGCACCTGGATCTCTGGACGCAAGAATTCCGCAGCCAAGGCATGAGTGACGCCGATGCCGAGGCGGCGGCGCTGCGCCGGTTCGGTGATCCGCGCCTCTACCGCGATCACGTTGCGCACCGTGCCGAGCGGAAGGCGCGCTGGCAGCGGATCGCTGACTGGTTTGCCGAGTGGCGACAGGACATGCGCTTCGCGTTGCGGCACTTCGCCAAGGCGCCGGCCTTCACGGCGATTGCCGTGCTGACACTCGCGCTCGGGATCGGTGCGAATACCGCAATCTTCAGTGTCGTTCATCGTCTGCTCATCGCACCGCTGCCGTATGCGAACGGCGATCGTATCGTCGCACTCAAGACGCTCGGTCGCATTGGAGTGGTCGGTGGGTTGGCCGGTGCGATGTCCGATGCGCCCGCCGATCCCCCGAGCCCGATCCTGGCTGCCTGGGCGACACGGACGCACTCGTTCGAGCAGGTTGCCGGTGCCGAGCAGGTGGCCGTGTCTTTTCTGGCGAACGGCCAACAGGATACGGTGAGCCACGCGCTCGTTACCGCAAATCTCCTCGACCTGCTTGGTGCACGTCCGTCGTACGGGCGGATGTTCCGCCTCGAGGAAGAAAAGCCCGGTGCGAACCACGTCGCCATGATCAGTCACCAATGGTGGCAGACCGCGTACGGTGGACGCAGTGACATACTCGGTACGATGCTCGAGTACGAAGGGCAGACGTACACGATCGTTGGTGTGATGCCTGTCGGCTTCACGATTCCGATGTCGATGCGCGCGGTCGATCCGCTGTCGGTCGATTCGCCGGACGTGTGGCTTCCGGCGCCGATCGAAAAAACATCGATCGGATTCGGCCTGCTCCGTCCCGGCATCACCTCGGCGGCTGCGACGAAGGAATTGAATGCCATCGCCAACGCGGCCGACTTGCAGCCCCCGCCGCTCCCAGGGTCGCGCGCCGTAACGGCGGACTCGGTTCACGCTCGCGCGATGCGCGCGCAGGATTTTCTTGGGGACCGAGAGCTGCGAACGATCGAAGTGCTGTTCGCTGCCGTTGGTGCGCTCCTGCTCATTGCGTGCGCGAATGTCGCCAATCTGTTGCTCGTTCGCGGCTGGGCACGCCGGCGGGAGTTTGCTATTCGCATGGGACTCGGGGCAGGGCGCGCACGAGTCATTCGGCTCGCGCTCACCGAGAGCGTGCTGCTCGCTGTCGGAGCGGGTGTGATCGGCGTGTTGATCGCGTGGCAGGGACTGCGCGTGATCATCGCACTTCGTCCGATCGCTCTGGATCGTCTCGCCGACGTGCACATCGAGCCGGCGGTGCTCGTCTGGACCGCGGCGATCTCGATCTTCACGGGGGTGTTGTTCGGTGGCGCGGCGGCATTCTTCGTGGCGTCGCAGAACGTGGCCGATCTCCTGCGCAGCGAAACGCGAGTGTCGTCAGGCGGAGGCGCGTCGCGCCGCGTGCGGTCGTCGCTCATCGTCGTCGAGATCGCGCTTTTGTTCGCGCTGCTCGTCGGAGCCGGCCTGCTCACGCGCTCGTTCATCGCTCTTCAACGCACACCGCTCGGGTTTGATCCGCACAACCTCGTGTCTGTCGACGTCCTATTTGGTCGTGGGCTGTCGCGTGAACAAATCCCGTCGATTCGCGATGCCGTCACCCGGCGTCTCGCCGAGCTCCCCGGTGTGACTGCGGCCGCCCAAGGCATGGTGCCGACCGCGGGCATTGAGCTGCGCGACGCAATTCTCGTCGACACGCCAGACGGTCCCCACTCCATTGCGGCACCGAGCTTCATGCTGACGTGGATCGACTCGGGCTATTTCCGCACGAGCAAGATCGTCCTGCTGTCGGGCCGCGTTCCGCTGCCTGGCGCGGGCGACGCAGCGCCGCTGACTCCAGACCAACCGAGACGCGACCTTTCGGACGAAGTTGTCGTCAGTCACGCGCTCGCTCGGCGCATTGCGCCGACCGGAAACGTCGTCGGCATGCGGATTCGAACCATGCCCAATGCCAACCGCGGGCCGTGGAGCGACGCGTGGTCGACTATCGTCGGTGTTTCCGACGATGTCCAAATTCCGGGACCGCACGGCGACGTGGACGGGCTTCAGATCTACAGCGAGCCGGGGCGCATGTTTCCGGTTTATGTCGTCCGCTTCGCGAGCGTTCCACCCAACGTCGAGTCGGTGCTGCGCCAAGCGGTTCAAAGCGTGAACCCGGCGCTCATCGCCCAACGCGCGCGCATTGCCGACGATTACGTCCGCGAGGCGCTCGCGCCGACCCGTTTCACGCTCGCACTGCTCGGCGCGTTCGCCGGCGTCGCGCTCGTGCTTGCGATCGTCGGACTGTACGGCTCGATCTCGTACACGGTGAGTCAGCGCACGCGCGAGATCGGCATTCGCATTGCGCTCGGCGCGTCGTCGAAGTCGGTGACGGTCCTCGTCGTCGGCGACGGCGTTCGTCTCGCGTTCGTCGGCCTGGTCATCGGAGCTGGGACCGCTGTTGCGGCGAGCCGCACGTTGTCCAGCCTTCTCTATGCGGTGACCGCGAGCGACCCCGCGACGTTCGTCGCGATTTCGATTCTTGTCGCGGCCGTCGCCCTTGCGGCGTCGTATCTCCCCGCGCGCCGTGCTGCGCGCGTCGATCCGGTGGATGCGCTCCGGTCGGACTGACGTTGGGCTCATTCCGCCCGCATGCTCGTGAGCGGATCGACCCGCGTCGCCCGCCAAGCTGGTACCGCGCATGCGACTACGGCGACGACGAGCAACACCGTGACGACGATGACGTACGTGCTCGCGTCAAGCGGCGTAACGCCGAACAACATTCCGTTGAGCAAGCGCGCGCCGAGGGCCGCACCGGCCAGACCAATCACGATGCCTGCGAGCGACGCCGACACCCCCTGTTGCACGACGAGCGATACCACTCCGCGCGACGACGCGCCGAGCGCGATACGAACGCCGAACTCGCGCGTCCGGGCGGCCACGTTGTATGCGAGCACGCCATAGATTCCGAGCGCGGCCAGCACGAGCGCGATGAGGGCAAAGCTCATCGCAAGGCCGAGGGCGAAGCGCCGCGATGCGAGACTCTGGCCCAAGACGTCGTTTAGAGTTTCCACATTGTTGACGGCGAGCGTCGGATCCTCCGCGCGCACGGCAGCGCGAATCAGCGGTCCCGCGTTGGCGGCGCTCAGCGACGTACGCATGACGAGCGACATCGAACGCATCCACGCCTCGTGCCGGTGGTTCGCGTAGATGGTCGGCTCGACCGGCACGTCGAGTCCGTCGGTGTGGATGTCGCCCGCGATGCCGATGACGGTCATCCACGGCGCGTTCGGGTCGGGGCCAATCCTGATGCGATGGCCGAGGACATCGCCCTTGGGGAAGTACCGCTTCGCGGCGGTCTCGTTGAGGATGGCCGTTTCCGGAATGTCTGGACGATCGCTCGTGTCGTACGCGCGGCCGGCGACGATCGGGATCCGCATCGTCTTGAAGAAGTCCCCGTGAACGCTGATGTACCTCAAGTCCTGCAGGCGAGCTTCGTCGTTTTCCTGGCCGTCGATGCGGAGCGCGGTGCCGGACGAGCCGCGCGTGGGCACGTCGCTGACGGCGGCGACCGCCGTGACGCCAGGCATTCGTGAGAGTTGTTGAATGACGCCGTCGTAGAAGGCGGTCACCTGGAGCGAGTCGTTGTATCGATCGCCCGCCGCCCGCAGGTCGGCGGTGACGATGCCGTTCGGATCGTAGCCGAGTGTGACGCGCGTGAGTTGGGCGAAGCTGCGGACGAGGAGGCCCGCGCCGGCGAGGAGCATGAGCGCCAACGCCACTTGCGCGACGACGAGCACCGTTCGCGCTCGCCCACTCGCGCGGCCGCCGCTGCTCCCTCGGCCGCCTTCCTTTAGAGAGTCATGAAGATTGCCGCCGGACGCGTCGAGCGCGGGCAGCAGTCCAAAGAGCACGCCGGTGATGAGGGAGACGGCGAGACTGAATGCGAGCACGCCGCCGTTCACGTTTGCGTCGAAGAGCGAGGGTAGCGTCGTGGGATTGAGCGCGAGGAGCGACCGCGTTCCGACGACGGCGAGGCCAACGCCGAGTATACCGCCGGCGATGGAGACGACGACGGATTCCGTGACGAGCTGCCGCACGAGTCGGCCGCGGCTTGCGCCAAGCGCGGCGCGAGTCGCCAATTCGCGGCGACGGCCCATCGTGCGAGAGAGCGCGAGATTGGCGAGGTTGGCGCACGCGATGAGCAGCACGAGTGCGGCGGCACCTTGCAGCAAGAGAAGTGCAGGGCGGAGATCGCCGGTGAGCACGTCGTGCAGCGAACGCATTTCCGCGGTGCGGCCGCTGTCCGCCTCTGGATATGCCGCTGCAAGACGCGCGGCGATCGTGCGCAGATCGGCGAGGCCGTGTGCCGGAGTGATACCCGTTTTGAGGCGGCCGATCGTGCGCACGTAATGCTGCTTCCGAGCGCGAACGACGTCGGCGAGCGTGCCTGTCTGGTCGTACGGGAGCCAGATCTCTTCCCGTTCATCGATCGTAAACCCGCGCGGCATGACGCCGACGACGTCGTACGATGCGCCGCTGAGGATGATCGAGCGCCCGGTGACGGCGACATCGCCGCCGAAGTCGCGCTGCCACGTGTCGAAGGAGAGCACGACGCGGTGATCGTGGCCAGGGATTTCGTCGCCCGGCAGGAGCGTGCGACCGTAGAGCGCGCGCGTGCCCAGGACGGCGAAGGTGTTGGAGCTGACGTCGAGCGCGTCCAGAGATTTCGGGTCGCCGGATGCGGGCCGCCAGATCATTGCGGTCTCAGGGACGACGGCGCCGAGGTCGGTGAAGCTCGTCTGCGTCCTCTGAAAGTCGGCGAAATCGGCGGGCGAGAGCTGGTTCCGGCTATTGGGCTGGTTGGGCCAAATCGTATTGATCTGGTAGAGCCGGTCCGCATCGGCGTACGGGAGTGGTTGGAGCAGCACCGCGCGCGAGACGGCGAAGACCGCGGTGTTCGCGCCGATGGCGATGGCGAGAGTGATCAGCGACGCAAGCGCAAAGCCAGGGCTCCGCCGCAGCGTCCGCACCGCGTAGACCAGGTCCTGTCGCCATTCCGTGAGACGATCGGTCCAACGCTGGTCGTGAACGGCGTGTTCGTCCTCACGGCGGCAATACGAGCGTGTGAATTCGAGATCGCCAAACTCTGCCGCAGCCTGCTGACGCGCGTCGCCCTCGCTCAGTCCGCGCGCGCGCAGTTCGGCAATGCGCATGTCGAAATGGAATGAGAGCTCGGCGTCGACGTCGTGCGCGATCGTCGTGCGCGAGCGCCAGGGAAGGGTGAAGATACGCTTGCCGGTGGTCATCGTCGCGCTCCGTCAGGCGGGGCTCAAGACTTTGTGAACGGCGGCGGCGTACGTCTTCCACGTCGACGACTCCGTGCGGAGCCGTGCGCGGCCGGCGGCCGTGAGCGAGTAGTACTTGGCCTTCCGATTGTTTTCCGACAGGCCCCACTCGGCCGCAATGAGCTTCTGTCGCTCGAGGCGATGGAGTCCCTGATAGAGCGCAGCGCCTTCGACGGAGAGCACGCCGTCGCTTCGATCGTCGAGCCAGCGGGAGATGGCGTAGCCGTGCATCGGCTGCCAGGCGACGGCGCGCAGGATCAGGATATCGACGGTGCCTTGTAGCATCTCGGGCGGTGTACGATGCATGCCGAGCTTCCAGTCATTAGGTGAGTGGAACGATAGGATGCGGACTGCCGGACGTCAAGCGGACGGGGGAGCCGGTCAATGCGGGACAGCTCACGGCGAATCTCACGACCACGCTCGGCATAGCACCGACAATTGGGCGGGCGTTCACCAGCGTTGATCGCTTACTTGGACCTCAGCAGCGCTCGAACCGCCGAGACGATTCGATTCGCCGCCGCGGACGCAACGCGAGCGTTCTCCTCGGTGAGCCCCATACCCGCCGGATAGCGTGGCGCAATCGCATGCTCGGTGAGCAGTGCACACTCATCATCTAGCGCGCCAAGATCGATGCCGTTGCGTCGCGTGGCCGCGAGGAGCTCCGTCAGATTGTGCGTTCGCTCCGGTCGCACGAAGCGCGAGACGAGGAGTGCCTTGATGAACTTCTCGCACATCTGCTGCGACAACCAGCAGATCTCCGGCCAGTAGTCGGTCGAGGTGCGCCGCAGAAGGTCGGCGTGGCGGACGTCTCGCTCCGCCGACTCCAGCCACTCCGCCACCGACTCCGGCACCTTCGGCGGCCGCTCCCGCACTCGAGGCGCGGGGGCGATCGTCGTCGGCGCCGCGGCATCGGCAAACAGCAGCTTGCCTTCACGCGCGACGTCCCACTCGATAGTTCCCGGGTCGTCGCGCCGCCGCTCCAGCGTTCCGCGCTTCATGACCTTGAAGTCGAACGATGGACCGCCCGCCGGCCGCGATTGCACAATGCGCCGCTCGGCCTCATCCAGCGTGTATTTGTGCGTGTCCCCTTCTACATCCACTTCTATGTAGAAGTCGTAATCACTGTGAGGCTCCGCGGTCCCGCGCGCCCGACTGCCGAACAGAATGATCCGCCACGGCCGAACCAGCTCGGCAATTCGTGCCGCTGTTTCCATGGCGACGGTGTCCACCGCGTCCGCACGTTGGATCATGCCGACAATATCGCGGCTCGGCCGCGCGGTTGCATCATCGGACGGATGCCGCCACTATCGAAATCGGGCGGCTACCTTTGCGCTCATGTCGATTCCGGGCATTCTCGTTCGACGTGACTGTAGAGGTCAGCCCAGAACCCATACAGGAGCAGCGTCATGCGTTTCATGGTAATGGTAAAAGCATCGAAGGAATCGGAGGCGGGTCAGCTTCCGTCCAAGAACGAGCTCACCGAGATGGATCAGTTCAACGACGAGCTCATAAAAGCCGGCGTCATGCTCGCCGGCGAGGGGCTCCAGGCCAGCTCAAAAGGCGCCCGTGTCCGGTTCGATAAGAGCGGCAAGACGACCGTCACCGACGGCCCATTCGCCGAGACGAAGGAGCTGGTGGCCGGCTTTTGGATCTGGCAGGTGAAATCGAAGGACGAGGCGATCGAATGGCTGAAGCGCGCGCCCTTCCGCAATGGCGAAGAACTGGAGATCCGCCAGGTGTTCGAGGCCGCAGACTTCGGCGACAACTTCTCGAAGGACCTCATCGAGAAGGAAGACGCCTGGCGACGCGAGAGCGGCTACGGCGAGCGCAAGTAAAGACGCTGCCAGCAGCGATACGACGGCGTGCGGCACTACGGCCGAACGTCGTCGGCTCGCGGTACAATGAGCCGAAAGGCCGAGCCTTTCCCGAGCTCGCTCGTCGCTGAAAGGTCACCGCCCATGCCGCGAGCGAGATTTCGACTGATGGCGAGGCCGAGGCCCGTGCCCAAGTTCGGTGCCGATGCGTTCGCCCGTACCTGAACGAAAGGCTCGAATACTGCCTCGAGTTTCTCCGCCGGAATGCCTCGGCCGGTGTCGGCGATGTCGATGGCGACGAACCCGTGCCGATCGATCAATGTGGCTGACCGCAGCGTGATCATGCCGCCGTGCGCCGTAAACTTGATGGCGTTCGACAGCAAGTTGAGCAAAATCTGAACGAGCTTCTCGTGGTCGACTCGCAGCATCAATGCGTCGTCGGCCTCGTCGCGGAACTCGATGCCTGCCGTGCTGACCTGCGGGTCGATCATTTCGCGGAGCTCGCGGATCACGTCGCCGAATCGCACGGTCGCAATCGTGTAGTCGACCCGACCCGACTCGATTCGCGCGAGGTTGAGCACGTCGTTGATGAGGCCGAGGAGATGGCGTTGCGCCCGCACGATGCGGTCGTAGGCGTGGCTCATCTCCGGAGTGACCGGTCCGTAAATGCCTGCTGCGAGCAGATCGGTGTAGCCCCCAATGGCGTTGAGCGGCGTGCGCAACTCATGGCTCATCGTTGCCAGGAACTCGCTCTTTGCGAGATTCGCTGCGTCGGCAATACGTCGTGCTTCCTGTGCGGCGTGTCGCTCCTGTTCGACCAATTCACTGTGGTCGCGGAGCGCTGCATTGGCGCGTTGGAGCTCATCGGCGCGCTCTTCGAGCTCCGCTGCTTGGTCGGTGAGCTGCTGATGTTGCGCTTCGAGCTCCATTGCCTGGTCGGCGAGAATGGCGGCTTGTTTCTCGAGAAGCTTGTTCGCCGCTTCTGCCTGGCGCTTCGCTTGCAGCAGGGCGTCTTCGTACTTACGCCGCTCGTGCACTTCGATGACGACGCAGTCGATGTACGTCTCTTCGTTCCGCGTGCGGCGCGCAAAGTTCCAGAGGGTGCCGAACTGCTCGCCGCTCTTGGTTTCGACGAGCAGAAAGATCTCCTCGGCGTGTCCCTGCATTCTGATGAGCGGGAACACGTGCGTCTGATAGAACAATCGACCGGCGCGGCTGAGCAGTGTCTCGACGTGCGTTCCGACGATCGTCTCGCGCGTTACTCCGAGTCTGTGGAGCAGGGTAGTGTTCGCTTGCACGACGCGGCCGTCGTCACCGATCGAGAGGTAGAACGCTGGCGCGCAATCGAGCAGGACGTCCGGCGTCGTCACCAGATCAGGCGTCAGTGGCGCCGAGGTATTCCTCGATCAACGCGATGGTCTCGTCTGGATGGCTCATGTGCGGACAGTGGCCGTTGGCGCTCATCACGCGCAGAGTACTCCCCGGCAGATGCGAGTGGAGATAGTCGCCAACTGCGAATGGTGCAACCATATCGTCGGAGCACTGCAGAATGAGCGACGGGATCGACACGTTGCCGAGATCCCCGCGATTGTCGGCATAGAAGGTCGCTTCGGCGAAGTTGCGCGCGATGATTGGATCCGTCGAGCAGAAGCTTGCCGTCAGTTCCTCGCTGAGGTCGGGCCGGTCCGCGTTCTTCATGATCGCCGGCGCGAGGAAATTGGCCCAGCCGATGAAATTCTTGTCCATCATCTCGAACAAGCCGTCGATGTCGGCACGCTCGAATCCGCCGACGTAGCCGTCGTCGTTGATGTAGCGCGGTGACGGGCCGATGAGAATCAATCGCTCAAATCGTTCCGGCTCGCGATTGGCCGCGAGCACGCCAATCATGCTGCTGACCGAATGGCCAACGAACGTGACGTTGCGAAGATCGAGCGCGTGGACGACGTCCAACACATCCTGGGCATAGCCTTCGAGCGACGCATAACGATCGCGATCGTAGTGCGCCTTTTCGGACTGACCCGAGCCGACGTAGTCGAAGAGCACGACACGGTAGCGGTCGGCAAACGCTGGAGCGACGTATCGCCACATGTTCTGGTCGCAGCCGAAGCCGTGGGCGAAGAGCATCGTCTGCGGGCCGGTGCCACTGACGCGAACGTTGTTGCGTTCGATCACATTCATCGTGCGCTTCCAGCTAGGGTCATCCAAACATACACACGGGGAGTTCTCCCTGGCTCTCCGCGCGAAGCATGCGATAGGCGCACACGAGCTCGTCAAGCGAGTATGCGCGATTGCGGCCGCTCGGATTGGGCAGGACCCACACGCGTGCACCGCCGAAGGTTGTCGGCTGAAGCCCCCACGGCAATTCACGATTCCGTTGAATCGCCGCGATGGCGGCCTTGCCGAGGAACGCGATGTATCGCGGAGCGAATCGTCGAATCGTGTCGGACAATTCCTGCGAGGCATCGAGAAATTCGCTCGTCGCAAGGTCGTCGGCACCGGCGGTCGGACGAGCGACCGCCGTCGTGAGTCCGCATCCGTATAGAAGGAGGCGTCGGCCGTCCTGCGGCGCGATCTCGTCGGGCGTGAAGCCGGCCTGATGGAGTACTCGCCAAAAGCGATTCGACCGATTCACAAAGTGGTGTCCGTCTGCAGCCGACCGAAGCCCCGGATTGATGCCGCAGAACACGACGTCCAGGTCTTTGGCTAGGATGTCAGACAACCCTTGTTGTTGATGCGGATCGGACGTGTGTGAATCGGTCATGCGATGTCCTTATGTCAACGCGACATCAAGAGTGCCTTTACGGCCTCGCGGTTGCCCCGATGAAATTTGCCGAAGTCGGGAAGACAGGCGCCTCGTTTGCGGCGATACGTCGACTGGCCAGCTCAGAGACAATTAGCGCCACGATGCACAGGACCGCGCTGATGAACGGAAGATTGTGCGCGCCGATCGACCCAATGCCAATCGCGCCGAGTATGCCCGCGGTTGTCACACCCAAGTACGTGCACGCGGTGTTGAGGCCGAGCACCACCGGCGCGGTCTCGGGTGCGAGCGTCACGAGGCGGTGTTGCTGCGGCACGAGCAATCCCCAACCCACCGCGCCAAAGACTGCAATCGCGATGACCGCGGTCGCGAGCTGCCCGCTCGTCGAAGGAATGAGCGCGAGGTCCGCGATGAGGACCACGAGCATTGCGAGAATGACTTTGCGATTGCCGATCGTGTCGATCAATCTGCCCGACGTCAGGTTGGCGACGGTGCCTGCTGCGCCCCACAGCACCAGCAGTCCGCCAAGGACGAGCGGGCGTCCCCCGATGACATGGTCGAAGATTACCGAGAAATACGTATAGACGGTGAAGATCCCGGACATGTAGATCATCGTGGTCAGGAGCGTCAACGAGACGTTCGGGTCGGTGATCGGCGCCACGCGCTTCTTGAGCGAGATCGCCGGGGGGAGTGGGATGCTCGAGAGAAGGAAGAGAATTCCAAGCAGCGAAACGCCGGCGAGTGCCGAGACGAAAACCATGGTCCAGCGCCAGTCGCCCAAGCCGCCGATGATGGCGCCGGTGGGTGAGCCCAACGCCGTCGCGGCGGTGAGGCCGGCGATCACCACCGAGAGTGCGAAGCCGCGCCGGGCGGGCGGAACGATCATCGCTGCCGCACCGGTCGCCGTCGGCGCGAACATCGCGGCGCCGACGCCTGCGACCATGCGCGTGAGCAGCGCGATTGCGAGGGTCGGCGCTACTGCCGTCGCAAGGTTCGCGATGACGAAGACGCCCAGTCCGCTGAGGAGAAGCGTTTTGCGCGAGATCCCGGCGGCGATCGCGGCGATGGTGGGTGCCAGGACCGCGTACGTGATCGCATAGACCGTCGTCAGTTGGCCGGCGCTGCCGATGCCCACGTGAAAGGTGTGCGAGATCTGCGGCAGCACGCCGGCGACGACGAAGCTATCCGTGCCGAGCGCGAACATTCCGAGCGCGAGTATCAAGAGGCGACGATCCATGGCCTGTTCCTGTCCGTTGTGAGCGCATGTTGCGGTCAGTTGCATGATGCAACTGACGATATTCTATATCGACTAGTTGCATCATGCAACTATCGATTGTAGATTGCTCCCATGCAACGGAAAAGCTTTCAGGGGATGAACTGCTCCATCGCGCGCTCGCTGGAAGAAGTCGGCGAGTGGTGGTCCCTCTTGATTGTGCGCGAATGCATGCAGGGGGCGACACGATTCGACGAATTCCAGAGCGAGCTCGGGATCGCGCGGAACATTTTGACCACGCGTCTCGATCGGCTCACCGAGCTCGGAATCCTCGAGCGGTACCCGCTGGACGACCGCGCCAATACCGACGGCTATCGGCTGACGGCGAAGGGTGAAGATCTGCACCCAGTCATCGTCGCGCTCATGCAGTGGGGTGACCGGTGGCTCGCGAAGGGTTCGAAGCCGCCGACGCTGCTCGTTGAAGACGTAACTGATCGGCCGGTCGACGAGATTGCCGTGCGCGGCAAAGGCGGCCGTACGCTGTCACCTCATGACGTACGGTACGCGCCTGGGCCCGGGGCGACGTCCAAGACGCGCGCCCTCATCGATCGGCGCAACGAGCGAGTCCTCGGCAAGATTTGAGCGTCGTGGCGGCTGCCGGGTATCGGACTCGCGCTCATTGGCTTGGGAAGACTGGGTGAAACTCCGGCCGGAGAACGTCGTATAGTTAAAACAACTATACCGGTGCGCTCATGCCTCCGACCGCTCGCGATTTCCTTCCGCTCAAGCCAGTCGACCTCCAACTGCTCCTGGCGCTGGCCGAGACTGAGCAGCATGGCTACGGCTTGGTGCACGCCATCGAGCAAGGGACTGACGGACTCGTAAAGCTCGATCCCGGCAATCTGTATCGCGTGATCAAGCGACTCCTCGACGATGGCATCATCGCCGAGTCTGGCCGACGTCCGAAGGACGCCGGCGAGGAGCGCCGTCGCTACTATCGGATCACGCCGCTCGGTGAGCGAGTGCTCGCCGCGGAGGTCAGGCGGCTCCAAGCACTAATGAAGTCGCGAGCCGTGCGCGATATCGTGCGCACGCTCATCCGGGAGCCCGCAACATGATGCGCCCACCCGACGGCGACAACAATCGGCGGCCGAGCGCGCCGCGACTCTTCGCGTTGGCTCTGCGCTGCTTCCCGCGCGCGTTTCGCGATCAATTCGGCCGCGACATGATCGAAGTGTTCGTCGACCAGCTTGCCGCGGCGCGGCGCGCGGGCGGCGTTCGCGCGACGACCGGCCTGCGGCTCAGAACCATTCCCGCGATGGTGTACGCCGGGTTCGCCGAACGCCGCTCGTCCGGAGCGCGCGGCCACGTCACATCACAATATCCTCGTGGTGATCAGATGCTGGAGACTTTGACGGCGGACCTTCGTTACGCCGTGCGGATGCTGCGCAAAAGCCCGGTCTTCGCGGTCGTAGCCGTGTTGTGCATTTCGATCGGCAGCGGCGCGGTGACAACCATTTTCAGCGCGATGAATGCGCTCGTCCTGCGGCCGCTGCCTGGTGCCGCGAACGGAGCCGAGTTGGTTCGCATCGAGCGGAAGCGCGTTGGCGGCAATGATGGGGTGTCCGCGTCATACCCGTTGTACGAGTTGTTGCGCGACCGCACGCACACGCTGACCGGCGTGGCGGCATGGGGAAAGGCGTCGTTCACCGTCCGGTCGGGCAACGACGCCGGCGTCGAGGTCTACGGCAATGTCGTCACTGGCAACTTTTTTTCTCTGCTCGGAGTTCGCCCACTCGCTGGCCGATTCTTTCTGCCCGAGGAGGACCAGGCCGAGTTAGCCCATCCGGTCATCGTCATATCGGAGCACCTCTGGCGCACGCGGTTCAACAGCGACACGAGCGTTGTCGGCCGAGCGCTGTCGGTGAACGGGCATCCGTATACTGTCGTCGGCATTGCTCCGGCCGCGTTCTCGGGCGTCGACGCGCCGATTACGACGGACGCCTGGGTACCGCTTGCGATGATGCATGACGTGCGGCTCAACGCCGCGCCGCTCGCGAGCGAGACCGCCGTCTGGCTGCGCCTGTGCGGGCGGTTGAAGCCCGGCGTCCCGGCGTCGGCGGCGCATCAGGAACTGGCGGCGCTGACCGCGGGATACGCGCGCGAGTCAGTCGAACCGGTGGCTTTCCACCAGTATCAGGACATTCATCTGTCGCAGCTCACGGGCCTGCCGCCCGATGCGAGCGATCCGCTCGCGGTGTTTCTCGGCCTGCTGTTAGGCGGAGCGGTGTTCGTACTGGTGATCGCGAGCGTCAACGTCGCGTCGATGTTGTCGGCGCGCGCGATTGCGCGGCGGCGCGAGATGGCGGTGCGCGCCGCGCTTGGAGCGAGCCGAGGGCGTCTCGTGCGCCAGTTGCTCACCGAAGTGCTCGTGCTGTTCGTTCTTGGCGCCGCGGGCGGTATTGGCTTGGCCGAAGTCGCGACGCGTGCGTTCGCGTTGCCGGCCGTGGTGATTTCGCTGCCGATCACACTGGAGCTGTCACCCGATTGGCGGGTGATGTCATTCGCACTCGCGGTGTCTTTGATGACGGGCTTGGTGTTCGGCCTTGCACCCGCTCTCCAGGCAGCGGACAAGGACATCGCGGCACGCGTGCGCGATGGATCGTCGGGCAGCGGAACGCGCCGCACTGTGGCCGGCAATGTCTTGATCGTTGGACAGCTCGCGCTGTCGCTGGTGCTGCTCGTGGCCGCCGGACTGTTTGCGCGCGCGCTCGATCGCGGAAGTCGGATCGACCCGGGCTTCGATGCTCAACGTGTGGCGACGGTGGGTCTGAACACAGAATCGTGGGGCTACGACGAAGCGAGTGCGCGCGCGTTCCAGCACGATGTGCGCGATCGAGTCGCGGCGTTGCCTGGCGTGACGCAGGTGTCGTTCGCCGACCACCTGCCGCTCACGATGCGGAGCGATGGCGACAACGTTCAAATTGCGGACGGGAACGAAGCGGACGCCACGTCCGGCGTTCCGGTGGGCATTCTAAAAATCGATGGTGGATATTTCGACGCGCTGCGTATTCCGATTGCCGCCGGCAGGGCGATCACGACCGCCGATAACGCGGGCGCTCCGAACGTGATGGCGATCAACGAGTCGATGGCGCGAAAATATTGGCCGACGGGCGCGATCGGCCGGACCGTGACCTATCACGGCGCGCGGGTCACGATCGTTGGCGTGGTGCGAGACTCGAAAAACTGGAGCCTTACCGAGCAGGACCATCCCTTCGTCTATTTGCCGCTCTTGCAGCAGTGGGAAGGGAATCAGACGCTCATTGTGCGCACCGAAGGCGAGCCGTTGGCCGTCGCTCCGGCGATCGAGCGCGTCGTTGAGCAGATCAATCCCGCGCTTCCGCGGCCGGTCGTCAGCACGCTGCAACGCGAGAATGTGGCGATGCTCATTCCACAACGTGTGGCGGCGCTCGTCACCGCGATACTTGGAGGCGTCGCACTGTTGCTGGCGGCCGTCGGACTGTACGGAATCATTTCTCATTCCTCCGGCCGCCGTCGGCGCGAGATCGGCATTCGACTCGCGCTCGGCGCGCGACGCGAGGACGTCCTGAGAATGATCCTTGGCGAGGGCGTACGGGTGACCCTGGCGGGAGTCGCGGTGGGGCTCGTCTTGTCGGCGGGGGCGACGCGTCTCCTCGTCCGATTCCTGTTCGGGATCAATCCGCTCGACGGCGCGACGTTCGTCTCAGTCTCGGCGATGTTCGTGGGCATCGCGGCCCTCGCGAGTTATCTGCCGGCGCGGCGCGCGGCGGCGGTGACTCCGATGCAGACGCTGCGCGAAGAATAGATCGGGCGGCGCGAAGCGGCGGAGTCGGTAACGACAACGGTTCGGCTTGACAGAGCGGTGTTAGGTAGACATCCTACATACGATTGAGTAGACCGTCTACCTAACACGCCATGTCGAAAGAACCCGTCACGTCGCGCATGGAGCTCCTGCAAGGCACGCTCGACTTCATCGTGCTGCAGGCGCTCCGCTGGGGACCCTGTCACGGCTATGGTCTCGTGCAACTCATCCGCTCGCAGTCCGGCAACGTATTGCAGGTCGAGACGGGATCGCTGTACCCGGCGCTCCAGCGGTTGCTCCGCCAGCGCGCCATCAGCACGGAGTGGGGAACGTCCGACAATGACCGCCGGGTGCGAATGTATCGTCTTACCGCGAAGGGACGGAGCCGCCTTGCCGCCGAACAATCGCGATGGGAGAAGTTGTCGCTGGCGATCGCCGGCCTGATGACTCGACCGACGCCGGAGGATGCATGAGCATTCTCGAACGCGTTACGGCGTGGCTGCCGTGGATTCCGTGGCACCGCGCGCGGCGTACCGACGAGCTCTCGGACGAGCTGCGTGCGCATCTCGACATGGCGATCGCCGACCGGATCGCGCGGGGCGAATCGCGCGAGAGCGCATCTGCCAATGCGCGCCGTGAATTCGGCAACGTGAGTCTGGCCACGGAACTCGCGCGCGATCAGTGGGGAAGTGCCGGTGCGTGGATCGAGGCAAACGTCATTCGAAATCTTCACCACGCCGTACGCCGGCTTCGGCGCGCACCGGTGTTCACGATCACGAGTGTACTCACCCTCACGATCGGCATTGGCGCATGTGCGCTCATGATGAGTTTGGTCTCCACGATCCTGCTCAAGCCTCTTCCTTATAAGCAGCCCGATCGGTTGGAGATGATCTGGGGATCCTATCCGAACGCCAATCTCGGGTTTCGCGAGCAGCCGACGCATGGAATGGTCTTCAGCATCATTCGCGACAACACGAAGGCATTCGAATCGATCGCGGCGTTTCGTGGAGCGTCGTTCAACCTCGGCGACGCGACCAAGCCCGAGCGCCTCGATGGCGTTCAGGCGACGGGCGAGTTCTTTCAAACCCTTGGCGTCGCTCCGGAAATCGGCAGGTTCTACGAACGCGCCAACGAGACGCCGGGAAGCGATCACGTCGCGGTATTGAGCGACGCGGTGTGGCGCCGGCGGTTCGGCGCTGACCCAAACATCATTGGTCGGGTGATCACTCTCAACGCCGAGTCGTTTACAGTCATCGGCGTGGCGGCGCGCGGATTCGCATTTCCACGCGGATCAGAGATGCCGGGCGATTTCCAGTTTGCCGCGGTGCCGGAGGTATGGGTGCCGCTGAAACCGCCGGCGCATGGCATCACCGACCTCGCTATCGTCGGCCGCCTCCGTGCAGGCGTGACGTACCTCGCGGCACGCCAGGACATGGATCGCGTGATGGCCGTGGTGAGGCGTACGGTGCCCATCATAAAAAACTCACGGCCTGATGAGTTGCTTGTTCCGCTGCGCGAACAGTTAGTCGGCCGCGTCGAGCCGATGCTCGTCAGTCTGCTCGCAGGTGTGGTGCTGGTTCTCGTGATTGCCTGCGTGAACACCGCGCAGCTTCTGCTTGCGCAGTTGCATACGCGGCGTCGAGAGCTGGCGATTCGTGCAGCGCTTGGCGGATCAACGCGCCGGCTTGCCGCTGAAGTGCTAACCGATGTCCTGCTGCTCGTTACCGCCGGCGGCGCAGCGGGACTCGCCGCTGGAATCGCGGGGATGAAGCTGCTGCGCACATATGCCGCGGATCACCTCCCTCGAGCGTCGGAACTGACGTTCGATACGCACTCCGCGTTTGCGGCACTCGGAGTCATTGCTCTCGCGGCGATCATGGTGAGCCTCATTCCCATGCGGCTCGGGAGCCGAGTGCAGTTGATGGACACGCTCAGGAGTGGCGGGCGCGGGGCTGGGCTCAAGGGCATCTCGCTCAAGGCTCGGCGCGCGCTGGTCGTTGGCGAGCTTGCGGGCTCGCTCGTCCTCGTGGCCAGCGCGGGGTTGCTGGTTCGCACCCTCTCGCACCAACTGAACGCGAATCTGGGATTCGATGCCGTTCACGGCGTGACGTTCGAGGTGTCGCTTCCGCCGATCAGCTATCCAGAGCGCCCGTTCAGCACAGGGATGGAGCATGCGCCGGCAGTTCGATTTCTGAGTGCGGCGCTCGACAACATTCGTGCGCTCCCAGGCGTGACCGCGGCCGGCATCGGAAAGCCTCTTCCGCTGAGCGGCGCGCAACAGGCGAGCGTTTTCACGCCCGAAGGCGAGCTGCCGCCAATGCCACCGGGCGCGATCTCGCCGATCGCTCAATTCAGCGTCGCGAGTGGAGACATGGTTCGCGCGCTCGGAACGTCGATCGTCGCGGGCCGCGATTTCTTGTTGTCTGATGGCACCGCGAGTCCGGCGGTCGTGATCGTCAACGAATCGATGGCCGAGTGGCTGTGGCCGGGCAAGAGTGCAAGCAACACTGCGATCGGAAAGCGTATTCGCGTTGGGACCCCTCAGGAAACGACGGGATGGCCGTGGATGACGGTCATTGGCGTAGTCGCGAACATGAAACGCTACTCGCTGACCGAGACGCCGCGGCCAGAAATGATCGTTCCATATACACAGAATCCGTATCTGACGTTCAGCAGCATGCAATTCGTCATTCGGTCGAACCTCGAAACGTCGGTGTTACTCGCACAGGTCCAGCGGGCGATAGCCGCGGTCGATCCGACGATCCCCCTCGCGCACGTCCGAACGATCGAAGATCTGGTGGCGACGAACGCATCGAACGCGCGATTCGTCACGCGCTTCATGGCCGGCTTCGGCGTCGATGCGCTCGTGCTGACGATCGTTGGCGTCTACGGAGTCATTGGCTACAGCGCGCAGCAGCGCAGGCAGGAGTTTGGGTTGCGCCGCGCGCTCGGCGCCGGACCGCGAGAAATACTTCAGTTGATCCTGGGGGAGAGCCTGCGTTTGACCGGCGTTGGCATCGCGCTCGGGTTCGTTCTGACTGCGATGGCGGGACTGGCAATGCGACCGCTGCTGTTTGACGTGTCGCCGTTTGACCCCAGCACTCTGATCGGGTCCATTGTCGTGATCGCCGCGGCGACGATTGCGGCAAGCCTAGTTCCTGCCGCCTCGGCCGCGCGCGTCGAGCCTCGCGTGGCGCTGGAAGAGTGAGTCTGGCCGCGCGGCGAGTGGTGTCACCGCGACAGTGTTGGGGTGGTCGTGATTAGAAAGTGCTAATCGCATACCACGCCGCCGATCCTCGAGCGCGAATGCTAGGACTCTAGTCGATCCCCTCGCCCGTGATGAGCTCGAGGAGCGTACCGAAATTGGTCCGGGCCATGAGCTGCACGAACGTGCCTTCGTCCATGTCGAAGAAGCCCGTCATCGATACCGGAAGGGCACCGAACTGCTCGTCGCTGAGCAGTGCGCGGACCTTCGGCCCGGCGACAATATAGTTTCGCGCAACGGCAACAAAGTCGTCATGCCAACGAGCCTTGGCCTGGGGTGTGAGATAGTGTCCGTTGAGCGACGCCATGTACGCCGCCAATCCCACATAGATGGAATCGCGTTTTCGGTCGAACTCTTTGGCCATCTGTTTGAGCGCGGCGACCTGGGTTGGACTAAGACGGACGGCGGCCGCGCGTTTGACGATGTCGTCGAAATTGTTCTGCGTGTCGTGATCGAGGCGCTCTTTAATCTGACTTGCGTTCAACACGGCCGTTCCGTCCGCGGCGCGCGGCTTCAGAAATCCCTTAATCTCCTGCACGTCGCGATCGGGACCGAGCCGCAGGCGCACGTCGATGCCGATGACGAACGGCAATCGGCTGAGTGCCGCCGACGCCGTCGTCGTGCCAAACGATGGATTCACGTCGTACCCGAACTGGTTGGACGCGGGATCGAAGCGCCTGACATTGAGCAGTACGGGGTCGGGCGCGAGATTCGCACCCCAATTGTGGAGGTGGTTCGACCCGTGCATCATCTCGTCCACCGCCGCGAACACGTTCGTGATCACGAGCGATACCGAGCCGCGCTCGGCCAACCCGTACCGCGACAGATCCGGACTGATCGCCATGTTCAGCGACTGCGTCCATGGCGCGCTGCAGCTGTTGCGCGCCGCTACGGTGTTGAGCTGTCGCGAGATACAACCTTTCGCGGAAGCGGATCCCGACGTGAGAATGGACCGGATCTCCTGTGCGACGGCTGGATCAGTCGCCTTCGCCGGATCGAACACGAACGCACGGTCGTTCGCGAATCCGTCGCCGTTGATGTCGGAATTCACGAGCGGCGTGTAGCGTCGGCCGGACGTCAGGCGACTGAAGGCGTCGACGTTGAACCAGCCGGGCACGCGCAAAGATCCGCCGATCTGAAACGCGTGTCGCGGCAGACCGGCATCGCCCCATTCGATGGCGCGCGGATCACCGGCCGTGGTGCCGGTGAATCCGCGAAACTGATCGCGGCTCACGCTGTACGTGTAGTACGCGCGATAGCTCGCGGTGATGCCGAGTCCGGGCACGCCGTTCGACGGCGCCGGGGACACGCCAAACACGAACTGTGTTGCATCAGACTGAAGGTCGGAACGAAGCTCGTTGACGCGGGCGAATGCCGGGTGGATTCGTGAGTCGGTCGATGCGACCGCGCCAGACGACGGAACGATGCTCGTTGGCAACGCATAGACGGGCCGGTCACCCTCGGATGCGAGCGTGAAGCGTGTAACTGGATTGAAATTGATGTCGTATGGCTCCGACTGATGCTGATTCAGCGAATAGTTCGCGGTGATCGTGCCGATCCACGATGGCGTCAGTCGACCGTTCCATCCGAGAGCACCGCCCCATCGGCGTGACGGTTCGTAGCTCGGTGAGAAGACTGTAACGGGCGGCGTCGTTTGCGAGAAGCTGTTTGGACTGCCGTTCGCGCATGTCGACGGAATGCTGCTTTCCGATGCGGCGTACGACGACCAGACAGGCGTTGGTACCGCGGAGCCGATGCATGTGAGTTGTTGCACCGCGTCCGGCAGCCCTGTCTGACGCACGACGTTCTGAACTGTCTGCGACGAGAGCGTGCCGACGTATTCGCGGATGCCGCCTGTGAACGCGCCACCGTGTCGCGCGGAATACTGACGCGTGAATCCAACCATCGGTGCAACGGTCGTCGTCTGTGGAACGTGGCTCGTGTTGCGTCCGAAGTCCGAGGCGACGAGCGGATTCGTCGACGGAAGATTGCCGAAGCTGTTGTCCTCGACGCGCAACCCGTACTGAATGCGGAGTTGCGGCACCGGTCGATAAATATCCCCCAAACCGAGTGCGCCGAGATATTGCATCCCCGAGGTCTCGACAGGAGACAGCGTGCGCGTAAACGTCGACGGCGTGTTGCTGGCGAAATCGGCGGGTGAGTTGAAGGTAAACGTTCCGAGGCGATTCGCGCTCTGCCTCGAGTTGCTGTGATCCACGCGCCCGTCCAGCGTGATCTTGAAGTTGTGACGGCCATCGAACGTGAGCCACGATGTCTCATTGCGCAGCTCGGCCGACGAGGTTCGCGAGTCGCTCTCGGCGTTGGAGTTTCCACCGACGCGTACGGTCGAGGATCCGGCTGTGCCATCGGGAAACGACGACGCGACCAGAATTCGCGCGTCGGGAAGGAACAGGTACGGTGCGGAGCTCGACTGCGACGTCACGAACGCCGCATTCGCCTCATTGAGGATCGCGCCGAAATACCGCGATGACGTGCCCTGCGCCTGCAGCGCCCAGCTATTCGCATCACTGCCGTGCGACGCCAAGGCGAGCGGAGAGCTGTTCGCTGCCGCGTTGGTGTTGTAATTGCCGCCGATCACCATGTACAACTGACTCCCGGCGGTTCGCGTCGCGGCGGGCGACCAATCGAAGCGCGAGAGAACCGATGCAGTCGTCGTTACACGATCAGACGGAATTGCGGTCGTAGTTTGGGGAATACCCAACGAACTGCTGACGCGCAGCAGGCGACTGACGGAGTCGGCGCTCACGCCAAGTGCTTGTAGTGACGCGGCATCGCCGGACGCGAGCGACGAGAGATCGCTCGCACGGCGACTGACTTGAAACGCCGAGCTGTAAAACGCTTTGTCCACGGCGATGGGACCCGACCAGCTTCCACTGACGATCTGCCGCGAATACTGCGTGCCCAGTTGCGCGGAGCTGGGAGTCGAACCCTGGAGCATTGGGCTCTCCTCGGTCACGTGGATCAGTTGATTGAGATAGTTCGTTCCGGAAGGCAACCGGAGCACCGTTTGCACGCCACTGAATCCACCGCGTCCAGGATCGTACGTCGATTGGGCCACGCGAAGCACGAGACCGTCGCGCGGAACGCTTCCGCCGCCGAAGTTCATGCCGTTCAGCGTGAGAGTGTTCTGCGACGACGATAGACCAAATGCCGAGATTGTGGGCAGGCCGCCGTTGGGATCCGCTGTCACGATGAGACCCGGGACCGTCCCCATGGCCGCAGCGATGTCGCCGGACAAGTCGCCACCGACAGCACCGGTCAAGTCCGCGCGCGCGCCGCTTTCGCCCGGCTCGGCGCGATCGCGGTCGGCCCGGTCCGCTCGCGGGCGAGTCGCGCGTGACACCACCGCCGCAAGCTGCTGCGCAACCGGCGCGAGAATGAAATCGACATCGGGCCGAGCACCGTTTACAGCGGCGGGCACGGGTTTCCCCTGTGGCGCGAATCCGACGATCGTTACGCGGACTTGGAATGGCCCCGCGCCTTCGAGTCCCACTTGATACGTGCCGCCGCTGTCGGTTCGTACGGGGCGAGTCGTGGCGCCGCTTGGACTGGTCACCGTAACCGCCGCACCGGCGATGGGCGCGCCGGCCTCGCTGCGAATGTGCCCGTGAACGGCGTCGGGCACCTGGGCGCCGAGCGCCAACGGAAATGCGAGAACTGCAATCCAACGATACTGTCGCGGTGCGATCATTGGGCGCGTGAGTTGGAGGAAGAAACTCGACGCCTCGCAACCTACGATTCGCACCTTTCTTCAGAATAACACCTCACGGTGCATCTGCTGTGACAGGTCGCTTACACGTTTCGGGGAAGAGTCAACGCGAATGAGCTGCCGTTCTCGTTCGATTTCAGCAGCTCCGCCGATCCGCCGTGCCGTTCAGCGATCTCACGCGCGATCGCCAGCCCCAGTCCGCTGCCCGCGCTAGTCGCGGACTCCAGGTGTCCGCGGCTACGATCTCCGCGATAGAAGCGCTCGAAGATGTGCGGCTGATCCGTCGTCGCGATTCCGGAACCGACGTCGGTCACGACGATGTGATAGCTCGTGTCGTCCTGCTCGAGCGATACCCTGATGGTGCCGGCGCGGTCCGAGTACTTGATGGCATTGTCGAGAAGGTTGCCCAGCGCGCGCCGGAGCAATTCCTCGTCGCCGTGAAAGTCGGCACCGCTCTGCACCTTCACCTCGAGAACGAGCGTCTTTTGCTCCGCAAGCGATCGCATGCCATGCGCGGTACTCGCCACGAGCTCATCGAGCTGCATGGCTCTCGGCGCGATCAATACCTGTCCAGCATCCGCCCGCGCGAGTAGAAAGAGATCGTTCACGATGCGAGAGAGTTGCTGGCTGCCGTCCCGGATCATGGAGAGTGCCGCGCGGTACTCCGGCTCGCCGGTCCTGTCGCGCTCCGCGCTGCCAGACAACGCGACGTCCGCCTCCGCGCGAATCAACGCAATGGGCGTCCGGAGCTCGTGCGACGCGTCCGCCGTGAACCGCTTTTGCTGCTCGAGAGCGCGGTCGGCGCGCGCGAGCACATCATTGAACGTGACCGCGAGCTGTCCGAGTTCGTCACGCGGATCTCGAATCGACAGCCGCTCGTGGAGGTTTCGTGCGCCGATGCTTCGCGCTTCCGCCGTCATCGATGCCACAGGGGCCAACGCCCTTCTTGCCAGTAGATATCCCGACACAATCGCCAAGAACACGGCAATTGGCAGCGCGACGAACGCCGCATATTGCGCCGTCTCGAGCAACTCGTTCGCCTCGTCGAGCGGTTGCGTGGCGATGAGCAGCATGCGGCGCGAGCCGACCGTCACTTTATCCATCAAGACGCGTGAGTCGCCGTGGGCGCCATGCACCGAGAAGGCGTCATCGCTGTCTGGCTGCTTGCTGATCCTGTCCTGAAGAGTCGTCCAGTCGAGATCGGGGCCTATCGCTCGGCGATCCGTCAGTCGGCGGCCCCGTTCGTCGCCCTCGTCCTCGGCCCCCTCTTCATCGACGCGTGCTGGCGCGGTGACGATCGTGTTCGGTGGCGTCGCCGGCAGTGTCACGAGCAGTCCGTGCCCTTCGAGATCCTGCACGAAGTTGTTCGTTGCAGCGCGATCGTCTTGCGTTCCGCTCAGACGCGCCTTTGCAGTGAGCGTTACGACGCGGACCTGCTGCTGCAGCGCACGGTCGATCTGCGCCAGCGTTGCGTAGCGGAGGAAGAAATACCCGGTAGTCGCGAATACGACAAGAATGAGGACCAGCACGCCGCCGTTCCAGGCGGTAAGGCGCAACCGAACCGAGGCCATTTAGACGTTCGTTGCGGAGTCCGTCCGCCGTCCGTTGGCTCGACCGGCGGATGCGAGCGAATAGCCCGCCCCGCGACGGGTTTGAATCAGCACACTCGCGTGGCCGTCGTCGACCTTCTTGCGGACTCTCGCAACGAGCACCTCGAGTGCATTGCTGCACGGATCGTGGTTCGCGTCCCACACGTGCGTGGTGATGTCTTCACGCGACACCGTTGCGCCCTCGTTTCGCGCGAGATACTCGAGCAGCGCATACTCCTTGGTCGTGAGGTCGATCGATCGCCCGTTGCGAGATGCGGACATGCGGCGCGTGTCGATCACGAGATCGCCAACATTGATGGTCGCGGACTGAAGCACCTCGCCTCGCCGCATCAATGCGCGAAGCCGGGCGAGCAACTCCTCGAAAGCGAATGGCTTCACCAGGTAGTCGTCCGCTCCCGAGTCGAGTCCCTCGACGCGATCGCTGACGGCGTCGCGCGCCGTCAGCATCAAGATGGGCACGTGGTTGCTGCGGAGTCGAATTGCCCTGGCAACCTCGAACCCGCTTTTCGACGGGAGCATGACATCGAGAACGATTGCGTCGTAGTCGACCACGGCGGCCTCGATCAAGGCGCGCGCGCCGTCCGTCACAACGTCGACTGCGTACGCCTGCTTACGAAGCCCGCGCGCAACCACATCTCCCAGGCGCTCATCGTCCTCAGCAAGGAGGATGCGCATCAGGCGGGGCGGGGCGGAGGAGGCACACTTGGTATGGTAGTGAGGCAAAGCTTACTGCTACATAACAACGTGCTTCGGTCCTTCGAATCACGCTACCCGGTCGATGCCGTCAGTCGCGTCCGCTGATGCGTCGGCCAGCCGAGATCCGAGGCGGCAACGCGAAGCCTCGCCGACCGGACGTACGGCGTATCCGTTCGTCGGGATGTTCGGGATTGAAGAATGCTAGTCACGCGGCGCGACACCGCTCTCCGACAGCAGATACCCGACGTGTACGTAGTCGCGGATTCGCACGACCTGCCCACTCTCCCACCACAGCCGGATCGCGCTGAACGGCTCCCACCTCGCCGCGGTGCGACGCCAGTGCATCAGCACCGGCATCCCGTCGACTAGCTCGGCGCTCAACCGCCACTCGTGCGGAAGTCGCGTGTAGTTCCCGGAGTATGTCGCGCCGAGCCCTGACATCACGCCCTGGTTCTCTCCGACGATCTCGAGGCGCGCGTCAGCGCGAACCAAATACTTGAGGCCCTCCCAATCGCGACGATTGAAGCACTCGGCATACGCGTCGAAGAGGCGCCGCTGATCGCTGTCAAACTCGACGACCGCCGGTGCACCAGCGGCGCCACGCTCACGCAACTTGGACCGGCCACGATGCAGCGCTGCTTTCGCGCCGCCAACTGTCGTATCGGCAATGTCAGCGACTTCGGTGAGCGGATAGTCGAGCACATCCTTGAGAATCACCGCCGCGCGTTCTTTCGCCGGGAGCTCACCCACGAGCATCGCCAGCGCCTCGTCGATCGGAGCGTCGGAGAGATCTTCTCCGTCGGCGTCACTTAAGGCATGAGAGTTCTCATCTAGCTCCGTGTCATGCTGCCGCCGCTTGTTCCGACGGACGAAGTCGATGCTCTTGTGATACGCGATGCGAAAGATCCACGGCTCGAAGCGCGTCGAGTCTCGCAGTGTCGGCAGCGTGAAGAACGCCTCGGCCAGCGCCTCCTGCACGACGTCCTCGCCATCGAGCACGGAGCCGCACATTCGCGCGCAGAATCGGTGCAACCGCGGACGGAGCGCTGCCGCGGTAGCGACGAACTCCTTTCGCGACTGCGCAATCGCTTTCTGCAGCTCGGGGGTTGGATCGGACAAGCAGGACTCCCGTCGTTGGATACCAGTATGACGAAAACGGGGCGCCGAAAAGATACGTGGCTCCGTATCCTTTTGGCCCGCCCAAACCGACAAGCAGGTGTTCCCCTTGCTTGGAGGTCCCAATGGAAGACTCACGAGTACGCGCCCTGTCGCTGTTTCTGCGGGCGTATGGATGGGCGTCGCTGATCCTGTTCTCGACGCTATTGATCGCATTCACGCTACAGCTTCCGGCGTTTGATGTCGGGGGCGCGCTACACTGGACCGTCTGGGGGCCACTCAGCGATCACGTCGCGCCGATGCTCCTTGCGGTGTACGTAGTCTGGTCCGTGTACATCATCAAAGCGGCGCGCGACCCCATGGCGAATACGCTCTTTCTCGAGTTCACCGCATGGGCGAACGTCGCGCACGGCGTCGTGATGATCCCGCACGCGTTGATGGCACCTGAGTACACGATCAAGTTCGCCACCGACATTCCTTGGGTATTCCTGCCCGCCGTCGCGCTCCTTGTGCTTCGGCCTAAGGCGCGGAGGGCCGTCGCGTGAGACACGTCATGGTGCGCTACACGGTGCGGGCGGATCAGGCGCAGGAGAACGCGCGACTCATCGGCGAGGTCTTCGCTGCACTACGCCGCACTACTCCGCCGGGGCTCGCATACTCGGCATACACGCTCGAGGATGGTGTGAGCTTCGTCCACGTCGCGTCGATGAGCGACGGCGCGAACAACCCACTTCAACAGCTCGCCGAGTTCAAGGCGTTTACGGCCGGGGTGAAAGAGCGGTGCGAAATTCCGCCCGTCACCACGACCCTGCGCGAAGTCGGCAGCTACTCCTCGGAGGATGCATGGTCGCGTTGAATAGCAGCAAAGACAAACCGTGGAAGCTGAAGACCGCACCGGGCACGTCCGAATACACGATGCACGTCGATGAGAAAGATGGCATGAAGATATTGGTGTGCACCGTCGGCAAAACAGTGCTTCACTACGATGCCCGATGCGTGGACGATCTCCAAGCGATGCTCGAGAAACACGGTGACTGGATGGAGCTTGGCGGCGCCGATGAGCAGAAGCCGGCACGGGAGGGTACGGTCGAGGCGTGGGGCCGTTCGCCGAAAAATCCAAAGGGTGGGTGGTACGGATTGAAGAAGGGGCTGCGCGGACGATTCGGCGTGTACGTGCCGCCGTTGATGGAAGAGTTGGGGCTATGCGAGCTCGAGCACGAAGCGAAAGGGAATCGGATGCGGGCGCTGTGAGCTGAAGCGCAGCCGTCACAGAATTGTTGCGCAGACGTGTGTTGCCTGGCGGCTGGCGAACCCACATGCTGGAGCCATGTCAAAAAACTCCTCCGAAGTGCCGGATCGGTCGATTACCCGCCGCCGGCTCCTCAGCACGTCAGCTCGAGTGGCCGCCGCGTCGCTCGCTGCCTCGTTCCTGCCCGCCAACGTCCGGCGCGCGCTCGCCCAGCCGGTGCCGCGTACCGGTCAATTGAGCGACATCAAGCACGTCGTCCTGCTGATGCAGGAGAATCGCTCGTTCGACCATTACTTCGGTACGATGGCGGGCGTGCGCGGGTTCAACGATCCCGATGCGTTGAAACTCGCGAGTGGCCGCTCGGTGTTTCATCAGCCGGACGCGGAGCACCCGGACGGTCACATGCTGCCGTTCCATCTCAACACGCGAACGACGAACGCGCAGAAGATTCCATCCACGAGCCACGCGTGGTCGGTGCAGCACGAGGCGTGGAATAATGGAAAGATGGATCAGTGGCTTCCGGCGCATCGCAAAGCGGACGGCGCAAACGGACCGTATGTGATGGGCTACTACACGCGCGCTGACATTCCATTTCAGTTCGCGTTGGCCGAAGCGTTCACGATTTGCGACGCGTCGCACTGCTCGGTGTTCGGACCGACGTGGCCGAACCGGATGTATTGGATGACCGGCACCATCGATCCGGATGCGACGGCTGGCGGTCCGCTCCTCAGCAACACGATTCCGCGCGACCGATATTTTCGTTGGACGACGTATCCCGAGCGGTTGGAGCAGGCCGGCGTGAGCTGGAAGGTCTATCAGCAAGCCGACAACTACGGCACCAACATGCTGGAGAACTTTGAGCCGTTCCGCACCGCACCGCCGAAATCGCCGCTCTACTTGAAGGGCGTCGCGCGCGGGCCGGAAGGTGACTTCGAGAGCGACGCGATCAACGATCGTCTTCCGACGGTGTCGTGGATCATGCCGACGGCCGCGCAGTCGGAACATCCGAACTACATGCCCGCGGACGGCGCGGCCTTCGTGGCCAGCAAGATCGACGCGATCGCGGCGAACCCCGAGGTCTGGGCGAAGACGGTCTTCATTCTCACGTACGACGAGAATGACGGTCTCTTCGATCACGTCGCACCGCCGGTGCCGCCCGAAGGCACGGCTCACGAATTCGTGGACGGGCTTCCCATCGGCGCCGGGTATCGCGTACCGACGATCGTCGTGTCGCCGTGGACCGCGGGCGGATGGGTCTCGAGCCAACTGTTCGACCACACGTCGTCGCTTCGCTTGCTCGAGCGGGTCACCGGCGTGAAGGAGCCGAACATCAGCGACTGGCGCCGTCAGACGTTCGGCGATTTCACGTCGGTGTTTCGATTCGACGACGAGAAGTCGACGCCGCCCACGTTGCCTGACACCACTGGCCACCTCGCGCGCGCTCGCCGCGAGTCAACGTCGCTACCGAAGCCAGCGCTGACCACGCAACCGCAAGAGCAGCCGTCGCAGGAGAAGGGAACCAAGCGGCGACTGCCGTAAGCTGTGACTGACGGAGCGCGGCTACGGTTCGTGCCGCGCTCTGTCGAATCGCTCGTAGTGATCGGTCGCGATGAAGTCGACACCGGCTTCTATCGCGGCCCGCCAGCGCAATCGCACGGCGGCATCGCTTCCGAAGTCATACGACTTCGTTAAACCCTCGCCGTCGTTGAGAAACCCGTCGAGCGTGTAGAAGCGGATCCACAAGTTCTGCGCGTGCGCGCGCTTCACCAAGGCATTGAGACGCGCCGCGTCGGCGGCATCCCAATCGCCGGCCTTCGTCTGTCCGCCGGTTTCCACGACGGACCATGGGAAGTTCACCCAGCGCGCATAGTTGGATGCTGCGGGCGCAATGATTTGCTCAACGGGCATGCGGCTCGAGTTTGCCGAGCGCTCATCGGCCGTGGCACCCGGTGCGGTGACGGATGGAATCGCGCCGAATGCGCGCAGCCGTTGCCCAACGGGAACGGCGTCGTGGAAGCGCGCACGCTGTGCTGCGCTGGATCCACATAGGACGAGCAACGGGCCCACGGAGAGCGGCGCCGCGACGTCGGGTGTCGATGTCCTCGGCGCCGTCGTCAACCATGCCTCGTGCGTGCCAAGCAATGCGTAGACGGCGTCGAGGAGCGGCGCGTCGTTCTGCTTGAAGTCGAGGTTGAGCACGACGAGCGGCCACGTGTCACGGCGCTGCTCCACGAGCGCGCGTTCCATGATCGGCCGAATCTTCTCGAAGAAATACGCTTCGAGTGTCGGCGCGCGATCGAGCTCTGATGTGTCGTGCGCGACGAGGATCTCAAAGCGGCCGCTCGTGCGGGTCTGCCTCCAATAGAGATCTTGCTCGATGGCAACGGGCACGCCGGTCGACAGCGCTCGGTCGATGCGATCGGTCCACTGGCCGTTTTGCGGATACGCGTTGTGCGCATCGAGCAACACGCGCTGACCAGGACCAAAGCTGCCCTGTGCGCGCCCGGTGCTCGACAAGAGACACGCTGCGGCGATCGGGACAAGGCTAATGCGAATACTCATATAAAAACTCACACGAAGTGGATGCGATAGCATGCGCGCGGGGCGTAACGACGCCGTCCTCGTTTCGTCACGATCGCCGTCGGCCCGTCGAGTCTGGCATCACGAACCGGTCGTCGCTTCGTGACACGCTCGAAGCCGCACCGCAACGACTCACGAGCACATCGCAGCCTACTCTGTTCGCGTGCACGGCCGAGGCTCTTTCCTCATTCCCTCCGAAGCCACAATGCGAACACTCCGTCTGCTCATCCCCCTCACGATGTTCCTGGCGCTGTCGGCCACGAACGCCCACGCACAGCAAGGAAAAATCACCGGAACGGTCGTCGACATGGCATCAACGCCGATCCCCTCAGTCCAGGTACGAGTGCAAGGGCTGAACATCGGCGTGACCGCTGATGCACAGGGACGGTTCGTCCTCAACAACGTTCCCGCCGGAACAGTGACGGTCGTTGCGCAGCGCATCGGCTATGTCATGGGTCAGTCTCACGTCACGGTCGTCGCCGGCGGCACAGCGACCGTCTCATTTCAATTGACGCCTGCCGCGCTGGCGTTGGACGAAGTCGTCGCCATCGGTTACGGCACCGCGGACCGGCGGAATCTCACCGGCGCAATTGAACAGGTGAACGGCGACGAGCTCGCATCTCGCCCGGTGCCCAACCTCTCACAGGCCCTCGAGGGTGTACTGCCGAACGTCAACATCCGGCCGTTGGACGGAAAGCCGATCCAGTCGCCCGTCATCAACATTCGCGGCATGACATCGATCGGAACCGGCGGTAGTGCACTGGTGCTGATCGACGGCGTCGAAGGTGATCCCGCGTTGCTCAATCCCGACGACGTCGAGACTGTCACTGTCTTGAAGGACGCGTCGGCCGCCGCGGTCTACGGCGCGCGCGGCGCGTTCGGCGTGCTGCTCATCAACACCAAGCGTCCCAAGGCGAATCAGTTCCACATCACCTACGGCGCGACCTACGGTCGCAAGCAGCCGACGGCGACGCCGGACTTCGTAACGGACGGCTACACCTACGCAACGATGTTCAATCAGGCGTACCAAGCCTATCAGGGGTTTGCTCCGCAACAGTTCAACAAGACGATGGTCTTCAACCAGGCGTTGCTGGATTCGCTCGCCGCGCGCTCGAAAGCCGGCACCGCGCCTGGAACCGTCATTGGTGCAGACGGGAACTACGTCTATTACAACAGCACCGACTGGATGAGTTTGCTGTACAACAACCAGGTGCCCTCGGCCGATCAACACTTTTCGATCTCTGGTGGCGGTGACAAGACGCAGTTCATGGTCTCGGGACGCATGGACGGACAGGGTGGACTGTTCCGGTACAACTCCGACGACTTCAGCCAGAAAAACCTGCGCGCCAACGGCGGAATGCAGATGACGGACTGGCTGAACGTGCGCCAGAGCTTCGACTACTCGAACCGCAAGTATCACAATCCTCTAAACGTTGGCGAAGGTGGCGGCGTCTGGCGCAACCTCGAGGACAACACGCAGCCGTTGGCCGCGCTGTTCAATCCGGATGGGACGCTGACGGCGTCGTCGGCATATTCGGTGGGCGACCTCGCGTACGGGAAGAACGGCATCGACTTCAATCGCAACGTGTATCGAAGCACCACCGGCGCCACGGCGGATTTCTTCGGCAAGAGCGTCCAGCTCAATGGCGACTTCACGTTCCAGAAGCAGACGGATGCCAACGACCAGCGTCGCGTGCCGGTGCCCTACAGCACGCGTCCCGGAACGGTCGCGTACCTCGGCACGGCGACGAACGACCTGCAGGACGACGACGAGAACACGGACTATGTCGCCGCGAACGTGTACGGTCAATTCACCAAGACGTTCGACGGCAAGCATGCGATTCAGGTGATGGCGGGCGTGAACTCCGAGCAGCACACCTGGAACAAACTTCTCGCTCAGCGCAACGGCCTGATCTTCCCCGATGCTACCGACCTGAATCTCGCGTTGGGCACGGCCGAGACGATCACTGGTGGCTACGAACGGTGGAATGTGCTCGGCACATTTTCGCGACTGAACTACTCCTACGATGATCGTTACCTGCTCGAGTTCACGGGCCGGTACGACGGTTCCTCGAAGTTCCCCCAGGATCAGCGCTTCGCGTTCTTCCCGTCGGTGTCGGGCGCTTGGCGTATTTCGCAGGAGCCGTTCTGGAAGGTGAACCCCAAGCTCGTGAACGACCTGCGTCTTCGCGCGTCGTGGGGCACGATGGGGAACGGAAACGTCGGTGCCTATCAGTTCCAGCAACAATTCGGCATCTCGCAGTCCAGCGTGATCGTGAACGGCACGAAACCGAACCAGACGAGCGCGCCCGCCGTGCTGCCGAACGGCCTGACGTGGGAAACGGCGGCGACGAAGAATGTCGGCCTCGATTTCGACATGTTGAGCAACCGCCTCACCTTCACCGGTGACGTGTACACCCGCACGACGACGAACATGTACACGGCGGCGCTCACCCCGCCGGCCGTCTTCGGCGCCGCGCCGCCCAAGGGCAACTACGCCGATCTGGCGACGAAGGGCTGGGAGACGTCGCTCGGATGGCAGGACGGCTTCCGGCTCGCCGGCAAGCCCGCGACGTATGGCATCCGCGTCTCGCTCGCCGACAATCATGCGACAATCCTCAAGTACAACAACCCTAACGGGCTGCTCAGCGACTACTACGTCGGGCAGAAGATTGGCGACGTCTGGGGCTACACGACGGAGGGCTTCTTCGTCGACTCAGCCGACATCGCCAATCACGCCAGCCAGGCGTACCTCACCAACGGCTGCTGCGGATACAAGCCAGGCGATCTCAAATTCAAGGATGTGAATGGCGACGGAAAGATCGATCCCGGCTTGAACACGCTGGCCAACCACGGCGACCTGAAGATCATTGGCAACACCACGCCGCGGTACACCTACGGCGTCAATCTCAACACCGGTTGGCGCGGCATTAGTGTCACCAGCTTCTTCCAGGGCGTCGGCAAGCAGCAGTGGCACCCGTCAACCGAAGCCGATTATTTCTGGGGCCAGTACAACCGGCCGTATGATCTGATCCCGACCTGGCAGTTGAAGCCGGGCGTCATCTGGACGCCGGAGAATCCGAGCCAGGACGCGTTCCTGCCGCGTTACATCGGCTACGCCGCGAACGGTGCCACGCGATCGGTTGGCGCGCCTCAGACCAAGTACATGTTGGACGTCTCCTACGTGCGCCTCAAGAACCTCGAGGTCGGCTACGACTTGCCGGCGAAGTTCTCGAAACGCTATGGCGCCTCGAAGACCACGCTCTACGTGACCGGTGAGAACCTGTGGACGTATTCACCGCTCTTCAAATACGTGAAGAACGTGGACCCGGAGAGCATCAGCGCGGGCTCGGACATGATCCTGACGACCGGGACGAGCGGCGATGGTCTCAACTATCCAATGATGAAGACGTTCGTCTTCGGCATCACTCTGGGCTTCTAATCCAAAGGCCATGACTCCCGTGACCAAATCAACTTTGATGCGGCTCGTGGCTGCCGGATGCCTAGGCATCCTTGGCATGCTCGTCACGAGCTGCGATATGGACCAAACGCCGGTCTCGACCACCAACGCCCAGGCGGTTTTCAATACGCAAGCCGGCCTGCAGTTGTACGCGACGTCGTTCATGAACAACCTGCCGGCGCTGACGTCGATCACGAACGGCGACAACATGTCCGACTATCTCGCCGTCCGCAGTCCGTCCACCTTCGTGCTGCCGGGGCAGTACACCCCGAACTCGATCGGCTCCTGGTCGTGGACGGCGCTCAGGAACGTCAACTTCTTCCTCGCCAACAACGTGGGCGAGGGGGTGGACTCGACCACCCGGAACAACTACAACGGGCTCGCCCGGTTCTATCGCGCGTTGTTCTACTTTGCTAAAGTCAAGCAGTACGGCGATGTGCCGTGGATCGATCACCCGATCGACATCAACGATTCCACGACACTCTTCGCCGGGCGTGACAAGCGCGACGTCGTCATGCAACACGTGATGGACGACCTGGACTATGCCATCGCGAACATCACGGCGACGACCGACGCGACGCACACCGCGATCACGAAAGACGTGGCACGCGCGTGGAAATCTCGCATCGCGCTCTTCGAGGGCACGTTCCGGAAATACCATGCGAACGATCTCGCGCAGGGCCTTGGGCCCACCGCCAACACCTATCTGCAGGCCGCGGCGGACGCGGCGCAGCAGGTCATGGACGGCGGCCACTTCTCCCTGTACACGGGCGGCGGGACGGACAACTCCTATCGCCAGCTGTTCAGCAGCGAAGTCGCTCCGGCGTCGGAAACCATGTTGGCCTACACCGAAGACGGGACCCTCGGCGTACTGCACCAAGCGAACTGGGACTACACCAGCGCCACGACTGGCGTCGGCGCGAGTTTGCTGAAGCAATTCATCAACACGTACCTGAAGATCGACGGCACGCCGTTCACGGATACGCCGGGCTACGATACGCTGTCCTTCATGACGGAAGTGAAGGGCCGCGACAAGCGCTTGCAGCAGACGATCCGCATGGGCAGCTACAAGCGGCTCAACGCGGGTGTGCTCGTTCCGGCGCCGCCGGCGTTCACGCAAACGCTGACCGGCTACATGCCGATCAAGTGGACTGTCGATGACGCCGGCGCCGACGTGTGCGCGTGCAACACGAACGACGTTGCCATCAACCGGTACGCCGAAGTGCTCCTGAACTACGCCGAAGCCAAGGCGGAGCTCGGGACCATCACGGCGACTGACTGGGCGAAGACGGTTGGTGCGCTGCGCGCGCGAGCAGGAATCACCGGCGGACTGACCGCGCTGCCGACACAGGTTGATCCGTATCTACAGAAGACGTACTTCCCGGACATCTCCAACCCGGTCATCCTGGAAATTCGCCGCGAACGTGGGATCGAGCTGGTGCTCGAGGGGCAGCGCTTCGCGGACCTGATCCGCTGGAAGCATGGTGAGCTGATGGCCATGCCGTGGCAGGGGTTCTACGTACCGAAGGCGAACCAGCTCATGGACCTGAATGAGGACGGCACCCCTGACGTCTACTTCTATACAGGTACCGCGCCCACGTCGCAGACAGCGGGCGTGCTGTACATCAATGTGAGTGGCGGCACGCAGCAGCGCAGCCTCACGGGCGGCGACCACGGCAATCTGCAGTGGCTGATCAGCGTCCAGCGCGCCTGGGATAACAAGATGTACTTCTATCCGATTTCAACGACGGATTTGACGGTGAATCCGCACCTGGGGCAAAACCCGGGGTGGTAAGAGAGTTCTAAAAACGAGAACGGGTGCGCCGGGAGTACTCCGGCGCACCCGTCGTCTCAATCGTCGAGCACGCGGCGGAAGTAGTTGGACAGATCGATCGTCAGCGGCGTCGACGCTCCGGACGGCGACCATTCGATCGCATCGTCGAATACTTCTATCCGTGTGTCGAGTGGGGTCGATCGCTCGATCGTACGCGCGTCGAGATCGACAATCCAATACTCATCCACTCCCTCGGATCGGAAGAGCGCTCGCTTCTCGACGCGATCGGCGCGCGCGGTACTTGGCGAGAGCACTTCAACGGCGAGCAACGGGCGGCCGACGTCGGAAAAAAGCCGCGGTCGTCGGCCAGCTGCGAGCGGCATGACGAACAGGTCCGGTTGCACACTCCGACGCTGCGAAAAGACTACGTCGGCGGGAGAAATGACCAGATCACCGATGGGCTCACGATCGAGATAATCGGCAAGAGCCCGGCATAGCACCAATACCGGTCGTTGGTGAATCAAGCTGGGCGCCGGCGTCACGAGAAGCTCGCCGTCGATGACCTCGTAACGATTGCCGTTGTCGGGCAAGCCCTGCAGATCGTCCACGGTCCAATACCGAGCGGATGCTGGCATGTACATAGGTTATCGTCCTCGGCGGCGCGGAAGCAAGCGAGCATGGCCGACGGTGGCCGCCGCGCCCGTCATGGTTTCGGTGCCGGTATCGAGCTTATTCGCGCGAAATCGGCCGGCAGCAGTCGAAATTGTATCGGTGTCAAAATCCGGCCGATCAGCGCGCCGTCACCGTTGTTCGTCGGATTTATCGACCGTCTCGCGTCGTTCATGTGTGCCAAGGCGGCGGCCGGGTCGGCGTCCATCGGTAGACTCGCGAGATAGTTAGCGATTGCTCTGTTGGTCGAGTCGGTTCGCACGCGGGCATGTGCCTGTACGGCTTCGACGGCGGACAATTGTTCTGGCGTCAACAGGAGTGAATCGGCATTGGTCACGATCCAAGCAAACGGACTGACCGTGCCAACGGCGGACGACGTCAGCCGTCTGTATATGGTATCTGCCGGCGGACGAACACCCGGTGCGCTTCGTGTCGGACGCACATACACGTCGAAGTTCTGACGCGCGAGGTTGGGCGTGATGCTGAACGAGAAGTCGATCGTCACCCGGAACGGGTTGAGCAGTGCCGCCAAGGATGGGCGTGTATTGCCGAACCGCGGGTTGACCTCGTAGATGAATCGCTGCGTCGTGGGATCGAAGCCGCGCACGAAGTAGAGCGTTGGATCGGGCGCCGCTGGCGTTCCCCAGCCGCGCAAGTTGTCGCTGCCATGCAGCAGCAGATCGAGTCCGCTCAGCGGGTTCGAAAAGTTGATCGATCCTTTGATGTATTGATATTGCTCGCCGAAAATCTTGTTCCAGTCGAAGCGCACGTTCATTGTCGTCGCGCTCCACGGCCGGCGGCAACTATTGACGGCAGCGACTTGGCCGAGCTGGCGTTCGAGGCAGTCGTGCGCTCGAGACGTTGTCGACGCGAGCAGGGTCGACAATCCGGAGGCGACCGACGCGCTGGGTGCGTGCGCGGGATCGAACACGAACGCTCGATCGTTCGAGAGGCCGTCGCCGTTGATGTCCCCCGCAACGATGGGTGTGTACGGGGCGCCCGATTGGAATCCCCAATATGTCGTGACCGCGCTCTGAATCTTGGGGATGATATAGCCCAGCGAAAATCGAATCTGATGCTGCGGCGTGAAGCCCGTGGCCCACGCGGTCTGCCGTGGATCGCCAAACGTCGTGCCGTCATACCCGCGCGTGAGACTGCGCATGCTGGTAAACACATACGACACGTTGCCGATCAACGCCTGCGTGATCGGTCGACTGGTGTACGAGGTCAGGTTCACCGTCACTTGCTTGACTTCGGAGCGGAGATCGGACCGGCGACTCACAACGCTTCCGAAGTCCGTCGATAGGCGCGAGTCGAGCGGCGAGACGAGGCCGGTGGACGGCACGATGCTCGCCGGCGCGACGTACACCGGACGATTTGCTTCGTTCGCCAGCGCGAACTGTTGCACGCCGGTGTAGTTCAGATCGACGTAGCTCGGTTGGTCGAAATTGCGGCTGTACACACCATTGACGTCGTAATACAAGAACTTGTAGTTGGACGACCAGCCGAGGTTGCCGGTCCAACGATGCGGCGCGGTGTACGACGGATCGAATACCTGAACCGACGGCGCAGCGTCCACGAACGGCGTAGTCCCCGCGCCGGCGGCACAACTTTCCGGAATGTCGCCGGCGTCTGCGAGATAGTCCCGCCAATCGGGAACGGGTGTCGCCGGCCCAACGCAATTGAGTCGTTGCGTGGTTGATCCGGGCAGTCCGGTGGACGCGATCGCGTCGGAGACGAGCGACGGCGCGAGCTGCGACCGGAACTCGCCGAAGCCGCCACGCAGCGCGCCTTTGGGCTGCGTCAGTGCGCTTCCCAATGCGGCATACGTGACCCCGCCGCCACGGCCGGCGTTCTTCAGCCCGCGATAGAGCCAATTGAATCCGAATCGCGGGCTCACGTGCACGCTCGACGGCGTGACGTTCGTGTGCACGCCGAAGAGTTGTGTGATCTCGGGATTGTCGCGCGGCGCCTGTGTGAACGCGTCCCACTCGAGGCGCGGACCGAACACGAATTGGAGATCTGGTGATTTGACCCAGTAATCGGCCAGCGCGAACGCGCCCGACGCCTCACCACCCGTGCGGTCCGGCGTGTAGAGTGTCCGCGAGTAGCTTGCCGGCGTATTCGCGGCCAGATCGGCGAGCGAGTTGTACGTGAAGGTACCGAGTCCATTCGCCTGCGTCGTCTGGCTGTAGCCGTCGATCTCCGCTTGTGAGTAAAGTTTGATGCGATGCGAAACGGCGCGAATGGGATTGAACGACAGCTCGTTGTTCGCCTCCCAACGCCACGACTTCGTGTCGCTTGCCGTGTTGGCACCGCCAAACTGGAGACCGGAAATACCCTCCGATCCATCATCGAGCGCCGACGTCACGCGTACGTACCCGCCGGGCAGCGCGAGATAGGGGTTCGATTGCTGCGTATTGACGGAGACCGCCGTCTTGGTCTCGCTCAGATACGCTGCATCCTTCCCGAAATACTGCGAGAGGATCGCCTGGGCCGTCGCAGTGCCGTATTCGCTTTGGTTGCCGTGCCCCGGCAGCGCGAGTGCGGACGCCGAGGGCTGGTCGGACCGCTGATAGTTTCCGGTGCCGACGAACGTGAGGCGAGCCCTGGTGTCGGTCTGCAAACTCGCGGGGTTGGACTGTGCGCGATCGAGCCGAACGGCGCCACTCACCGAAGTGGTCACTCGGTCGGAGCCAAAGCCTTGCGCGGTGACTGGAACACCCAAGCCGCCCAACAACTCCAAGAAATGATCCGCCGAATCGCGCGAGACGCCTAAACGCGCGAGCGCGTCGGCGTCAGACCCTAGAAGGGAAGGGGCAGGCGAGCTCCGTCGTCCTGCCTGAATTGCAGCGCGATAGACCCACGAATCCTGCACCAATTCGGCGCTGTGCTCGTAGCTACCGGACAGGTTCGTATAACGCTGTCCGAGCTGGCGCGCCGTCGCGTCGGCAGCCTGCATTTGCGGAGCATCGACAGTCAGGTGCGCATGCCCAAACTCAACTGTCTGGCCCGGCCGAATCGTGACGGAGGTCAACGCACCGCCGAATCCGCCGACGGTCGGATCGTAGATGGAGGCCGCAACACGCGTGATCGTTTGCAGGTCGCGCGGCAAGGACGTGGCGTCGAACGCGAGTCCGTCGAGCGTCGTCTTGTTTTGCGAGGGGTCTATCCCGAGCACCGAGATGCCGCCGTCGGGCGTGATCGTGACGCCCGGAATGGTCGACGCCATCGCGCTCAGGTCGCCCATCAGATCGGGCGGAAGATCACCGGAGACGCCGCCGTATGTCGCGTCCATTCCGCCGATCGTCGACGGCGCGTCGTCACCCCGTGGCGGCCGCGTGCGCTGCGCCGTAGTGCGCACGGCGGCGATCACCGCAACGTCGAGCGCGAGCCGGGCATCGACGGTGAACGTCGTCTCCGTTCCAACACGTGTGACGCGCTTGCGTAGCGCGCGCCGGCCAGTCGTTGCGATGTAGACGAGATAGTCGCCCGTGCCCGCCGCGATGTTGAGCTGATATCGCCCGCCGGTGTCCGACATCGTGCGAAAGACCTCGCGGTTCGGCGCCATCGTCGCGATCACCTCGGCCCCGACGATCACGCGGCCGCTGTCGGTCGTCACGCGGCCGCGAATGATCTCCGGGTGCGTTTGAGCGTGCAGGGCGGCGAGCGGCGCACAGACGGCGAGCAGCAACAGGACAACGCGAGCGACGGCGGGACGGAGCATGTCGGATGTCCTCGTCAGACACGGTTGATAAGTGGTCTCGGCGCAGAGTATGAAGACCGCTCTCCGCTCTGTCAACTAGTTTTCTAGTTTTTGGCCGATATCGCCCGTCCATGGCAAACAAAGCGAGAAATGCGATGCCAACGTAATAATGCAAAAGTGCGCATGCCGACTCGCTATTGCGTCCACGCGCGCAACGCTTCTACTGTTGGCGTTGTCTAAGGAGCGACGCCTGACCATCCATGGAGCGCCCGATTGCTGAGTCGAGTATCGTGAGACGTTGGATTGGGGTCGCCGCGATTGGACTCGCGGCGTTCATTGGCGTCCCACACGCCGACGCCCAAACGGACGTCATCCGCGGCCACGTCACGACGTATGACGGCCTCCCGCTCCAAAATGTTCGAGTCACGGCCAGCTCGCTCCCCGGCAACGTCACGCGCGAAGCGCGAACTGACAACCGCGGCGCATTCCAAATCGCGTTCCCGAACGGTCCCGGCGACTACGTCCTCGGCTACTCGCTGATCGGCTATGTCTTCAGACAATTCGAAGTGAAGCGGACAGCCGATCAAGACGTGCTCATCGCCGACGCGCGCCTCGCGGTCGTGCAGCTCGATACCGTCTCGATCAACGAGTCGGTGCAGCAGAAGGTCAACCGCTACGATCGCACGCCAGACGTCAGCGGAACGGAGCACATGATTCCGACGTCCGGCCTTCCGGCCGACGTGCAGGGCGACCTCACCGCCATGGCCGCGTCGCAACCTGGTGTGCTGCTCGTTCCGGGCCTCGATGGCGCACCGGATGGATACTCCGTGTTCGGACTCGGTGCCGATCAAAACAGCATGACGTTGAACGGTTCGCCGCTCGGCTCGAGCACCCTCCCGCGCGACGCCGGCATCCAGACCTCACTCACGACGTCGCCCTACGATGTGACGCGCGGCGGCTTCAGCGGCGCCAACGTCAACGTGCGCCCAACATCGGGATCGAACTTCAGAAACCGCGGCATGAGCGCGGTGCTCAACGCACCGACGCTCGAATGGACGGATCAGGCGGCGCAGGCGCTTGGCAATCAGTACACCAAGGTCTCGCTTGGCGGCGTGGCGTCGGGACCGATCTCGTACAACAAATCGTTCTACAATTTATCATTACAGTTCGATCATCAGAATCGCGACAATCAGACGTTGCTCGGCACGAGCGCGCTCGGGCTGCAGACGGCGGGAATCGCGATGGATTCGGTCTCGCGATTCGTCGGCATCCTCCGTCAAGGCAACGTTCCGACGTTGGGCGGTCCCTTCCATGCACAGCGCGCGAGCACCAACGCGTCGGTGTTCGGAAGCTTCGATTTCAACCCCCCAAACTCGACCAACGGCAGCGCGTACAACCTCACGGTCAACGGCGGGTTTGGGCGACAGACGCCGGTCGGGTCGGGCGTCACGCAGCTCCCGGCTACGGGCGGCGATCAGACGAGCTGGAATGCCGGCGCGCAGCTCAGCCATACCGGCTATCTGCGCATGTTACTCAGCGAGACGACGGTCGGCGCCAACACGTCGACCTCGTATGGCGATCCGTATCTCGCGCTTCCTGCAGGACGCGTATTGGTGAACTCCGTGTTCGACGACGGCACGAGTGGCGTGCAGACCCTCGGCTTTGGCGGGAACCAGGGACTGAGTTCCACCTCGCGATCGTCGAGCGTGAACGCGCAGAACACGCTGTCGTGGTTCGATGACGCCAACAAGCACCGCATCAAGCTTTCTACTGAGGCGCATTACAACGCCAGCGCGCAGAACATCGCGTCAAACCTGCTCGGCACATTCACCTTCAATTCGCTCGAGGATCTGGCGAACGATCAGCCTGCGTCGTTCACACGGACGTTGACGGCGTTCACACGCAGCACCGGTCTGGCGAGCGGCGGAGTTGCGCTTGGCGATTCGTATCGCCGCACCGACGATCTCCAGATTCAGTACGGCGTGCGCGCGGACGTTGCACGTTACCTCACGACGCCCGAGTTCAATCCCGCGATCGAAGCGACGTTCGGACGGCGGAACGATTTCGTCCCGACGCCGATCTCGCTCAGCCCGCGCATCGGATTCTCATGGACCGTTGGCAATGTCGACGAGATCCAGAGCTTCTTCGGCGCGGCGCGCAACCCGCGCGCTGTCATCCGCGGCGGCGTCGCCGTGCTCACGAACGCAGCGAGCGTGGGGCAGGTGACGTCCGCCGTCAGCAATACCGGGTTGCCTGGCGGGGTGCAGCAGGTCACGTGCATCGGACCGGCAGTGCCGATCGTCGATTGGGCGGCGTACGCACAGGACGAGTCGACGATTCCCGATCGCTGCGCCGATGGAACGACAGGCACCGTCTTCTCGACTGGCGCGCCGAGCGTAACGTTGCTCTCCCGCGACTTCCGGCCGACGCGGTCGGTGCGGTCCAATCTCTCGTGGAACGGCGCCATTCTCGGGGGGCGGTTCACGACGTCCGTCGAGGGCGTGTATTCACTGAACTTGAATCAGCAACGGTCGGTCGACATCAACTTCCTTCCGAACGAACAGTTTGCGCTCGACGACCAGCGTCCCGTGTTCGTGCAGCCGGCGAGCATCGTCCAAGAGACGGGAAGTATCGCCCCCGGTGACGCACGCGTCTCATCGGCGTTCTCGCGCGTCTCGGAGATTCGCTCAGACCTGCAATCGCGAACGGAGCAGCTCAGTTTCCGGCTGTCGCCGATCGTGCACAGCGCGACACCGCTCGCATGGAGTCTCGCGTACACGTACACGCGCACGCGCGAGGAATATTCGGGGTTCTCGAGCACGGCTGGGAACCCGCTGAACGTGCTCTGGGGAACGTCGGCGCAGGGTCCGCACGGGATCAACTACTCGCTCAGCTACGACTTCTTCCGAACGGTGCAGGTGAGCTGGACGGGTCTCTTTCGCTCGGGAGCCGCATACACGCCAATGATCGCGGGCGACGTGAACGGCGACGGTGCATCGAACGACAGGGCGTTTATTTATAGTCAGAGTGCTACTAATGATACCGCGCTCGCCAACGGCATGCGGCGTCTACTCGCGGCTGCCTCGCCCGGCACGCGCGATTGTCTCGAGCGGCAGCTCGGAACGATCGCGGCGCGTAACAGTTGCCGAGGCCCATGGAGCTCGACGGCGTCGCTGCTCATTACGCTCGATCGCGCAAAGTTCCGGATGCCACAGCGCGCGTCGGTGACGTTTTCACTTTCCAATCCACTCGGTGCGGCCGACCTCGCGCTCAACGGCTCGGGGCATCTCAAGGGTTGGGGGCAGACGCCCGCGCCCGATCAGTCGCTGCTCTACGTTCGCGGCTTCGATCCAACCGAGCACCGGTACATCTATGAGGTGAATCAGCGCTTCGGTGCGACGCAGCCGCAGTTCGTGACGCTGCGCTCGCCGGTTGTGCTCACGGCGTCGATAAAGATCGACCTCGGCAGGCCGCGCGAGGAGCAGTCGTTGCTGTTTCAAATCGAGTCTGGGCGCACCATTTCCGGGACGCGGGCCAGCGAGGCGTCATTCCGGTCGATCGCGACGAACAGCCTGCCAAATCCGATGGCTATCATCCTACGCCAGCAGGATTCGCTACATCTCACGTCGGTACAAGCGGACAGCATCGCGTCGATGAACCGCCGGTACAACTACCGAGTCGATTCGCTGTGGACGCCCTTCGCGCGCTATCTGTCGACGCTGCCCGATCACTTCGACCAGTCGCAAGTCGAAGCACGCTACACGGTGGCGCGACGCGCCCATATGGATTTACTCATGAGCATGATCGGTTCGGTGAGCGGATTGCTGACGCCCGAGCAGCATCGGAAGCTTCCAGTGTCCGTCGTCAACGCGCTCGACCCGCGATATCTGCTTTCCATTCGAAATGGAACGGGGATTTTCGTCGGGTTCGGCGGGTCGGCGTCGGCGATGAACTTCGTCCGATGAAAGGATCCGTTGTTGCGCTTCTCGCGCTCGTCGCGGGCACCCCCGCATTCGTCGGTGCGCAGAGCGACAGTGCGATGGCCGCCGGCGCCGCGGCAGGTCCCGCCGTGCGTCGCATCTCGACCGCCTCCGCAGTGTCGACCGAGCAGCTCGGCTCGATCAACAGCGTGCGTGCGCTGCCAGGCGGCCGCGTGCTCGTGAACGACGGAACGCGTCGTCGTCTCCTCTTGATGGATTCGACGCTCAAGACGATCGGCGTCGTCCTCGACTCGCTGACAGAGGTCGTCAACGCGTATGGCACTCGGGCGGGGGTGCTCATTCCGGACCGTGGCGATTCCACACTGTGGGTCGATCCCGCGTCGTACGCCGTGCTCGTGCTCGATCCCGAGGCGCACATCGCGCGTGTGCGCTCGATCCCGCGCGTGCGCGACGTGAACTGGATCTCCAACCCGAACGGGTACGGCTGGCCTGGAGTCGACGCGCGCCAGCGTCTCGTCTATCGCATTCCCGCCGAGGCGGGGCCGCCGGCCGTGGCGCCGCCGAGGGGCGTGCCGTGGTTTCCGCAGGACCCGGATTCTGGGTTTGTCGTCAGCATTGATTTCGACACACGCATACTCGACACCCTCGGCTCCGTCCGCACGCCGAAGGAGCCGTTCATTGTGAAGCGCTCCGCGAGCGGTGGTTTCAGTCTGACCAATCTCGCGAATCCAATGCCGGTGTCGGACGACTGGGCCGTGATGTCGGATGGCACTGTGGCATTCGTGCGTTGGCGGGATTACCGCATCGAGTACCGAGCTCCCGACGGCACGATTACGTCATCGCCAAAACTACCGTACCCATGGCAGCATCTCGACGATGAGGACAAGCAGCATCTCACCGATTCGATTGGTGCCGCGCAGCGCAAGTCGGCGATGACGTCGTACGTGACGGCGATGATTCGATGGGTCAACCTGTACAAACAGGCATACCCGAAGAATTTCGAGGTTCCTCAAGGCTTCGCCCCGGGCAACGGCTTGCCGCGCGACTGGAAGCTGCCGCAAGGCGCGAAGTTTCCCGCCAGCTACATCTATGGATGCGCGGCCGGAGAAGAACCGGCGATCCTCGCCACGACGCAGACGCCGAGCTGCATTCCGCAGCCAGTGACGATTCCGGGCAACACGCCAGTGATGCCGACGATGCGCGAAACGTCGGTGATGCCGTGGCAAGATCTACCAGACTATCGTCCACCGTTCGGGCAGGGTGCGGTGCGCGCCGACGCCGATGACAATTTGTGGATTCGAACGGGGACTGGAACGAGGCCCGGTGCGCCCGTGGTCTACGACGTCGTGAACCGGAAGGGCGAGCTGTTCGACCGACTGCAATTGCCACCCGGATACACGCTCGTCGGATTCGGTCCCGGGCGCGTTGTGTATCTCTCGATGCGCGATACGCGAGGGATACACTTGGCGCGCATCCAATTGCGGTGAGATAGCGTCGACTGACCGCGTCGAGCGCTGCTTCCCGGCTCCCGCGACTATACCGGCGATTCCGTTCCCCGAATCCGCCGCACCAGTGCCGGCGCGAAGCTCATCGTGACGAGCACCACTCCGGCGCCGAGCGACCAGGCCAGCGCTTCGTGCGCGGCGCCGGTTGTCAGACCCGTCGCGACGCGCGACGCGAGGAACGCGTAGATCGTGGTGCTGATCAGCGAACCGAGCATGGTCGCGCCGACATACGCGACGTAATCCATTCGCGCGCTGCCCGCCGCGTAGTCGAGGAGAATCGAGGGAATCACGGGGATGGCGCGAAGTCGCAAGAGCGTGAGAAATCCCCGCCGCCCGTGAAGACGCTCGACAACCTCCTCATGCCCCGCTAGGAGCCGGCTCACCGAAGCGCCGCCGATGAGGCGTGCGATCCAGTACGCGCCGGACGTTCCGAGAATGAGCCCAACCCACGCGACAATCGCCCCCTCGGCGAACCCGAACAGCGCGCCTGCGAGAAGAATCAACGGCGTGAGCGGAATGCCGAGGGCCGCAATGATGGCGTAGCCGACCACGTACAACGGTCCGATCCACGGCACCCGGCGCAACCGGTCCATGAGGCGCCGAAGGCCGCCGTTGGCAAGGAGTTGGAAGTAGCCGAGCCGCCAGGCAATCAGACTCGCGCCGCCGAGGATGACCGCGAGGATGGCGATGCGGACAAACAACTTACGGCGAAGCCGTCGCCCGTCGTCGGCCGGTTGACCGGAGCTTGGCGTCTCGCGCGTTGGAGGCATTGTCGGTGGGAAAGGCAAGGGACGCGCCATCGTGGCGCGGGCCGCGTCGCCAGCGCGCCGGCCGGGTCGCTATAATCCTGAACCGCGCGCCGCCGGTGCATCCTACCGCGCCTTCGTCTGTCGGCATGACCCGCTCGACGCGCCATCCCACAACGGAGCTGCGTATGTCGCTTGCTGATTCTTTTATTCAAGAATTGAACAATGAAGCCGGCACCACACGCCGCGTTCTCGAACACCTTCCGGAAGACCAACTCGCATGGCGCCCACATGCGAAATCGTATTCCTTGGGCGAGCTCGGTCTGCATGTCGCGCAGATTCCCGGCGCGATCGCTCAACTCGTGACGCCCGATGTGCTCGACAGCCCGCCGGGGTTCAAACAAACGCAGGCGACCAGTCGCCAGGAGATGCTCGACGCGCACGCCCAGAGCGTCGCGGCGGCGAGCGCGTATCTCGGAAGTCTGTCCGATGCGCAGATGATGACCACGTGGACGATGAACGCCGGCGGCAAGACCATTCTCTCGGCACCGCGGATCGGCATGATTCGATCGATCATGTTCAATCACTTGTACCATCACCGCGGCCAGCTTCTCGTGTACCTCCGCCTGCTCGGCCAGCACGTTCCGTCGGTGTACGGACCAACGGCGGATGAGAATCCGTTTGCGGCGTAAGTCCCTAACGCCAGCCGAGGGCGGGCGCGATGTGCGTGAGGATCGATTCAATCACGTGCGTGTTGTACTCGACGCCGAGCGTGTTGGGCACAGTCAGGAGGAGGGTGTCAGCTTCGGCGATGGCTTCATCCTGTCTGAGCTCATCAATTAACACGTCCGGCTCGGCGGCATAGGACCGGCCAAACACGGCCCGCATGTTGTCGATGACGCCGACCTGATCGCTGCTTTCGTCGCGACCGAAGTACATGCGGTCGCGATCGTTCATCAACGCGAAGATGGAACGAGACACCGAGACGCGCGGTTCGCGCGCATGTCCGGCATCCTTCCACGCTTGGCGGAAAACGCGGATCTGGCGGGCCTGCTGAACGTGGAACGGCTCGCCCGATTCGTCTTCCTTGAGCGTCGAGCTTTGCAGATTCATTCCGTGCTGCGCAGCCCAGATCGCCGTGGAATTGGACGCTGAACCCCACCAAATGCGGTCGCGCAGTCCCGCTGAATGCGGCTCGAGCCGAAGTAGCCCAGGCGGGTTCGGAAACATCGGTCGGGGATTCGGCTTGGCGAATCCTTCACCCTTCAAGAGGTCGAGAAAAACCTCGGCTTTGCGGCGCCCCATGTCCGCGTCGGTGCCACCTTCAGGCGGCGCATAGCCAAAGTGGCGCCAACCTTCGATGACCTGTTCCGGCGACCCTCGGCTGATCCCGAGCTGGAGGCGGCCATTACTAATGAGGTCGGCCGAGCCTGCGTCCTCGACCATGTAGAACGGATTTTCGTACCGCATGTCGATGACGCCCGTTCCGATCTCGATGTGCGAGGTCCTAGCGCCGACGGCGGCAAGCAGCGGGAAGGGCGACGAGAGCTGCTGCGCAAAGTGATGGACGCGAAAGTACGCGCCGTCCGCGCCGAGTTCCTCTGCTGCGACGGCGAGCTCAATCGACTGCTGCAGCACATCGCGCGCGGAATGGGTGGCGGATTGGCGCGATGCGCTCCAATGGCCAAAGGACAGGAAGCCGATCTTCTTCATTGAAGAAGCTTACTGGCGCTGAGAAGGATTCACCGGCACGTGGGCGCTGGCCGTTCGGCGACCATTCGCTATACTCTAGATCATTCTTTGCCTCTGCGCCGGCGATCTCTCGCCGCGCATACCGCCTCTCGTTCGCCTACCGCTGTGAATCGCTCGACTCAAACCGCATTCGTGTTCGGCGGCCAGGGCCCCGAGTGGTGGGGCATGGGCCGCGAGCTACTGGAAAAAGAGCCGGTATTCGCCGCGCGGATCCGCGAGTGCGACGACGCGCTGAGGCGTGTCTCACGCTGGTCGATCCTGGACCAATTCAGCGCGACCGAAGTCAAATCGCAGATTCGACGCGTCGACATCGGTCAAGCGATGCTGCTCGCCGTGCACCTCGGTCTGGCCGCGCTCTGGGAAGAGTGGGGCGTGGTGCCGAGCGCCGTGGTGGGACACGCGGCGGGCGAGCTGTCGGCGGCGTGCTACGCCGGCACGTTGACGATCGACGACGCGATGCGCGTGCTCGTGGCGCGCGCGGCCGTCATGCGACGCCTGGCCGGCGCTGGGTTGATGGTGGCGGTCAAGGCAGACGCGGCGACGGGCGCGGAGATCATTCGCGGATTCGAAGATCGCGTTGCCGTGGGCGTCGTGAATGGACCGCAGTCGATCGTGCTGTCGGGCGAAGGCGAGGCGATGCTCGGTCTCGCAACCAAACTTGCATCACAAGACATTCCACACCGAGTGCTGCATCTGCCGTACGCGGTGTACGCGCCGCAAATGGCCGCCGCGGCGCCAGAGTTGAGGACCACGCTCAGCGATCTCGCGCCGGTCGCGTCGCGCATTCCGATCGTGTCGACGGTGACGGGCGACGTGATCGACGGCACGCAGCTCGACGCCGTGCACTGGACTCGCAACATCGCCGATCCGGTGCAGTTCGCCGACGCGCTGACGACGTTGTTCGGACGCGGAGTGAGAGCGTTCATCGAGATCGGTCCGCAACTGACGCTCGCGAGACCGATCGTCGAGTGCGCGACTGCCGTGGGGCTCACGGTAACCGTGCTGCCGACGCTGCACCGGGGAAAGCCCGAGGTCGCGACGATGCGGAAGTCGCTCGCCGCCCTGAATGCCGCGCTGGACGCGACGAACGGGGCAGCGCCTGCGAAACAGAACGAAGGGAAGAGCACGAAGGACTCGCGGTCCGCCGTGCGCAAGACCATCGTCGCTCGCAGCGTCGCGATTCATCCGCCGTCGCCTTTCCCAACGACGTACTTCATCGGTGGAGTCGGCGCCTCCGACGAACTGTATTTGCGTGACCTCGCGGCGGCGCTCGGACCATCACATCGATCGTACGCCCTGCTCTATCCTGGGATGTCCGACGACGAGACGCCGATCGCTGATGTCGCGCATCTCGCCGAGATCTTCGCCGATCGCATTGCGGCTGATGCACCCGCTCAGGCGATCGCGCTCGTCGGCCATTCGGTCGGTGGCGTCGTCGCGTTCGAGACCGCGCGATGGCTCGAGCGGCGCGGCGCGAACGTGGCGGAGCTCGTGTTGATCGACGCACCGCTGTCGCTCGCCGACTATCGCGCGCGCGCGACGGCTGCTGGTTGGCTCACTCCGGAGATCGAGCGGACGTGGTCAGCGTCGCTCGACGCGCTACGTGACTATCGTCCCGACGGCGCGTTTCGCGGTCCCACGACATTCATCACACCGGCGCGCTCGCATGATGGATTCGTCGAAAATGCGGCGCGCTGGCGTGAGCTTTGTCCGGCGCTCGAGATCGCGACGACTGGAGGCAATCATCTGACGATGGTTCGCGCGCCGCATGCGGAGAAGGTCGCGGAGCTGATCGGTGGGCTGTTCAGCGATGTGCCGGAGCACGCGACATGAGACTCGAGAAGAAAGTGGCGTTGATCACCGGCGGCTATGGCGGCATGGGTCGCGCCTCCGCACGACTCTTTGCGAAAGAGGGCGCGACCGTATTCATCGCTGGCCGCAACGAAGAGCGTGGCGACGCGCTGGTCGCTGAAATCAACGAAGGCGGTGGGAAAGCCCACTTCGTCGAACTGGACGTGGTGAATCAGGCGCAGTGGGACGCGGCCGTTGTCCACGTCAAAGAACAGGCCGGCGCGCTGCATGTTCTCATGAACATCGTCGGCAGCAACGCGCTCGTGCGATTTCCTCATGTCGATGTCAACGAATGGAACAAGATCTTCGAGATCAACGTCACTGGAACGCTGAGAGGCATCCAGACATGCGCTCCACTGATGAACGATTCTGGAGGCGGGTCAATCGTTAATATCGGATCAGTTGCGGGTATTACCGGCACCTTTGGAACCGGATACTCGTCGTCCAAGTGGGCGCTCGAGGGTCTGTCCCGATCGGCCGCGTATATCTACGCGGATTGGGGAATTCGTTGCAACGTCATCCAGCCGGGTTGGATCGAGACGGACCTGACCGCGTCGATGAGCTCGAATCCTCTCGTGAAAAAGATGCAGACGAGCGCGATGAACAACACGGTTTTGCTGCGGAGGAGCGGCAAGGCCGAGGAAATTGCTTTTACGGCCTTGTTCCTCGCCAGCGATGAGTCTTCCTATATCACTGGCACGGACATCGTGGTTGACGGAGGGTGGTTTTCGGCGGCGCCCTATCTCGCCAACGAGCGCTCGCACCACATGCTCCAATTGTTGAATACAAAAGACAAGGCCGAACACTTGTTAAACGATTTCCTCGAGCACTTTCGCTAGTCGTGAAGCCCAGATCGGAGCTCAAGCCGCGCCCGCCAAGGCGACGCAGAGGTAATACAGTCCCGCGACCGACACGGCGATCGACCCAACCCGCTGCATCATCGGCAAGGCGTACTGACGCGACACACGTTGTGCTCGAAAGCGGCGCGCGAATCTCAACAACGAGAAGAGCGGCAGAAGCACCAGCTGGTTTCCGGCTTCAACTCCGAGACTGAAGCCGAAGATCGCGAGCAGGATCATCGTCGTTGGCATCTGATGCATGATCTCGAGTAGCCCGCCCGCGAAGCCCAGTCCGTGAAACAGTCCGAACGAGAAGGCGACGAGTAGGCGACTCCGCCCGTGCGACCGATCAGGCCAGAACACCGTCTGCACCGCAACGAAGACGATGCTCGCCGCAATCGGCGGCTCCACGCCGGTGCGGTATGTCACCGGTCAGGTGCTTCCGGCGGAGACCCCCACGCTCCTCGAATACAAGGTCGGCCTGGGCGACGGAGCGGTGATGTCCAGAGTGCGCGTCGAGCTGACTCCCGAAACGGAGGCGGTGAAGGCCGTCGTGACGAACGATGATCCGGCGTACGCCGCGAATGCGGACGGCTGGCCGCGAATTCCTTCGCGATTGAAGACCCTCCTGGAGACGGGCAAGACCTTCCGGCCGCACTAGAGCAGACGCCGAGAATACCTCCTTAATCATCTTGCGACTGCTCGGATGGGAGCGTAATTCTTACCGGCCCCAAGCGTTCGTCCATCCCATCCCCGCTCCATGCACGCGATCGTCTCAGCTTTTGCGGCGGTTTTCGTGGTGGCTGGCGCCACTCGGGAACGTCTGCCTGCCGTCTGCGGAGTGCCGGTGCCGGGAGCCGCGACGGCATTCGCCATCATCCAACGGCATCAGCCGGCTGATTCGCTGGCGACGATCACTGTCTGTCTCGTTGCCGACACCACGCGGTGGCGCGTTGCCGGCTATCACGGCGAGGTCGCGTTTGGCGCATCGACCCGCGTGGTGCATGTCGACAGGCCGCCGGGCGCCACCAGAATCGAGAACACCACAGTCCTCGGGCACGTGGCGTTCGCCGGAGTTGCGCCGCAAGGGCTTCCAATTGGCCCGTTGCTGTCGTTCACCGTCGCCGGCACGATGCCGGCCCACGACGCAGACCTACACCTCACGATGCTTGACATCACCGACGTCGAAGGACGCGACGTGACGGCGAACGTTCAAGTCGATTCGGTGCCTCATTGGCTGCCACAGCCGTGACACAAATGCACACATCATCTCAGCTGCCGAGGGAGGCATGACCCACCGCAACATAAAGCAGTGCGTCACTCTGATCGCTGCGATCGCGATGGTCCTGTTGTATGCCGCGTGCGGCGGCGGCGCCGAAACGCCGACGACACCGTCGCAGCCCACTCAGCCGACGCAGCCGACTCAACCCACGCAGCCCACTCAACCGACGACACCCACGCCGCCGTCGAATCCGAGCTCCGCGTATACGCTCACGCTTGCGCTGCCGTCGGGCACTCCCGCGGTCGGAAGCCAAGCGACCGTCTGGCTCGTCGCGAAACGCGGCGCATCTGACGCGACAGTCGGCAGCTTCTCGGCCGTCGTTGCGATCGACACAACGAACGCAGGGTTCGTGGCGCAGGTCGATCGCACGACCGACGGCTTGATCGCAATGAACTCGGGTACTCCGCTGAGCGTGCAGCTCGCGGGCGCGGCGACGTCGTTCAGCAACGATACACTCGCCGGTATGACGTTCACGGTGAAGAAGTCCGGCGGATTGAGCGCGCTCACGTTGATCATCCGCGAGCTCACCACGTCGGCATTCGAGGACAAGACGTCGGTCGCGAACTCGCCGTCGAAGGCGGCGGCGAAAGCGCCGGTGAAATCGCCCGTGATCGCGGCGAAGAACGCGCCGAAGGCCACACGGCGGACTCCGTGATGATCACGAACCTGCAGCTTCGCCGAGGCGGCTTTGCCGCCGCGCTGGGAATCTCGATGATGGGGGTCGCGACGGTCGCTGGTACGGCCGGCGCGCAAACTGTCGCGGAAAGGGCCTCAGTGCCTGCGACAATGAGTGGCCCGATCAGTGTGATGTGGGCCGACGATTTCACGCACCACGTCGCGACGCCGATGACGTACGTGTACGACCGCGCGACGCGGCGCTCGTACCAAGTGCACCTCGACAGCGCCGCGGTCAAACGACTCGGTGGCATGAAGCGGTTGTCCGGAATGCGCGTCACGGTGTCGACTGCTCCCGGCGGCCGCGTCACGGCAATTCAGCCGACGGGTAGGCCGAGTTTCACCACGACCACGACGCCCGGCACGCCCTTGTGGACGAACCGCCGCGTGCTGGTACTGCTGTGTCGGACGACCGACGCGCCGTCGAAGCTGGGCACCGTACAGGACTACCAGAGTCTCTGGTTCAACGGCCCAATGAGCGTCGCTGCATTCTGGCAGGAGAGCTCGTACGGGCAGCTCACCGTGACCGGAGACGTGACTGATTGGATCACGGTATCCGGCACGGCGGCTAGCTACAACGACCCGGCGTCCGGCCAGCCGGACTTGAGCAAATTCTTACCGGCGTGTGAGAAGGGGATCCCGGCAAGCGTCGACGTGTCGAAGTACGACGTGGTCGCCTACGAGATGAGCTTGCCGTACGGCGTGGAGCTCGGTGGATATGCCGACAGCTCGACGATTGCCGGCGTGACGAAGGCGTTCGGCTCGACGATCAGCGGATATCAAGCCTCGCCTGAGGCCGACATGGGCGCGCACGCCCACGAGTTCGGCCACGCGCTGACTCTCTTCCACTCGTCCACGAGCGACGGTGTCGGCTACACGTCGGACTGGGACATCATGAGTAACGCGTCCGCGTACACCGAAAGCGGGATCACCTTCGGCGCCGAGGCGGCTCAACCGCAGAAGGATTTGCTGGGCTACATCCCCGCGACACGCCGATTCGTGGCGGCTGGCGCCTCGAGCACGATCACGCTCGAGCGCGCGGCCATGCCGAGCAGCAACTCGAACTACCTCGTCGCCCAAATTCCGCTCGGGTCCACCGACAGCACCCTCGATCCGTATTACACGGTCGAGCTGCGCCAGCACGCTGGATTCGATCGCGACACGCCGCTCGAGGGCGTCATCGTCCACCAGCATTGCACGGTGTTTCAGTGTACCGACGTGCAGGCGTTCAACATTCAGGACAAGGACGGCAACGGCAATCCGAACGACCACGGCGCAGTGCTCCAGGCAGGCGAGTCGTTCGTTGACAAAACGCACGACATTAGCGTTTCGGTAATCTCGATCAGCGGCACGAGCGCGCAGGTGACGATCCGCAACGGCTTCGGCCGCAACTTCGCCGTCTCGCGCACCGGCTCCAAGACGACCGTCGCCGAAGGTGGCGGGGCGGTGGCCGATTCGCTCGCCATCACGGCGAGTGGGCCGGGCGGCGCTACGTGGGCGGCGGCCAATTCGCAAAGCGGCGGCCAGTGGCTCAGCGTGCTGACGCAAACGGGGAATGGATCGGGCATGCTGCGCTTCCGCCGCGATCCGTCACAGCTCGCGCCAGGAACGTATTACGATACTCTAAACATCACCAGCAACGCTGCGACGACCACGCATCGGTATGTCGACACGCTCGTCGTCACATCGGGGACGGCCTTGCACCTCGGCCTCACCGTCATGGCACATGTCGACTCCGCGTTCGCCGACCTGGGCCAAACGGATTCGACGCTCGTCCGCATCGCCGGCTCAGGTGGTGCGACAGCGCAGTGGACGGCGACCCGCAAACGAAACTTCGGGTTCATCTCGGGCACGGAACAGCCGCTGACGTTGACCGGCACCGGCAATGGCGTCGTCAAGTGGAGCATGGTCAGTCTCACCACGACGCCGCCGGGGTGGTTGGTCGACACCATCACGGTGAAGCTCAACGCCAATCCGACCGACTCGGCCGTGTTCTTCGATTCGCTGCTCGTGATGCCGCCGGTGCAGTACTCGCTCTCGACGACGGGCCGGCGCGATTCGATGCCCGTTGGCGGCCTGTCGAAGCTCGATTCGGTGTCGGTGTCGTTCAACGGCGTGTGGGCGACGCGCGCGTCGTGGAGTCTGTCCCTCGGCAATCGGCCCGCGACATTCCTGGCACCGAAGGAACGTGGAATATTCTCGCGAACCTACCAAGCGACGGGAAACGCCACGGCCTACTTCCTGTGGTTTGCGCGCGACAGCCTCGAAGGCACGCACAAGACACCCGGCACGTACATCGACACGATGTTCGTCATCGGGCCATTCTCGAACGGTGACGTGCATTCTCCGTCGAGCCAGAAAGAACAATTGATCGTCGACACGCTCGTGATCTACAGTCCGACCGCGTCGGCTGGGCTGTCGCTATCATCTGCCGCGAGAGTCGACACGATTGCGAGCGGATTGAGTGCGAGCACCGATTCCGTATTCGTGATGCCGTCTGGTCCTGGCGCGGACACGCTGCAATGGGCTGCCCAGGTGTTGCTTACTCCCAACGGGCAGACGACAGCCGGGGGCGCCCCATCGCCGCTGCATGTCTTCTTCTCGGTCACCAGCGGAGCGCCAACCTTTGGCGGAAAGGGAAGCGCCTGGCTGCGCTATCAACGAATTCTCACGGGGCTCGCGCCGGGCCGCTACGTGAACACGCTGCCCATCGCGTCGCTCGACGGACACGCCAGCGTGACGTTGTACGACACACTCGTCGTGCTGCCCGGCACGCAGCTCTCGCTCAGTCAGCTCACGCACGTGGACACCGTCGCCGCGCAATCGACGACACCGGTGACGGATTCCGTCAGTCTCTATGTGATCGGCGCGAGTGCGTCGAGCGCAGCGTGGACAGCGACGAAGCGCCGCTCATTCACCACGCTCAGCACGGCGTCTGGCTCTGGGCCTAGTACGTTGCGATGGACCGTCGATCCCACAGGACTCGCCGCTGGCGTGTACGCGGACACGATCAGCGTGAGCGGCGGAGCCAATGCACGCGGCACGTCGTTCGTCAGCACCGTTCTCGTCGGAGGCGGACCGGTGAAGTCTGTCGCTCTCGCCGGATTCGATACCGATTCGATCGGTGGAGTGCTCAACTATCAGTTCGCGACCACGCTCAGCGTGAACGTCGCGCCGCTCAATCAGACGCTCGGCTCATATGCGGCGATCGTCGATTGGGATTCGACCGTCGTGCAGCTCGATTCGGTGCGGAGCGTCTCCGGCGGATTCGCGCAGCCGACGACGGCGCAATCGAACAAGGCGCATCTGACATTGAGTGCGACTGATGCTGGCGGAAAGACCGGCAGCGTCGCGCTTGCGCAGCTTTTCTTCCACTTCTCGGCGTCCAACATTGGGAAGGTGACGTCGATTACGCCCACATTCACGACGGCGAAGACGCCGGGCGGCACGGATCTCCTCTCATCGATCGGGATGAGCTCGACCAAGGCCGAGGTCATTCCAGGCGCGCTTCGCGGCGACGTGAACGTCGACGGCAAGCTCACGAGTGCGGATGCGCTCTTGATGCTTCGATCGATGGTTGGGTTTCCGGGTCCGGGCGGGACGCTCATCCTCAATCCGAACGGCGACGCGAACTGCGACGGCAAGGTCAGTGCAGTCGACGTGCAGTATGTTCTGGCGAAGCTGGTCGGGTTGCCGGTGGGGGCGGCGTGTGTAGGAAAGATTAAATAGCAGAACGCTCGCTTCCTAGCTTCGCGGTGGCGTGCTGCTGTGCGTCGCCGTGCGGCTATCCGGTCGTAACGCGAGCCCGTCTCGCAACTGCCACCGCGAGCCTCATTTGCGAGGCTCGCGAGACTTGCTGCCTAGTGATGAGCGGCAACCCGCGTCATCGATTAGATTGCACCCTAGCTGGTGAGCAGCCTTCGGCTGCCCCCTTTCGGCGTTCCTCGTCGCGCTACGCGCGCAGGACACTTCGAGCCATTCCTGGTCAGCCTGCTCCAAAGTACTCGGAGGCACCATGGATCGGCCGCCCGCGCCACGCGCCCCTACGCGCACACTCGCCCAACTCGAAGATACGCAGGATCTCGAGTCGGTCATTTCTAAATCGCTCGCCGCTCGACCGATCGATACGTCCATGCTTCGCCGCGGCGTCTGGACGTATGTCGGAGAAGAGCGTCACGCCGGGACGTCTCCCGGTCGCGTCATTCTGACGCTCATGGAATTGATCGAAAAATCGACAAGCACGTCCGAGATGGAGCAGCAGGCCGTGATGCGGCGTGTCATTCTCTGGTGCGTCGAAGCGTACTTCGGTCAGCTCGGCGACCAGCTTCTCGGCGGGTTCATGCACGTAACGGAGCCCGCTGCCGCACATCCGTGATCGACGCGCTGTTCACCCGAGGAGCGAGCATGGGGCACGATGACGGCAGCAAAGCGGTGATCCTGATCGCGGAGCGAGACCGCAACGTTCGAGAACTACAATTGTTCTTCTTGAACAGTTCCGGCTTCACCGTTGAGTTCGCGGAGGACGGGCAATGCGCGCTCGATCGCGTGCGCGTCGAGCCGCCGGCGTTGCTGATCACCGAGATTCTGATTCCAAAGATCGACGGACTCACGCTGTGCCGGCTGGTGCGGAACGACGTCACCTGTGGTGACGTGCCGGTCATCGTTTTCAGTATTCTCGCCGCTGCAGCGCGCGCAAACGACGCCGGTGCCGCGGCGTTTCTGCGCAAGCCGCTGGTGGAATCGACTTTTCTTGCCGCAATCCATGGAGTGATGATGACCAGCACCACCGCCGCCAGAGCCACAGCCACAGCCGTCGCGGGCGCCCGATGACGACGCCGCTGACGATTCCATTCACGCCCACGATCGCGGACCGACGGCACGACGCGCGCGCATCCGTTGAGGATTTGACAGAGCGACTGAAGTCCGGCAACCGCGAAGCCGACTACATCCTCGGCGGCGGCTTTCCCGCGAACTCCATCAACATCGTGATGGGGCATCCAGGCTCCGGGAAGACGATCTTCGCCGAGCAGCTGATCTTCGACAACGCTGGCGACGATCGACCGATTCTGTATTTCACAACGCTCTCGGAGCCGCTCGCCAAAGTCGTCCGCTACCTTCAGGGATTCCAGTTCTTTGATGAGACGAAACTCGGTACGCAGGTCATCTTCGAGGACGTCGGCGGCGAGCTCGCCAAGAACGGCCCCGACGCACTGATCCCGCTGCTGCGCCAGGCGATCACAACGCTGTCGCCCAAGGTCATCGTCATCGACTCGTTCAAAGCTGTGCACGACTTGGCGCCATCTGTTGCCGACCGCCGCCGCATGGTGTACGAGATGACTGCGCTGCTCACGGCGTACGGCACGACTGCGTTCCTCCTCGGCGAGTACACGGAGGAAGACATTCTCCTCTATCCCGAGTTTGCCGTGGCAGACGGCATCGTCGAGATGTCGCGACGCCGACTCGGTAATCGCGACGAGCGCTACTTCCGCGTCTACAAGCTGCGTGGAAGTCGGTACCTGGAGGGTGCGCACGGTTTTCGGATCACGAGCGCGGGACTCGATATTTATCCGCGTCTCGTGAGCCCGCAGATCCCGGAGGGATACGAGCCGGCGTCCGAGCGAATCTCAACTGGTGTGACCGGCTTGGACGCAATGCTCGACGGAGGCGTCTGGCGCGGTACGACGACGCTACTCGCTGGTCCGTCAGGCGCGGGCAAGACGACGATCGCGCTGCAGTTCGCGCTCGAGGGCGCGCGGCAGGGCGAGCCGAGCCTGTACATGAATTTTCAGGAAAACCCCTCGCAGCTGAACCGCACGATTCGAAACCTCGGGATCGATCCGGTGCAGGCGCAGGCGCAGGGACTCGATCTGGTTTACGCATCACCCGTGGAACTGGAGATCGACAGCATCATCGTGGACATGTTCCGCCGGATCCAGCAGCGGCGTGTCCGGCGCGTCGTCATCGACGCGCTCGGCGATCTGGCAAGCGCCGCTACCGATCCTCAGCGGCTGCACGACTATCTCTACGCGCTCGTCCAGCACTTCGCCGTGAGCACGATTACGAGTATTCTCAAT
>DASYDJ010000067.1:0-1732 GCA_036499625.1 Gemmatimonadaceae bacterium
GGTCGCGAGACTGAAGGCCGTCTGCGCCTGCGACAGCGAAATCACCGAACCGACGCTATCGGCGCCGCGCGTGTACTGGCCGTAGACCGACATCGACGGGCTCAGTTGATACACGAGCCCGAGGCGCCAGCCGAAATTCGATAAGGTCTCGCCGAAGGTCGTGCCGGTGGCGAGCTGCTGGCGCTGGAAATCGATGTGGTCGTAGCGCACGCCGCCGACCGCCGAGAGGCGCGACGTCAGTTCGAAGCGGTCTTCCGCGAACAGCGCGGCCTGGCGCGTGCGCGTGTAGAACTCGGGCGCGGTCGGATCGGGACTCGTGAACACGCCCGGGTTGAAGTTGTCCGCGTTGACCACCGACGTGCCGTCGAACGGCGTGTTGCTGTCGCGCTGGAAGGTGATCTGGTTCGCCTCCGCGCCGACCACGAGGCGGTTTGCGTGGCCCCATGCGTTGCCTTCGAAGGTCGTGTCGAGCCGGTCGCCTACCTGCCGTTCATGATGAATGATCTCGATGTAATCGCTGCGAGTCACTTCGCGCGTGGATGGATCGAGCGAGTAGGTCTCGCTGTCGCGATAGTGGCGGTTGGTGCTCAGGTAGTAGAGCTGATTGCGGATCGTGATGCCGTCTGTCGCGTGATAGATGCCGGAGAGCCGGGTCGACTGGTCGAGATATTCGATCAGCGGATTGCCGACGTTGTAGTTCTTGTAGCGCAACGAGGGATCGAGCCCGCCGCTCACCGGCGTACCGAGATAGGTGGCCGGGAGCTGGCGTCCGTAGTCGTAGTCGAGCGTGAACGAGAGGCGCGGCGAGATGTCGAGTTTCAATGCGCCGCCGAGCGCCGTAGTGTGCGAATTGCCGCGATCCACCCAGCCGTCGCTGCGGTTGTCGCTGATATAGAAGCGATACGAAAGCATCGGACCGAGCGCGCCGGTCGTATCGAACGCGACGCGCTTCTGGCCTTGCGTGCCGATGCCGAGTTGCAGCGTGGTCGCGTAGTCCCGCTGCGGGCGCTTGGGAATCACGTTCACCACGCCGCCGATCGCGCCCTCGCCGTACAGCACCGACGCCGGTCCGCGCAGCACTTCGATCCGCTCGACCGACCAGGTATCGAACGGGAACGTCATCGTGCCCGCGCCGGGATAGAGGCGCGTGCCGTCATAGAGCGTCATCACCGATTCCTGGCCGTTGAAGCCGCGCACGGCGAGCGACGTGCCGCCATTGCCGGGCGCGGCGTCGCTGGTGAAACCGGTGGCGCGCGTGACGGCGTCCGACACCGTCTGATCGCCGCGCGCCGTGATCTGCTTCGCGGTCACGGTTTCGACGCTCGCCGGCGTGTCGAGACTGGAGAGGCCCAAGCGCGAGCCGGTGCTGGTCGGCGTGGATAGAGGGGCCGTGTCGATCGAATTGTTGGTCGCATTGACGACGACCGCAGGTAGCGTGACCTCGTCCGCGAGGGCTGGCGATGCGCCAACCAGGCAGATGATGGCGAGTGCCGCGCGTTGCGGACGACGTCGCCGGTATGCGCGCCTATTGATGAGCGCAAGTTTCTTATTGGGTCCCATTCCCGTTCCTCGGTGGCCTCGCGTGGAGGCTACGTTTTCGTTTTGTATGGACGTGCGGCATCGCACGCACGCCGGTCATGCGCGTTGCGACGCGGACTCAGCGGCGCGCTGGCGATCGATGAGAAACGAAGGGTCGGACGGGAGGTAACGGAACGCGGATGGCGTAGGTCAT
>DASYDJ010000068.1:0-103830 GCA_036499625.1 Gemmatimonadaceae bacterium
CCAATGGTAATGGAATCTCTCGCCACGCGCGCGCTCTGGCAAGGGGTGCGACACATCAAGATGCCTGAATACTATAAGAACAGCATGAACGACCCGAGCGACCTGAGAAATCGATGTCACGCGCGTTCGTAAACGAAGACGCCGGCGACGGCGCCCCAGCCAAACGGTACGTCCTCCCGGAGCGCGACGACCCGTCGTTCGACGCCGTTGCCGCCGAGGTGCTGCTCGAGGCCGCGCGCGAGGGCGATACGTCGAGCGCCGAGCGTGCGACGGGCTACTATTGGGGAGAGCCGAAGCTGCGCGACCACGTGCGGAAGATTCTCCGCCGCGCGCAGGATTCTGGCGACGACCGGCTCGAGCAGCTCGCCCAGCGATTCCTCCGCTGACCCGCGCGACACCAATCCTCTACACCGACTCACTCCATGATCGCATCGATTGCCGTCATCGCCGAATCCGCGCAGGTGCGCGGGGACGGCAAGCTCGACGTCTCGGGCGTGTACAATTGCCGCTTCTCGCCGGAACTGCCGGCCAAGCTTGGCGTGACGCTGGCCATGCGCTTCGACGTGGAGCCGCTCGACTACGGCGTGCACCAGAACATCTCGGTGCACGTCATGGATGAGGACAGCAGCGAGATGGTGAATCTCAAGGCCAGTCCGGTGAGCTTCGAATCGCCGCATTCGCCGGGGCTGCCCCTGGCATACGATCTGATTCTGCCGCTCACCGTCGGCTTTCCGCGCGAAGGGACGTGGACGTTCGACGTGCGCGTGAACGAGCGGTCGGTAGCGCGAGTGCCGCTGCGAGTCGAGACGAAAGCCTAGAGTCGCACGTGAATCGCTCCCTGTGGATGTTCAGATGCGTCGTCGGTGTCATCCTCTTCGGCCTCGGCTTCTTCATCGCCGTGCGGCCCCTGTTCACGCACAACGCTGTCCTCACAACAGCGCGCTGGCTGGACTTCACGTTCGCCGCGGTGTTCATGCTGCGCGGCGTGATCAACGTCAAAACGGCTCTGGCCAAGCGCGCCCTTAATTGATCATGGCGTTTTTCAAACGAAAAGAAAAAGCTCCGGCGGAAACGCAGCGGCTCGACTGGAAGTTGCTCGAGCGCAGTGCCATCGCGCTCTACCACAGGGGATCGATCCTCTCGCAGGACGTCGCGTGGTTCAAGCAAAACTCCTACACGATCCACGAGCTCGACGGCGCACGCTGGACATCGCCGGCCGACTTTCATGCCGACGCCAAGGTCGCGCTGCGTTTTCCAGACTACTACGCCAAGAACTTCGCATCGTGGATTGACTGCATCGCCGAGCTCGAGGTGCCCGATGCGAGCGGCGTGCTCCTCGTGTTTCGGCGGTACGACGTGCTTGCGCGCGCTGACGCGCATCTCGCGCAGGCGGTGCTCGACAGCATCGAATCCACGTCGCGCCGCTTCCTGCTCACCGGGCGACGGCTGCTCGCACTCGTGCAGTCGGACGATCCGCGAATTCGCTTCGAGCGCGTCGGCGCGCTGCCGGTAACGTGGAATCCGCGCGAGTGGACCGACGCCGATCGCGGCGTTGCGCGCGGTCCGGCGGGAATCGACTAGACATCGCAGGGCGCAACCGCAATAGGCGCGGATTTGAACGGATTCGGCGGATCGTCACGGAGGCGCGTGACAGGTGTCATGTGATCCGCTTCAGTCGGTTCAATCCGTTCAAATGGGTGTCATTTGTTGATTCATCTCGCCAGTTCGGGACGAAAGATCCCTCGTCGCTCCGCTCCTCGGGATGACATGCGTTTCTCACTCTAGCCGCACTCGTCCGGGTTTCGCATCTTCTCCCGATGGCGACGATCAGCGGCGACGCGGTCAAAAAGGCGACGGGCAGAGACTGGGACGAGTGGTTCCCGCTGCTCGATCGTGCGGGCGCGAAGAAGCTCGCGCATCGCGACATCGTCGACATCGTCGGCACGAAATTCGGCGTCGGATCGTGGTGGCGTCAGATGGTGACGGTCGAGTACGAACGGGCGCGCGGACTTCGCGTCACGAATCAAAACGCGATGGGATTCACCGCGACCGCGAGCAAAACGGTCGCGTCTCCAGTCGAGCGCGTTTATCGCGCGTGGATCAATGCACGAACGCGTCAGCGATGGCTGAATGATCCGGCAGTCGAGATACGCTCAGCGCGGCCGAACAAATCTTTACGGATCGGTTGGAAGGATGGGACATCCGTGGTCGTAGGTTTCATCGACAAGAGCGCCGGCAAGAGTCAGGTCGCGGTCAGTCACGATCGGTTGAAATCGGCGGCCGCCGTCGCACGGATGAAGAGCTACTGGAAGCAACAACTGTCGTCGCTGCAGGACGTCGTCGAGTCTTAGCTGGTCGCACGCTGGCACACTCATCATCGACCCGAGGATCAATGCGTCACGCCTATATGTACAACGGCGCGTTCGAAACGAACTACACCGCACTCCGGCCGGGAAGCACGAGCTACGTGAGCACCGAGGGCGATAGTCGTCCGCTGCCTCCGTGGCCCGACAAGATCGACGGCGTGCGTGTCGGCTACATGGAGAAAGCAGGGAAGAAGTTCTACGCCGTGCGCGTGCAGCACGACGATCACGACATCGTGCTCGAGAATCCGGTGTACATCGATCCGCTCATGCACATGGGCAACCAGCGCTTTTCGGCGGAGCCCACGGTCGTCAGCGATGACGAGGCATCGGCGCTCCTCGATGAAATGATCCGCGAGAATCCGGATCGCCAACCCGAGCTCGCCCGCATGATCAATCAGATCAATCACCTCCGCCGCTCGGCACGCAAGACGGCTGAATAGCGCGTTACTGTCTAGTTGACGGCGCTAAATTGGACGACTGCTTGCAGAAGCGTCGCCCGAAATATTCGTGATCTTCGATGACGATACGCCTCGCCAGGGATCGGTCCTCTCGATACATTATTCGGCTTGGAGAAGTACCTCGTTCTTACTTTGGTCCGGTGACACATGGACGGCTCGACAGCCCTGTCGATCTATCGTGAGGAGAAGGCGCGCGCGATGCAGGAGCGTCGCATTTCGCACGCGCAACTGATGGCCGAAGCCAAGGAAGCGTTCGCTAAGATGTTGGCGGATGCCCAGTTAGCTCGAAAAGGCGGCCGTCCCAAGAGCAATCCCAACGCGCCCAGCCCTGCGGCTCTCGCTGCGGCGAAAGCGAAATTGGCGGCGCCGGCCGCTCCCGTTGTCGCGCCTGCCGCGACAGTCGCTGCCAAAAAGACGGTGGTGGTGAAAGAGCCCGTCAAGGCCGCCGCAAAGCCGGCGACTAAGACGGTCGCCAAACCGGCGGCTACCAAGCACGCGACTCCAGCCAAGGCCGCTCCGGGAAAAACCCGACCGGCCAAGAAAGCTCTGGTCAAGGCCGCCACGACCAAAGCCGCTCCCGCGAAGAAAGCAGCCAAAGCCAGCAAGCCCAAAGTGACGGCTCACGCCGCCAAGCGCCCGGCTGTCAAAAAGCCGGCTCCGGCCAAAAGTTCAAAAACACTCACGCATAGCAAGACGGCGAAGAAGCGGTAGTTTAGGCACCACATTCTTCGGCTGGAGGCTGTCGTGTCAGTAACCCGCCGTTCCTTCGTCAAAGCAGTGGGCGCGACCGGTGTTGGCGCGCTGGCAGTTCCGTTCCTGTCGGCGCGTGGCGCCGAGGCGGCCGTCGTATCGCCGCTCGCATCTCCATTTGATGCGCCGTTGGGAACGCCGATCGGCATTCGCCTCGACAGCAACGAGAATCCGAATGGACCTGGCGTCGCGGTTCTCAATGCCGTGCACGATGCATTCACTGTATCGAATCGCTATCCCGCCGGCGTCAACACCGAATTCGTGAAGGTGCTCGCGACTGCGCGCGCAGTGAAGCCCGAGAACATTCTCATGGGCTGCGGCTCGACTGAGATTCTCAGCATTGCGGTGCGAGCGTTCACGTCGCCGACGAAGCCGTTGGTCGTTGCGACGCCGACGTACGAATCGCCCGCCGCCGTCGCCAAGACGATTGGCGCGCCGGTGCGTGAAGTCCCGGTCACCGGCGACCTGCATCTCGATCTCGATGCAATGGCCGAAGCGGCGAAGGGCGCAGGGTTGGTGTACCTGTGCAACCCGAACAACCCGACCGCCACGGTGCACGGCGCGCCAGCCGTGAACAGTTTCATTCAGACGCTGGCCGTCACGTCGCCCGATACGACAATCCTCGTCGACGAAGCCTATCACGAGTTCGTCGAGGACCCGAGCTATGCTACTGCAATTCCAGTAGCAATGCAGAACCCTCGAGTGATCGTCGCTCGCACGTTCTCCAAGATCTACGGTATGGCCGGCCTGCGACTCGGCTACGCGATCGGAACGCCGGAGACCATCACGGTGATGCAGCCGCTCAAGCTCGGCAGTTCCACCAGCACGCTCGCGCTCGCGGCTGCGTTCGCGGCGCTCAAGAATCCAGCGACCCACCTGGAGCGCGAGCGTCGGCTCAACCACGACGCCAAAGCGTTCACGACAAATTTCTTCGAGAAGGCCGGCTACAAGGTCACGCCGTCCCAAGCGAATTTCATGATGGTCGACATTCGCCGCGACTCGAAGCAATTCCAAGCCGACTGCAAGGCCAATGGCGTGCTCGTTGGGCGCCCGTTCCCACCGCTCACGACGCAGGCACGCATCTCGATCGGCACGGCGGATGAAATGCGCCGAGCGACGGAGATCTTCAAGCGGGTGTTGGTGAACGCGTGAGCGAGTGAAAGTCCGGCGGGTCGTACTCGGTCTCGTCGCGGGACTGATCGTTGGAAGCATCATCGGAGCGTCGCACAACGAGGCGGCGCTCCGATTTGCGTCTTGGCTCGATCCACTCGGCCAGCTCTGGATCAACGGCATTCGAATGACGATCGTGCCGCTCGTGGTGTCGCTGCTCTTCGTGAGTCTGGCGACGCACGAAACCGGCGTGGGATTGGGGCGATTGACGCTCGCTACCGTGCTGACCTTTGTTGCGCTGCTGGTGTTCGCCGCCGCGTTCGCGTTGCTTGTCGCTCCGTCGCTCATTGGCGAGATGAAGCTCGACGCTGGCGCTGCCGCAGCGCTGCGCACGTCGGCGACTGCGGGTGCGGCGGGAACCGCCGCCAAGGTGATCGCTTTGCCCGGCTTTGGGGCGTGGCTCACGGCGCTCGTGCCGCCGAACGTCGTAGAGTCGGCAGCCAACGGCGCGATGTTGCCGCTCATCGTCTTCGCGCTGCTCTTTGCGCTTGCGTCGCGACAAATCGAGCCGCGGCTGCGACAATCGCTCGTCGATTTCTTCGCGGCGATTGCGGCGGCAATGACGCGGATCGTCGAGTGGATCATTGCGCTCGCGCCGATCGGGATCTTCGCGCTCGTGGTCGGCGCAGCGAGCCGCGTGGGCATGTCGCTTGCCGGCGCGATGGCCTATTACATCCTGGCGATCTCCGCGGCGCTCGTGCTCTTCGCGCTGTTGCTGTATCCGCTGGCGTCGACGATCGGCGGAATTCCGCTCGGATGGTTCACGCGCGTGGCCGCGGCGCCGCAGGCAGTCGCGCTCAGCACGAGCTCATCGCTCGCATCGCTGCCAGCGCTGATCGAGGCCGGAGCGACACTCGGATTGCCCGCGCCGGTCACTGGCTTCGTGCTTCCGCTGTCTGTGTCGACGTTCAAGGTCGCGACGCCAATCACGTGGATGATCGGCACGCTGTTCCTCGCCAAACTGTACGGCGTGACACTCGGCACGACATCCATGATCACGATCGCGATCACCGCCGTGGCGTTGAGTCTCACGATTCCGGGCGTGCCGCAAGGTGCACAGCTTCTGCTCGCGCCGCTGCTCGTGTCATATGGGATTCCCGCCGAGGGCGTGGCGTTGCTCATTGCGGCAGACACGATCCCGGATCTCTTCGGCACGACCACGAACGTGACCGGCGATCTGGTGGTCGCCACGATCGCGGGTCGCATAGCCGTTGCGAATGTCCCAGTCGACACTGCATTCTCCGCCGGTGCGGCGTCGTAACCCGATTGTCATTCCGAGCGAAGCGAGGAATCTTCTCTCGTGCCAACTATCGCGTGCGTTCCGGTAGATCCCTCGTCGCTGCGCTCCTCGGGATGACAACTACAGAATAGAGGTCGTTGAAGCATGAGGATTCTCGCAACATTGATCGCTGGGCTGTGTCTGTCGGCATGCTCGAAGTCGGACGCGCCACCGCCACCGCCACCGCCGGCGGTCGCGGTGGCGTCGACAACACCCGCAGCGTCTGGGGGCTCAGGGTGCCCGGCAACTGGGCATTGGGCGGCGTGTTCGCTGACGTATCATCTCGATCGCGCCGGGGTGGCCCCACGGCCGGACTCTGGCGCCTCTCCGGCGGAGCACGAGCTGGGCGGCCAACCGCTGATGTTGAATATTGGACAAAGTGCGGCGCTCGAGGTGCACATCTACGCGGATTCTACGGCCCGGATCGCCGATGAGAAAAAGCTCAATCGCACCGATTTCGTCGGTGTGGGCGCGCAACAAACGATGCGGCAGGAGCGAACGTTGATCGAGTCAGACAACGTGCTGGCGTTACTCACGAGCCTCAACGACCACCAGCGCGAGCGTGTGTCCGATGCGATCACGGCAGGTCCGCCGCAGCCGGAATTGCCGGCACAGCCGGTGAAGATCGCGAATCCCGTCACGTCGCGGCCACGGTGAGGCGATGCCGATGATGCGCTTTCGACGGACCTGCGGTGTCGCTCTCATTGCGGTGTTTGCTCTCGCCGACACCTCCTGTATGCCACAGTTGTTCGGCTGCAAGCCACAGAAGATCGACGCGGCCGCGGCGCCGGACAGTTTTGTCGTCGCGTTCGAGACGAGTCGTGGCCGATTCGACGTCATGGCACGGAAGCCCTGGGCGCCGCTCGGCGTCGCGCACTTCTATGCGCTCGTGCAAGACAAGCACTACGACGACAATCGCTTCTTTCGCGTGGTGAAAGGGTTTGTCGCGCAGTTCGGGTTGAGCGGCGATCCGAAGATCAACAGCGCGTTGGACAACCAATGCTTCGCTGACGAGCCGGTACAGCACAGCAACACGCGTGGCACGATCGCGTATGCGCGCGGCGGCCCCAATACGCGATCCGCGCAGTTGTTCGTCAATCTCGTCGACAATCCGAAGCTCGACACGTTGAGCACGTTCGGCTTTCCGCCGTTCGGTGAAGTCATCACGGGAATGCCCGTCGTCGATTCGCTCTATTCGGGATATGGCGAAGCGGCGCCACGAGGTGGATCGGAGTACGGCATGGAGGGTCCGTCGCAGGATTCGATCAGGATCAAGGGCAATGCATATCTCACGGCTGGATGGCCCAAGCTGGACTACATCAAGACCGCGCGCGTCGTGCAGGAGTGGCGACGGTAGTCAGCGCGTGCATTTATATTAGGATTCTCATGCTGCGCATACATTCGATACTCTCGTGCGGACTCATCGTCGCCGCGTCCGCGCTCGCCGGCCCTCGGCGCGTCACGGCACAGACCGCCTCGGCGAACCCGGCCCATTGCGACTCTGTAGTCAGCACCGCCCGCGCTGACTCTGTTTCGGCAGGGTTGTTCGTTTCGGTGCAGCGGCTCGACGGTGCGTTGGATGGGGCGCGTGCCGCGGCGATCGCGAGCCAGATCGGATCGATGTTTGTCGCACCGAAGCCATTTCCGCTCACGGTGTTTTCCGGGCCCGTGGTCATGCGCGTGCTCTCGGTGTTCAACGCGGATACCGCCGGCACGTTGCGCGCTCCGTCCGTCATCGGCGTCTATCGGTTCGCTACCGCGGCGAGCGGTGCGTTGCGCGGCGTCACCACGGTTCGTGCCTCGCTCATGCCCGGATTCGATTCCGCCGCCGCGTCGGCGGTCGGTGCGGCGGCCACGCTGCCGGGCGGGCTGTTCGCGTCCAGCAGCGCGGATTCGATGGTGGCGGACCTGCGCATCGCCAGCGATTCGCTGCCCGGCGCGCTGAGGCTCGTCAAAACCTATTTCCCGCGCATGCCTGTGGTCGACGCCAAGCCTCATCGCGGGAATCCGGCGCCCGCATTTCCGGACGACGAGCGTCGTGACAGCGTCGAGACCGGCGAGGTCATGCTCCGGTTCGTCGTGAGCCAATCCGGAACGCCGCTGCTGAGCACCGTGGAGGTCATGCGAGCGACGTCGGAGAGTTTCTACCGGGCCGCGGTGGTCGCCCTGCCGAATCAGGCATTCGATCCGGCGACGATCCACGGGTGTCCCGTGGCGCAAGCGGTGGACTACCCGTTCACTTTTGTGCTGCCGGACACCGTTGGAACGATTAGAGGGCGATTTCGGCATTGACGCGGCGTGTCGTGCGAAGTCCATTATCCGCGCCAACCGGAGTATCGATCCAGGCCCTCAGCCCCTGATCCTATGGCTCATGCACCGCTCCCCCTCCTTCAACGAGGGTTCGGTGGAACGATGCGGCGCGACGCGTGGTGGATTCAACCCCTTGTCGTTTTCGTCATCCTTGGCAGCTTCGTCGTCTACGCAACGTGGTCGGCGTTCCAAAACGCTCATTACAGATTTGGTAATTACCTCTCGCCGTTCTACTCGCCGGAAATTTTCGGCGACCCGAACACGGCGTTGTTCGGCGCAAAGCCGGGGTGGTGGCCGGGTCTGTTGCCCTTTTCACCGGCGTTGATCATCCTGCCCTTTCCCGGGCTCTTCCGCTTTACCTGTTATTACTATCGCGGCGCGTATTACAAAGCCTTCTGGGCCGATCCGCTGAACTGCGCCGTCGGCGAGCCCCGTAAGAGCTACCTGGGCGAGCGTTCTTTTCCGCTGATCCTGCAGAACGTTCACCGCTACTTCATGTACATCGCGGTGATCTTCCTGTTCATCCTCGCGCACGACGCGTGGGACGGGATGTGGTTCGACAACGGCGCGGGCGGCAAGCAGTTCGGCATTGGCGTCGGCACAATCGTGCTCACCGCCAACGTCATCTTCCTCACCTGTTATACGCTTGGCTGCCATTCGGTGCGGCACGCGGTGGGCGGATTCCTCGACCAGATTTCGCGCCACCCGGTGCGAAAGAAAGCGTACGACTGCTCGAGCTGTCTCAATCGCTGGCACATGAAGTGGGCGTACACGAGTCTCGTCGTTGTTGCGTTCACTGATCTGTACATCAGACTGTGCTCGATGGGCATCTGGCACGACTGGAGGATTCTCTAATGGCCGGCCAGTCGATGGAATACCAGACGATCGAGCATGACGTGCTGGTGATCGGAGCGGGCGGCGCGGGTTTGCGCGCGTCGATCGAAGCGGCGGCGCAGGGCGCGAACGTCGGCCTCGTTTGCAAATCGCTGCTCGGCAAGGCGCACACGGTGATGGCCGAAGGTGGCATGGCTGCGGCCATGGGCAACGTGGACGATCGCGACAACTGGCGCGTCCATTTCAGCGACACCATGCGCGGCGGCCAATACCTCAACAATTGGCGCATGGCCGAGCTGCACGCGAAGGAAGCGCCGGCGCGCGTGCGCGAGTTGGAGGCATGGGGCGCGCTGTTCGATCGCACGCCCGACGGCAAGATTTTGCAGCGCAACTTCGGCGGACATCGGTACCCGCGGCTCGCGCACGTCGGCGATCGGACGGGGCTCGAGCTCATTCGCACGCTTCAGGACCACGGCGTGCATCAAGGCTTGGACGTCCACATGGAAGTCACGGTCCTGACGCTCCTCAAGGACGGCGATCGGATTGCCGGCGCCTTTGCCTACGACCGCGAGCGCGGTCGTTTTCGTTTGTTCAAGGCCAAGGCCGTCGTGCTGGCGACCGGCGGCATCGGGCGCGCGTTCAAGATCACGTCGAACAGTTGGGAATACACAGGCGACGGGCATTCACTCGCCTATCACGCCGGCGCGGCGCTCCAGGACATGGAGTTCATCCAGTTCCATCCCACCGGCATGATCTGGCCGCCGAGTGTGCGCGGCTTGCTCGTGACCGAAGGCGTGCGCGGCGAGGGCGGGATATTAAAGAATCGTGATGGCAAGCGATTCATGTTCGACAATATCCCCGACAACTACAAGGCGCAGACGGCGGACACTCCCGAGGAAGGGTGGAAGTACACCCAGGGCGACAAGAATTCGCGTCGTCCGCCCGAGCTATTGACGCGCGATCACGTCGCGCGGATGATCGTGCGCGAGGTCAAGGAAGGCCGCGGATCGCCACATGGCGGCGTGTTCCTCGACATCGCGTGGATCAAGGAAAAGCTTCCGAACTCCGAGGAGCACATCAAGCGCAAGCTGCCGAGCATGTATCACCAGTTCATGCAGCTTGCTGGAGTGGACATCACGAAGGAAGCGATGGAAATCGGCCCGACGTGCCACTACATCATGGGTGGCATTCGCGTCGACGGTGAGACGCAGATGTCGACAGTGCCCGGACTGTTCGCCTGCGGCGAGTGCGCAGCGGGATTGCACGGAGCGAATCGACTGGGTGGCAACTCGCTGTCGGATCTCATCGTATTTGGCAAACGCGCCGGCGAGTTCGCCGCGAAGTTCGCGCGCGAGAACGGGAACGTGAGCATCGACACGTCGGAGGTCGACGCGTCGGCAACGGCCTCGTTGGCGCCTTTTGGGCGCGACAGCAAGGTCGGTCCGTATCAGGTGCAGGAGGCGTTGCAGGAGACGATGCAGGACAACGTCAACATCGTGCGCGCGCAGGCGGAGATGGAACATGCGCTGCGCGAGATCGAGACGTTGAAGGAGCGCGCGAAGACTGTCGGCGTCCTCGGCAACCGCGAGTACAATCCTGGTTGGCACACGGCCCTCGACTTGAACAATCTGCTGACGGTGTCGGAGGCGGTGGCGCGGTCCGCGCTCGAGCGGAAGGAGAGCCGCGGCGGCCATTTCCGCGACGACTATCCCGACAAAGATCCGGCGTTCGCCGAGTTCAACCACATCGTCACCAAAGGCCCCAACGGCGAGATGCAGGTGTCGCGCGCGACGATTCCGCCGATGCCCGACGAGCTCAAGGCGGTCATCGAGGAGATGAAATAATGACGACGCCACTGGCTCCCGGAGAGACGAAAGCGAAGGACGCGTTCACCGCGGCGCAAGCGGCGCAGGATGCTGCCGCGCACCACACGACTCGCTCATTCAAGATCTGGCGAGGCGAGAAAGGGAAGGGCGAATTCGTCGAATACAAGCAGGACGTCGTTGAAGGCATGGTCGTCCTCGACGCGGTGCACGAGATCCAAGCGACGCAGGCGAACGACCTCGCTTGCCGCTGGAACTGCAAAGCCGGCAAGTGCGGCTCGTGTTCGGCTGAGATCAACGGCATGCCGAAGTTGATGTGCATGACGCGGCTTCAGGATCTCGACGCCGACAAACCCGTGACCGTCGAGCCGATGCGCGCCTTTCCGCACATTCGCGATTTGGTAACGGATGTGTCGTGGAATTTCGAGGTCAAGAAGAAGATTCAGAAATTCACGCCGCGTCCGCCCGATGCGCCGGATGGCACGTGGCGCATGCAGCAGTCCGACGTCGATCGCGTGCAGGAATTCCGGAAGTGCATTGAATGCTTCCTGTGCCAGGATGTCTGTCACGTGCTGCGCGACCACCACATGCACGAGGATTTCATTGGGCCGCGCTTTCTCGTGTACGCTGCGGCGCTCGAGATGCATCCGCTGGACACGGCGGATCGCGTGTCGGATTTGCGGAAGGAGCACGGCATTGGATTGTGCAACATCACCAAGTGCTGCACGAAGGTGTGTCCCGAGCACATCACGATCACGGACAACGCGATCATTCCGCTCAAGGAGCGGGTGGTCGATGAGTTCTTCGATCCGATTGGGAAGCTGGTGAAGATTTATTCGCGGAAGAAGCGGGAGAAAGGATGACGGCGCGGCTGTAGCCGCTGGCGGGGTCGGTCGCGTTGGCGGCGATGACCCCGTCATCGTTCATGCCGACGACGCTCGTGATGACCCAGCCGTTCAGCGTCAGCGAGACGTCGGTGACGCGGTGCGAGTGAATGTCGAACAGCGCGAGCGAGTGCGTATCGGGCATGAACACGGGCGCGATTCCACGATTGTTCAGCCCGGACAGGTTCGATGTCTGATTGAAGCCGAGATAGAGACCGAGGTCGACGGAAACGCCCGAGTTGCTGACTACCGCATATCCGCGCGTTGTGGGATCCCTGCCAGCTATGCCGTCTCCGCCAACGCTGCCAGCGACATCGCCGGCGTCATTCAGATACGTGGATTGAATGAACGGTTGCCGCCCGTAATCGCGGTTTGGCAGGCCGAACGAAATGTTCCGGCCACAGGTGTACTCACCATACAAAGAGAAATGGTCGTAGGCCCAGCCGACGGCTTGGCGTTGGTTGTTCATTCTCGACCATTGGCAATCCAGCGTTGAGACGGAGTCGATCTCATCGCCATGCAGGATCAGCGACGATCCGAAATCCTGTAGAAGCAGATCCTGATTGTCGTTCAGATCGAACAGCCAGGCACACGTCGGGAAGTCGATGAGTTTGGGTGTCGTCGCGCCGCGCGGCCAGACGACTCCTTGTTTGCAGGCTCCCGGTTCCGTGAGGTTCTCGCCGACGTCGCCTGCCGCGTTGATCGCGACTGCTGCGACTGTTCCGATCGAATCCGGCGACGGCAGAGCGCGTAGCTGCCCGTCTTCCCAAACGACCACCGCTTGTGATCCCGCTTTCGCACCAACCGAATTCGTTCCGTAGATCGCGCTTCCAACGACGGCGCCGGACGCATTGATGTCGTTCGCCGCAGTCGTCGACCCGAGCGTAGGCAACGGCGTGAGCGTGTATGCCGCGCTTTCGCGCGCAACGATGAAATGGGTCGACACCGTATCCATGACCGTTCCGGCGCTGTCGAGAATCCTCACGGTGAAGGTGTGCGGTCCAGCCGACAGCGTGTCCTGATACTTGAATCTCCACGTGAGTGGCGGAGTGCTGCCGCCGCCGGATTCGAGGTGCTCTGTCGCGGTTCCCGCGTCTAGGACGTAAACGGTTCGCGACCACGGCAACGGACCGCCGATGGTTCCGACGGCCACGAACGTGCGCTGGTACAGTGTGTCGGGGAGGCCGCGTTCGATCGACACGTATTCGTTCGGTACGGTGAATTTCACAGAATCATATGCCACCGCTCCGTGCTGATCGAACACTCTGACGCGCACTTCATAGGACCCGATGCCGACGCCATTCGACTCGTTGAGCACGGGCACGTAGAACGTGTCGACTGGCGCCGTCCCGGATCGCATATCCGACCCGAGGATGTTGCCGGAATTCGTCCAGGTGGAGTCGTCACTCGCGGACTTCAGCCGCGTTGCCTGGTAGTCCATCTTGAATATCGGCGTCGGCGCGGTGACGATTCCCATGACGCGAACCTTCGAACCGACGAGTCCACCGTCGGTCGGCGTGAGGATCCGAACCGTGAATCCAGGGTGGACCGCAATGCTTTGCGATGCCGATTTTCCCTGAGCGGTCACGGTGATGGTAGCCGTTCCGGTGGCACGGGTGGTCGCGAGACCCGTTGGATCGATCGCGACGATACTCGCATCCGAGCTGCTCCACTGCAGAGACGCGCCTTGGATCGAGTGGCCGGCGGCATCGAAGGCCGTCGCGACGAGATGCAATGTGTCCCCGGCGTATAGCGCGGAGTCCGGCGTGCTCAACGCCAGCGAATCGACGGCGGCTGGACGGGTGGTGGCGTCGCTGCTGCACGACTGGCTCGCCACTCCCATGACGGCGACTACGGTCACCGACGCCGCAATATCGAACAAGCGGACCACGATCGAACGACTTCTCCTCATCCGTCAAAGCTACCAGTCGACGCACGGTTTCTCACCGGTCGATTCTCCGCTGTTTTTCTGCACCGTCGCCGGCCTCGGCAGACTTTCCCATGCGTCGTCGTGGCTTTGACAAATGCGGCTGCAAGCGGCATCATCGAGCGTTGCCAGTGAAGAGAATTGGATGGATCTCTAACGGCGGGAGGGCAAGCGTGGATGGTCCGGCACGCGCTGCTGCGTTGTTTGCGCTTGCAGCGGTCTCAGTTGCATCGAACCTCAGATCGCAAACGGTCATCCCGACGCGTTATCGTGCCGATCGCTTCTTTGCTGCCCCAGTCTCGCAGCAGGGCGACACGATCGTTCTGTTGATGGACACCGGCGGCGGTGGTGTGTTCGTCATCAAGCCGGTCCTCGAAAAGCTCGGCTTCACGCCGAAGTTCTTGCAGCTTGGCGACGGCGACTCGGTCTTTGCGGGCGGACCGTTTCCGACCTTCAGGAAAGACGCAGCAATTCCGCCAGCGCTCGGCACGCCGCGTGGAGAGATCATGGGGTACGGCGTCAAGCCGATGAAGGCGTTCGACACGGCAGTTGGTATGGTCGGGCACAACTGGTTCGCGGGCCGCGTGTGGGTACTCGACTATCCACGACACGAGGCGTCGTACTACGAGACACCGCCTCCGCCGAAGCTGTTTGGTCCGCACACGATCCCGATGACGCTCAAGGCGCCGCTCGTGCGCGATGATCCACGCATCCAAGTGGTCGTCGCCGGAGACACGATCGACATGCTGCTCGACACGGGCGCAACGTCGGTGCTCACTCCGGAAGCGATTGCGATCGTTGGGCCGGGGCCGGCGAACCGTGCGTCGGCGTTCGTCACGACTCGGTTGTGGGACAAATGGCGCGGCGTACATCCGGATTGGCGCGTCATTCCTGGCGGCGAGGACAACACGCACGCCGATCTCATTGCCGTGCCTTCCGTCTCCATCGCCGGCTACGATGTCGGACCCATCTGGTTCGCCAAACGCCCAGATCAAGTGTATGACGGAATGATGAAGTCCCTCATGGACAAGCCGATCCTCGCATCGATCGGTGGGGCCGCATTCCGGCAATTCAAGCTCACGATGGACTACGTCAATCAGCGAGTCACGTTCGAGAAACCGTAGCGAGGATCCATGGACCTGAAGCCGATCACGCACGAAGGCATTCCCGCCGCGCTCCAAAAAGCCGAGCGCTATCGTCTACTCAACGAGTCGTCGGCGGCGGAGAGCATCTGCCTCGACGTTCTCGAGATCGATCCGACAAATCAGGAAGCGCTCGTCTCGCTACTGCTGTCGATCACCGATCAATTCGTCGACGAGCACGGTGAAGGGTTACATCGCGCACGCGCTGTGCTTCCGCGCCTGACCGACGAATACGAACGCGTGTATTACTCGGGTATCATCTGCGAGCGACGCGCTCGCGCGCTCCTTCATCGCGGCGCGCTCGGCGCGTCGGAGGTTGCGGCCGAGTGGTTTCATCAGGCCATGACGTGGTACGAGAAAGCGGAGGGCATGCGTCCCGCCGGAAACGACGAAGCGATTCTTCGCTGGAACACGTGCGTGCGCATGCTCGAGCAGCACGAGCACGTCCACATGCCTGTCGAGTACGAGCCGGTGCTCGGAGAATAACCGGGGAGTGACTCGGCGGATCGCATCACGTACATTGGACGATGCGCTTTCTCAACGACCTCTTCATCAAGAATCGCGAGTGGGCCGCGGACATCACGAGCCGCGACCCCGATTTTTTTGAACGACTATCACGGCAGCAGGCGCCGGAACACCTGTGGATTGGATGCTCGGACAGTCGCGTTCCGGCTAACGTCATCGCCGGTCTCGCGCCAGGCGAAATGTTCGTGCACCGCAACATCGCCAACGTCGTGGTGCACAGCGATCTGAACTGTCTCTCCGTGATGCAGTTCGCCGTGGAAGTGTTGGGCGTCAAGCACATCATCGTGTGCGGCCACTATGGTTGCGGCGGCGTGCGCGCAACGTTGGGCGATGAAAAGCTTGGCTTGGTAGACAACTGGCTGAGTCACGTGCACGACGTGCGCATCAAGCATCAACACCAGCTCGATTTGCTCGCTACCGATGAAGAAAGGATCAACCGGCTGTGCGAGCTCAACGTCATCGAGCAGCTCGTCAACGTGAGCCAGACGACCATTGTGCGCGACGCATGGGCGCGCGGACAACAACTCGCCGTGCACGGTTGGGTCTACGGTCTCAACAACGGTCTGCTGCGCGATATCTGCGAGTCGGTGACGTCGCTCGACGAGCTGGCCAAGAGCGCTGACGCAGCGCGTACGGGTGCTCGGCCTCCGCAGCCGGCGAACTTCTGACGACTGGGGCTGTCGCGTTAGTTCGCAGACAGAAATGATGAAAGGCGAACGGTCGAGCGGGTTCCAATAAGGAAGCTCACGCCAACCGTCCGCCGCTCACCGCCCCGGGCTAGCACATCACACCCAGGTCGTGCCCTCGCCGATGCGAGCCAACAGGGGCCGAGTCGCATCCCACAGACTCTTCACCCGTTCTGCTTTCGGACGACGACGCCAGCGTGGCGGCTGCTCACGGATATCCCCGCGCCACGTATCCAGGTCGGGGCGCTCTGGGCGCGGCGACTCGGCGGGCGTGGATGATGGGACTGTTTTGTCCATAGTGGACTCCGTGGGCGGACGTTCTGGAAACGGCGACGTTCGAGTTGTGCCTTGAAGAGTGTCGGCCGAAATGCTCGGGACTAAAGCGCCGGCGGACCAAACAGGACTAGAGCGACGATCTCTCCAGCTCGGCTGCTGCTCGCAGCGCCGGAATGGTTCGGCTCTGGCGCCGCGCCGCGCACATTCAGTGCACTGAACGTCGCGACTGATCGAAGCCACGCTTCATCCGGCAACTGCGCGCGAACGAGATCGTCGAGAATTCGCTCGGCGCCTTCGCTGAGTCGCGCCGTTGCGACCGCGCGCACTGCGTCGGCGAGCGGAAGTAGCGCGACGCGCTCGTGACGCGGCACCCGTGCCATCATTTGTGCGACACGCTGCAGTGCGTCGCGACGAGTGCGCGCGGCGCCTGCGGCGCGGAAATCGACGAGCGATTCGCCAGCCCTCGCACTGAGCCACGTTTTCAGTTGGCCGACGGCGCGCTGCATTCGAGATTCGTCAATCGAGACCTCCGGACCGCTGCACGCCGCCACGGCGGCAAGCAACGTCGACGATTGTGTGTCGATTCCCGAACCCAGATCGGCGACGAGAAGCAGCTCGTCGCGTTCTTTCACGAGTGCGAGAAAGCCGTCGTGGTCCGAGACAGCTGCGCCAACACAAAGCGAATGCGTACGCAACGGCGCTCTGTACGAGTCCAGCCACGGCCGCAGCGCGTCACTCACCGCCGATTGCCGCTCGGCGAGTCCTTGTTGTCCGCGATCGGCGTTGGGTGCGACACCGAGCGGCGATGGCATGATTCGGCCGGCAATACCGACCGTCCGCTGCGCGACACACAGCTTCTCGCGCAAACGACGCTCGATGTGCATCAGACGCTCGGCGGCCGCGGGCGGCGAGAGCATGTACACCGTCACGACTGGGTGTGTCGACCCCAATCGGAGCGCACGACCAACGCGTTGATCGAGGCGCGCTGGATTCCACGGCAAATCCAGGTGGACGATCACCGACGCGCCTTGAAGGTTGAGCCCTTCGCTCAGCAGATCGGTGGTGATCAGCAATTCGATCCGTTCGCTGGCGTTCTCGCGGCCAGCTCGAGGCCCGACGGTAAACTGAGCCAGGATGTCATCGCGAGTGATCCGGCCGCCGGCAACACGCCCTCCGTGCGCAGTCAGCGCAGCGACGCCGTTATCGCGCGCGAGTCTGGTGCGAAGCATGTTTACAGTTTCAGCATACTGACAGAACGCGATGATCCGCTCGCCTGGATGTTCAGCGCGAATCCGCCGCAGCGCAGCCGCGCGCGCGTCGTCGGGATTTGGCGCCGAACGCAGCGTGGCCAAGACGGATTCTACGGCGACGCGATGCCGCTCCAGCGACCCTCGCAGGGTGGCGGCGCCGATATCGGCGTCAATCGCGTGATCGGCGACAATTTCCGGAAACGCGAGCTGCAGCGCGTCGTCGGCGCAGCTCCACGCCGATAGCTCTGCGCGCGTGGGTTGCCGGCCAGCATCGATCGCTTCAGACAGCGCGATACTGCGTGCGCGACTTCGCTGTAACGCTCTCTCCAGCGCGGCACGACTCGACGTCCATTGGTGCAGCAAGCCGTAGCTGAGTAGCGCGGCGGCGACTGCCTCGTTCCGCGCGGGCACGGGCGGCGGCAGCGCGATGAGCGCATCGACGCAATCGTCGTCGATGTCGAGTGGAACGAGGTGGGGACCGGCGAGCGTCGGCCGGTCGTCGTCATCATACGCTCGGCCGCGCACGACGTAGGACGCGAGCTCCTCGTCCGACATCTGCCACACGCCGCGACCAAGAAAGAGCGCGAGCTGCACGGCGAGGTCGCTGCGCGCATTCTGCACCGGAGTCGCCGTCACGAGCAGCACTTTCGACACCCGGCACAGTTCCGCGAGCACGCCGTACCGGTGTGCCGCCGGCGATCGCAGGCGATGCGATTCGTCGACGACGATGAAGTCGAACGAACCTGTGGGCCGCTTTCCGCGACTGAGCTCTTCGTGGCTCACGAGAGTTGCCGACACTCCACAGTGCGCGAGCGACTCTGCCCACATCTGCCGCAACGCCGCTGGAACGACGAGCAGCGGCTTTTCACTCACCGTCGCGACGACCGCGAGCGCAGTGAATGTCTTGCCGACACCCACAGGTTCGGCGAGCATCGCGCCACCGTGTGTGCCGATCAGCGAAACGATGCGCGCCGCCGCGGCTCGCTGATGCGGCCGGAGCACCACCTTGCCCAAGGACTGACTAACGCTCGTGCGACCGCCCAACAGCGCCGATGCGATCGCGTGCTTGGCCGCCGCGAGATTCGTCGTTCGCGTTTCGCGCGCCGTCAGCATGACATCCACGCCACGAGCGCGGCCAAGTCATCATGCTCCGCCTCGTACGCATCGAGCGCCGCGCGAAACAACTCGGGATCGGCCGGCGGCACGCCGAGTCGCGCCGCGCGTCCGAGTGGCGCAAGAATGTCTCGCGCGCGAGACCAATCGCGAGGAATCGGCAGCAGCGACATGGTCCAGCCCAGATACCGCCGATAGCCTCCTCGCGCCGGTTCAGCGATCGCGTTCAGCCACGCTCGCGCCAACGGTCCGTTGAGAAGTGCGACCAATGCATGTGCGTCGTCGGCACTGGCACATCGCACGACGTAGCAGCTGTTCAGCGGCACTGTTGCGTCGCCTGCATCCAATACGCTGGCTCGTGGTTGGCGGCCCATGTCGCACCACACGACTCGCGGTGCGCCGTGCGCTGCTCCGTCCGTGCGGAAGAGCGTCCACCATCGCGCGCGATGTTTGGCGTCCGTTCGCGCGTCGAGTCGCCGCCGCCAGCGAGCGAGCCATCGTGCCGTGAGCGGTGGCAGTGTGCCGAGCGGAGATCCGTCAGCGCCCATCGTCCAGATGACATGGTCTGCGCCCGGTCGCGCGTTCCACGGCTCGAGCTGCTCGCCACGCAGCAGCGGACGCAGCATCGCGTACTCGAGCTCAATGGATCTACCGTCGGACGTCATGACTCGTGCGAGGTCGCCGCGAACCGCTTCGAGTTTCACAACAAAGGCGTCGTTACACCCGCATTTGATGCCGAGCAGCGGACGACCGAACACCGAAGTGGCGAGCGGCTCACCAATGGTTCGTAGCAGGTCGAATGCGCGTCGCGCATCGCGCGGAAGCAGAATCCACGGCGCTCCGCGACTCGAGTCAAAGGGTAGCGACGCGACGGGGCTGGTCCACTCCAATCCCACTGCGCCGCGACGGTGAACAGCCATGCGCACCGGATCCTTTGGGCTATTGCCTGTCCCGTGCGTTGGATCGACTCTCTGCGCGACGATCAGCGACGGATAGACCGCGGCATCGAACGCGGCCGCCGCCTCTGACAAATCGTCTACGCGCACGAGTCTCGCCGACTCGGCGATCAGCCTGCGCACGCCGCCGCCAGCGAGCGACTGCCAGAGCTTGACGGGCAAGAGCAGCGCGATCGTTGCGCTGGGCGCGGCAAGTTGCAGCGAGCGCTCGACGAACAGTGCCGCAACGTCGACCTGCGCCGCAAACGCGCGTCCTGCACCGGAATGCGCGGAGCCCGCCTCCCACGCCGCGTTGCGCGCCACGAAGAAGTCTCGACGAAACTCCAGACGTTGTTTCGGCGAGACGTTGTGCATCCGTACCCACGGCGGATTCCCAACGACGAGCCCAAACCCGCCACGCGCGGCCACCTCGGCAAAGTGCACAGGGAACGAGAAGGGAAGTGCGCCGCCAGCCGCGATCCGATTTCGCGCCGCACGCAACGCCGCCGCACGCCGCCGAAGATCCTCGGCCGCAATCCGTTCGTCGCGCGACGGCTCGTACCGACCACCGAACAGATCGCGACCACGTCGCGCGGCGACGAGGTCGCGGCGTTGCGCGGCGATGGACTCGAGCTCGCGCGCCAGCGAATCCAGGCCGCGCTTTCGTTCGACGCGATCCAGCTCGCGCCCGAGCGATTCCTTTCGCGCACCGCTCGCGCCCGAGTAGCGTTTCCGCAATCTGTACAACGCGGCGGTCCCGCGGAGATTGATGTCGCCGTCGCCGAACGGGCGCGCGGCGAGCGTGTCGCCCGTGCGAATGTTGCGATCGAGATTGGGCAGTGGCGTCACGGAGCGCGGATTCGTCTCCTCGCTCTCGATCACGACTGACAGCCAGAGGCGGAGCTCGCAGAGCCACACGGCCGTCGGATTGACGTCCACGCCGAAGATCGAGCGCGTGAGCACTTCGCGGCGCACGGTGCTGACGTCGCGCGTGTCGCCCAGCAGACGCAATAGATGGGTGATTCGCTCGAGCAGATGCACGAGAAATGCGCCCGAACCGCAGGCGGGATCGAGCACCGTGAGGGAGCGAAGGACGTCGGCCGGATCGGCGTCGCGGCTAGTCACTGCTGCGTCGAGCCCGGCGTTCGTGACGCGCTCGACGAGCGCGAACGGCGTATAGAACGCGCCGGTGCGACGTCGCTCCGGCGCGGCCATGAGTGATTCGAACGCACGTCCCAACATTTCCGGATCGACCGCCGCTTCGCTCCATCTCGCGGTCTCTTCGCGCGCCGTGAATCGGAATTGGCCGAGTACACTCCCGATCAACACTCCGTACGCGTCGTCGGTGAACGCGAGGCCGCGGTGGCGCCGCTCGATTGGCGATCGCGCGAAGAGGCCGCCATTTAGGAACGGAATGTTACCAAATCGATTCGCGGCGGCCGCTCGCAATCGGGGAGGCGTGTTCAGCGTGCCGAAAAACAGCGGACGCAGTACTCGGTCGTGGAAGCGTCCGCCGCGCGCCATCGTCTCGTCGAACTGACGCGAGAGGAAACCCGAGTCGCCATCGAGCCAGCCTTTTGCCTCGAGAAACGAGAGAAAGAGCAAGCGCGACGTATTGAGCAGCGCGATCTCGCGGCGTGCGCTCGCGCTGCCGACGACCGACGATCGCGCGATGGTGTCGACCGATTGCTCGAGCGCACGATAGAAGCGATTCGTGAGCGATTCGCGGCCGAGGATCTCGACCCAGCGCGTGTGGACGAGAATGTCGCGTCCGGTTGCCGCAGGCGTCGACGCAAGCGCTCGCAAGGTGTCGGCGTCGCTGTCGACGATCGCGTTCCGATTTGCGAGCAAGGCCGACACGCGCGGCGGCCGGCGATCGTCGGTCCACGCCGCCAGTGCCAGATCGCCCCTCTCGGGATTGACGACAACGACGAGCCAGAGCAGATGCGGCGCACGCGAGGATAGGCGCGACGCGACGCGGGGCAGCACGTCGCGCACGTTTGCGTCACCTGAAATCGTCAGCAGCATCGCACGAAGCGCCCCGCGGCCGCTTGCGACGTTCGCTGCGGTTACGGCATCAGGAAGTCCGAGGGCGGCACGCGTGCGCGCGTCCAGCGGCTGCGGCGCGCCGTCGCAGCCGGCGCACGACGCAATGGCGCCGAGCGATTCGAGATCATGAGCCCCGGCAAGAAGCTCGGCGGCGGCGCGGAGAGTTCGCACGCGCCGAGTGTATGCGGGTGTGCCGCGCGCACCGCGACCACTCGATTGCAGTCATACACATTCGACTGCGAGCGCCGCAGGCGCTATCGCGACAGGTAACTCCGCTCCTTCCAGGCGACCCGGTTACCGCGCGCGACCGAACCGACGACGATGTATTCGAGCAGCGCAGCGCCGAGCGGATATAGCAGCGCGTACCACACGGGCTCACCGATGAATCGGTAGACGCCAATCCAGAAGAGGAGTGCCGCCGCCACAATGACTGCGGACCAGACGAGCCACGCATGACCAAGCACGCCTGCAAGGGCGAGCCCGAGCGCGACGGGCGGCGCGAGATTCATGAGGGGCATGCCGACTACCGCCAGCGGAAACAGTGCACGTCCGACCGCGCCGCCCGGCATGGCGTACCGACCGCCGGCGAAAATGTTTTTTCGCCATCCGCCTATGATCTCGCGCAGCGACGCGTACATGTGCGTCGAGAGGTGCGCGAGCGCCAACACGACAGTCACGCGCTTGCCCAGGCGAAAATACAGTTGCGCGAGCGCAAGATCTTCAGCGACGACGTCGCGAACGGACTCGTGGCCGCCAACCGCGTCGTACGCACTTCGCGTCGTCAATATGTATTGCCCGTTCGCAATCACATCCTCGGCGCGGCGTGCAGCGTTTGTATGCTCGGTGCCGCCGTAGCGCATGGCGAGGAGCGCGAACACCTGCGGCTGAATCACGCGCTCCCAGAAACTATGAGTTTCCTGATGACCGGAGACGGTCAGCATGTCTGAGCCGCGCTCACGCATCGCATTCACGGCTCGGGCGAGTAGCTCCGGTCCGTGCTGCGTGTCGGCGTCGGTGAAGAGCAACAGTTGGCTGGTCGAGGACGCAGCGCCGGTCGCGCATGCCCACTGCTTTCCAAACCAGCCGTCGGGCAATTCTGGCGCGGGCATCACATGCAGTCGAGGATCGAGCGGCGCCACGGCGCGAGCGATGTCGCCGGTGCCATCCGTGGAATGATCGTCCACGACGATGACCTCGAACGCATTGTATCGCGACGCGAGCACCGAACGGACACACCGATCGATGTTGCGCGCCTCGTTGCGGGCGGGAATGATCACCGTCACGGTGGGCGGCGAGTCGCCGGCGTCAGGCGAGACTTCGTCGAGCGATCGCGAGTGTCGCGCCCGGATGACGGTCACGACGAGAGGTACCAGCCACGGCGCAGTGCAGAGGAGTGGAACGAACACGCGCCAAAGCTATGTGGCTTTGGCGCGTGTTGCGACCGGCGCTAGCGCGGTCGAGCGACGATCAGACGGAGCTTCCGCTCCCCGACGACTTGCTGCGATCCGGCGAGCTGCCGTGCTGGTCGGACTGCTCCGTGCTCGAGCCGCGGCCGGAGCCCTCATAGCCGCTGTCGCTGCTCGAGTTCGAGTCGCGGTCGAACTGCTTCGATCCGTTGTCGGGCGACGTATTGGACGGCTTTCGCGACGAGTCACTGAGGTTGTCGCGTCGATTGTCTTGGCGATCCGCCATGTTCGTTCCTCCATGCATCTTGAGTCTGGAGCCGGCGCATTGAATCTCACGTATCCGTCGGCACGTGCAGCTTCACTTCGCACGGCTGATGCCACAAAAACAGATAGCGCTGAGTTGACGACGCCGAGCTGGTGTGCGTACGTGCTCGTCATGAGAGTTCCTCCATACCTCGCGCCGGGCTCGCGTGTGGCGCTCCTGGCGCCGTCCGGCCCGCTCCATGAAGCCGATCTCGAGCACGCCATTGCGTCGGCACGCTCGTTCGAGTGGCAGCCGGTCGTTGGCGCGCACGTCCTCGAGCGTCACGGCTATCTCGCCGGGAGCGATGCCAATCGCGCTGCCGACTTCAACCGCTTCGCGGCGGATGACGAGATCGACGGGATCTGGTGCCTACGTGGCGGATACGGTGCCATGCGCATCCTGAACGATCTCGACTACGACGCATGGACTCAGCGTCCCAAGACGTTCATCGGATATTCGGATATTACGGCTCTCCACGCCGCGTTGAGCATTCGCTCACGGTTCGTGACGTATCATGGCCCGACAGGACGTAGTACGCTCACCGACTTTTCGCGCACCTCGCTGCATGCAGCGGTCGTGACCGGAACGAATCCGTGCGGCACGGCAACCAATGCGTCGACGCTTCGCGGCGGATCGGCGCGCGGGCGTCTCGCGGGCGGCAATCTCGCGCTCGTCGCCGCGCTCATGGGGACGCCATTCGAGATCTCGCTCGACGACGCGATTCTGGTGCTCGAGGACGTGAACGAATCGGTCTACCGCATCGATCGTATGCTCACGCAACTGCGACTCGCCGGCGCGCTGGACAGGTTGGCGGGCATTGCGTTCGGACACTTCAGCGACATTCCGGACGACGCGACCAACGCCGAGCGCTCGCTCGACGACGTGCTGCAGGAGGTTGCGGACCACGCTAAAGTTCCATGTCTCGCGCGCATTCCGCTGGGACACATCGACGACCAGTGGACCATTCCGTTGGGCACCATGGCGGAGATCAACGCCGATGCGCGAACGCTCGTCGTCGAGTCATGATCGCCGAGGCGCAGCGCCTCCAGCTTGCTTCATTATCGCACCAACCAGCATGAAAACCGCCCCTGAGCTCATTGCCGAAGCCAAAGCGCGCATCAAGCAGGTGAGCGTGCCTGAAGTCATGGAGATGCTGAAGAGCAAACAGCCGCCAACACTGCTCGACGTGCGCGATCTCCAGGAAGTGAACCTCGGCAAAATTCCCGGCGCCGTGCACATCTCGCGCGGCAATCTCGAGACGAAAGTCGAAGCCGTGATCCCGCGCGAGGCGAACGTCGTCATCTACTGCGCGTCGGGCAATCGCTCGGCCTTCGCCGCCGACACGCTTCAGCAAATGGGGTATCAACACGTCTCGTCGATGGCCGGCGGTTTTCGCGGATGGGCTGAGGCCGGCGGCGACGTCGAGTAGGGTCGGAGTACGGTGACCACGCTCGACCAGATTCTCGCGCATCCGGACATCGCGCGATTGGCTCTGCGACTCGCGGAGCATGCCGGTCGCACCATGACAATCGAAGCTCCGGCGCGTGGCGCGGCAATCGCGCTCGTCCTGCGCTATGCCGCACACGACGAACCCGAGCTGCTGCTCATCAAGCGTGCGGAATTCGATCAGGATCCGTGGAGCGGGCACATCGCATGTCCGGGGGGCCGAATGGATCCGGGCGACCGCGATCTCGAGCAGACGGCGATTCGCGAGACGTGGGAAGAAACGGGCATCGACCTCGCGCGCGACGGACGCATACTCGGCACGCTCGACGACATCAGTCCGCGGACGCCACGACTGCCGGCGCTGGTCATTCGTCCGTTCGTCGCCGTCGTGAAGCCGGACGTCGTGATCGTTGACAGTCCGGAGGTGGCCGAAGCATTCTGGGTTCCGCTCAATGCTGTGCGCGCCGCCGCGTCGTGGGGACGCGGAATTGTGAACATCCGCGGCCTCGGCGAGCGCGAGGAAGACGTGTTTCGCCACGGCGAGCACACGGTGTGGGGGCTCACACACCGTGCACTGCGACAGTTCGTGGAACTAGTCGGACCGTAGCGCCGAGATCGGGTCGACGCGCGCGGCACGCAGCGCAGGACGCGCACAGCCGACGACCGTCGCGACGACGCACAAACACAGCCCGATCGTCAGACTCACCGGATCGCTCGGCGACACGCCGGCGAGCAACGCCTGCATCGCGCGGCCCGCGGCGTATGCGAGAGCAATTCCTGGCACCGCGCCAAGCAGTGCGAGTGTCAGCCCTTGGCGCATGATCATGCCGACGATCTCCCGAGTCTCTGCGCCAAGTGCCATGCGGACGCCAATCTCTTGCGTGCGCTGCGAGACGGTGAACGACAGCAATCCGTGAATTCCGACTCCGGAAAGCAGGAGCGCAATGATCGCGAGGATCGCCAGCACGCGGAGTTGTGAAGCGCGCGGCGCCGTTTCGGTCGAGACGATGTCGTCCATCGTGCGCACGTCAGACAACGGCTGCTGCGGGTCGGCCTCGTGAACGATGCGACGCAGCTCGGGAATCAACGTGGCCGGCGACGAGCTGGATCGAATGACGAGATCCTTCGGCGTGTAGAACACGAGCGAACCGGAGTCGACCTGCTGACTCGGCACATAGACCTGCGGTTCGCTCTCGATCTCCAATCCGCGAACGCGTACGTCGCCGGCGATGCCGACGATCGTGCGTTCATGCAAGCCGATCGTGAAGCGTTTGCCGATCGGATCTTCGCGCGGCCAGTAGCGTGTCACGAACGACTGACTGACCACCGCCGTGTATGGATGCCCGGCGTCGTCCGTCTCCGCGACATCGCGGCCGCGAAGCAGTGGAATACGCAGCGTCGAGAAATACTGTGGTGTGATGAGGCGGAGGCTCGCCTTGTCAGCGCCGTTTCGATCGAGGTTGCGTCCGTTGATGATCACCGGCCAGATGCCGCCGCCCATTGCGATCGGCAGAAAGCTGGCGTACGCGGCGCCGCTCACGCCGGGGAGCGCGCGCAGGTCCGACAACACGGTGTTGTAGAACCGTTCGCGAACGAGTGGCTCGGCATACTTTGGCCACGCGAGCGCCGTTCGCGCGGTGAGCACGTCACTCGTCTCTATTCCCGGATCGACCGACTCGATTCGTAGCATTGCGCGCACTAACAGTCCGGACGCGACGAGCAGAACGAGCGACGCCATGACTTCGACCGAAACGAGCGCGGCGCGCACACGCTGTTTGCGCCCGCCTCCGGCGCGGGCGCCGTCGCGCAATGCGGTCATCGAGTCCGCTCGCCCAGCGCGGAGCGCCGGCACGATGCCGAACGCGAGGCCGGTGAGCGCAATCGTCGCTGCCGCAAACAAGAGCACGCGCAGATCGACAGATGGTTGTTCGTTCACCGGCAACGTGCTCGGAACCAATCGCGCGAGTGCCGGCACCGCGACGACGGCGAGCGCGACGCCGGCGATTCCGCCAAGCAGCGCGAGCATTAGACTTTCCGTAACGACTTGCCGAACGAGGCGCTCGCGCCCCGCGCCGAGCGCGGCGCGCACGGCGATTTCGCGCTCGCGGCTCGACGCGCGCGCCAACAGCAAGCTCGCGAGATTCGCACAGGCGAGCAGCAAAATGCACAGCGTTGCGCCACACAGCGCGATGAGTAGCAGGCGTGCGCGCTGGGACATCTCGTCGCTCAGTGCGTTGACGCTCGCGCGAACGTGCTCGTTGTCCTTGGGATAGCGGCGCTCCGCCTGCGCGGCGATCAGATTTGCTTCGCTCAGCGCGCGCTCGACGGTGACGCCTGGCTTCAACCGGCCAACCACTTTCAAATAGTTGTTGCCTCGGTCGTCGAAGTCGCCGGCCGCGAAACCCACCGTGGTCCAGAGCGCGGTCGTGCGAGTCGGGAAGCCGAACGTCGCCGGCATGACGCCGATGACCGTGTACGATTTGCCGTCGAGCGAGACATGCGCGCCGATCACCGACTCATCAGCGCCGAAATAGGTGCGCCAGAGCGAATTGCTGACAATCACCGATTGACCGGCGACAGTGTCCGCCACGGTGAACATGCGGCCGAACGCAGGCTGTACGCCGAGTAGCGGCAGCATCGTCGCGGTGACGGCGGCTGACTCCACGCGGAGTGGATCGCCGCGACCGCTGAGGTTCATTGCCGTCGGCACATAGACGCCGAGTGCGGAGAAGGACGTCGCCCCTGCTTGAAGATCCCGGTAATTGCCGGGTGAAAATTCGTACCGTCCATAACCTGGAACGCTCTCCCACACCTTCACGAGTTGATTGGGATGGGGGAAAGGCAGTGGACGCAGGAGCGCGAAGTCGGCGACGGAGAACGCAGCCGTGTTCGCACCGACTCCGAGCGCGACCACGAGCACTGCCGTGACGGTAAATGCGGGCGCCCTCCGCAGCGCACGCCACGTATATCGGAGATCGTAGCGCAGTATCTCGAGATGTTCGGCGACGGCGTTCGGGATGACGTCAGCGAGTGCCGCGACGAACATCGTGAGTTGGCCGGCGCCGCCGCGCACGTCGGAGTGACGCGCGGCGAAGGCGGCATAGAGCTCGTCGCCGTATTCGTCCCGGAATGAGGCCGGGTATAGGCGCAGCAGGGTGCGGTAGAAGCGCATCATGTTGTCTCCGGCGTGAGCCCACGTGCACGCGCGAGTCGGACGAGCTGCGTCAGCCGTCGCATTTCGGCGCGTGCGACCGCCGTGCCGAACGCTGTGATCGAGTAGTAGCGTCGTCGCTCGTCGTCGAGCGCGGGCGCTGGTCGGGTACGCGCTTCGACCACCAACCCTTGCTCGAGCATTCGCTGAATGGAGCGATACAGTGTGCCCGGGCTCAGCCGCAGCTCGCCTTCGGTGCGGACGAGCACATCCTGGATGATGGCGTAGCCGTGCCGATCTTCGTCGGACAACGACATCAGGATGTGGAACGTGGCCGGCGGTAGCGGCAGGAGCGCATCGACTTCGTCACGAGTATGACTCATGCGAAGGAAACTATACCCACAGTGGATATATTACCAATGGATATAATGTCCGATCAGCGCTTCTCCTCCATCAGCGCCATCACGTTGCCCTCTGAATCCTTGAACGACGCCAGCCAGAGCTGGTGATCCGGCATTTGCGCGATCATGTGCGGGGTGTCGATGAACTTGACGCCCTGCGCCATGAGCTCGGTGTGCATGTTCTCGATGCCAGTGACCGAGTAGTAGAGCATCGATCCGAGATGGTCGTACTCGCCCTCAGCGCTCGTGAGCATGAGGCGCACGCCGCCGCAGTCGAAGAACGACAGCGTAGGACCCGCGGCGAAGAGAAAACGCATCCCGAGCACGTCCCGGTAGAAGGCCGTGGCCCGGCCGACGTCGGCGCATACGACGGCGATCTGAGCGATGCGGGACTGAGCCAGCGTAGCCATGGCGATGGGGCTCGATGTGAAGGAAACCGTCCGAAGCTCCCCGCAATGTGTGGCTCACGGGAATCCGCGGCCAGACGTTGACGAGTCGATGATGCAGCCATAAGTTAGTGGAAGCTAACTTTCTATTGCCTGTCGCCTAATCATCAATATGGCCAACCCTAAACTCAGCTCGCAGCAAAACGACTCGGGCGAGGAGGGTGGGCACACGGGCGAACACACCGGTGAGCATACCGGCGAACACGGCTGGCGCCGCTCGCGCGTCGCGCCGAGCCTGCAGGACGTCTATCGAAGCGTCCCGGTGGTCGGGAAAGGCTTTTTCGGCAAGCTGCTCGCGTTCGCCGGGCCGGGCTATCTCGTCGCCGTCGGATACATGGACCCCGGCAACTGGGCGACCGACCTCGCCGGCGGCTCGCGCTTCGGCTACACGCTGCTCAGCATCGTGCTCATCTCCAATCTCATGGCGGTGCTCCTGCAGGGACTCGCGTCCAAGCTCGGCATCGTCACGGGACGCGATCTCGCGCAGGCCTGCCGCGACCACTATCCGCGCCCGGTCACCGTCACGCTTTGGCTGCTCTGTGAGATCGCCATCGCCGCCTGCGACCTCGCGGAAGTCATCGGGTCGGCGATCGCACTGAACCTGCTGTTCCATCTGCCGGTCGCCATCGGTGTCGTCGTCACCGGCTTCGACGTGCTGCTGCTGCTGACGCTGCAGAATCGAGGCGTGCGTGTGCTCGAAGCGCTGGTGATCACGCTGATCGCCACAGTGGGTCTCTGTTTTCTATTCGAGATCATTCTCGCGCGGCCGGACATCACTGCCGTCGCCAAGGGCTTCTTGCCCTCGGCGAACATCGTCACCGATCGCGAGATGCTCTACGTCGCGATCGGCATTTTGGGCGCCACCGTCATGCCGCACAACTTGTATCTGCATTCGTCCATCGTGCAGACGCGGCGGTACGAAGAAACGGCGGCCGGCAAGCGTGAAGCAGTCATGTTTGCGTTCGTCGACTCCACGATTGCGTTGAGCTTTGCGTTCTTCATCAACGCGGCGATTCTCATCATTGCCGCGGCCACGTTCCACACATCGGGACATGCGGCGGTCGCAGAGATCCAGGACGCCCACAAGCTGCTGACGCCGCTGCTTGGCGCCGGTGCGAGCACGGCATTCGCGCTCGCGCTGCTGGCGTCCGGCCAGAACTCCACGCTCACCGGCACGCTCGCCGGCCAGATCGTGATGGAGGGCTTCCTCAACATCCGAATCCGGCCGTGGCTGCGCCGACTCATCACCCGGTCGATCGCCATTGTGCCGGCGGCCATCGTGGCCATCTTCTACGGCGAGAGCGGAACGGCCAAACTGCTCATTCTCAGCCAGGTGATTTTGAGCCTGCAATTGTCTTTCGCGGTTTTTCCGCTCATCGCCTTCACATCCGATCGCGCCAAGATGGGAGAGTTCGTCAATCCCGTCTGGCTCAAGGCGCTGGCGTGGCTCGTGGGCATCGTCATCGCCGTGCTTAACGCATGGCTGTTGGTGTCGATCGTTCGCACCTGGATGGCTTGATGTATACCCGGATCCTCGTTCCGCTCGAGCATTCGTCGTATGACGCCGCGATCGTGGAACACGTGCGCAAGCTCGCCGCGTTCTGCGGCGCATCCGTGGTGCTGATCCACGTCGCCGACGGCTGGGCGGCTCGCAACGTCCAGCAGTTGAACACGCGCGAGTCCGAGGAAATGCGAGCCGACCGCGAGTATCTCGAGCGGACCTGCGAATCGCTCGAAGGATCGGGATTGGTCGCCGAGTGCGTGCTCGCCGGCGGCGATCCGTCGCGCGAGATCTCGGATGCCGCCGAACGCGAAGGCTGCGATCTCATTGCGATGTCGACGCACGGTCATCGCTTCATCAAAGACATGATCTACGGAAGCGTTGCCAATGAGGTGCGCCACCTGTCGCGCATTCCGGTGTTGTTAGTGCGTGGCGAGCGGCGGAATACGCCGCGGGACACACCGCAATGAGCACGACGCGAACGATTCCCGAGCTGACGGCGCCAGTTGAGGATTATCTAAAGGTCATCTTCGAGCTCGAAGCCGGCGGCGGCGTCGCCGGCACCAACGAGATCGCATCGACACTCGGCGTCGCACCCGCGTCGGTCAGCGGCATGGTGCGGCGGTTGGCGGATCAGGGGCTCATCGCGCACGAACGCTATCGTGGCGTGCAGCTCACCAAGGCGGGCCGCCTCGCCGCCCTGCGCACGATTCGCCGTCACCGAATCATCGAGGCGTATCTGACGACCGCGCTCGGCTACCCGTGGGATCGCGTGCACGACGAGGCCGAGCGCCTCGAGCATGCTGCGTCGGATGAGCTGATCGATCGCATGGCGGCGGCCATCGGTGAGCCGACGACCGATCCGCACGGCGCGCCAATTCCCACGCGCGACGGAACGCTGGACGAGCAACCGCTGCAGACGCTCGACGCCGTGGAAGTTGGAGCGCGCGTGTGCGTTCAACGCGTCGGCGATCGCGACGCCGAGCAGTTGCGCTATTTGGCGGAGCTGGGAATCATGCCTGGGCGTCGCGTCGAAGTGCTGGCACGCGCGCCGTTCGACGGGCCGATTTCGCTTCGTGTGGGACGCCTTACGCGAACGATCGGCGCTGGATTGGCCAAGCGGATTCTCGTTGGGCCGTAAACCCTGTCATTCCGAGCGAAGCGAGGAATCTTTCCTCTCGCCAATTATTAGACGGGCGACGGAAGATCCCTCGTCGCTGCGCTCCTCGGGATGACAGATTCTACTCCTCCGCGAGCGGAGTTCTCCCGAGCACTCTGTTCCGCCCCTCCGCTTTCGCGAGACCAAGGATGTCGTCGGCCGTGCGATAGAGCGCGGTCCAGTCGGCGCCGTCAGCAGGAAATTCGGCGATACCGGCGCTGAAGGTCACAGTCAGGCCGCCTTCCACGGAGTCGAACCGTTCGGCGCGAAGCTTGTCGAGCGCCAACGTCAGCCGGCGTACCGCGGCCTCGCCGGGCATGGAGTACATGCCGACGAGGAATTCTTCGCCGCCCCATCGTGCCACGATGTCTTCGCCGCGGAAACAGCCGGAAAGCACCGCCGCGACGCGACGCAGCACCATGTCGCCCGTGAGATGGCCGTATCGATCGTTGACGTCCTTGAAATGATCGAGGTCGATGACGGCAACGGAAATCGGCAGCGCTTGGCGCTGCGCGAGCCGGATGAACCGCTCCAGGACCTCGATGCCGCGGCGCCGAGTCGCGACGCCGGTGAGACTGTCGACGTCGGCGGCCAAGCGCAGCATTCGAGTCCGCTCGAGGCGATTCCGCACGCGAGCAACGAGCTCCGGTCCGAGAACCGGTTTGGCGACGTAGTCGTCCGCACCGGCTTCGAACATGCGCGTGACGACCGACGCTTCGGTGAGCGCGGTGAGAAAAAGCACGGGCACCGCGGCCCACCGCGGATCGTTGCGCAGGACGCGGCAAATCTCGATGCCGTTCAGGTGCGGCATGTCCGTGTCCAGCATCACGAGGTCCGGCGAGCTTTCGGCCAACACGTTGAGCACTCGGCGCGGATCGGTCACGGTGATGACGCGAGCGCGCAACGGCTGCAGCAGCGTTTCGATCAGCGCGAGCAGTTCCGGATCGTCGTCCACGGCCACGATCGTCGACGTTTCGCTGCGCACCACGAATAGCGAATCGCGCAGCAGGTCGATGACTTGCGACGGCCGCACCGGCTTTTGCAGAAATCCACGTCCGCCGAGTCGCGCTGCTTCCACGCGGTCGAGGAACTGCTCGCCGTCCGATACGACGATCACCGGCAAGCTCGGGTGATCGCGATAGAGCTCTTCCAGAAACGGAATTCCGGCGCCGGGCAGCGTCAGGTCGAGCAACATCGCATCGACGGTACCCTCGAGCGCGTTTCGGGCCTGATCCGCGGTGCTCGCGCCCACGACGTTGATGCCGAGCGATCGCGCTTCGCTGGCGAGCCGCTCTTGGAGTGTCGGATCATCGCCGACGACGAGCAGCCGCGCATGCGCCGCGAGCAAGTCGCGCGGCGAGGGCGGAACGATTTGCTGCGAAGCGATTCCGCCGTTCGGACGTGCGCCCTCGAGCTGGAGCCGGAGCTGCTCGGACAAATTTGACAGACGCAGCACGTCGGCCGACGCGATCGGATCGGTGCCCTGCAGAATCAGCTCCGCCTGACGCGCGAGCTCCGAGGCATCCCAAAACCCGAACATTCCCGCCGCACCTGCCAGCTTGTGCGTCTCGCGCTCGACGGTGCGTCGCACATCAGGGGTCAACGGTTCGACGAGCAAGGTTTGCGCGGCGTCCTCGAGAGCGGCGACGCGCTTCAGAATGGCGGTTCGAGATTTTTCCCAGATCGCGCCAACGGCGTCTTGCATGCGGGCTTCGCTCACATGGACCATCCCAGGAGCGCAGCGACTTGATCGGAAAGGGTCATCGGGTCGAACGGTTTGGCGAGGACGCCACTGACGCCGAGTGCCAGCAGGCGCTCGCGTTCGGCGGGGCGTGATTTGGCGGTCAGAAATACCACGGGAATGGCGCGAGTCCGTTCGCCGCGACGTAGAAGCTCGAAAGTGGCTGGTCCGTCGACGCCGGGCATCATGACGTCGAGCAGAATGGCGTCCGGCGGAGCAGCCGTTGCCGCCTCGACGCCCGCCGGGCCCGACGCGGCCGTGAGCACCGTCCACGATGCACCGAGCTGCAGAGCCAATTGAGCAATCTCGCGAATGTCGTCGTCGTCATCGATGACGAGCAAAGTCTTCGTCATGCAGTCGCGGATTGCGTCAGAAGGGTCTGTTGCAGCAGCCGATCGATTTCATCGGCCACTTGCCCAGGGTTCGCGGCGGCTTTCGTCATCACGGATGTTCCAGTCGCGCGCGCGAAGTCGCGTTCATCTGGTTCGAGATACGCGCCGGTGTACAAAATGGTTTTGGTGGAGGGCGAGGTCGCGCGGACGTGACGTATGATCTGTAGGCCGCTGACGTCTGGCAGGTGAGTATCGACGATCACGGCATTGGCGGGAGTTCCATCGAAGCGCTGCATGGCGTCCTTTCCGAGACTGGCCGTCATGACGCGATAGCCGCGCTGTTCGAGGGTCGCCCGTAAGACGACTAGCAGGTCCACGTCGTCATCGCATACCAGGACGAGGGGCGCTGTCGAGACTCCTGGCGCCGGGGTGTTTCGGACGACGGCGAGCGGAATGGTGAACCGAAAGGTGGTGCCTTCGCCGAGGACGCTCTCGACCCACATCCTGCCGCCGTGCTGCTGCACGATGCCTCGGGAGATGGCGAGTCCAAGGCCGCTGCCGCCTTTATCGCGCGAATCGGAAGCATCCACCTGCTGGAAGCGGTCGAACACGCTCTCGAGCTTGTCCGCCGGAATGCCTCGGCCTTCATCGCGCACCGAGAACGTGGCGAATGTGTCGTCGGCGGTGACCTCAACGATCACGTTCGACCCGGCGGGCGAGAACTTGACGGCGTTGTCGACGAGGTTCGTGAGCGTTTGCGCCATCCGGTCCGCGTCGGCCCACACGGCGATGCTGGGCGCTGACCAGTGGACCGCGATTCCCGCTTTGTCCGCCAGCGGTGTGATGGTCTCGACGACCTGCTCCACCAGATCGCGGACGTCGCACCTGGCTTGCTCGAACGTGGGCGCGTTGGAGTTGATGCGCTCCACGTCGAGGATGTTGTTGATCAGTCGAATCAGCCGATCCGTATTCGCGGCGGCCAGATCGATCATGCGCTGCCGCTTCTCGACTGACTCTTCGAGCCGCCCGCTCGCGAGCAAGCCAAGCGCGCCGCGGATGGACGTGAGCGGCGTGCGGAGCTCGTGGCTCACCATCGAGACGAACTCGCCCTTGAGCCGATCGACTTCTTTGCGTTCGCTGATGTCGCGCGCGATGATCTGCACTCGGCCGTCGTCGAGCAGCGTCGCGCGCACTTCGACCGGAACGCGCGAGTCGTCTGGGCGAACGATCCAGAACTCGCCGGTCGTCACCTGGCCATAGCGGAGCATCGGGAGGCCGGCCGGGCGCTTGGGATCATCGCCGCGTAAGAATCCACTGAGCGGCATGCCCATGAATTCTGCCTTTGGCCGGCCGATGATGTCGGTGGCACGCGCGTTCGCATCGACGCAGACGGCGTCCGAGTCGACGATGATGATGGCGTCCGCCGCCTGCTCCATGAGGAGCCGATGTTTCGTTTCACTGTCTTGCAGCGCCATTTCGGTCCGGCGGCGCGCCTCGAGATCGCGATGCAGCAGCGCGAGCGCCACCCCCATGAGGGTCGTGGCCAGAATGGTACTGAACACGATGATCACGGTGTTCAGCCGCTCCACGTTGGCGGCTTTCGCGATGCGCTCGCCGAGCAGTTGTCGCTCTTGCGCCTGCATCTCGCCGATGATGGTGAGAATGGGCCCCGGCGGCCCATCGATGAGGCGCGTCAGCGTGTCCAGCCGGGCCTGCTCGACCGCATTGTCGGCCGTGAGGTCGCGGATCGTCGCGAGCTCGGTGACGGTGGCCGGATCGCTGCCGTGCTCGAGCACGCGTGTCTGGATTTCGATTCGGTCGAGGTGCCCGAGCACTTCATACGTGTGCGCGACCCAGTCGCCCTCGTTCTGCAGCCGGCGCGTGCTCAGATACGACAGCGCACCGACGAGCACGAGCGCCACGACGCCAACCAAGAAGCCGGCGTCAATCGCTGGACGTCCGCGCAGAAATCGGTGAGAACGAGGCCGAGGCATTGCCTTCAAGACTACGAGTCCGACGCTCGCACGGTAGAGGGTGATTCTCGGAACGCCTCTTGCCCCGCCAACGGCCGGGCGACTCGACGAACGGAGGAGGCATGGCAGCGACCCGCATGCACATCGATCCTGATATTGGCATTCCGGACCTCGTGCGCAGTTTGAAGGACGATTCCACGCGTCTCGTCCGCGACGAGATCAGGCTTGGCAAGCTCGAGCTGCACGATGACGTGAAACGCGCCGGCCATGGCTCCCTGTGGCTCGGAGCGTCGTTCGCGGTGGGCATCGTCACGCTCGTTCTAGGCACGTTTGCGATCGCGACGCTCATCGGTCGACTGGCGGCAGGTCACATGTGGGTCGGCGCCGTCGTCGTGGGAGTCGTGGAGCTCGCACTCGGCATAGTGCTGATCAAGCGCGGGCGCACTGTATTTGGCGAGCCGTCGTACAGCTTGGAGCAGACCCGCGCGGGACTCGGCCGCTAGCTTTCCGGCATGCTCGCCGCGCTGCTGATTGCGGCTCTGTCTCAGTCAGTCTCGCAATCGATCGATTCCACGCCGCCACGCCACCCGCCGCGCTCCATCGCCATCGATGAGCGCTTGGCGGCCGACGCGCACATCGCGATCGGAAATCAGATCGTTCTCTCGGCTATCCCAGGCGGCGCCGGCGACACGGTGATTGTCGGCGCAATCGTCAAGCGCACTGCGGATCCATCAGAGGTGGCGCGCGCGGAGTACCGCGTGCGCGTGCATCTGGATGAGCTGCAGTCACTGATCGGCTACAGCGATCGTGTCGACAGATTTGCCGTCGCCACGCACGAGACATCGCAGGCGGACAGCGCAGTGCGCCGGATCAACGCGTCGGCGTTCGGATTTCAGGCGTACAAGTCCCGCGACATCGCGGTCGAGACCTCGCAGACCTTTCTCGTGGTCAGCCGATTCCATCGCGCGATCGGCGTGATCACCATCGTGGCGAGCGCGATCTTTCTGCTGTGCATCATGCTGCTCAAGGTCGACGAGCGGCGCCGAGATGTCGCCGCACTGCGGCTCATGGGCATTTCGTCGGCGTCGATTGTACGCTCAGTGATGGTGGAGGCGGCCCTCATCGCGGTGCTTGGCAGCGCGATGGGCGTGGTAATTGGTTGGCTGGCTGCGCAGATCGTGAATTGGCACTATCGCGGCGTGTATCGCACGCCGCTCGCGTTCGCGATCGTCACGCCGTCGATCGTGCTGTTGGCGGTCGTGCTGTCGCTCGTGTTGGGTCTCGTCGCCGGATTCCTCGCGGCGCAGCGCCTCGTGCATCTCTCGGCGCTGGAGCTGCTGAGCGGGCGGCGCGAAGAGCGTGGACCTGCTTCCGGTGCTTCTGCTGCGACGTCCGCCTGATGTTGTTCCGACTCGCCTGGGTCACGCTGACTCGACACCGAAGCCGCACGCTCCTCGCCATGCTTGGCGTTGCCGTATCGGCGGCGATGCTCCTCGACATGGTGATGCTGTCGAGCGGCATGCGGGCGTCGTTCAAGAATTTGCTGCTGTCGCGCGGATTTCAGCTTCGTCTGGCGCCGAAAGGCACGCTGCCGTTCGATACCGAAGCGACGATCCCCGACGCCAGCGGCGTGATTCGCGTGCTGCAGTCGATGCCGGGCGTCGAAACGGTAAGCCCTGTACTCGGCGGGCAGCTCCACGTGATCGCAGGCACGCGATCGATCACCGCAACTACGCTCGGCGTCCACTCGGCAGTGCAGGGCGATTATGAGATTACTCATGGCCGAGCGCCGGCGGCGGCGAACGAGCTGGTGGCGAGCGACGACTTTCTGAGGGCGAGTGGCGCGCACTTGGGCGACACGATCTCCGCCGCCGCCGGCTACGATCCCGAGCTGCGCGCGTTCAGCGGGCAGCGGCGGCTGGTCATCGTTGGGCTGGCGCATTTCCTCTACATGCCGGCCGAACAGCGCGCGGTGTCTCTTCCCCTAGAGACTCTACAGGAGATGCAGGGAAGCTCCGCGCGCGACCGTGCCTCGCTGTTCATGGTGAAGGCGCGCAACGGTGTTGCGGTCGACACGCTGCTCGCGCAGATCGAAACCGCACTCCCGCGCGTCTCGGCCGTCTCCACCGAAACGGCAATGCATCAAGTCGACCAGCGCCTCAGCTACTTTAGACAACTCGCATTAATACTCGGCGCCGTGAGCCTCGCTGTAGGATTTTTGCTTGTTACTACTCTCGTGACCGTCTCGGTGAACGAACGCCTCGGCGAGATCGTCGTGATGCGCGCCATCGGCGTCGCGCGCACGCGCATCGTGTTGCAAATCACGCTCGAGGGAATCGCGATCATGGTCGTCGGCACGCTCGCTGGGTTGGGGCTGGGATTGCTCACCGCACGCTATCTCAACTCCATTCTCGCCTCGTTCCCGGGATTGCCTGCCGCCATCGACTTCTTCCTCTTCGAGCCGCGCGACGCATGGATGGCGCTCGGCCTGCTCACCGTGGCTGGAATTCTCGCCGGCATCTATCCGAGTTGGCGCGGCGCCTCGCTGCCGATCGCGGCGACGCTGCGTGAAGAGGCAGTCGGATGACCGACGCCCTCCTGCAAGCGCGCGATCTGCGTCGCGAATACCACATGGGTGGTGAGCTCGTGCGCGCCGTACGAGGCGTGACGCTCGACGTCGCGCGCGGCGACTACGTCGCGATCGTCGGGCCTTCTGGCTGCGGCAAGTCGACAACACTCAACCTGCTCGGCGGCATCGACCGCCCGACGTCGGGCTCCGTGACGATCGACGGCCAACGCATCGACCAACTTCGCGACGCCGCGGCGACGCGCTTTCGATTGTTGCATGTCGGTTTCGTCTTTCAGCGCTTCTACCTGATGCCGGCGTTGAGCGCGATCGAGAACGTCGAGCTGCCAATGGCCGAAGCCAAGCTCCCGCGCGACAAGCGACTCGCGCGCGCGAGAGAGTTGCTGGCGTACGTCGGCCTCGGTTCGCGACACGACCATCGCCCCGCGCAACTCTCGGGTGGCGAACAGCAGCGCGTGGCCATTGCACGCGCCCTCGCGAACTCGCCGCAACTCTTGCTCGCCGACGAGCCCACAGGCGAGCTCGATGCGAAGACCGGCACCGAGATGATTCAACTGCTCGAGCGCGTGAATGCCGATGGCACCACGATCGTGGTCGTCACGCACGACGAGCAGCTCGCCGACGCCGCGCATCGGGTGGTGCACATGCGCGACGGTGTCGTGGTGGACGACCGGCGAAAGAACGGCGCATGAGCGGCGCATGATCGGCCTGCTCGCCCTCCGCAACATCGTCCTGCGCCCCTGGCGCTCGGCGTTTCTGCTCTTTGGCTACAGCCTGGGCGTCGCCGTGATGATCGTGCTGCTCTCGATTGGCGAAGCGCTCCTCTCGCAGTCGCGCGACGAGAAGCTCGTTGGCGGCGGCGACGTCACCGTGCTGCCCGAAGGCATTGATGTCGAAGTGATGAAGACCGGTGGACTTGGCGGCTTGTTCTTTTCCATCGACCATGCGCGGTTTGTCTACGCGCAACTGCTTGCGGCTCCGCGCCTCGCGTCGAGCGTGGCCGCCGTTGCGCCGCAAATCGAAGGCAAGCTGCTCTACGCGCGCGCGAGCGACGGGCGTGAGACGCCGGTCATGGCGAGCGGCGAGATTCCGTCGCGCACGATCGCCGTCGGCGCGATGCCGCCGCTCGCGGGCGGCGCATGGAGCGACGATTCGATCGATCACGCGTGGCGCCTTCCGAGTGGCGCCGAGCTTCGTGACGCGATCGATCACTTTCATCTGCCCCCGGCTGAAGCGCGCGCCGATCCGACGTGGGCGGAGTGGCACTACTTCAATCTGCTGTCGCCCGACCATTCGAAGTGGGCGTTCGTGTCGTTCATCGTCGCGGGTGCAGTACCGAACGGCCAGTGGGGAGGGCAGGTGCTCGTCACGCTGCACGAGCAAGGCGGCCACTCGCGCCGATTTGTCGCGACGGTGCCGAACACCGCGGTGCGCATGTCGACGTCGCGCGCGAATCTGGCAATCGGTCAGTCGACCGTCACCGTGCTTCCCGACGGACGCTACGCGGTGAAAGCGCGCGCGAAGGAAGACGGTGGATCGAGCACCGTCGACGTCGATCTCGTCGTATCGCCTGCGCCAGGCGCGTACTTTCCCGGGGCCGCGTTATCGAGCGGCGAAACGGTATCTGGCTACGTCGTTCCCGCACTGCGTGCCGACGCGAGCGGGTCGATTTGCGTCGACAGCAAGTGTGATCACTACACCGACGCACAGGCGTACCACGATCACAACTGGGGCGTGTGGCGCGGCGTGACGTGGGAGTGGGGCGCGGCACGCGCTGGCGCATTCACATTGTTATATGGCCGCGTGCAGCCGTCCGACAGCGCGGCCGCTACTCAACCTCTATTCGCGTACGTCGTGGATTCGCTCGGCTACCTTGCCGTGTTTCGCCCGCGCACCATCACATATGACGACACACGTGAGGTACGCGTGGGCAACCGTACCATTCGCGTTCCCGGCCACGCAACGATGGTCGACGTCCGCGGCGACGACACGCTGCAAGTCGATCTCGACATCGAAGATGCCACGGCGACCGACACGCGCACGCCCGGCGTGGAGCGCGGCGAAGGACTTAGCTCGCGCCACATCGACAAGCCGTACTTCGTGCAGATGAAAGGCCGAATGACGATTCGCGGTCGCGTCGGCGGAAAACCGATCGCTGGCACGGGCGCCGGATTCTTCGAAACGTATCGCTAGTCTGTCATTCCGAGCGCAGCGAGGAATCTTCTGTCTGGGTCGCGTAGCTGGCTTCGCGGCTCGGACGGCAGATCCCTCGCTTCGCTCGGGATGACATCGGGTTAAGGCAACCGATCCAGCACGTCGGGCGCGCAGCCTTTGTTCTTCTCTCTGGCGCGTTCGGCCGCGTCGTCCATTCGCGATTGCCCGCGCGAAAATCCTTCGGCAGCGTACGGCCGCACCGTCTTCCACGTCCCGTACTTGTCGGCGTACGACGCCCAGCCGCGCTCGAGCTCGGGCTCGACTTCGTCGAACTCCCGCGCCGTGAAATTTGGATTGTGGCTGGCGATTTGGCCGAGGTAGTACGCGCCGCGCACGTCGTCATACGCACGGTCGGCAGGGCGATCTGATTGCTCGTCGTAGTGTGCGCGATAGTGCGCTTCGTCGGCGTGCGTCAACGAGCCTGCCGCCTCCGACACCGCGCGCCCGGCCCACCAACCGCCCAGCGCGCCGGCGATTCCGCCGATCAACGTCCCGACCGGCCCCGCGGCGGAGCCGATTCCCGCGCCCACGAGAACGCCGCCGATTCCGCCCGTCGCCTCGCCGAGCTCGTCACCGTGACTTGCCGGCGAGTTGTGTGCGCCGAGCGCGGCGTCCTTTGCCTGCTCGATACGTCCGTCCACGGAATCGCGCGACCGATCTGCTGAATTCGACATGACTTCCTCCGCCCAACGAGGTCGCTGACCCATGCGCGCAAGAACGAGACCCTAGGCGCGACACCGGCAACACTTGACGCCTCTGCCGCGCTCGTACCGATTCCATAGATGGCCGCAAGAATCCGAGTGGGAACGGTTGGATGGAATTACGACGCGTGGGTGGGCCCGTTCTATCCGGACGGCACCCGACCGGCCGACTTGCTGCCGGTGTATGCACGCGCGTTCGACTCAGTCGAGATCGATTCGACGTTCTACGCGATCCCGGCGTCGAAAACCGTGCGCTCGTGGGCACAGCGCACCCCGGCAGACTTTCTTTTCTCGCTCAAGCTGCCGCAGGAGATCAGTCACGAGCGTCGCCTGCGAAACAGCGACGAGCTCGCCGCCGAATTCTTCGAGCACGCTCGCGAGCTCGGCCCCAAGCTGGGTCCGGTGCTCATTCAGCTCGGGCCGGACTTCGGGCCCGAAGAGTTGCCGGCGGTCGCACAGCTCTTACCCAAGCTGCCGAAGGACATTCGCTTCGCGATCGAATTTCGGCAGCGCCGCTGGATTCACGACGGCATCCTCGCGCTGCTGGCCGAGCACAACGTGGCGCTCGTGTTGAGCGATGGTCGGTGGATTCCACGCAAGCAAATGTTGGCGCTGGCCGAGCAGCCGACCGCCGACTTTGTCTACGTGCGGTGGATGGGTCCAGACCAGAGCATCGTCGACTACTCGCGAATTCAGGTCGACCGATCGCGCGAGCTCGAGGCGTGGGCCGAGGTGCTGCTCGCGGCGGCCGATCGCGGGCGTGAGGTGTTTGGCTATGTGTCGAACCACTTCTCGGGACACGCGCCGGAGTCGGTGCGCATGCTTCAGCGCCTCGTCCGCCAGTCCGTGGTCGACCCCGAGCACCTCGGCGAGCAAATGAGTCTTTTTTAATGAGTAATTCAGGACGATGGCACGCCTATACCGCCGTCGTGGCGGCCGTGTGTGTCATGGTTGGCGTCTACTGGGACATCTCGTGGCACATGTCGATTGGCCGCGACACGTTCTGGACACCGGCCCATTTACTCATTCAGGCCGGCGGTCTCATTGCCGGTGGCGCCTCCGGCTACGTCGCACTCCACACGACGTTCCGCGGCACTCCGGCCGAACGCGCCTCGTCGGTGAACTTCTGGGGATTCCGCGCGCCACTCGGCGCCTGGATCTCCATCTGGGGATGCGGCGCCATGCTCACGTCGGCGCCATTCGACAACTGGTGGCACAACGCCTACGGGCTCGATGTGAAAATCGTGAGCCCGCCGCACGTCGTGCTCGCCATCGGCATCTTCTCGATCGCGCTCGGCGCGCTGTTGTTGGTGCTCGCCAAACAGAATCGCGCGACAGATCGTGACCGCAAGCAGCTCGCGTGGCTGCTCGCGCTCATCGGCGGACTGATTCTCATGAACCTCGCGGTGTTCCTCACGGAATACAGCGAACGTCCTTGGCTGCATAGCGCGCTGTTCTACGAGATCACCGCTCTCGTGTTTCCGTTTGCGCTCACGACGTTGGCGCGAGCCATCAAGCTTCGCTGGGCCGCCACCGCATGCGCCGCGTTCTTCACAGGGATGATGCTCGCACTCATGTGGATCATCCAACTTTTTCCGGCGACGCCCAAGCTCGGGCCGATCTATCAGCCGGTCACGCACATGATCGCGCTGTCGTTTCCCTTGTTGATCATCGTGCCCGCGATCGGAATCGATATCGTTCTTCAACGATTCGACGGACGGGTGGACTCACCGCTGCTGGCGATCGCGGTGGGTGTGGTCTTCGTCGCCTTGTTCCTGGCGGCGGAGTGGCCGTTCGCCACGTTTCTCGTGACGAGCCCCATCGCCCGCGGCGCGTTTTTCAACGCGGCCAACTTCGTGTACTACGAGTCACCGTCCCATACGGCGGCGGCGCATCATTTCGTGCGGGCAGCGCCTGGTGCGCTGCCGTTGTCGGTTTCGCTCTTGATCGCGGCGGGCATTGCGTCGGCGACTAGCTTGGTCGGCCTCCTCCGCGGCGAGTGGATGCGAAAGGTGCGGCGATGATCGCGCGGCACGATCAAATGATCGTGGCATCGTGAAACGCGCATTCGGCGTCATGTTCGCTGCGGCGCTATGGCTGCTGGCGTCGGCGCACGTCGGTAGTCCCGACGTCGTGTTCGACGGAGCTGCTGGACCCTATCCCGTCCGTGTGATCGTGCGGCCGCCCGACGTCGTGCCCGGTCTCGCCGACGTCATCGTTCGCGCCGTGGAACCCGGCGTCGAGCACGTGACGATCAGGCCTGTGTTCTGGCGCGTGGGAGTCGCCGGTGCGCCGGCCGGCGACGAGATGAGCCGCGTCGCCGGCCAGCAAGACGTCTACACCGGCCGACTGTGGCTCATGGCCTTCGGCTCGTACAGTGTGTACGTCACCGTGAGCGGCGCGAAGGGAACGGGAACCGCCATCGTGCCAGTCGCGGCGCTTGCTACCGGACGCCTGCCGTTGTCGCGCGGGCTTACCATAATTCTCATTGTCCTTGGCTCGCTGCTCGTCGCGGGATTGATCACGATCGTCTACGCGGCTTCAGGCGAGAGCTTGGTCGCGCCGGGTGAGCCTTTCGATGCGCGCCGCCGCCGTCGCGCGCGACTCGTCACGACGATTTCGGCTCCGATCCTCGCGCTGTTGCTGTTCGGCGGCTCGAAATGGTGGAATGCCGAGGACAATGCGTATCGCCGGAACATGTACGGCGCGCCGGCAGCGGAGCCGACCGTCGCGGTGGATGCCACGCATCGCACGTTGAGCGTGACCGTGCGCGACACGGCGAATTTCCGCACGCTCACCGCGCCGTTGATTCCCGATCACGGCAAGATGGTCCACCTCTTTCTGATTGCAACGAACGGATCGAACAACTTCGCGCATCTGCATCCGGTGGAGCACGACTCCGGCGCGGCGTTGATATTCACGGGCGAAGTTCCAGCACTTCCGGCCGGTCGCTATCGACTGTTTGGCGACCTCACGCTCGAGAACGGACTCAGTCTCACCGTCACCAACACCGTGGACTTGCCGGCACCGCCAAGCGTCGTCGCGCGGACGGACTCGGACGATGCGTGGACGATGACGTCGGCTGTACCGATCGCCGCCGCGGGCGCAGTCTCGCAGCTCGGCGACGGGTACACACTCGTCTGGAACGACAGCATTCCCCTGACATCACGCGACGCCGTGGAACTGGCATTCACGGTGCGCGACTCGGCGGGAAAGGTCGCCACGCTCGAGCCGTATCTCGGCATGGTTGCGCATGCGGCCGTTGTCCGGAGCGACGGTTCAGTGTTCATTCACTTACACCCGATGGGAACGGTGACGAGCGTCGCCCAGCAAGTATTTCGCGCGCGCGACTTGGGCGACACCACGGCGCACGGGCGGCTCGGTCCATCGGCGCTCGCCGCGTCGAATGCAGCGAGCGCGTCAATGCCGGCGATGTCGATGTCCGGCGCGATTTCCTTCCCATATGAGTTTCCTAAACCAGGTCGCTACCGGATCTGGGTTCAGGTGAGGCCCGCCACGCGGGTGCTCACCGGCACTTTCGACGTGGACGTCCATTGAAAGGCATAAAGCTCTGGCTGTTTGTTGGATTTGCGCTGGCTTCAGCGGCGGTGTTCGTTCGACTCGGATTCTGGCAGATCAGCCGCCTGCACGAGCGGCGCGCACAGAACGCACTCATCATCTCGCGGCTCGATTCCGCCGAGGTCGACGTCAACGACATTCCGCGCGACACGGCGCTCGCGCGCTTTCGTCTCGTGCGAGTCGCCGGCATTCCCGATTACGATCACGAGCTCGTTTTCGCCGCGCGAAACTACAACGGATCGCCCGGCGTGAACTTTCTCACTCCCGTGCGCTTTCCCGGCCGCGACACCGCTGTCGTCGTCGACCGCGGCTGGGTCTACACGCCGGACGGATCCACGATCGACCACAAGCCGTGGCGCGATCGCGACTCCGTGTTCACCGGCTATGTCGAGGAGTACCCGTCGACCGGCGGCATCACGTACGTCGGCAAGCCAACGATCATTGCACGTCTATCGGCTGACGTCGTGCGCAAGGCGCTGCCGTATCCGGTCGCGCCGGTGTACGTGGTCGCGCTCAACGACTCCGTCAAAGCAATGGACCGGATCGTGCGCCTCAGTGTCCCGCCGCTCGACGAGGGGCCGCATAAGGATTATGCCATTCAATGGTTTTTCTTTGCGAGTGTCGCCCTGTTCGGCGCCGGCTACGTGATATTCGGAGGACGTTGAGCCCGACGTCCGCCACCAGCATGGCGCCGAGGAATGCCGCGGTCCGTGCGTCGATCTCGATCCGCGCTACGAGCAGCAACAGCACCGTAAGTGCCGACAGCGGACAGTGGGCAAGAAGCCACTCGGCGGTTCGGTCGGCGAACGGCGAGTGCAGGGTGGCCTTGTTTGGGCGCGAGGGATGCATAATTCAGGGGTAGCAAATGGGAGCCATCGGTGGCGGCATCGCCATTGGTGTACACATAGTGGCTCCGAGTACGTCACTCAGTGAGTAATCCATGTCACAGCATGTGGCTGGTCTCGCCTCCGAAAAGGAAGCGCGCGACGTCGCCGAAGCGGCGCGTGAGAGCGAATGGTCCGGCGAGAGCTTCGTTCGCGAGATGTTTCTCGGTCGATTCCGACTCGACCTGATTCATCCGCATCCGGCAGAAGATCCGGCCGAGCCCGCGCGCGCCAAGCCGTTCATGGACAAGCTGGAAGCGTTCCTCCGGCGCGTCGATTCCGACATGATCGACCGCACGGGCGACATTCCCGAGGCGTACGTCCAAGAGTTGCGCGACATGGGCGCATTCGGAATCAAGATTCCGAAAGAGTACGGCGGCCTCGGTCTCTCGTACTCGAGTTACGTCAAGGCGATGGCGATGGTGACGACGAAGGACGGCTCGCTCACCGCGATGCTCTCGGCGCACCAATCCATTGGATTGCCACAACCGCTCGCGCTCTTCGGCAGCGACGAACAAAAGAAGAAATTCTTTCCGCGGCTCGCCAAAGGCGCGATCAGCGCGTTCGCACTCACCGAGGTCGACGCGGGTTCCGATCCGGCGAACATGCACACGCACGCCGAGCCGAATGGGAATGATTTCATTCTGAATGGCGAGAAGCTGTGGTGCACGAACGGCACGCGCGCCGATTTGTTCCTGGTGATGGCGCGCACGCCGGATGTCGTAGTGAACGGCAAATCACGGAAGCAGATCACAGCGTTCATCGTCGAGGCGAGCTGGCCCGGTGTCGAGGTCGTGCACCGCTGTCGCTTCATGGGGCTCAAGGCGATCGAGAACGGTGTGATTCGCTTCACGAACGTTCGCGTGCCGCGCGAGAACATCGTGTGGGGCGAGGGGAAGGGACTCAAGCTCGCGCTGATCACGTTGAACACCGGGCGACTCACGTTGCCGGCGAGTGTGGCGGGCGGAAGCAAGGCGTTGCTCGAGGCGTCGCGCACGTGGGCGAACGAGCGTGTGCAGTGGGGCGCGCCAATCGGCAAGCACGAGGCGGTCGCGCAGAAGGTGGCGATGATGGCGGCGAATACGTTCGCCATCGATTCCATCGCCGGCCTCACTGTCGGATTGGCCGAGCAGCACGGGAAATACGACATCCGGCTCGAGGCGGCGATCGCCAAGATGTACAACACGGAGCACGGGTGGCGCATCGTGGACGACGCGCTGCAGATCCGCGGCGGCCGTGGCTACGAGACGGCGGATTCGCTACGCGCGCGCGGCGAGCGTCCCATTCCGATCGAGCGCGCGATGCGTGATTCGCGCATCAATCTGATCTTCGAGGGGTCGTCGGAGATCATGCGATTGTTCATCGCGCGCGAAGCCGTGGACCATCACTTCAAGACGGCGTTCGCGCTCGTGGACAAGGATGCGTCGAAGAGCGAGAAGACGGCGGCGTTCGGGCGTGTGATAAAATTTTATCCTACCTGGTATCCTGCGCGGTGGGTTGGGAAAGGGCAGATGCCTGGCTCGTTTGGGGAGTTCGGCAAGCTCGCGGGGCACATGCGATTCGCCGAGCGACACACGCGCAAATTGGGACGCGCCATTTTCCACGCGATGGTCAGACTCGGTCCCAAGCTCGAGCGTCGACAACTGGTGTTGTTTCGCGCGGTCGACATTGGCGCCGAGCTATTCGCGATGGCGGCATCGTGCGTGAAGGCGCAGATGCTCGCGAAGCAGGGGAACAAAGATGCGGCGACGCTAGCCGACTTATTCTGTCGCGCGGCGCGCGTGCGAATCGAGAACCTGTTCACCGACTTCTACGGCCACTACGACGCCGAGATGTATCGCGTGGCGCAGTCAGTGATGCGCGGCGAGCATGCGTGGATGGAGACTGGGATCATCAGTCTGCTCGAGGACAGCGGCGGAACCGCGGCAAGTCGGCAGACTGATTCGAGAGTGGTGGCGCATACTGGCTGATTCGGGTTCTGCTCCGGCGGTTCTCTGGGTTCGAGTCCCTTTTGCCGCTGATCACGCGGAAAAAACGCTGAACCGGCGCGGAGAACACCAAAGCATTTCAGCGTAAATCCGCGTTTTTTTCAGCGTATTCCGCGGCAAAAAGGACTCGTGGCTTGAATGGCTGGCCCGGACCCCAACCGCTACTCCGCCACGAACGCCGTATACCCCTCGTCAGCGATCGCCTCTTCGATGTCGTCGACGTTCGTCTTCGCCGGATCGTAGTCCAGCGTCACCGCGCCGATCTGCACGTCGCCGAGCTTTACGCCGGCGGTCTTCTCCAAACGTCCGCGGACCGCGCGCACGCAATGCTCGCAGGTCATGCCTTCAACTGTCAGGTTGAGTCGTTCCATCGTCGTCCTCTCGGGGTGTGCCGAAAGGTAACGTCAGCGTGGAAGATGCTAGCCGCGCTTCGGCGGCTGCGTCGACTTGAGCGGCGTGGCGGCGAACGCGCCGAGTCGCGCGGCGACGCTCGATGCGCGCCCGAGGATCGGTGCGGGCTTCGGAACTTGCGGCGCGCGCGGCACCGCGGTCGACGGTCGCGCGCTGAACGAAGGCGCAGGTTTGATCACGCGAAGTGCCGGCGGACGGCCGAGGCGCGGCGGCAAGGGCAGCGGGCCCATGGCGCGCGAAAGCGATCCGGGTAGCGATCCGCGTAGCGACGCTGGCTTCTTCATCGCAACAGAATGTGCAGCGCGACGTTGAAGTAGATGATCAACCCCGTGAAGTCCACGAACGTCGCGATGAACGGCGCCGACGCACTCGCCGGATCGAAGCCGAGGCGCCGGAAGATGAACGGCAGCATCGAGCCGACGAGTGTCCCGAAGATCACCACGCCGAGTAGCGAGATGGAAACGGTGGCGGCCACGAGATTGTGCTGCCCGGCCACGAACACCTCGACGCCGCTCACGAGCCGCAGATCGTAGTTCTTGCCGATCGCGAAGCCGAACAAATGCCAATGCGAGTCGGCCATGAACTGCCAGAGCTCGATGCGGAACAGACCAATGATGGCGAGAATCAACCCGAGAATCGCGCCCGTTGCGAGCTCGCGCGTCGCCACACGCCACCAATCGCGCAACGACACCTCGCGAAGTGCGAGCGCGCGGATGAGCAGCGATGTGCCCTGCGAACCGGAGTTACCGCCTGAGCTAATGATCAGCGGCAGGAACAGCGCGATTACCGACTGCTTGTCAATCTCGCCCTGGTACGAGCCGAGCACCGTCGCCGTCAGCATTTCGCCGAGGAAGAGTGCGCTGAGCCAGCCCGCGCGTTTCTTGATCATGCGCCAGAACGAGATCGTGGAATACGGCTCGTCGAGCGCTTCCATACCGCCCAACTTCTGGACGTCTTCCGTCTGCTCTTCCTGGATCGCGTCGATGACGTCGTCGACGGTCACCATGCCCATGATGTGCCCGGATTCGCTCACCACGGGCACTGCGAGCAGATCGTAGTTGGCGATGGCGCGAGAGACTTCCTCGCGATCGGCCGACGGCGAGACGCTCACCACTTCCGACCAGGCGATGTCGTTGATCTTTGCACCGGACGGCGCGGCCAATAACTCGCGCAACGACATGACGCCAACGACGCGCCCCTGCGCGTCGGTGGTGTAGATCGTGTTCATCGCTTCTTTCTTGCCCGAGCGCGCGACCGCGCGAACGTTGTCGAGCGCCGCCTCCACCGTCATGTCGGCAGCGACGGTGACGACTTCCGTCGTCATCAAGCCGCCGGCGGTGTCCGGTTCGTAGGCGAGAAGTCGCTCGGTCTCTTGCCGAGCTTCCGGTGTGATCTCGGAGAGGATCTCCTCGACGTGCTCTTCGTCGATCTCCTCGAGCGCGTCGGCACGATCGTCCGGCGTCATCTGCGACACCAGCTCCGCCGCTTGTCGCGGCGTGACCGACTCGAGGAATTCGGTTCTCAGCTCCTCGTCGAGATATTCGAGGACGTCCGCCGCGCGCGACGGGCCGAGCGCGGCGAGCAGCGCCTGGAGTTGATCGCGCTCGAGGAGCTCCGCGACGTCGGCCAGATCGGCCGGGTGCATCTCCTCTGTTTCGGTCGCGAGATCGGCCGGCGACTCATCGAGGAGCGCGATGATGTCGGGCGCGAGCAGCGCCGCAACCGGACGGTCTTCAGGATTTCGCTGCTGTGGCGCCATCGTGCCGTCCTCACGTGGATTCGCGACGGCAACTTACGCAGTCGCACCGCCGCGGGACAACCCTGAAAATCGCTGAGAATACTCAACTCGTGCTGATTGGCGTGTGCCCGTCGTATTGGATTTGGCCCGAGGCCGCGTTACCCTGAAATGTGCCTCTCACCACTCCCTCGACGTCCTCACTCGACTCCGCGCTGCTCGGCGAGCTTGCCACGCTGCGCGACGATCATCTCGAGCGCTCGCTCCGCACTGTCGGCTTTCGGCGCGGCGCGGCGGTTCGCGTTGCTGCCGGCGACGCGATCGACTTCTCGTCGAACGATTATCTCGGCTTGGCGTCCGACGCGCGCCTCGTCACAGCTATGTCACGATCGCTGGCCGAGCAGGGCGTAGGCGCGACGGCGTCGCGGTTGATTGCCGGAAACAATCCGGAACACGATGCGCTCGACGCCGCGTTGGCTGAATTCTTTGGAGCGGAAGCGGCGCTGAGTTTTTCGAGCGGCTTCGCGGCCAACGTCGGAATCATTCCGGCGCTCGTCGGTCGCGGCGACGCGATCTTTGCGGACGCGTTGAACCACGCGTCGCTCATCGACGGCTGCCGGCTGAGTCGCGCGGCGGTGCACGTCTACCCTCACGCCGACGCGTTGGCGCTCCGATCGCTGTTGGCCGAACGACGGGCAGAATTTCGGCGCGCGCTGATCGTGACCGATGGCGTGTTCTCGATGGACGGCGACCGCGCGCCGCTCGAGCAGATCGTCGCCGTGGCGCGCGATCACGGCGCCTGGACCTACGTCGACGATGCGCATGCAGTTGGCGTCGTCGGACCCGATGGTCGCGGCACGGCGGCCGACGCCGGACTCGTTGGCGACATCGATGTCACTGTTGGAACGCTCGGCAAAGCATTCGGCGCGGCCGGCGCGTTCGTGTATGGATCGGCGACGTTGCGGCGGTATCTGGTGAATCGCGCGCGCTCGTTCGTGTTTTCCACGGGAATGCTTCCATCGCAAGCGGCGGCGGCGCGCGAAGGGCTGCGCATTGCGCGGGCCGAGCCTGAGCGGAGAGAGCGCGTGATCGCGAACGCGCGTCATCTGCGCGCCGCGCTACGCACGGCCGGCATCGCGACCCTCGGCGACGATGCGTCGCACATCGTGCCGGTGGATGTCGCGAGCGGTGATGCGGCACGAACGATGGCGGTGGGCGACGCGCTGGCGAATGCCGGCTATCTCGTGGGCGCGGTGCGGCCGCCGACGGTTCCTCAGGGGACGTCGCGCTTACGCATTACGGTCACCGCAGCGCACGACGAAGCGCAGATGCTCGGCTTGGTGTCGGCGATCGTTCGCTGCGGTGTCGGTGGTGTCGGCGGTGCCGCATGATCGGCGGCGACTTCGATTTTGCGGACGCCGATCGCCGGCATGTCTGGCATCCGTACACGCAGCATGCAGTGGCCGGCGAGCCGCGTCCGATCGTTCGGGCGAGCGGCGCGTATCTCTACGACAGCGACGGCAACGCGATTCTCGACGCGATTTCGTCGTGGTGGGTGACACTGCACGGGCATGCGCAGCCTGAGATCGCGGCGGCGATTGCCGAGCAGGCGAAGACGCTCGAGCAGGTGATCTATGCGGGTTTCTCGCACGAGCCCGGAGCGCGGCTCGCGGCGGAGCTCGTGGCGCGCGCGCCGGCTGGCTTGTCGCGGGTGTTCTACTCCGACAATGGCTCCACGGCGGTGGAAGTCGCCGTGAAGATGGCGCTCCAATACTGGCAGAATCGCGGTGAGCGGCGGCAGCTGGTCGTCGCATTAGAGAACTCATATCACGGCGACACCTTCGGCGCCATGAGCGTGAGCGCTCGCGGGCTGTTCACCGAGCCGTTCGCGGAGCAGCTGTTCGAGGTCGCGCGCCTGCCGGATCCCGTCGACCACGACGTGGTCGGCGCGCTGGATCGGTTGCTCGGCGAGCGGCCTGGCGACATTGCGGCGCTCATCGTCGAGCCGTTGCTCCTCGCGGCCGGCGGCATGCGGATGTGGCCCGCCAAAGCGCTGCGCGATTTGCGCGATCTGACCGCTGCGTACGGCGTGCTGTTCATCGCCGATGAAGTGTTGACGGGTTTCGGTCGCACGGGACCGTTGTTCGCCTGCGACCATGTCGGCGTGTCGCCGGATCTCATGTGCTTGTCCAAGGGCATTACCGGCGGTTTCGTGCCGTTCGGCGCGACGCTGGCGACCGAGGCGATCTTCGAGAGTTTCAAGTCGACGGATCGTAAGAGAACACTCTTTCATGGACACTCATACGCCGGGAATCCCATAGCCTGTGCGGCCGGCCTGGCCTCGTTGGCGTTGATGGACGACCGGTGTGACGACCGGCGGAGCGGCATCGAGCTCTCGCACCGGGCGGCGGCAGCGCGGCTCGCGGCGATTCCCGGTATCGTCAACGTGCGCGTGCTCGGTACTGTCATCGCCCTCGAGCTGGTCGCGCGCGACGGCGGTTATCTGAGCGAGGTTGGTCTGCGACTCCATCGCTACGCACTCGAGCGCGGCGTGCTCCTCCGGCCGTTGGGCAACACGGTCTACCTGCTGCCGCCATACTGCGTCACCGACGCCGACCTCGGCCGCGCCTACGACATCATCGCCGACTTCGCGCAGGCGCAATGATTCGACTCGGCGTCACCGGCACGGACACGGGGATCGGAAAGACTGTGGTGGCGTGCGCGCTGGCTTCCGCGCTCACGCGACGTGGCATGCGCGTGGCCGCCATGAAGCCGGTCGAAACTGGATGTGAGTTCAGTGATCCGGCGCGCGATGGGGCGAGACTGGCACGCGCGGCAGCCGAGACGCGTGACCTTTCAGTCGTCGCGCCGCTGGTCTTCCCCGAGCCGGTAGCTCCTGTACTTGCCGCCGAGCTGGCGGGTTCGGCGATCGACGTCGCGGCGCTCGATGGCGCGGTCGAGAAAGCATCGCGCGGCTACGACGCGCTGATCGTCGAGGGTGCGGGCGGGCTGCTCGTGCCCGTCACGAACGACGCGGCATACGACAAGTTGTTCGCCCGCTGGTCGCTCGACGTCGTGATCGTCGCCGCGAATCGGCTCGGCGTGATCAACCATACGCGGCTTACGATCGCCGCGGCGCGCGCGGCGGGGCTGCGTGTGCGAGCCGTCGTGCTCAACCAGGTCGCGGACGCCGGCGGCGATCGGTCGACCAGCCACAACCTCCGTCTCATTCACGATTTGGAGCACGTTCCGGTGGTCGAGCTTCCGCGCATGCCCGCGGTCGACGATCTTGCCTTGGTCGCGACGATCGCCGAGCGTAGTGGGCTCGTCGATTTGATCGTGGCCGACGCCGACTAGTCTCTTGCCTCACGCTTCGACATGACCAACGCGCTGCCCAACTGGAATACTCTCGCCGATCGCTCGCTCGCGGGTGAGCTGATCAGCCGTGATGACGCGCTTGCCGTGCTGCGCGCGCCTGACGAGCTCTTGCTCGATCAGCTTGCTGCAGCGTATCGCGTGCGTCGCCATCACTTCGGCAACCGGGTACGCCTGCACTTCCTATTGAATGCGCAGAGCGGCCTCTGTCCCGAGGACTGCCATTACTGCTCGCAGTCGTCGGTGTCGATGGCGGAGATCGAGAAGTATCCGTTCATGGCGCGCGAGAAGATTCTCGCCGCGGCCGATCGCGCCGCCAGCTTGAATGTGGGCACGTTCTGCATGGTGATCTCGGGGCGTGCGCCGGGCGGACGCGTCTTCGACAAGGTGTTGGACGCCGTTCGCGAAGTGAAAGCGAAGCACGACATGCACGTCTGCGCGTGCCTCGGTTTGTTGACCGAAGAGCACGTGCGCCAGCTCGAGGCGGCGGGCGTCGATCAGGTGAATCACAACCTGAACAGCTCCGAGCGGTTCACCGAGGAGATCGTCACGACGCACGAATACGGCGATCGCGTGGCGACGGTGGAACACGTGGCGCGCTCGAACATGAAGACGTGTTCCGGCGGTATCATTGGCATGGGCGAGACGGACGACGACGTCGTCGACCTTGCGCTCTCGCTCCGCGAGCTCAATGTGCGCAGCGTGCCTGTCAATTTCCTCATTCCAATTCCTGGAACGCCGTTCGAGGGCAAGCAGGGGCTCGATCCGCGCCGGTGTCTGCGCGTGCTGGCGCTTTATCGGTTCATCTTGCCGTCGCAGGAGATTCGCATTGCCGGCGGCCGCGAGGTGCATCTGCGCTCGATGCAGGCGCTCGGGCTGTACGCCGCGAATTCGATTTTCATCGGCGACTATCTGACGACGCCGGGCCAAGCGGCGCGCGCCGATTACGAGATGATCCGCGATGCGGGCTTCGTGCTGGAGTCGCCGGATGGCGAACCGCTAGCACCGGAGCGGCTGGATGAGCTGCTCGACGGTTCCGTCGCGCCCGGCGCCGAGGTTGTGTCGGTATAGGTCCGCGTCTCGGCCCGTCTGAGATGTGTGTCCTTTTTGCCGCGGATGAACGCTGAAAAACGCGGATCCACGCGGGAAAACTGAACAGATTCCTTTGGGTTTTTCCCGCGTAAGTCGGCGTTTTTTCCGCGTATTCAGCGGCAAAACGAAGAGAGGCAGGACCGGCGAGCGGGTCGCGCAACAAACCTACGCCAATGGCAACGACCGCCGATTCGTGACTCCCTCCGTCACCTGATAGCCCGCCACCGCCACCGCCTCTCGGAGCTGATCGAGCGTCACCGACCCGTCGTGCTCGACTTCGATCGCCCCGATCCCCACGTCCGCCCGCGAGATCCCCTCCACGGCCGCCAGCGCCGTAAACACCGCGCGAACGCAGTGCTGGCAGCTCATCCCCTGGACGGTGGCGCGCGTGATCATGCGGGAAAGATAATGAGCGCGTAATTTCCTCCCCATGAAAACCGCCTTCCTTGGACTCGGCGCCATCGGGCGTCCGATCGCGTCGCACCTCGTTGCGAAGGGCCTGCCACTCGTCGTGTGGAATCGCACTGCGTCTCGCGCCGAACAATTCGCGCGCGACACCGGTGCCAGCGCCGCGCCAACGCCCGCCGATGCCGTGCGTGACGCCGACGTCGTGCTCACGTGCTTTCCCGAGTCGAAACACGTCGCCGCGCTGCTCGACGGACCCACCGGCATGCTCGCGGGACTCAAACGTGGCGCGACGGTAGTCGACTGCACCTCCGGCGACCCGACCACCTCGCGCGCCATTCACGACAAGCTCGCCGCCAACGGCGTCGACTACATCGATGCGCCCGTCAGCGGCGGCACGTCGGGCGCCGAGAAGGGAACGCTTACCGTCATGGTTGGCGGAGCCGCCGCGGTGCTCGATCGCGTGCGGCCCGTGCTCGAGACTTTCTCGGCGAAAATCGTCCATTGCGGCGACGTCGGTGCAGGCGACGCTGTCAAAGCGGTGAACAACGCCTTCCTGGCGATTCACATTCTCGCAACGGCCGAAGGCCTCGCCTCGCTCGCCAAGGCCGGCGTCGATCCGAAGGTCGCGCTCGATGTCATCAACGCCTCGAGCGGTCGCTCCAACACGTCGATGAATCTTTTCCCCGAGCGCGTAATGTCTCGCGCGTTTCCGCGCACGTTCCGCCTCGCGCTCCTCGAAAAGGACATCGCCATCGCCGCCGAGATCGCGCGCGACCAGCGCGTGCCCGCGCCGATCACGCAACTCGCGTCAGATCTCTTCCGCATCGGACGCGGCGAGCTCGGCGAAGTCGCCGACCACGTTGAGATCGTGAAAATGGTGGAAGGCTGGGCGGGCGTGGAGATCGAGTGACGACGGCGACTGTCGACACCATTCGCCGGCATTTCCCGGCGCTGGATCGCACGCACAACCGGTTTCCTGTCGCGTACTTCGACGGACCGGGCGGCACCCAAGTGCCGCGCGCGGTGGTCTCAGCGATCGACGATTATCTCCTCCATCACAACGCGAACACGCACTGGAAGTATCCGACGAGCGAAGAGACAGACGCGCTCATCGCGCAGTCGCGCGAGACGTTTGCGTCATTCTTCAACGGCCGCGCCGACGAAATCGTCTTCGGCCAGAACATGACCACGCTCGTCTTCCACCTCGCGCGCGCCATCGGCCGCGAGTTGGGCAAGGGCGACGAAATCGTGATCACGGAGCTCGAACATCACGGCAACGTGGGTCCGTGGCAAGCGTTGGTGAAGGACCGCGGCATCACGCTGCGCATGGTGAAGATGAAAACGGAGGACGGCCAGCTCGACTGGTCCGACCTCGAGGCGTCGATCGGACCGCGCACCAAAGTCCTCGCCATCAACGCCGCATCGAACGCACTCGGCACAGTCAGCGACGTCGCGCGAGCCGCCAAGCTCGCGCACGCTGTGGGTGCCAAAGTCCTCGTCGACGCCGTTCATTACGCGCCACACTTTCTGGTCGACGTCGCCGCCCTCGACTGCGATTTCCTCGCCTGTTCGGCATACAAATTCTACGGACCGCACATTGGCGTGCTGTGGGGGAAGCGCGACATCATCGAATCACTCGATGCGCCGCGCCTCGAGCCGGCCCCGCAGGAATCTCCGGAGCGCCTGGAAACGGGCACGCAGAACCACGAAGGCATCGTCGGCGCCGCGGCAGCGGTGAACTTCCTCGCCTCGTTTGCCGCCAGCTACGGGCAGGCGCCGCTTCGCGACGCGCTGCGGACGTCGTACAACGCGCTGCACGAGCGCGGCGACGCGCTGCTCGCCAGGATCTGGAACTCTCTTGCCGAGATTCCAGCGGTGACGTTGTACGGCCCCAAGCCGGGAACTCCGCGAACGCCGACCCTCTCATTCACGCTTCGCGGTTACAAAAGTGATGATGTGGCTATCGCACTGGCCAAACAGGCGGTATTCATCTCGACTGGCGATTTTTATGCTAAAACAATTATTGATCGTCTCGGATTAGCGCCGGACGGCCTCATCCGAATTGGTTGCAGTTGCTACACGACCGATGAAGAAGTTGACCGTCTCGTGCATGGCATCCGTGCCCTAGTGTAGGACTCTCTCGTGCGGGAGGATCCGTGCCGCGTAGCCGTACGTTCGCCTCGGTGCTTGTCTCGATGCTCGTCGCCGCTCATGCGGTGGCGGCGCAGGCTGTGCGCGGAACCGTGCGCGGCACCATCCACGAGGTTGGCAGCGGGCTGACGATCGGCGGTACAGTGGTTTGGTTGAGCGACTCTGCCGGCACGCTGCTCGCTCGCACCATCGCCGATGCCGACGGGCGATACGTCTTGGTGCGATTGTCGGGATCGGCGCGGCTGCACGTGCTGCACATCGGCTTCCGGCCTGTCGATCTCGCGATAGCTCGAGGCACGCCCGACACCGTCGTGGACGTGCAAATGTCGCCGCTGCCGATTGCACTGTCGGCCGTAGAGGCGACGAGCCGCCGAGTGTGCCCGGGCGAGCGGGGAACGAGCGAGGCGCTCGATTTGTGGGAGCAGGCTCGCGCCGCGCTGCTGGCGAGCGTCGTCGCGCGCGAGGCCTCGCCGCCGAGCATTCGACTCATGTCGTACGTGCGCGTGCGCGAACCGGTTGCGCATACTCTCATCAGTCAGGTCGTCCACGGCCGCACCGTCGTCGGCGACCGGTCGTACGTGGCCGGCCGATCCGCGTACGCGTTCGAGAATGACGGCTATGTCGAGGAAGCACGCAACGGTGCGCGCACGTTCTACGCGCCCGACGACAACGTGCTTCTCGATGCGACGTTCGCCGGCACGCACTGCATGCACACCGTCGACGGCACCGGCGCGCACCAGAATGAAGTGGGTATCGGATTCGACCCAGTCCTGGGCCATGGCCGCGATACGCTGGTCGAGGTGAGCGGCGTCGTGTGGCTCGATCGCGCGACCACGACGCTGCGCTCATTAGAGTTTCATTATGTCGGGCTCGAACCGGCAGCCAAGGACGCCGGTGGCGAGCTTTTCTTCAGCCTCATGCCGAATGGCGCGCCGATGATCGACCATTGGTCGCTCCATTTTCCGGAGCTCGTCGAGGACATTCCGCTGCATCCGAGTCCATTGCGCCGCCGGAAGCCGCCGCGCCCGGATCGGCTCAACATGACCGTCCATTCGCTTCGCGAGGTTGGCGGCGCGGTCGCCAGTGCCGCGTGGGCGGATGGTACGACATGGCAGTCGCCGTATTTGACGCCGGTTCGCGGGCAGCTTCGGCAGTTGGACGGCGAGCCGGTCACCGGTGCACGCGTTTGGCTGCGCGATGCCCCCGACACCGTGATGAGCAACTCCGACGGCTATTTCACGATTCCGAGCGTATTCCCCGGCACATATGCCGTGCAAGCTGCCGACAGCGTGCTCGCCGGCGTCGGCTATTCGCGAGTGTGGGGCGAGATTGCCGCTGGTCCCGCGACGACTGTGGCGACTGCGGCGCCTCGCGGCGCAGCGCCGCCTCTCTTCTTTTACTACAGCCGCGCGGAAGCGATCAAGGTCGCCTGCTTCGGGCGCGACGCCGGCAAAGGTGAAGGGCTCATACTCGGCCGCGTCGCGGACGGAAATGGAGATCCTGTCAGCAACGCCGCGATCAACGCGATCCCCGGGTCGCAACAGGCCAGCGCCAAATCGCCGCGCAACGCCTCGCTGCAGGCCGACGCTGACGCCGAAGGTCGCTTCGCGATTTGCGGCGTGCCGCCGGCGGCCACCGTGCGTCTCGTCACCACCAGCGACAGCGGCCCGACGAAAACCGACGTCGATTGGGACGGAAAGCTCGCGACCGTCAAAGTCGTCGTGCCCTGACGATGTCATCCCGAGGAGCGCAGCGACGAGGGATCTTTCGTCTCTAACTGGTGAAGGAGATTCCTCACTTCGTTCAGAACGACAGCCAGTTTAAAGAATGCTAGTTTGCCTTCTTGTGTGAGATGAACGTCTTCTCGAGCGCCGGCATGTAGACGTCGTAAATCGAGCCGGGATTCCACATCACCCATCCGTCATAGCCGGCGTCGTACACGGCTTTCTTTTCCGCCTCGAGCTGCTCCGGTCCGTACGCCGGTTTGCCGAGCGTGAACGCCTGCAGCCACGGGCGAATGTGCTCGGCGCTCGTGATACCAAGTTTCTTGTCGCGCTCGCGCGCGCGAGAGATCGACTTGAAGATGACCTGATACGGCTCGGCGTTGGGATTCGCCAAGCCAAGGTCGCCATGCGGATAGTGCGACGGGTACACCATGGGCAGCACGACGTCGACGTGCGGCGAGATTTTCTCCCAGTATTGTCCAACCTCGAGCGGGCCGCCGACGGTGGTGACCAATCCGAATATGTCGGCGGTGGAGCGCACGCCGAGTCTGTTGAGGCGCGTCTGCGCTTCGGTGAGATACGCGGCGAGTGCGTCTGCCTTGGAGACGCCGTTGTTGTCCGGGAAGACTTGCTTCGGCAGGCTCGGATACGGCTCGGGAAATCGGATGTAGTCGAACTGCACTTCCTGGAATCCGAGCTTCACCAACTCTTCGGCGACGCCGATGTTGTACTCCCACAGCTCGTGGTGATACGGGTTCACCCACGCGATGCCTTTCTTGTCGCGCCAGATCGAACCGTCCTCGCGCCGAATGGTCCACTCCGGATGGATGCGCGCGGTTACTGAATCTTTGAATACGACCATGCGCGCAATCGCGAAGATCTTGTGCGCCTTGAGTGTGTCGAGCAGCGCAGCGACGTTGGCTTTGCCCGCCGTTCCTGCGTTCTTGGCGAACTCGGGGTTTTGAGATTTGTAGTTGAGCCCGAACTCGTCCTTCATGTCGATGACGAACGCGTTGATCTCCGTCGAATCCGCCTCGCCGAGGAGCTTGGCCATGCGGCGTTTGCTCTGCGACGCCCAGCGGTTGACGTAGAAGGCGCGCAACGGCGCGGTGTCGAGCCGCGGAGCGGGCTTCTGCGCTTCGGCGGTCGAACCGGGGATGGCAACGGCAACGACCAGGGCGATCATCGCGCGACGAATGGCAATCATGGACGACGTGTGTCGAGAGAGAGGACGCGGGACCCGCGTAAGACTGTCACGATTCACCGCTCGTCACTGCGAGCGTCATGCCGACTCACCCCGGCTCGGCGCGGCTGGTCACCGCCGTTCGCTCAGCCTTGCCGAAACGGCGGTATATTTGCGGACGATGCCCGCCTCCCGCCTCGGCTCGCGTTGCCGCGCCACACTGCACTTGATCTTCCCGCTGGCTGGCGCATTCGCTGTGGCATGCGCCGGTTCACGAACCGCACGCCAGAACGCGCCGCCGGCCGCGGAGTTTCTCGTCAACACGGCGGATTCCACCTTCTGGGTATCGACGGCGGCTGGCGAGAGCCACGTGCGCGGCGCGCCGATGGTGCTCGCGCGGTATGACGGACGATTCTACGAGTTGTACACCGCCGACGACGACCGCTCGTACGCCGATGCGCTCATGTTGGGCGAGCGCCTCTATCGCCGCGATCTGTTGACCGGGGACAGCACGATCGTGTTCGCCGACACCACCGTGCCGCGCATCGCCGACGCGTACGCGCGCACGCATCCCAACGACACTCCGCTCGCCCCGGACGAAGACGGCAACGACGATCCGAGCACGTCGGCAACGGCTGAGGTCGATATTCTCGACGTCATCGGGCCGTACGTGTCGTATGAATACCATGTCGACGTCGATCTCCGCGGCCGGCGTCCCTGGCATTCCACGCGGCGCGGTGTGATCGATCTTCGCACGGCGAGAGCGAGCGATCTCGCCGACCTGTTCGGTGCGCGAGCCGCGTCGCGAGTCGCGACGGCTGGCCGAAAGATCTATCAGGCGGCGATCGATTCCATTGGACGCGCGCACCGTTCATTCGGCGGCGACAACGGGCGAGCCGCCGCGGCGCTCGCGCGTCTCCACTTCGACGACCACAGCTTCTCGCTCACGACGCTCGGCGGGCAGCCCGCGGTGAGCTTTGGCGTTCCTGGCCAGGGCACGGGCGGCGACGGCGCGATGGTGGAGCTCGATCCGCTCGAGGTGGATTCCGTGTCCTGGTGGTCGCCGGCCGGCGAGGGAATCCCGCAGACCGACGCCACTGGCGACGATGCGTGGACGGGCGCCGGTTACAGAGTCCTCGCGCGATACGATACGTCGGGCGACATCGCGCAATTCTCCATCGCCGACTCCTCGCGCCGAGAGTGGCCGATCGGCAACATCGCTGCGCCCATCCGGCGTGTCGACTGGCTCGACCGCCCGGCGGCATCGCCGGCCGAGCGTCGGGCACTGCTGCGGGCGTTCGACCAAGCGTCCTCGTACGACGAAAATGCCCGCGTCGCGTCGAGCCATGTCGCACCGAACCTTCATCACGTCACGATCAATGCCTCTTTCCAAGCCCGTTCGCGACAGCCAGCACGAAACGTCGGAGCTGATGATGCCCGAGCACGCCAACAACATGGGTCACGTGTTCGGCGGCGCGGTGCTCTCGATGATGGACAAGACCGCCGCGATCGCGGCGTTTCGTCACAGCCGCAATAGCGTCGTCACGGCGTCGATCGACCGCGTGGACTTTCGCGAGCCGATCCACTTGGGCGATCTCGTCATCATGAAGGCGAGCGTGAATTTCGCCGGCCGGACGTCAATGGAAGTCGGCGTGCGCGTGGAAGCGGAGGATTTGCTCACGGGCCGGCGCCGGCACACGAACTCCTGTTACCTGACCTTTGTTGCGGTCGACCGGAATGGCCGTCCAGTCGAAGTGCCCGCGCTTCAACCGGAAACTGACGACGAAGTCCGCCGCAACGCTGCCGCGCGGGAACGTCGCCAGCGGCGGTTGGAAGAGCGCGAGGCGGAAGAGAAGGGCAGGGGCTGAAGGGTTTTCTCAACCCAAAACCCGACACCCGAAACCCGAGTCCCTGTACCTTTCCTTTCATGAGCTCCTTCACCGTCGACCAAGCGAACCGCACGCTCCCTTTGGTTCGCAGGATTGTCGAGGATGTCGTTCAGCAGCACCGTCAGTGGCGCGAGACGATCCTCGAGCTCGACCTCGTCGCGTCCGCGGCTGGCGCCGGTGATCCGCCGGAGCGCGCATCGCAGCTCGAGCGCGCCGCCACGCTGCTCGCCCGGGAGCTCGACGGCTACCAGCGCGAGCTCGAAGCTCTAGGCATTCAGCTCAAGGACCGCCGCTTGGGTCTCGTGGATTTTCCGAGTGAGATGGGCGGCCGCCGCGTGTTGCTGTGCTGGCGCCTCGGTGAACCCGAGGTCCAGTTCTGGCACGAGATCGACTCCGGCTTCGCCGGCCGCCAGCCGCTCTTTCCCGAATTGGTGGGTTAACGGAGTTATCTTCCGCGACATGAAATCCTGGCACTCTCCCGACGGCATCCTGTGGGGCGTCGACGTCGACCTCGCCGGCTCGAGCAACGCGATGGTCATTTTCCGCCATCCGAGCGGCGCGAGCTCGCGTCTCGACCGGTACAACTGGTTCATCAGCACCGGCCCTGAGGCGCGGAGCGTGACGTCGCATTTGTCCAAGGCGAAAGTGCTGGAAGCGCTCAGCCAAGATGACATTTTGCGGCTGTATAGGCGGTCGATGAAGGTGTCGAGGCCGGATCCGCTGCTACCGGCGGCTGCCTCTAACGGGTAGCAATCGGGATCGGTGTAGAACTGATTCTCTAGGTCTCGGGTCTCTGGTCTGAGGTCTCCGTGCTCGAAACCCTCAGACCTCAGACCGGAGACCTGAGACCAAGAGAGAATCAGTTCCGCGTTCTACGCGATTAGTGCGAGTGGAGAGTAGTCAGCCCACGGAATCCGAGAAGTGGATCTCGACTTCCATCCCGTCCTTCGCCGCCGTCGTCCGCTCAAACACCGTCCTCGCCTCGCGCACCAGTTCGATTGCATCTCTGGAGTAGCGCGCGGAGAAATGCGTCAGCAGCAGCTGTCTGACGTTCGCCTGCGTTGCTACCGCCGCCGCTTCGCGTGCCGTCGAGTGGCCGGTCTCCACGGCGCGCTCCGCCTCTTCGTCGCCAAACGTTGCTTCGTGAATGAGGAGATCGGCATTCCGGGCCGCTTCGATCGTCGCTGCACACGGCCGAGTGTCGCCGGTGATCACGACAGTGCGTCCGGGCCGCTTCCCGCCGACGAGCACTGATGATTCGATGACGCGCCCGTCCTCGAGTGTGATAGGCAGGCCGCGATGGATCTGGCCCCACATCGGCCCTTCGGGGATGCCGAGCTCGCGGGCCAAGTCGGGATTGAAGCGGCCTTTGCGCTCTTCTTCCACCAACGCGTAGCCCAACGACGCCGCACCGCGGTGGTCCACCGCGAACGGTATGATGGCGTAGCCCGTTCGGTCGACACGCTCGCCGGCGCCGACTTCAATGATCTCTAATGGAAACGTCGTGCGCTCGAAGCCCATGCCTTCGGCGCGCTTGAGCACGCGCGCCGACCCGCGCGGCCCCCACAACCGCAGCGGCTCGGCACGACCCTGCAATGCCATCGTGCGCATCAGACCGATCACACCCAGCAGATGATCGGCGTGCATGTGCGTGAAAAAAATGTCTTCGAGGGCAAATGAAACGCCAAAGCGCATCATCTGGCGTTGGGTGCCTTCGCCACAATCGAACATCAGCGTTTCGCCTTCGCGGTGCACGGCCAGCGACGACACGTTGCGTTCTACCGTGGGCCGCGACGCGGATGTTCCGAGGAGTCGAATGCTCAAAGACATGGGCCAGAATATAGCGGTCGTCGGGATCGCTTCTTGCGCGGCGCGATTGCGACCCGAATGCGCGTCATTGGGGTATCAAGGATCAGCCAAAGTCGGATGACCGTTGCGATCTGGATCACCGGCAAGGTCCTGACTTTGCTAGGTGGAGAGACGACCGCAGGGTGAGTAAATGGATGATTTCCGGAGTTGAGGAACGCTCCGGTCCGTCATTTGCACTCTATGGGAGCAACGGCCCGGGGGGGCTGGAGCAACGGCGTCGGACCCGATTGCACGTACGGGACTGAGCGTCCACGATCGGAAAGCGCCAATTTTTTAGGGAGGAGTAGGATGCCGAATAGACCGGGCAACGACGACCGCATCACGGCGGCGGGGGACAACGACCGTGGCGGCCAGCGCGACGCATCGAGCGTCGGCGTACGTCAGAACGGCTCGCAAGGCAGTGCGCAGTCGCGCACCCGCAGCAATCGCGGCTTTGCGTCAATGGATCGCGACAAACAGAAAGAAATCGCCAGCAAGGGTGGCAAAGCCGCTCACGCCAAGGGCACGGCCCACGAATTCGATTCGGGTGAAGCTCGCGAAGCAGGCCGCAAAGGCGGTGTCGCTGTAAGCCGCAACCGCGAGCACATGGCCGCCATCGGCCGTCGCGGCGGCGAAGCCCGCGGACAGTCTCGTGGACGGGGCCCGTCGCAGGGCAACACGGCCGGAGCGGGCAGCAATCAGGACGGCAGCTATCAGAATTCTCGTAATGGCAACGCCGACCGCCAGGTGGCGATCAGCAACCAGAACGAGGGCGTCAACGCCAACCCGCAGGGCAACCGCGGCGGCAACAACTCGATCGGCGGCGAACGCCGTCCGAACGGAACGAACAACGCGCTCGGATCGAATGATTCGTCCACGCGCGGCGAGACGTTCGGCAATCACTAATCGTCGCTGACGCTCGTTTCTGAACGTATCGCGGCTGTATCGCGCCTGTATCGCCGCTGAAAAATTCCCGGACGCTCATCGAGCCGTCCGGGAATTTTTCGTCTCGCCGCTCGAGGTCTAGCCTCTGACGACGACCGACTCGAACCGCGCCGGATCGATGTTCCCGCCGCTCACGATGATGGCCGCGGGCGTCGAGAAGCCGCGCAAATGCCGCGTCAGCACCGCTGCCGTGGCGCAGGCGCCCGCGCCTTCCACGCGCTGCTGGTGCTCGATCCACAGCCATCGGATCGTCTGCCCCACCTCGGCCTCCGTAACAGTGACGATGCCGTCCAACGTGCGCTGGCCGATGTCGAGCGCGTAGTCGTCGACTTGTCCCGCCAACCCGTCGGCGAGCGTCGGCAGATACTCGATCTCCACGATGCGTCCCACCGCGACCGACTTCGCCATCGCCGCGGTGTTCTCGCTCTGCGCGCCGTAGATGCGCGCCTCTGGTAGCACCGCCTTCACGAGACTCGCACAGCCGCCGAGTAGCCCGCCGCCGCCCACGCCCGTGACGAGCGTTTGGAGAGTCGGTATTTCGGCGAGGATCTCGAGCGCCACCGTGCCCTGGCCCGCGATCAGTGCGTCGCCGGTGCACGGGTTGATGAACGTCGCTCCGTGCGCGGCGGCAAACGACACAGCGGCATCCATGGCGGCGTCGTAGTGCGGCTGCTGCGCGTCGAGCGTTGCGCCCAGCGCTTCGATGCCATCGCGCTTGACCTTCGGCGCGGTGCTCGGCACGAAGATCGTGGCGGGCACGCCGAACTGTTTCGCCGCGTACGCCACGCCGAGTCCGTGGTTGCCCGCCGACGAGGCGACGACGCCACGAGCGCGCGCGTCCGCTGGCAGCGTTGCGAGAACGTTCATCGCGCCGCGGAGCTTGAACGATCCGGTGATTTGATCGTTCTCGAACTTGAGGTAGACGTCGCCGCCGGCGATGGCGCTGAGTCGTTCGCTGCGGACGAGCGGGGTGCGGCGAATGTGCGGGCGGATTCTGTCCGCGGCGGAGAGCACGTCGGCGGGTCGGAGGGCGGCAAGCATGAGCACGAAATTAGGCCCTTGGCGGCCGGTGTGTTACCTTCGCCGGCGGAGTGCGTCAACTTGACGTATCATCTGTCGCTCTCTATGTTTAGCTCAGTCGGGAGCGGCCCCGCTGGTGCGGGGCCTTTTCCGTGGTGTGACGCTCGGCTCCGGCTGGCGCGCCGCACGACAGGCACCATAAGCGGGGCTGTAGCTCAGCTGGGAGAGCGCTGCAATCGCACTGCAGAGGTCACCGGTTCGATCCCGGTCAGCTCCATCGCACCCGCGTTGGTCCGGGCTTCGGCCCATGAGCGGGACATCAACTGAAGTACTGAACTGTAATTTTTTCTCGCTTTTCCGGGGGTTCGGCCCGCCGCCGATCGGTAGGACGCAGAGTTCCAATGACGGCGTGCGAGGCACGTCCCGTGAAAAGTGAGTCAACTATAAACGCCACGAGCCGCCGCTCGGTGGCGTTTTCTGTTTCTGGTCGTTCACGTCAGCGTTGTTTCAGCGTTGTTCCGCGTACTCCGCGGCAAAGAGGTTGCTCCTTTTTGCCGCGGAATACACCGAAAAACGCTGATTTACGCGGTAAAACAGAAAAGACTAATAATCGTTTACTGATAGACTAACGCGCTCTGTCGGCGAACTCGGCGAGCGCTCAGTTCCGCAGCGCGGACGCGCCGTACTGATATCGCGGCAGGTGAATCCAGAACGTCGTACCCTGTTCCAGTTCGCTCTTCACGCGAATGAACCCGCCCGACTGTTCCACGATCCCATGCACCGTCGACAATCCGAGCCCGGTGCCTTTGCCCTCCTCCTTCGTCGTGAAGAACGGCTCGAAAATCTGATCGGTCACCGCCTGCGGCATGCCCTGGCCCGTGTCCGTCACGCTCATCACGACGTACGATCGCGTCGCCTTCGAGAGCGGACTCTCGGGCACCTCGACATTCGACGACGTGATCTTGAGCTCCCCGCCATTCGGCATCGCGTCGCGCGCGTTCACGACGAGATTGATCAACACCTGCTCGATCTGGCCGGGGTCGGCAAATACTGGATCGATCTCGTCCGCCAGCTCGAGCGACACCTGGATCTCGTCGCCGACGAGACGCCGCAGAATCGGCTGCAGCGTATTGATCGTATCGTTGACCGCGAGCACGCGCGGCCGCAGCACCTGCTTGCGGCTGAACGCCAACAGTTGCCGCGTGAGCGTCGCGCCGCGACCGGCGGCGTCGAGAATCTCCTGCAGCATCACGCGATCGGGATCCTTCTCCGGACGAACGCTCGCCATGAGCGCGCCCAGGCTCATGATGATCGTGAGCAGATTGTTGAAGTCGTGCGCGATTCCGCCGGCCAGCCGGCCGATCGCCTCCATTTTCTGCGCATGACGCAACGCCGCCTCGAGCCGACGTTGCTCAGACAAATCGCGAACGGAATGCACGTACAGCCCGGGCGCGAACGCACTCGAACGGATGTCGAGTGAGCCCATGAGCGGCGTCAGCACCTCGTGCAGCACCGTGTCCTTGAGGTCATCCACCGATCGGGACGTCAACGTCACTGCCGCAGGATTCGCGTCGCTGATGCGCTGGCGGTCGTCGGTGATGAACACCGCATCGCCGACGCCTTCGAACATCCGCCGCAGCCGCAGCTCGCTCTCCTCGAGCGCCGCCTCGGCGCGCCGCCGTTGCCAGCGCTCCGCCGCGCGTGAGACGCTCGACACCAGCTCGTCCGGCGCCACCGGCTTGAGCAAATAGTCATAGCTGTGCTCGCGGATCGCGCGCACCGCGCTCTCGACGCTCGCGTTGCCCGTAAGAATCAAGACCTCGAGCAGCGGCGATATCGAGCGAAGCCGCGACACGAGGTCCATGCCGTCCATGTCAGGAAGCTTGAGATCCACCAGCGCGATGGCCGGCGGCTCCTCCAGCGCCGCGAGCGCCGCGAGTCCTTCTCGTCCGGTCCGCGCCGGAATCGTGTTGAACCCGCGAAAGCGAAGGATGTCGGAGACCGTTCGCAACATCTGCGGGTCGTCGTCGACCATCAGCACGGAAAGTCGGTCAGTCATCGAACGCCTCTTCGAGAAGCTTTAGCAATGTCTCAGGCGGAAACGGTTTGCGCAGCGTCGCCATCACGTTGCTGGAGATGCCGCTCTCTTCTCCCTGGCGCAACGACGCTTCCGACCCGCTGTACAGAATCAAGCACACCGACGGGTTCACCTTCCGGATAGCCAGCACCGACGTCTCCGGATCGACGCCATCCAACCGCATGTCGAGCAGCACCACGCCCGGCTCACGAGCCGCGAGCAGCTGCAGGGCACTTCCCAGGGAGTCGGCGCGGAACGTCACGTACCGATGCGCTTGCAAGATCTCGGCAATCGTCGCCAAATACGCATGATTATCGTCCACGACCAGCACCCGGCGCGGCGGGTCGGTGATCGTCTCCAGCATCGAGAGCAAGCCGGAAATCAACACCGGCTTTGAGAGAATCCTCACCGCCCCCTGCCGCTCCGCCTCGGCGAGCAACTCTGCCGTGGAGTACGCGGTCATGAGCATGACCGGCAGGTCGGGCTTCTCTTCGCGAATGACGCGCAGCGCGTCCACCCCGGTCATGCCGCCCATGCGGACGTCCATCAGCACGACGTCGATCTTGTCAGTCGTCGTACGTAAGAACTCCAGAGCGGCTTCGCCCGTGTGCTCGCCGTGAACGTCCCAGCCCTTCATGCGAAGAATGTCCGACAACGTCCGAACCATCAGCACCTCATCGTCGACGATGAGGATGCGCCTGCTAGGCGTCATGTTGCGACCGTGGGAACCGTGAGCGTAAACGTCGTGCCGGCGCCTGCCGCCGTCACGAACGTGAGAGTGCCGGCGTTGTTCTCGGCCAGCATTCGCGACACCGTGAGACCGAGGCCGAGTCCGCGCGCCTTGGTGGTGAACAATGGTTCGAAGATTTTCGCCGCGACTTCGGGCGGCATGCCGGGACCCGTATCGATCACGTCCAGTGTGATCGTACCGTTGCCGTCGTGTCGGCCGACGCAGTTGATCGCGCCGCCGGTCTCCACCAAAACCTGCGTCGCGTTCGTCACCAGATTGAACACGACCTGACCGATCTGCACCGGATCAATGTTCGCCGTGGGCAACGAGTCGGCGAAATCGTAGTTGACGGTGACGTTGCCGAGCGGTCCCAGACGCTCAACCTGATGCTTCACGAGCGCGGCGACATCCGTGGGCGTGCACTGCGGCGTCCGCGTGCGAGCAAAGTCCAGCAGGTCGGCTACGATTTTTTCCGACAGCGAGATCTGCCCGCGCAGAATGCCGAGGTAGTCCTTCACCAACGGATCGGCGTTCGGCATCACCGTGTCGAGCACGTAGACGGCATTCGTCATGACGCCGAGCGGATTGCGGAGCTCGTGGCCGACGCCGCCGGCGAGCTGGCCGAGCATCGCCAGTCGCGCGCGCTGAACGTTTTCTTCCTGCGCGATGCGCAAATCGTCGAGCGCCTTTTCCAAATCCGCCGTACGATCCTTGACCTGATCCTCGAGCTCGTGGTGGTGCGTCTCGATCTCTTCGGCCATCGCATTGAACGATCGGGCCAAGCGGCCCATCTCGTCGGCCGCGTCAGTGCGTGCAAGCCGCCGCTGGTAGTCACCATGCGCCAAGGCCTCCGATGCGTGCGCGAGCTCGTCGAGCGGTGCGGTCAACCGCCGAATCGTCCACCACGCGACCAGCGCGCCGAAGATGACGACGAGCAGCGCGAGCAGCGTGAGCTGCTTCACCAACGATGTCGCAGGCTCGAGCGCCGTCGCCGTCTCCTGAGCGATCCAGACGACCCACGGTGTGCCGGCGACGGGAACCGTTGCCCACACGGTGTCGTTGCCAGCGAACGTGCGGCTTGGCTTGCCGTGCAGATCCGCCTCGGCGGGCGTGATCGGCGCGGGAACCTGCTTTGCCAAGTCCGTCCAGAGCGAGCCGTTCGCGTTGCCGATCAGGAACGACACGTTCTGGCCGACGAGCTGCGAGATCAGTACAGTGCTGGCCGCGCTGGTCGCGGTGAGCGAGTGGACCTGGACGACGTAGCCGATCGTATCAGCACCCGACAGCACCGGGCCGCGCACCGCGTAGTCGACGGTGTCGCCGGTCGCGACGAATGGCCCGACGCCGCGCGGTGTCGCGCGCGCAACCTGCGTCGCACTTGGGCTGCCGGCGGCGATCTCGCCGCCGCCGCTTCGCACGATCAGCAACCCGACCATCTGCGGCGTTGCGCGCTGAATGCTGTCGACGCGACTCTGCGCAGCGGCTTGTCCCGTGGCCGACGCCAGCCATGCGTGAATGTCAGGTACAGCGGCAAATCTTTGCGCGTCGGCCGGCGCTCGGCGCGCTGACGGCGTGAGGGCCGCGGCGACTCGGTCGGCGGCGCTGCGCAGCCGCTCGGTGGTCGACTGCGTGATGGATTTGCGAACGACCCGATAGGCGACGGTAACGACGCCGGCGGTGCACAGCGCGAGCAACAGCGCGACGACCGCGGGGAGGCGGATGCGCAAAGGCGCGAAGCGGGCGAGGATGTGCGGGGTCCTCAGGCGGGGGAGTTCGGGCGAGTTGTGGTTACATTTTGCATACAGCGGACCCGTCCGTCAAATACATCCGCGCGATAATCGTCATCATTAATTGAGATTAATCGCGTTGAATTGGAGATCGGCCATTGGAGTTTCGTCAATTATCGCACTTTGTCGCAGTAGCGGAAGAGCGAAGTTTCACCCGGGCGGCACGGCGGGCCAACATCGTGCAGTCGGGCATCTCGGCGTCCATTGCCGCGCTGGAGCGCGAGCTCGGCGTCGCCTTGTTCAACCGGACCAAACACCGCGTCGAGCTCACCGAGCCGGGAAAGGCGCTGCTCACTGAAGCACGTCGCGCTCTCTCGGCTGTAGCTGCTGCACGGATGGTCGCCAAGTCGGGCGGATCACTCGCAGGTTCTCTGCTCATTGGCGTAGTGCCCACACTTCCCATGGCTTTGCCAATCCCGGCGGCGCTCGCCCGGTTCCACGCGGCGCACCCACACGTTGCAATCAGAATTCGAGAATATACGGTTCCGACACATGAAGCCGTAAGAAGTGGAGAGGTCGACGTGGCGATTGGACCCGGTCACGGGCCGCCGGGAGTGACCTCCATTCCACTCGAGAGCTATCCGCTCGTGCTCGCTTGCTCGACGCGACACCGTTTCGCGCGACGGCGATCCGTGTCCATTGCCGCGCTCGCCGATGAGAGTCTCATCGAGCCGCCGGGCACCTGGGTCACGCGCCGTCTCGCCGAGCGTGCGTTCGCCGACGCCGGTGTGGAACGGCGAACGGCATACGAGGTCGACGAAGTGCTGCTGATCCTTCGTCTCGTGCAGGAGGGCGTAGGCGTCGCGATCCTTCCCGCCTCCGTCAAGCAATTCAATTCCGCCGTGCGCTATGTATCACTTCGGCCACGAATCGGAAACTGGGACGTAACGGTGTCGTTTCTCGGACACGAGCCGCCCACCCCCACGGCGCGGGCGTTTTATCAAATACTCATGGATGAGATGGCGCGTCGCCGGCGTCGCCGCGCGCGCAGTTAGCGTAGTTAGCGCGGCTACCGCGGTTAGCGCTCGCCCCGGTGCGGAACGGCGCGCATGTCCGCTTCCAGTGCCGTGAATCCGTCGCGCCAATAGCGCGCTTCGTCCGACACGACCGACGCGTCGATGTCGCCGAGTGCGTGCGAGCCCAGCCCGCCGAGGAAACGCATGATGGTGCTTTCCTGGACGTCGAGCCGCGTGCGCCGGCTGAAGATCGATTGTTCGCCGACGCTGTCGCGCACGGAGACTCGGAAGACCGCACCGCCATCCTCGAACGGACGACGCAGCGGCGTGCGAATCAACCGCTCGGCGACGAACGGCAGATCCCACTTCGGTTCGTGTTGCGCCACCACGGCCCAGCCGCGATCGTGGCCGGCGTTCGTAATCACGAAGTCCGTGAGCAAACTGTGAAAACCGACAGTGAATAGCTTGACCTTGAGCGAGAGATCAGCTGTGAGCTGCACGGTATCGGGCCATGCACGCGGTGGTCCGAACAGCGATGTGAGCTTGCCGCCTTGGAGGCGGTAGCGAAGCGTCGCCTGTCGATCGCGCCCGACGACGTCGAAGAGCTCCGTACCCGCGCGGTCAGCGAAGGCGAGATGATACTTCGCGGGTCCGAGATACTTGTCGACGTAGGACGTGAGTGCCGGATACGTCGGTCGCATGAGCTCAGGGTGGAAACCGATCGTGACCACGACGCTCGTGAAACCGCCGGCGCTGGGGACGACGTGCAGCGAGTCGATGGCGAGTCCGCGGCCGAACGCCGCCATCGCGCGCGGGACCGCCGCGCGGTAGTTATCGCGCACTTCGCGATCGGTGCGACCTTCTGGTGCGGCAAGCAACGCCGACACGAGTCCGCTCACGTCGGCCGCCGATACGTCGCCGACTGACATGTCGACGCGCGTGTCCCACCGATATACGGAAGGAGCCAGGCGCTCGAGCGACACGAAGTGTCGCGAATCGCCGGGGTGCGCTGGCACAGTGAGCGACGGACGCATCTCGATGAAGTAGTGTCCGTCGACCGTGGTGCCGCCCGCGTACAGCTCGCGAAGCGCGGCCGACGGTTTGGCGCTCCAGGTGGCGTCGTCGTCGAAGATGCCGGAGGGAACCAACGCGGACTTGGCGAGCTTTTTCCGCGCGGCTTCGTAGCCGGGCGAGAATTGCGGTTGGTTGAAGCGCGCGCGGAAGGCGTCGAAGAGCTGGCTCGCGTTCGACTCGGCCAGCGCGGGCGTGGGGCCGAGTGAGGGGAGGGAATCGCTGCAGGCGGAGGTCGAGGCGGCGAGCGCGGCGGCTGCTACGGCAAAAGCAGTAACAGACCGTCGGAGGGTGGCGGACCGGCGGAGCGCGGGCGTGCTCGAATTGTGCAAGCGAAAGTCGTTTCTGAGGTTACCGTGCGGCGGGCGGGTGGTGCGGGGAGGGTGTGCGGGGTTGATCGGGTGTGGAGTGCAAACTATAATCAGAGGGCTGGGGGAATGGGGACGGGTTGGTCTAGGGTGGTTGGGAAGCCCAGTGGCGGGTGTTTGAGGTTTGTTTGTACAGAATGAAAGATCATTGCCCCTTGGTGTAACTGGCAACACGCCTGACTCTGGATCAGGAGAGTCCTAGTTCGAGCCTAGGAGGGGCAATTGAGGGTTCACAATTCGAACGCCCTGCACCACTTCGGTGGTGCAGGGCGTTTCGTCAATGCACTTCCCTCCAGCCAGCACTAAAACGCACCGACCAGTTCGACACTGACACTCGCTCGTTTTTTCCCCGCTGGCCGCGGTCCCACCCGGATATGCACGTCCATATCCAGTGAGTTCAGAAAACGCTCGAGCCGCTCCTGACTGAACCGCGCGAGCTTGCCTCGCATCAAGTCCGACATGTCGGGAGGTGCAATGCCGAGGACTTCAGCCGCGCGGCGCTGCGTCCAATTCCGATCGTTGATGATCTTCCGGATGACGCGCGCGAGCTCCGCTTTCGCCAACCGTTCGCCGGCCTCTGGCAGTCCAAGGTCCTCGAACACATTACCGCTGCTTGATTCGATCGCGATAGGCTCATCCGCCTTTGCGCGCTTCGCTCTCGCTGCCATTACCTGGCTCTCCGATGTCCGTAGTTGTCGTCGTAGTGCCGCTTTGCGGCGGCGAACCGCTGTCGAACGCGCTCGATGTCAGTACTGGGCGTCTTGATGCCGGACTTTGGCTACCACCGCAGGCGGCATCACGGCACCGGAATCGTCCCTCGCCGCGTAAGCACTCCATCACTACACAGCATCGTGAGCTGACGCCCGGACGCCATCATCACGCGAACGCTGGCATCATCGCTTACGCCAACAACCGTCCCAGTACTCGCATCGATCGCAATCACACCTCGCGCCCCCGCATCGACGCACGACGCCGACACGAGTTGCCCGCCCGCTACTCGCGCCACTGAGACCCGCGCCGGAACGCTCGCAGTGCGCGCCGCGCCAGCGCTCCCGTTGACCGAAGCCCCAAAGCGCTGACTCGCGACCGCCCGCGGCGCATCCGCCTCACCTTCCGGCCCCACGACTCTCACCCGATCAACCTGACTCTCCACGTCCGCACTCACAGGCACCGCCAACGCAAAGTGCCTCGTATTCGGCGCATGATCGATGACGGCCGGCGTGAGCGAATACGAGAACAACGTACGCCCCGCCGCATCCAATCCGTCGACTCGATACTCACCGTCCCGCGACGGCAACGCCGCCCGCGCATCCATCGCAAACACCGGCGACACAGTGATCGATTTCCCAAGCTCGATCGTTCCGCGAATCAACAACACTCGCGTCCGACCACTCGTCACCGCCGCTGCCGGCGGCACCCGCGACGCCAGCACGACAGGCTGACGAAACGCCATCACCGCCTTGTACGTGTACACACTTTCCCAATCTGGAAAGCAGTATCCCATGACATCGCCAGTGGTAGTCGGGATCGCGACCGCCGACGTCGCGAGTCCGTTCGCCCACGAGTACACATCGAAGCCGACGTAATCCAGCAGACCGCCGGGCACAGGATACGACGCATCCAACGGCGCACCCGCGGGGCCGCACGGCGCATGCGATCGGCCGAACGTATGCGCCAACTCGTGCGCCACGTCGTCGCGCGCTTGGCTCGGCTCCGAGAACCAGTTGATCTCGACGCTCGCCGACGTGCGCGTGTCCGGTCCGACATCCGAACCTGACGTTGGGATGTACGAGAACCCGCCGTAGATCGCGTAGTTGAAGCTGTCGGGTGGAGCGACGACGCCGTACCAGTTGCTCGTCGACTCCGTCGGGTCCGCAATGCGCGCGACGTCGAGCTCGGAGATCAGCTTCGTCCAGAACGACGCGTCGCCACCGCGCGGCGCCGTGCCGAAATTCGCCGATGTCGTGAACGCCTCGCCAACGTGTGCGTTGATCGCTCCCAGCGGATGCAGGCTGCGCGTCGCGCGAAGATACGCCGTCAGTTGCCCACTGGTGAGTGGCGGCGTGGAGTTGCTATTCGCCGCAATCACGATCGGAACGAAGCGCACGTTGAGCGCCGGCACTGCAACCGTCGAGAGTGCAGTCGTACCGGTGCGCGGAAAGACGTCGTTCGACGCGTCGTTGTCGGGGACCACGCCGCGCGGATCGCGAACGACTTGCCACCGCAGCCCGCTCTGAATCGCCGACGCCGGCACCAACACCTGCACACTCGGCGCCGCATAATCCGGTGCGGCGCCAAGGGCGCTCTGCGTGACTGCGGTGTCAGTGCGCACGAGCGCGCCACCGGAGTTGTAGAGTCGCAGCACGACTTGCATCGACGTAGTGCTCGCGGGCGCTCCGCTGAGCATGATGTTCGCCACCATCGCGTTGCCGCCGAGTACGATGGGGATCGACCCGGTCGAGTCTTGGACGCCCTGCGTGAAGTTCACGCCGGTGATCGCAAAGTCGCGATCTGGCACCGCGGTCACGGTCACGGCCGCGGTGCCGGTGATTCCTTCGCTGGTCACCGTGATGGTCGCCGTTCCAGCAGCGACGCCGGTGACGAGACCGTTGGTCACCGTGGCCTTCGTCGCGTCGCTCGTCGACCAGGTCAACGTGCGACCCGTCAGCGCGGTTCCGCTCGCGTCGAGCGCCGTCGCGGTGAGTTGCGCTGTCGCACCGGCTACGAGTGCTAGGGTGGGCGGCGTTACGGTCACCTTCGCTACGGCTGGATTCGACGGTCCAGCCGTCGATCCGCTCGAATCGTTGCTGCTGCCGCACGCGACGCTCGCTGCGGCCGCGGCGATGATGATGATTCTCTTAAACATGTGCCGTGCCTTCCATTGCCAGCCCGCCATCGAGATGCTGCGCCCACAGCTTGACCGTCCGGCGATCCGATTCCACGCTCCCACACACCTGAAACGCTGAGACGTCGTACGTCGGCTTCATCGCGCGGAAACTGAACTTGGCGACGGTCGCATCCGGCAGATTCCGTCGCAACAGATCGAGCAGCAGCGTCGCGATCAGCGGTCCATGCACGACCAAGCCCGGATAGCCTTCGACCTCGGTGACGTAGCGCCGATCGTAGTGAATGCGGTGTCCATTGAACGTCAGCGCCGAGTAGCGGAACAGGAGTACGTCGTCGGGCTCGATCGTTCGCATCCAGTCGTGTGTTGTCGGCGCGAGCTGTGTCGGCGCCGGCGGATCGCCCGGCTTCGGATTGTCACGATACACGATATCGTGCTCCTCGGCGATCACGGCACCTTGTTCATCAGAGATGTCGTGACGCACGGTCACGAAAACCAATGTGCCGGTGCGCCCCTCTTTGCTGCTGACAGCGGCGATGTGCGAGTTGCGATGGATCGCGCTTCCGACACGCAGCGGGCGAAGAAACTCGATGCGGCTGCCGGCCCACATGCGGCGCGGCAGCGGCACAGGCGGAAGAAAACCGCCGCGCTTCGGATGGCCATCGGGGCCGAGCTCCGATTCGCGATGCACCGGCAGGAAATACAGCCAGTGCCAGCACGGTGGAATTGGATCGCCGGCGTGCGGCGTGGGATCGTCGCGGTCGAGCGTCGCGGCGAGCGCTTTCAGTGGCGCCGTCGTGACCACGTCGTCGATCGACTCGCTCTTGCCGATCCACTGCTTGAGGTGCTCGATGTCGACTGTCATGCCGTACAGAATACTACATCAGGCCGCGTCAGCGCCGCTGAAAGTCCAACGAGCCGATCGCGATGCCCGCGAGCGTGCCGATGTACGCGAACCATTGTTGCGCGGCCGCGTTCGCGCGGGGCTGCGCGACGCCGAGCATGGCGTTGCGCGTTGCGGGTGAGGCGTCGCCCATGAGCAGAGCGTCATCGATCGCGGTCGTGATCTGCGCGGGACTCTGGCCCTCGAGGTGCAACCCGGGCTGCCAGCGCGACATGAGTACGTTGGGAAACTGATTCGCGCCGACCCGGACGCCAAGATTCACGCGATCGATCAACGCTCCAGCGTTCATCCACGATGCTGCTTGATCGGGCCAGCCGTCAGGCGTGCTGCGCCCGAAGATCGGTTGGCCGAGCGACGCGACGAGTGCCGCGCTGCGCGGCGTGGTGTCGGGGAGCGCTTCCATCGCACGCATGACGCTCGCGACGAGCTCGAACGGCGTTTTCACCTTGGCGCGGTACGCCGCTCCGCTATTGAACTCGGGCGACGTGAAGATGGTGCGCAACACCTCGCGAATGTCGCCATCGGTGCGCAGGTATGTTTGCGCTGCACGCTCGACCAGCGCCGGTGGCGCGCTGTCGCTCACGAAGTGCACGACCAGCTTCTTGGCGATGAATCGCGCGGTGGCGGGACTGCGCGCGAGAATGTCGAGCACTTCTTGACCGTCTTCGATGCCGCGGCCGCCCGGAATGTGGACGCCCAGCACTGTCTTTTCGCCGGCGTCATGACGCGCGGGCTGAAATGAGAACGTGCCGCCCATCTGCGGATTGTCGATTCCCCAACCGGTCAGGCAGCGTGCCACTTCCTGCACGTCCTGCTGGGTGTAGCCGCCATCCACGCCGAGGGTGTGTAGCTCCATCAGCTCGCGCGCGTAATTCTCGTTGACGCCAATTCCGCGGCGATGCACGGTGTGGGCGAGCGTCGTATCGCCGAGCGGAGGATGCGTGCGTCGGCGCGTCTCCACCTCCCACTCGGCAGGATTCGGATGCAGGCTGTCGACGGCGCTCTGGTAGTTGTCGAGATAGAACAGCATGGCCGGACTCGTGGCGACGACACCGAGCAGGTCGCGAAATTTCCCGAGCGCGTGGGCATGAATCGCGCGATCGTAATCGACCAGGGTCCACGGACTCGGCATCTTTTCGGTGCTCACGGAGAAGTGATTCTCCCAGAACACGGTCATGACCTCGAGCAGTTGGCGGTCGCTCACCGTGGCGCGAAGCATGATGGACGGCGCGAGCTCGCGAATGGCGTCGGTGCGACTGCGCAGCAGCGCAGGCGCTTCCTCGCGGCGCTTGGCGGTGAGCGCGGCGTTCGTGGTGTCGCGGTATTCGTTCGGCTGTGGGTGATCGGCGAACAGCTCGAATGCAGTCTTGCCGGTGATGTCGAGGTGTGCGAGCACGCTGTCGGCCGCGCGGTCCGGAATGCGCTCCGGGTGGAGCTGAAGATCCACCCACTTGTCGACGCCCATGTGTTCGACGCGGGCCAGATCGCCGGGGCGTGCGCCGAACGTGAGCCGGTCGATGGCCTGGCGCGCACGATTGGCGTCGTCGAGCGACGCATTCGGTCCAGGCGCCGGCGCTCCAGCTGTCCCGCCGACCGTTCCAGCGCAGCCGGCCAACGCGAGTGTCACGCATACCGTCAGGCTGGATCGGCGCATATGGATTTTATAATACCAATAGACTTAACCCGCGCTGCGAAGGTTCAGCGTAGAAGCTACTGCAACCGTCAGAGACTCGACCGCCGCCGGTCGGAGCCGGATGTTCTGCGCTCCTGGTTGGGATCGCTGCGTGCGTCGAGCTGGCTGTCGTATTTCGTCCACTCGCGCTCCAGGTCGAGCGGCGACACGTAGTCCGGATTGCCCGCCATGATGCCGGTGACGTTCCGAAAGCGCGGACCGAGATGCATGCCGTGTTCGTCGATCGTGAATGCGTGAATGCCTTTGTCGTGCGTCGAGCCGCGCATCTTGAGCACCGTCAACCCGCGCTGCATCTCGCCGAACATCTCGACGTACCGCAGCAGAATGATCGAATCGGTGAGCGTGGAGATGTGGCCTTCGGTGATCGAGGAGCCGCCCATGAGCGACGCGGTCGTCGCCGTGAACAAGCCGGTGATCTCCTGGTGCTTGATGAACGACGTGAGTCCGATCACGAACTCGCGAAACGCCTTGATCGTGCCCACGCGCTCCATTGCCGAAAGACTATCCAGCGCGACGCGCTGCGGCTTGAACTCCTTGATCATCCCTTCGATCGTGAGGAGCCAGTCCTCGAGCGTCGCGACTTCGGGATAGTCGCAGACGACGCGCAGCAGTCCGTCGCTTTCCATCTTCTCGAAGTCGACGCCCCAGCCCGTCGCGTTCCGGAAGAGCTGATCGCGACTCTCCTCGAACGCCAGCAGCAAGCATCGCTCGCCCATGTCGGCGGCGCCCTTCATGAACTGGGTGACCGTCAGCGTCTTGCCGGTGCCGGTGGCGCCGGACACGAGAATTACCGAATCTCTAAAGAAGCCGCCGCCGCACATTTGGTCGAGCTCCGGGTTGCCCGACGACACGCGAATGTTCGACGACTTCTGCTTGAGCTGAATGCCCGACAGAGGAATCACGACGAGTCCGAGGTCGGGCACGATCGTGACCGGAAACTCGCCCTTCTGGTGGTCGGTGCCGCGGAATTTGAGAATCTCGATCGTCCGGCGGCGCGACTCCTCCTCGAGGACGTTGCGAAGGACCATCACGTTGTCGGCGATGAACTCTTCCACACCGAATCGCGCGATCGGCCCATAGTCCAGCGTCCGTTCGGCCGTCAGTAGCGCTGTGACGCCCATGCGCTTGAGGGCCCACGCAATGCGGAACAGTTCGCGCCGAACGATGGACTGATCAGAAAACTGTGAGAAGATCGCGCCGAGTGAATCGACTGATACGCGCTTGGCGTTGACCTTCTTTACCGCGTACTCCACGCGAGCCAGCAGCGCGCTGAGATCGAACGCCCCGCTCTCGACCATCTCGGTTTCGGGATCCGGGGACGCATCGACCATCGCGAGCCGCCCGTCACGTTCCCACTCGTCCAGATCCCAGCCAAAGCTCCGCATGTTGTCGCGGATGTCGTCAGCCGACTCCTCGAACGTCACGAACACGCCATGCTGGTCGGCTTCGAGAAGGCCGGCGGCGAGAAATTGCACCGCGAACACCGTCTTGCCGCTGCCGGCCGTTCCCGACAGCAGGGTTGTGCGACCTTCAGGCAGGCCGCCCTTGGCAATGATGTCGAAGCTTGGAATTCCAGTGGAGACTTTCTTGACGGGGGACCGCTTGACGACGTCGGTCATTTCTCAGTGGGTTTGTTGGCAGCCTTGCGGGCGGCGTGAAGCTCGAGACCGACGAGCAATTTGTCTTTATCCGACAGATCGCCAACGACGCGGCGAAGCGGCGGAGGCAGTCGCTTGATCAGCGTCGGTGTGGCGAGGATCTTCGCTTCTTCGGCACGTTCGGGGTGCTCGAGCACGTCCACGATCTCAAGGTCGTATTCGCCGCACAGCTCACCTTCGCACACATGGCGAAGGTTGGCGATCGCAAGATCGGCACGAGGGCTCGAGCCGGTAATGAACAACGTGAGCAAGTATTGAGGCTGCTCGTCGGATCGTTGGTGGTCGGGCATCGTCCACGCCTCTGGAGCGGCGACGTCGTCGTCTGCCGCTGGTGGCAGAGTGCTCGGTCGCGAGCTGTTTGAATTTCGTGCGCGCGTCACGACGCTGGCAAGATGCGTCTCTGCGCGCCGGGCTGAACAAGCAGGTTCCACGCCAAGTCACCGGTGCAAACGCACACGGACTCGGGCATGGAGTTTGAATTTGTGGTCGGCATGAACCCCGAGTCGCGAACCGGAGACGATCGGCGTCGGCGCAATCGCCTCGAGCAGCAGCGGCTCGAGGCGATCGTGGATCGCATTGCCGACGGGGTGCTGGTCGTCGACAACGACGGGATGATCAAATTCGCCAACCCCGCCGCGGAACAGCTATTCGGCCGCTCGGCGCAGGAGCTGACCAGGGGCGACTTCGGGTTTCCGGTCGTAGCAGCCGACAAATCAGAGATCGAAGTGATTCGCCCGGCAGCGCCGCCGATGACCGCCGAAGTCCGCGTCGTCGACACCGAGTGGGCTGGCGAGCCGGCCCATCTCGTATCGCTCCGCGACATCAGCGATCGAAAGCGCGCCGAGGAGCGCGCGGCGGAGCTCGAGGTCGAGCGGATTGCTCGCGCGAAAGCCGAAGCCGCAAATCAGGCGAAGTCGGAATTTCTGACGCTCATGAGCCATGAGCTGCGGACGCCGCTGAACGCAGTGATCGGCTATGCGGATTTGCTCGATCTGGGGATTGGTGGAACGCTCGAGCCCCTCCATCAACAGCACGTCTCGCGCATTCGCGCGAGCGGCCGGCACCTGCTCGGCCTCGTCAACGAGCTGCTCGACCTGGCCAAAGTGGAGAGCGGTACGCTGTCGGTGCACCGGAGCATCGGCTTCGCCACGAGTACCATATCGGACGTGTTGGCGCTCATACGGCCGCTGGCCGATTCGCGTCGAATCGCGTTGACGGTGAAGTCGTCTCCCGTCGACGCGCGATACGAAGGCGACATCGATCGCGTGCGACAGGTGCTGGTGAATCTATTCAGCAATGCGATCAAGTTCACCGAGCCGGGCGGGGAAGTGACCATCGAGTGGGAAAAGGCCATGGAGTCGGATGCCGGCTCGCGATTGCTCGGTCGCGGACCGTGGCTTCGCATTCGCGTGTGCGACACAGGCATCGGCATGCCGGCGCAAAAGCTCTCGCGCATCTTCGATCCGTTCGTGCAGCTCGAGAGCAGTCACACGCGGACGAAGGAAGGTTCGGGTCTTGGCCTGACACTCAGCCGGCGTCTCGCGCGGTTGATGAATGGCGATCTCACCGTGCGCAGCGCGGTTGGTCACGGATCGACGTTCACGCTGTGGTTGCGCGAGCCGGGTGCGGACGCGCAGGGGTCGGAGCGCGTGGCCGATGCGACGCAAGGCGACGCACCGCGACGCGTGGAGGGATTGGCCGACGTCGGTAACATGATTGTTCGCGAGCTCGCGCACATTACCGAGCGGTTCGTAACGCGCTTGCGCAGCGAGGATGGACTGGGAAAATCCCGCCGACTGTCGCGAACCGAGTTGGCGGATCACGTCGGGACGTTCGTCGCCAACATCGGCGGCTTGCTCGCCGCGATCGAAGAAGGAAAGGGCCAGCCGTCGAGCGTACTCGCCGATGCGGCGCAGATTCAGTCGACGATCGCGGACCGCCATGGCGCGCAGCGCGCGCAGCTCGGATGGACGCAGGAGATCATGCGTCGCGAATGGACGATCTTGTGCGAGGAAATCGAGTCGGTGATTGCCTCCCACACGGACGACGTGCCCGAGGCGGCAATCGCCGAATCAGTTTCGATCGTCGAACGGTTGATCGAGCAGGCGAACGAGGTCAGTTGCCGCGCGATGCAGCGCACGGCATTTCACTAGAACTGGCTTCAAACACGATTGTCATTCCGAGCGAAGCGAGGAATCTTCCGTCTTTCTCGAGATCTCGATCACACACACGAGATCCCTCGTCGCTGCGCTCCTCGGGATGACAACTTCGATCACACCTCGACGAGCATCGACACGACGGACTTGGTGGCGAAGCTGATCCACTGCTGGTGAATGCGCTCCACCAAGCTCTCGCTCACCTCCTGACCGCGCGCCACGAGCAGCATCCCGTTCTCGGCGCGGACTTCGGCGGCGAACACCATACCCACGCGTACCTGCGATAGCCGCATGTCCTGCAGCGCGACACGCGCCGCCCGCGTGCCCTGCAACGCGGTGAACATGGCGAGGAGCTTGGGGTCGTACCAACCCGGGTGCTGCGCCATCGTACCCAGGGCATCGCTCGCAGCCAACCCGCGCAAGTCGAGCATGTCGAAGTCGAGCACGATCTTGAGCATGCGCGCGCCAATCGGAATTGCTTCGCCCACGGTGCCGGCATTCGTCATCGCACCGTCGCCGCTGCGTCCGTCGAACCGCGTGTCCTGGAAGCGTAGAATCTCTCGAACCGCATCGAGCCGCGGAATGTCGCCGATCAACCGCTCGGCTGTCGCCGGCAATTTGGCAATGATTTGTCGTTCCGAATCGGAGAGGCGTTCGCCGGCATAGAACCGATCGACGCTCTCGGCCGGCAGCGCGGCGTACCCGACTTGCGACAACATCGCGGCGATTTCGATCGACCACTGGTCACGCACGTTGGCGCGGACGGCGAGATCGGCAACCAAGCGTCGCACGCGCGTAGCGCGACCAAACGCCTGCGGCTGCGCGAGCGCCAACACGTCGATGAGCGCCTTGATGCTTCCGTGAAGTGTTTGCTCCAGCAGCACACGCTCTGCCGTGACGAGTCTGTGCTGCTCTGCCGCGGCTGACACCGCGGTACGCAACACGTCGGGCGCGCATGGCTTCGTGAGAAAGCGAAAGATCTGGCCGCGATTCACCGCGGCGACCGCGGTATCGAGATCGCCGTTGCCGGTGAGCAGAATGCGCACGGTGTCGGGCGCGATCTCGCAGACTTGAACGAGGAACGTCACGCCATCGGTGCCGGGCATGCGATAATCGGAGACGACTACCGCATACGGCGGATCGCTGCGAACGTGCGCGAGTCCCTCGGCTGCCGAGCTAGCGACAGTGACGTCGAACAAGGTGCCGAGCACGCGACTGAGGACGCCCGAGATTGCAAGGTCGTCGTCGACGCAGAGGATGCGTGGAAGAGCGTCGGTTTTGCCTTTCGCTGCAGCTGTCACGTGATCCAATCCGCGCCGGGTTTCGTTGACTGCGGCCCGCCCCGCGCCGCTACGAAAGCGCGCGCAACGCTCGGCGCAGTGAACGGCTTCTCGAGGAATACGATACCGCTCGCCGACGACTCGTCGCCGCTCGCGACGTCTTCGGCGTATCCCGACATGAGAATGACGGGCAGCTCCGGCTTTTCCTGGCGCAGTATCGCCGCGAGCTCCAATCCGCCTTGCCCCGGCATCACGGCATCGGTGAGCACAATGTCGAACCGCTGGCCGTCGGCGCGAACGACGGCCAGCGCCGCCGCGACGTTTTCGACCGGCATCACTGTGTGCCCGAGTTGTTCGAGCACCGCTTTCGCCGCGAGGCGCACAGACGGATCGTCTTCGACCAACAGGACGGTGGCAGGCTCGACTGCCGGCAGCGCCGACACGCCGGCGTCGTCGAGCGATTGTACCGCCGATTCGTCGGCCGGAAAATAAATCTTGAACGTCGTGCCCATTCCGGGCTCGCTGTACACGTAGATGCTGCCCCCTGATTGGCGTACGATGCCGTACACCATTGCCAAGCCGAGGCCAGTACCTTGCCCGGCTTCCTTGGTCGTGAAGAACGGCTCGAAGATCCGATCGAGAGTATCGGCATCCATTCCCATTCCCGTGTCGCGCACGGACAGCACGACATGCGGTCCCGGCGTTCCGCCCGTGTGAAGAGCGACAAACGTGTCATCGAGCATGGCACTGGACGTCTCGATGACCAGCGACCCTCCCGTCGGCATGGCATCGCGCGCGTTGACGGCAAGGTTCATGAGCACTTGCTCGAGTTGTCCGCGATCTACGCAGATCGGATACGCGGTCTCGTCGAGCGCGGTGCTCATGGCGATGTTCGCGGGCATGACTCGCGTGAGCATCGACATGAACTCGATAACTGTCGCGTTGAGATTCAGCAGCGTGGGATGAAGCACCTGCTTGCGGCTGAACGCCAACAGTTGTCGCGTGAGCGCCGAGGCGCGATCGGCACCTGTTCGAATCTTGGTGAGGTCGGCTCGCGACGTGTCGGTAAGCGCCTCGTCAGCGAGCACCAGATCGGTGTAGCTGATGATGACGGTGAGAATGTTGTTGAAGTCGTGCGCAACGCCGCCGGCGAGCCGCCCGATGGCTTCCATTTTATGTGCCTGCTGGAGTTGACCCTCCAGCTTCTCCGCTCGCGCATGCGACTGACGTTCGGCATCGCGTGCGCGCGTGAGATCGCCGATTGTCTCGCGCAACTGCTCGTTCGACTCCTCGAGCTCTACCTGCTGAATCTCGAGCTCCGTCTGCTGGTTCTCCAACTCGAATGACGCAGTCTGAATGGCCTGGGCCATGTTGTTGAACGCGACGGCGAGGCGTCCCACCTCGTCGTTGCGAACCGCGGGCACGCGGGTGGAGTAATCGCCGCCGGCAATCCCTTCGGCCGCGTGAGTCAGCCCGGACAACGGCGCAATGATGTGTCGTCCCAGCACCCGCGCAGCCACGCCGCCGAGCACGATGACGCCGAGCGCGACGAGCAGCAGGTACATGAGAAAGTTGTGCGCGTCCGCGAGCACTTCGGCTTCCGGGCGCGCCACCCAGACCGCCCATGGCGAGCCGCTCACCGCCGACAACGCGCCGATCCACTTGGTGCCGTCGGCCATCGCGACATCGCCGCTGTGCGCGTTCAGCTGCGTGCTCGGCGGGCCATCGACGCGCGTGTCGAGATTCGTCCAGAGATTCCCCGAGACATTCCCGACGAGCAGTATGGCTTTACCGCCGATCAATCCGCTCAGCAGTTTTGCCGACGTCGTGGACGACGCGCGCGCGAGCTCGCGCACGTAGCCGAGTGTATCTCCGGCCTCGCCAAGCACGGGGAGACGTGTATCGGTAATGACGGTGTCGTGCAACGCGATGAGCGGCCCTACCGGCGAGCTGCGGCGATTCGCCGGCGCGAGCGGAAGCGCTGTGTCGCCTGCGACCGCGATGCGCGCGCCACGTGCGTCGCGCAACTCCACGAGCATGACGACCGGACTGCGCGCCAGCTCGTCGGCGATGTGGCGTTGCGCCGCGGCAAGAGTCGGCGCACTTGGCCGCGCCAACACGTTCCGCAGCGTCGAATCGTGAGAGAGCGGCGAGCCTTCACGCGCGAGCTTCACGTTCGACTGCGCGAACGAGGACGAAATCTCCTCCGACACGCCCATCATGTGTTCGCCAACGGCCGCAATGCGGGCGCGTTTCATCTCGACGTATGCCGTGGTCGCAATCACCACCACTGCAATCGCCAGGAGTACGGTTGTGAGGAGCGGAAGCTTGCGGCCAATGTCCTGCCAGTCGCCACCGCGCCCGGTGTTCACGCGGAAGATCCTCCACGTCGTGGTCGACGCTCGAGCAGTTCACGGACGGCCGCCGACAGCTCCTCGGGAGTAAACGGCTTCGGAAGAAACGCCGTGGGCGTTCCCACGAGATCGGCCATCGAATTCGCCGGCTGCGGATAGCCCGATACCATGAGGAAGCGAATGGACGGATACCACGCCCGGAGCTGCTCGAGCAGTTTCCAGCCGCTCATCTGCGGCATGTTCACGTCGCTGACGATCAGATGGATGGGCGCGGCATATTCGGCGGCCACGTCGAGTGCGTCTTGGCCGTTGGCTGCTTCTAGTACGTGATACGACTCGCCACCAAGCACGAAGCCGATGAGCTCGCGTATCTCAGCGTCGTCGTCGACGACAAGAACCGTTTCTGCGTCGAAGATGGGTGCTCCCACAATGGTCTCCCGATCTTAGTATCGGCGCGACGGCGACAAGCGCGATGCTCAGCGCGCACGTGGTAAATATCGATGCAGTGCAGTGAAGTACAGTGGCCTCCGTCACCTGACAGGCGCCTTACCGGCAAACATGAGAGGATTTTAATCTTAGATAGCGCATGGTCGCCGCCAGGCGCGGATGTGGCTGGCAGGCGACTTGCGGGTTCCGTCCGCGACTAATGCCCTCGCAACCCCGCTCACGGTGTCACCCGGCGCGGGGGTGCGCCTCGGAAGGTCCACGGCGACGCCAGCGGGCCACCACGAGGGAAACAGCACGAGCAGGGAATCGGGGTCGCCGGCGCCGGCGCTCATGGCCGAGGCCCAATCGCGGCCCGGCGCGGCGTGTTGTAACGATGATGAATCGGGCATCTCGCCGTGTCCGGCGGCGTGCCAGTCCAGCGGCGGCGCCCATGGCCCGAAGCTGAAGCCCAAACAGACGGCATCGTCTGCTGCTGAAGTCTGCGCGGACAAACTTCGCGCCGGACTGAAGGTGAGGAGACAACCGACGAACAGCGGCACAACGAGCGGTGAAGCGCGAACGCTCGTTGTACCGCGAACGATCGTGGCGGAACTACACGACGTTGTACTCTCCCACGTCAGCCTCCGCGCCGAAGCGCGCATAGCGGAGCGAATCGATGTCGATCGTCTTCGCGCGGCCGTCGAGAATTTCTTCGGCCATCAGCAATCCGGCCGCGGGGCCATGCATCAGTCCGTGTCCGCTGAATCCGGCGCACGAATACAGTCCACCGACCTGCGGCAACTTGCCGAGGATCGGCTGATGGTCCGGCGTCACCTCGTACAGGCCCGCCCACTCGGCCGACAACTCCGTTTCGGCGAGCATCGGAAGCCGCATCATCGCTTCCTCGAGGTGCTGCAAGCGCCACTCTTCGTCCACGCTCGTGTCGAAGCCCGGCTGCTCGTTCGCGTTCGACTTTCCGGTGAGCAGACCGCGGCCTTCGCGGTGGAAGTACAGCGACCGTGAGAAGTCGATGATGAACGGAAAATCGGGACGCAGGTTTGGGATTTCGTTCGTGACGGCGATCTGACGACGGATCGGCACCACGGGCAGTTCAATGTCGGCCATGTCGCCGACCAATCCGGACCACGCACCCGCGGCGATGACGACGTTCGACGTCGCGATCGTGCCGTCTTTCGTCGTGACGCCAGTCACGTTTCCGCCGCTGATCTCGATGCCGGTCGCCGGCGTGCTGGTGAGTAGCGTGACGCCCAGCTTGCGCGCCTGCGACACATAGCCCTGCAACAGACTATTCGGATCGACGAGACCATCGAGCGGGCACCACGTGCCGCCCAGGATGCCGTCGAGATTGATTTCTGGCGCGAGCGCCGCGATTTCCTTGACGTCGATCACCCGACTTGGCACGCCGTAGCCGTTTTGCAGCGCCACGTTTCTGCGGAACTGCTCGAGATCCGGTTCGGAATCGAGCATGAACAGATAGCCGCATTGGCGGAGGCTGATCTCCTGATCCATTTCGGCGGGAAAGCGAGCCATCATCTCGAAGCTCAGTTTGGAGAGCTCGATGTTGACGCCGGTCGCGAACTGGTAGCGGACGCCTCCCGCGTTGAGGCCGGTGGATCCGAGTCCAAAGAATTCGCCGGATTCGAGCACCACGACGTCGGTGCATCCACGCTTCGCGAGATGGTAGGCGATACTGGCACCCATGATACCGCCACCGATGATCACGACTTCGGCTTTCGACTTCATGCTGAATTGAATGGTTGGAGAGCGAAAAAGGGGGAAAACAGGCCAGTCTGGAAGATAATGCCCGGAACGCGACACTGCCGCCGGAGGACGCTCCGGCGGCAGTGTGAAAGGCGCGCTCGAACCTGCAGGAATCCCGCTAACTCTTTCGGTGCAGGGTGAACGATAGGGCCACGTCAGGCGTGGTTGCCGGACCGAAGCCGCCGGCCAGCGAATCGTAGACTGATCCGGCCGCTGGACTCATCTGTATTGTATAGATGCCGCCCGTGAGCCCGGTGAAAGTGGCTACGCCATTCGCGTCGGTGGTCGCGGTTCCGGCAGGCGTCGAGGCCGACCCCTTTCCGTAGAGGCTGACGCTGACCGCGACACCGGCGACGTTCTCGACTTTGCTGGTGTCGGCGCCCTGCAGCGCTCCGGTAACGTGCACGGTCAGGTTGAACGATGCGATCGTCGGCGCCGTCTGCGACGAGTCGGGCGGAATCGTGGTTGAATCGATCGGTGGCGGCGTCACCGCGACAGCGGGAATCACGGTCACGGTCGCGGAGTCGATGTGGCCGTCGATCGTTCCGTAGACCTTGGTCGTACCGACTGCTTTCCCGCGAACGATGCCCGTATCGGTCATCGTGAGAACGTTCGCGTCCAGCACGGTCCACGTCGCCTTCTTTCCAACCACGCGTACGCCGTTGGCGTCGTACGGCGTCGCAATCATCGGGAGGTACCAGCCAACCTGGATCGTGGAATTCGCCGGCTCGACTTTGATGCTCGCCACCGGACCGTTCGATGTGGGAACAGGCGGCGTGTCCGAGGTATCGGGTTTGGTGGGATTCGTGGTCGAGTTCGAATCGGTCCCGGTGGGACTCACGGTGACTTTCGCTGCCGTCGGCAAAACGGGCGACGTGTCAGTGGAGTCGCTGCTGCATGCCGCCACGGCGATCGCAGTGGCGGCCAGCATGGCGAGTGATAGTCGTGACAGTGCGCTGCGGTGCATCATGCCTCCAACGAAAATCGTTGTTGAGTGTTTGCTAATTTCAGGTGCTCACGGTGCGTCTCGTGTTCGCCGGTGATACCCGCGTGTCACGCGGCGCGTCACCGGCGTTTTACGGTGGACTTCCACCGAGTTGCGCGCGTACTCGCGCCACGACAGATGCCTCGGGCGCGTGGCCGGCGGCGATATCCTCGTCGACGCCAGCGCGTAGATCGCTGAATTGCCGAACGGTCGCCCGGCGGTCGATCAGATTTTGGATCGACGACGTTGCGACGTTCACGGGCACACGCTTGGCGACCAGGTCGACGAGCGTCACCAGCGCGGTAGCAAGCGTCGACGCATCGGGCTGTGATCCGCCGCGATGAGCGAGTCGCCGGAGATCGGCGACCGGCAACCCAGCGTGCAGCGCGCTCGCCGCTGATGTGAGAAGCGGCAACTGCTCGGCGCTCGTTCCCATTGGGCCAAGTGCGTCGCGCGCTTCGCCAAGCTCGCGCGTGAGTGAGCGCACCACGACCACAATGCGATCGTCATCCGCGCCCTTCAAGACACCCTCAGCAGCCTTGTCGTAGAGCGGGGCAGTTGGAAGTCCGGCAGTGCGCGCCGAATCGACGAGATGCTGGAGCACCGTACGCGACGAGCCCACGATGCGGTCCGGCAGCCCGCGCTCCTGTGCTGCGAGCGGCGCGGCGGCCGCTACAGTCAACATGGATGCGGCTGCCGCCGCCAAGGAAAAACGAAATGACAGTTTACTCATGATCCACGGACCATCAACACGGAGTTCGGCGTCCCGAAGTCGTCACCGGCGCTGCTTGGCGCGTCGGGATCCGCGGCGAGATGCCCGTCGATCATGAAGGCGTAGCTGTAGCGGCCCAGCGGCAGTCGTACTTCCACTTCCCACAACCGGCCGTCGGCGGAACGCTTCATGGGTAGCGTCGTGGGATTCCAGTGATTGAAGTCGCCGACGATCGATACGCGCGCCGCGTTCGGAGCAACGATGCTGAATTTGACTGGCAACATCGTCGGCGCGCCGTCAGTCGCGGGCGAGCTCGCCGGATTGCGCGTATCGGCGACGACCGCCGGCGCTTGCGGCCGCGACGCTAGTCTGGCGACGCCGCCGCCAACGAGCGCGCACGCCAATCCTGCCGCGATCGCCCACGGAATGCTGATGCTCAACCGCCGCGACGTCGTTCCGCGCGGCGAACGAATTGGCTGCTCCTCGCGTTCCGCGCGCGCCTGGCGCAGGACTTCCTCACGCCATTCGGCGCGCAGCTCCGGCTCGTGCCGCAAGCCGTCAGTCGCTCGAGCGAGCGCGCCGGTCAGATGATCTTCGTCGCGCTCACGCATACCCATCCTCCTGAAGGAGCACCTGCAGGCGGTCGCACGCGCGTTGGACGCGCATTTTGAGCGCCGAGATGCCGGCGCCCGTCACGGCCGCCATCTCCTCGTAGGTCAGCAATTCGACGTGTTTGAGCAAGAACGCCTCGCGCTGCGCCGGATCGATCCGTTCGAGCGCGCGCTCGATGGCATCGCGCAACTCGTCGCCGTGCACCGGCGGCTCGCTGGCGGCGCTCTCCACCGCCGTGTCGTCCAGCACTACCCGCGCATTGCGGCGATGGCGCTGCAGGAGCGCCGTGCGACAGCGATTTATGAGAATGCTCATTATCCAGGTTCGGAAGCTCATGGCGCTGTCGTAGCGGTCGAGCGCGCGGTGTGCGCGCAACAACGTTTCCTGCGTGACGTCCTCGGCGTCCTCGCGCGTGCCGAGCATGCGCGTGGCGTACCGGAGACAGGCCGGTGCATGCCGGTCGACGAGCGCGGCGAACGCGATCGGATCGCCAACGAGCGCCGCTCGCACGTACGCTGCGTCGGTCGTCTCCACCGGCTGATACCCGCTGACTTCGTTCTCCGTCACCCGGTCAGCGAACGACGAGCAGTCCGACCGTCCCGTTGAAGTCGTCCGTCGTGACGGTCAGTCCCGGCGGCGCCGTCCAGTGATCGCCGTTCACGCGCATGTTGACGTGATAGCTGCCCGGCACGATCGAGAGCGTCGCTTCCCACGTGTCTGGCGCGACCTGGCGGAGCGATACCGCGTGCCACGCGTTGAAGTCGCCGGACAATTCGACAGTGCGCGCATCGGGCACGCGCACGGACACGGTGTACGTGCCGCGCTCAGACGGGCGCACGACAAAGCTCGCCGCACTCGGTCGAATGAACGGCGGTGGCGCTGGCCGCGAGAGCGCCGCCGGTGCCAAGCGAAGACCGAGCATCGCAAACCGGCTTGGCGGAAGACCCATCCAGGCGCGCGTCGGATCGGTACCGAGCGCACCGACGATGGACAGGCGCGGATTGACTTCGGTGGTCGCCGTGATCTTACCCCAAAGAGAAGGCGCGCGCATGTCGAGTTGATGCGTGACGCCAGCCTGCGCATCGAGCGCGACTCGGCCCGACGACCAGCCGATGCGCGCCTGCACGTCTGACCACCGCAATGCGCGCGATGCTATGCCGGGCGAGCCGAAGATGCTGTCAGCATAGACAGTGTCGATGCGCCCGAACTGATCTTTCTCAACAGACCCGAAGCGCACAGTATCGAGCGTCGCAGGCTGTCCGCCGCCGCGAATGGCGTGTTGGCTCACGCTCACCGAGACCATCACCGATCGAAACTGCCGCCACACGCCCGCGCGGAGTAACGGTGTCGTCGTGCTGCTATCCAACTCCGGAACCTGCTCGAGTCCAAAGCCGAGCCACGCGCCGCTCTTTGCGGCGGCGTACGACACCGCCGAACCGGCGCTGCGGACCGTTCGCGAGATCGCCGGGCCGGCCGTGGCCCGCTCGAAACTCACGTCATTAGAGATCTGGAATCCACGCCACGCCGGCGTTGCGACGAGCGCGGACGCATTCGCGTTCTGCATGCTGAACGACGGGCGGTTCCCGACAGTGCTCAGTGATGCGTCGCCGTTGAGCTGCATCCATGGGTTGTCGAACCGGACCGCGGGATCGAGACGAGTCGCCGACTGCCAAAACCCGCCGTCCTGGCGCTGCAACGAGGCGCCGAGCGCGGCGGCCGCCGACGTTTGCGCGCTGAGCGTGGCGCTGCCGGTCGCCAGCAGCAGGATGGTCCCTCGGATCATGAACGCGCGCGACACATGTCCTCCGTCAGATTTCGGTCTGCAGAGCTGGAGCAAAGCGGATGGGGGGTATTCGTCTGTAGGTATACCTCTGGGTGAGGGTCAAAGTCACCAGAATGTGTACGGACTCGGTATGCGATTGATCGGGTCGCGGGCGCCTACTCGCTCTGGAGCGCGATCATGGGGTCGAGCCGCGTGGCGCGCCGCGCCGGAATCACAATCGCCGCCAACGCGATTGCCGCGAGCACGAGCAGCGACAGCAGGTAGGTCCGCGGATCGGTGGGCGCGACACCGACGAGCATTCCGTTCAGGAGCCGCGTGAGCGCTACGGCGGCGGCGATGCCCACGATCGCGCCCGCGGCGACCACGCGAAGCCCGGCGGTCATGACGAGACGGAGCAGTTGCCCGCGCTGCGCACCCAATGCCGCACGTACCGCCAACTCGCGCGTCCGTTGCGTGACGGCGTACGACAACACGCCGTAGATGCCGATCGCCGCCAGCACGAGGGCAAGGCCGGCGAAGCCGGAAACGAGCGTCATCGTCATGGTGCGCGAGGCAAGCCCGCTATGAAAGCGCGCGTCGAGTGTACTCATCACGGGCGCGACGCGCGGCTCGAGCAACCGTGCACGCTTCCGCATTTCGGGCAGCAGTGTGCTCGCGCGCGCATCGGCGCGCACCACCGCCGTCATCACGACCGTGCTCCACGATGGCGCTTGGGCGATCGGCACGTACATCTCAGGGCGAGCATCGGCCTCGAGACCCCACGTTCGCACGTCGCCGACAACGCCGACGACGGTCATCCAGGGCGCAGGCTCGCCGTGCGTGCCAATCGCCATTGTCGTCGCGCGAATCTGTTTTCCGATCGGACTCTCGCTCGGCCAGAATCGCCGAGCGAGCATTCGATTGATGAGCACCACCGGCTGCGTCCCCGCGCCGTCGTTGGCGTCGAGCATGCGCCCGACGATGAGCGGCACACCGATCGTGCGTAGAAAGTCCGCGCTCACCGGACGGTACACAGCGCCTTCATGATCGAGTGCGCGTCCAGGAATCTCGATGAAGCTTTGTCCCGTCGGACCGAGTGGCAGCCACGCCGTCACACCGGCCGATTGCACGCCGGGAATTGCGCGGTACGAATCGACGAGCGACCGCCAATACAGGAGCCGTCGCGCGGGATCCGTGCCGTACGTCGGCGCTGGCAGTCCGATCTCCGCGGTCGCAACGTTGGTCTGAAAGCCAAGATCGCGTGCCAGCACCGCTCGGAAGCTTTCGACGAGCAGCGCGGCTCCTGTCACCAACAAGAGTGCGAGCGCAATCTCAGTCGCGACGAGAGTAGAACCGGCGAGATTCCGCCCACCGCGCGCGGCGGTTCGCCCACCGGCGGCGAGCAGGCCGCGCAACGACGTGCCCGACACGCGCAACGCCGGCACCAGCCCAGCCACGACGCCCGCGAGCAACGACGCGACGAACGCAAACAGAAACACCGGCCCGTCGATCGACAGTTCGGCGACGCGCGGAATTTCGTCGCCCCACTGCGCGATGAGCGCATGCAGGCCCGCCCAACCGACGATCACGCCAAGCGCGCCGCCGATGAGCGCGAGCAGCACGTGCTCGATGAGCAATTGCTGAACGAGTCGCCCGCGGCTGGCGCCGAGAGATGCCCGCACCGCCATCTCGCGCGATCGCACCGACGCTCGCCCCAACGCCGCGGCGGCGACGTTTGCGCAGACGATGAGCAACACCGCGCAGACGACGCCCATGAGCAATCTCAAATAGCCGGCCGCATCGCCGATCAATTCCGTGCGCAACGGCCGTACGTCGACGCCCCAGTTGTACAGCGCGTCCGGATCGGCCGCGCGGATGCTCGCCGAGACCGCAGCGAGCTGCGACGTGGCTTGCTCGATCGTCGCGCGCGGCGCGAGGCGCCCCATCGCGACCCAGTTGATGTTGTTGTGCAGCCCCACGCCTTCCGGGGCAAGTGCAGCCGGAAACCAGACCTCCACATCGGCCGGCATCTCCTGTCCGGCTGCAAGCACACCGACGACGTCGAATTCGCGATCGGGCGTGCGCAACCGCAACGGAAGCCGCGTGTCGGCATCGAGCGCGCTGCGCCACAACTGTTCGCTGATCACCACGCTCTCGGCGCCGTTCGCACCTTCGTCCGCCGTGAACCCGCGGCCCGCGATGAAACGCGGCCGCAGCACGGAGAAGTAGTTGCTCGATACGCGGGTGGCCGTGACGCGAATGGCGCTGTCTCCCGAATCGAGTGACAGATTCCACGGAACCGCCGACAGCGACATCCCGCTCAGCGACGGAACCTGCGCCCTCGTCCAGTCCTGCCAGTCCGCCACCGAAACTGTCTCGATGTGGTGGTGCACCGAGTCGAGGCTGGCGAGCGAGACGAGCTGTTGGGGCTCGCTGAACGGCAGCGGCGCGAGCAGCACATGATCGACGAGGGTGAACATCGCCGTCGTTGCGCCGAGGCCAATGGCGAGCGTCGCAACGGCGATCGCGGCGAACGATGGTGCGCGGCGAATCTGTCGGAGTGCGAACCGAACGTCGCTGGCGATGGAGCCAAGGACATTTCGCTGCTGCATGGCCGACTCGCGCTGCCGGGCTGCCGTGTGCAGTCGGCGCCGCGCAGTGTCGAAGTCGCCGAATCGGCGAAGCGCTTCCGCGCGCGCCTCGGCGGGCGCGAGACCGGCGCGAATCAAGTCGGCGACCCGCATCGCGAGATGCGTCTCGATCTCGAGATCCATCTCGGCATCGACGCGCCGCCGACCGCCGAGGCGGAGATCGAACAGTCGACGGTAGCCGCGCGGGCCGGTCATCGCGCGGCCAGCGATAGAATGCTCGTCACCGACGTCGTATAGCGGAGCCACGTGTCGGCTTCGGCGCGCAGTCGCGCGCGGCCAGCGGCGGTGAGCTTGTAGTACCGCGCGCGACGGTTGTTCTCCGACGTGCCCCATTCCGCGCTGAGCCAGCCGCGTCCCTCCATGCGCTGGAGTGCTTGATAGAGCGCGCTGTCGTCGATGCCGAGTGTTCCACCCGAACGCTCGTCGAGCCAAGTGGCGATGCCGTAGCCGTGCATCGGGCCCCAGCTCAGCGTCTTGAGGACCAGGAGGTCGAGCGTGCCTTTGAGCAGCGGAAGCGAGTCGTCAGTTGCCACAGCATGTTCCCCGTGAGTACTAAGGGGAATATTCGATGCGCGAGGGTGGGCGTCAAGAGCGCGTGCCGGCATGCGTGCCGGCATGCGTGGACGCATGTGGGCGCCGTATCTTCAAACTGTGCATGCCCCATCGACCTCATACGACGCCATCGTCGTTGGCCTCGGCGCCGTCGGCTCGAGTACGACGTACGAGCTGGCCAAACGCGGCCTCCGCGTGCTGGGACTCGATCGATACGCGCCGCCGCACTCATATGGTTCGAGTCACGGCGGGTCGCGCATCATTCGCGAGGCGTACTTCGAGGGCAGCGAATACGTGCCGCTCGTGCGCCGCGCGTATGAGCTGTGGGCGGAGCTCGAGCGCGATTCGAGAGTCGCGCTGCTCACGCCCACTGGCGGACTCACGATTGGTGCGCCAGACGGTGAGCTGGTCTCGGGCGCGCTCCGCAGCGCACGGATGCACGGCATTGCGCACGAACTACTAGGGCCGAAGGATGTTGCGCAGCGCTTTCCGGAGTTTCGATTGGACGATGGCATGGCTGCCGTGTACGAAGAGCGCGCCGGCGTGCTCGATCCCGAGGCATGCGTTGCCGCGTCCATTGCGGAAGCAGTCAAGCACGGCGCGGAGATTCGGACAGGCGAACGCGTGTCGAACTGGTCGGCGTCGCCGGGAGGCGTGAAGGTGGAAACCGCGGACGGCACTGTCGCCGGAAAAACTCTCGTCCTCGCCACCGGTGCGTGGCTAGCCGCCACGCTCCGTCCACTGAATCTCGGTTTGTGGGTAGAACGACAGGTGATGCATTGGTTCGGGCCTGCCGCGAGACAGACGAGCGCCGAGCGTGTGGCTGCTCCGGTGACAGTATGGCAATTCAGTCCGGACTTCATGATCCACACGACGCCGGACTTGGGTGGCGGCAGCAAGGTCGCGATCCATCACTCCGGTGAGCCTGTGACGCCCGAGACAATTCGCCGCGACGTTTCATTGCAAGAGGTGGCCGACATCGAAGCGCTCGTGGCGCGCTACATTCCGGGCCTGGAACCACGCGTCCTCCGTTCGGCGACTTGCATGTACACGAACACACCCGATCAGCATTTTCTCATCGACCGGATGTCGGCGCGCAACGTGGTGATCGCGAGCGCGTGTTCCGGTCACGGTTTCAAGTTCGCGCCGGCCGTGGGAGAGATTGTGGCGCGCTTGGCGACCGATGCCGACGTGCAGACGCCAGAATTGTTCAAGATGAGACGCGCATGAGCGGCAGAGCCCATCATTATGCAGTCCATCTCGAATGGACAGGCAACACCGGCGCGGGAACGCGCGACTATCGCTCGTACGAGCGCGCGCACGAGCTACGGGTGGACGGAAAGCCCGTGATTCCGGCGTCATCCGATCCCGCGTTTCGCGGTGACGCGTCGCGCTACAATCCGGAAGAGATGCTCGTGGCGTCGCTCTCGAGCTGCCACATGTTGTGGTATCTGCACCTTGCATCTGATGCAGGCCTGGTCGTCACCGCCTATCGCGACGATCCGGTCGGTGTCATGCGCGAAAACGCCGACGGGAGTGGCGAGTTTACCGACGTGCTGCTCCGGCCGACGGTGACCGTGCGTCATGGCAGTGATACGGCGACTGTCGAGACGTTACACCATCGCGCGCACGACCTGTGCTTCATCGCGCGCTCCGTGCGATTTCCTGTCCGCTGTGAAGCGACGCTCATCACTGAACTAGAAAGTCAATCCAATGGTTAGCGCAACACTGCTGGGTATTCCATATGATGCCGCGTCGTCGTTCAAGCGCGGACCGGCCCTCGCGCCGGCGCGAATCCGCGAGGAGCTCTGGTCGGACGCCGGCAACACGTGGACCGAGCGACTCGTCGATCTCTCGGCTCCCGGCGTGCTCGCCGATGCCGGCGACGTGTCGCTTGGCGACTCGACAGACGGAGTCGCTGTTCGCCGAGCGATCGAGGAGCACGTCGAGCGTATCGTGGTGTCGGGATCGCGGCCAATCTCGTTGGGCGGCGATCACTCCGTCACGTATCCGCTGTTGTGCGCGATGCATCGCCGGCATCCCACGATCACGATTCTGCACGTCGACGCCCACGCCGACTTGTACGACGTTTTCGAGGGCGATCGCTTTTCTCACGCGTGTCCATTCGCACGCATCATGGAAGCGGGTCTCGCCACGCGATTGGTGCAGGTGGGCATTCGCACGCTCACGCGTCATCAGCGGGATCAGGCCGATCGATTCGGCGTCGAGATCATCGACATGGATGCTTGGGCGGCCGGCGAACGTCCTCTGATCGAGCGCGACGAAACCGTGTACCTCTCGCTCGATCTCGACGGACTCGACCCAGCGTTTGCCCCAGGCGTATCACACCCGGAGCCAGGCGGCCTGTCAGTGCGAGACGTGCTCGGTCTGATTCACGCGCTGCCGGCCGATCTGGTGGGTGCGGACGTGGTCGAGTGCAATCCCGCGGTCGATCCCACCGGCGTGACTGCAGTCGTCGCAGCGAAGTTCGTGAAGGAGATCGCCGCGCAGATGCACGCGTTCAGGCCGCGTAGTACGTCTTGATCGCGTGGGCGACGCCGTCGCCCATTTGCGTGAGACCGTCGGGCGCCTCGGCCTGCGCTGCGCCTCCCAGTCCGTCGCGAATCGCCTCCTTGATGAGCACGATCGTCGCTTCGGGACTCACGCCTGACTTCTTGAGCATCGCGGCGTAGCGGCCGACCGCGTCGAGCATCGCCGCGCGCGAGACTGGGCAGCTCGCGAGCAACGCGTCACGCTCTTCGCGGAGCGCCCGAGTGGAATCGCGCCGGAGACGCGATTCGGAGTCCGACGGCGTGCCGACGACGAGCTGAGGTCCCGACTGCATCACTGCGTCTCGTGCTGGAGGTCGCACCGCCGAACGGTTGGCGCCGTCGCCGAGGAGTCCCCAGAGCGCGTCGTCGTCGAGCGAGGCCCAGTTTTCTGGAAAGGCCCAGCAACGCCGAACGATTGCGTCGCTGTTGAAGATGAGGCACGAGTCGGCCGGCGCGCCCGGCACGGCACGCGTGTTGGCCTCGTACACCCGCCACTCCAACTGCTCTCTGGAAATCGTTCTCACTGGCAACATGACGGCAACATTACCCCGCACGAGGCATTGATCGTGCGCGAAGCGCCCATTTCTGACTATTGGTACCCCCTGAATCATCTTGTGAGCCGCGCAAGGCTAGCGCGTACAGACGAAGCGCGGTAGCGTGGGGTTAATGCGTACGCGAGCCCTCATCCCAGCGGCGGTGTTGCTCTGTGGGTGCAATCTTCGGCACAGGCCAGTCGCGCCGGAGCCCGCTCGCGGCCCTGCCGTCGACACTCTATTCCAGCTCGACCGTACCCGAGGCGATTCCGCGGCAGCGTTTGGCCCGGTAGAAGGGTCGTTGGCGCTACTCGCACCAAACGTCGCGTTTCTTCGCGCGGGCGTGCCGTTCGTCTACGGTCGCGACTCGGTGCGCGCCTTGTTCCGCGCAACGAAGGCGGCGCCCGGCGCCCCGCACTGGGAGCCCGTCGCCGGCGCCGTGTCGTATGATTTGCGCTCGGCGTACACCTATGGTGTAACGGCTCGGGTCACCGCACCGAGATCCGAGATTCGATTCGAGCGGTACATCGCGTACTGGGAGCGCGCGCGCGGCGGTCAGTGGCGCATCACGGCGTACGCTGAAGTCGACGGTCCGACCGCGGTCGGGGCTGCGGTCGAACGAATCGACCCGCCAGACGCCGGGCGACAGCTCAGTCGCCCCGTTGCCGATGCCGTCGCCAACGTTCGCGCGACCGACAGCGTTTTCTCGGATCTCGCAGACCGAGCGGGCATTGCCGCGGCGTTCGCGCAAAACGTCGACAACTACGGCGCGGTGTTCGGAAATCCGGCGCTCATCGTTGGGCCGCCGGCTGTCCTGAAGTATTTCGCGGCGCAGGGCACGGAATCGTCGCTCTCGTGGCGTCCGATCTATGCGTCGGTCGCCGGCTCGCTCGATCTCGCGTTCACGATCGGCGACTACACGGCGACCAGCCGGGGCACCTCAGGCGCGGCGATTCAGCGCTTCGGTAAGTACCTCACGATCTGGAAACGTGAGCCCGACGGCAGTTGGAAGTTCATGATTGACGGCGGCAATGGTACGCCGGCGAAGCCGGAATGAGTGCAAGGGCGACGGGTGAGATAGACTCGAGACCATGACGCCTGCATGACGCGCCGTTGCTACACTCCGCGCGCACGATCGAGCGGAGTCGAACGAGTAGCGAAGCGACGCACCAACGTCCGACAAAGAAACGAAAGAGGCCCGCGCATTGGCGCGGGCCTCTTTCATAGATACTGATGATGGTGCGAGCTCGGTCAGTAGATGTAGACCTTGGTGCCGACGGGCACGTGGTCGTACAGCCATTCGATGTCTTCGTCGCGGAGTCGCACGCAGCCGTGCGTCGCGGCCATGCCGATCGATTCCTTGTCCGGCGTACCGTGAAGGAGGTAGCCGTCGCCCAAGATCAGGCGGTATTTGCCAAGCTCCCCGTTGACTTTGCGGTTCTCGGTGCCGAGTGGCGGAACGAAGAGCGTGTTGTCGAACACGATGTGCTCGTCGGTCGGCAGGTCCTGGAACTCGCCGTCGTCGATCACGCCCGCCTTGCCGTCCTTGATGGTCAGGAGCCGTCCGTCCGCGAGCTTGATCGGCGAGCCGTAGCTCAGGTGCGCGAGCTTCAGACCGTACTCCTTCGCCGTCTCCGCGTACAACCACTCGGGCGGCTGCCAAATTGGGTCAGCCTCTTTTCCGAGCACCGTGCGAATGCCGCGCGGCGTGATGAACTTCCATTCGGTGTTTCCAAATTCGAGCGTCGTGCCTTTGGCGACCGCCACGGGCGCGCTCAATACGGTGTCCTGACCGACGATCGCCCACAGGTGCCGGTCCTGCAGCGACACCACGAGCCGGAAACCCTTGGAATGCTCGGCCACACCGCGATTGCGTGCCCACGACAGACTGTCGGAGCGCGACGTGAAGGTGTAGGTCGACTCGGTTTCCGTTGTGTCGGCGGCGGACGTTGTGCGGGTGCGAGACGCGTAGTCGCTTGGCCCCTGGGCCAGCGCGTTGGCCGACGAGGCGCCGATCAGCGCCGCGGCCGTGCCGAAAGTTGCGAGAAGTCTGTACATCGGGATGCTGCTCATGGAGGGTTCTGCTGGGGAAGCGCTGGGATGACCGACGATTGAGCGCTCGATCATTCCTTACGCCAAATTCGTTCCAAAAGTTCACCCATGGGGAACCGTACGCTCTAAATAATATGACGACGAAGCGCGCCGCCCGGTACACTGGGCGGCGCGCTTGTCTGTTTTCGCTTCTTTTTCGCTGCCGACCGAGGTCAGCAGGTCCAGCTGTCGGACTAGAAGAAGTTCACGCCGAAGGTGATCGGGACGCTCCACGAGGTGCCGTAGAGGTTGCCGCGGTCGAAGTTGATGGCGCGAGCTTCGACGAACATTTCCTTCTTGCCAGCGTGGAAGGCCAAGCCACCGCCGGCGTTCCAGCCCCAGCTGTCGTGGTAATCGCCATTCGTGATCGCCGTGGTGGAATTCGTGCCGGCGATGACTGCATGCTGACCACCGTAGCCGCAACCCGTGCAATCCTTGAGCTGCATGCGGAGGTTGTTGTAGTACAGGTAGCTGCCGCCGCCCAAGAGGTACGGAGTCATGAGGACGCTGCTGCCCAGGAAGTGATTGAAGATGGGCAGGTTGAGGCGGAGATCCGCATTGCCGGTCCACATCTTCGAGCGTGGTCCGAGGGCCGCGTAGTCAGCGTTGTCCGAGAACTGCGTGAAGCTTCCATCGAGGCGCACGCCCAGCGGCATGTTGAGGCTCTGCCAACCAAGGTTCACCTGTCCCATTGCGCCCGGCTCGTTGACGGTGCGGATCGCACCGAACGGCAGGTTCGGTCCTGCACCCAATCCGAGATACACACCACCGATGTGCTTCGCGACCATTGGGACGCTCTGCACGACGGTGTCGTGCACCGTAACCGTGTTCGTTTGTGTGACGTGGATCGTGTCGACGCGCGGCTCAGTGCGGAGCGTGTCGGTGTGGTACACGGTGACCGTGTCGTGCGTGATGACTTCGCCCGGTGCTTCCTTCGTAATCGGGATTTGCTTCTGCGACTTTGCTTGCGCCGAAGCGACCGATGCGTCGAGAGTGAAGATCGCCGCGCCGGCAACTAACAGTAGAGCATAACGGTTATACATTGGGTCTCCTCCCTCTGTGTCGTCCCTGATCGACTAGCCCCCGCGGACGACTACCGGGCGAGGATTTCTCAGCGTACCGCATCACACTGAGCCCTCGGTCGACGTACTTCGTCGCGGCACCGCACTGGTGCATGGCAGAGTCCGTGCCGCGGCGGGGGTGAATCAGGGATTGATCAGAGAACAAAATTTTGAATAAAATCGCCCGGCCGTCATCCGGTTTACCGGGCGTAAGAAAGAGCATCGAAGCTCGGGCAGACCCGCGTGCGGGATCTATGCCGTGACGGCCAAGACTAGCCTGCATTCAAATGTTTAGAAGCGGCCTCGCCAAATCTTCCGCCTTCAACTGCTATCGAATTGCGGGCTAGTTGCTGTCGAGTCGCAACGTCGCTATCACGCCGCGCACATCATCTCGATTCTCTAACGTCAACGCGCCGCCGTGCGCTTCCGCAATCTGTCGCGAGAGCACGAGACCGATCCCCGAACCCTGCGGCTTCGTCGTGAAGAATGGCACGAAGAGATTCGCGCTGCTCGCGATGCCCGGACCTTCATCCTCGACCATCACCAGCACCGTTTCGTTCTGTCGCGTCCAACGCACGCGCACCTGACCTGCCGTCTCGAGCGACGCATCCACCGCGTTCCGTACGAGATTGATCAATAGTTGATCGAGCTGATCGCCGTCGGCGCGCACGAAGACCGGCGGACCATCGACGACCGCCACCGGCATGCGCGTCTCGAGCGCGGCAACTCGCCGCACCCACGTGCCGACGTCCATCGGCACACGATGCGGGGCCGGCAACCGGGCCAGCCGCGCGTACGCCGACATGAAGCGCACGAGCGCCTCTGACCGACTGCCGATCACGGTCAATCCGCGACGGAGATCATCGTCGACGTCAACGGGACGCGGCTCACGATCGAGCAGCGACGCGAGACTTCCCGCAATCGACTTGATCGGCGCCAGCGAGTTGTTGATCTCGTGGCTCAACACGCGCACCAATCGTTGCCACGCCTGCAGCTCCTCCTCGCGGAGCGTTTTGCTCACGTCTGCGAGCACGAGCAGCGTATGGCGCCGTCCATCCTGACGAAATGCACCGCGGCGAACTTCCCATCGGCCGGCGCCGCCCGGGAAGGTCACGTCCATCGTACGCGGCGATGCGCCCTGCAACGTATCGGCAAGGCCGACCTGTTCGGCCGTGCGACCGAGCAGACGTTCTACAGATTGTCCGAGCAGTTTTTCGCCGGCGCGATTGGCGAGTCGCACGCGGTTGCTGCCGTCGAACGCGAACACGGCGACGTCGATCTCCGACATTACGGTGCGCAATAGCGCCGTCGCTTCCATGGCGCCCAAGCGCTGACTGCGCAGCGTCTCACCCAGAAGATTCGACTCGAGAAAGGCGAGGCCGAGTGCATCTTCGCGATCCGCGCCGCGGGCGCGAATGGAATAGTCACCTTCGCGCAGTGCCGCGAGCATGTTCGACAGCGTCTGGAGCGGCCGCACCACGCGCTCGCGGAGCACCAGCGCGGCGATCATCCATCCGCCCACGACGAACAGGCCGAGCGTCCACTGCACCTTGCCGCTGTAGTCGCCGCGCCAGAGGAGCGCGATGGACACGAGCACGCCGGGCAAGCCGGCGAGCAGCGTGAGGCGAAAGACGAGTCGCTCGTGGGTCGAGCGCGAGGTCCCGCTCGGCGCGTCAGAGTCCATGGCTCGCGATGCGCCGGTACAGCGCGCTCCGCGACAGTCCCAACGCCTGCGCGGCGCGGCTCACGTTTCCGTCGTAGCGAGATAATGCTTTTTGAATGAGCATTTTCTCAACGTCCTCGAGCGGCAGGTCCTCGAGGCGAGCGGGCGCGACGCCGGCCAGGCGAAGGCCCAGGTCGGCGGCGCGAACCTGATCGCCTTGCGCCATGAGCACCGCGCGCTCCACCGCGTGATCGAGCTCGCGAATGTTGCCGGGCCACGGGTGACCGAGCAGGACCTGCATGGCGCTGGCGTCGAACCCGGCCATGGGCTTGCGATAGCGCGTTGCGTGCCGGCGCAGAAAGTACGCGGCGAGCGCTGGAATGTCGTCGCGCCGGTCGCGGAGCGCCGGCAGGTGGATCTCGATCGTGTTCAAGCGAAAGAGCAGATCCTCACGGAATCGGCTTTCGCTCACTTCCTGCGGCAGGTTGGCGTTGGTCGCCGAGATGATGCGTACGTCGACGTGCCGGGCTTTCGACGACCCGACGCGCTCGACGTCGCCCGTCTGCAGCACGCGCAGCAGCTTGGACTGGAGCGAGAGCGGCACCGTTCCGATCTCGTCGAGAAAGAGTGTGCCACCGTCGGCGAGCTCGAACCGGCCGACGCGATCTGTCTTGGCGTCGGTGAACGAGCCCTTCACGTGGCCGAACAACTCGCTCTCGAACAGTCCTTCGGAGAGCCCACCCATGTTCACGGCGATGAACGACCGCGCGCCGCGCGCGGACGACGCATGCAACCACTGCGCGACGAGCTCCTTGCCCGTGCCGTGCTCGCCGGTGATGAGCACGTTGGCGTCGGACGGTCCCACCCGTTCCATCAACTGGAGAATCGGCCGCATCACCGGAGATTCGGCGATGATGCTCGGCAGACCGGCGCTGCGGAGCAGGCGGTTCTCGTGCTCGAGACGCGTGGTGCGGCGAAGCGCGCGACCCAGTTCGACCTGGGTGGCCAGGATGGACACGAGCCGCGCATTGTCCCACGGCTTCTCCACGTAGTCGCGCGCGCCGCGCCGCATCGCCTCGACCGCGTTGTCGATCGTCCCCCACGCCGTCATCACCACCACCGGCATGTCCGGCTCGAGCGCGCGAAGCGTCTCCAGGAGATCGAGTCCTTCCCGACCCGATGTGGTGTCGCGGGCGAA
>DASYDJ010000069.1:0-70331 GCA_036499625.1 Gemmatimonadaceae bacterium
CCAATCAGGAGTTCCAAGTAACGGTCCTGTTTCGTTAGCGCCGGAGAAAAATCATGTTCCACCGCTGGGCAGCACTGGTGCTCGTGCTCGCCCTTTGTGCGATTTCGCCAAAGAACGCGGCGGGGCAAACGCAGTCGCAGACGCCCCGAGGGCACGGTGCCGGGGGAATCGGGATGAATTATCCGAACCCCTTCAATCCTGACACTTTTATCCTGTTCACAGTCGGTGATCAAAGCTGTGCGGGTGGAAGTGAGCAACATGTAGTGAGTATGCGCATTCTGAATGTGTTGGCGCAGCCAGTTGTCGTTCCGACGTTGTCGGGCGGCCGTGGCAACACCACCAGCGTGCCGCAGTCCATGCAGGTGCCAATTTCCAATCTCAAATTGGGATGCGGCAACTACACGGCGTATTGGAATGGACACATCGCTCGTACCGGCCGCGAGGCTGCATCGGGCGTCTACGCGGTCCAGTTGTTCATCGACAACGTGTTGGTGGCAACGACCAAGATCTATTACGCCAAGTAGGCTCGACCTCGCAGCACCGAACACAGAACGTTGTCGAACGCGCCGGAAGCCATGTGGCTTTCCGGCGCGTTTGCATTTGGGCTTGGGTTTGCGATTGCGTTCCACCGTTCCACCGTTCCACCGTTCCACCGCCGCCTCCGCACTATCGCCAGCCGGATCGACAGCGGAGATTCCCGTAAGCGGCGCTGTCCGTCGGCGAAATACGCCGGATTGGCGGACCGCCGAGGCACCGAGGTTGCTCCCCGAGCGATCATGATCAATCCAGAAAGACTCACTGTCAAAGCCGGCGAAGCGCTGAACGACGCGGTCACGCTCGCGCGCCGCAACGGCAATCCTGTCGTCTACGATCTGCACCTGCTCGCGTCGCTCCTCGATCAGGACGAGAGTATCGTCGTGCCCGTGCTGCAGAAGCTCGGTGCGAGCGTCACTGCGCTGCGCGACCAAGTTCGCCGCGAGATCGATCGCTATCCCAAGCAGAGTGACGCGCAGCCCACGACGTCGCGCGAGCTCAACCAGGTGTTCGACAAAGCGGAAGACGAAGCCAAGCGCTTGGGCGACGAATACGTGTCGACCGAGCACTTGCTGCTCGCGCTGTCGGACACGAAAGGCACCGAATCGCGAACGGTGCTGTCGGGCATCAAGGCAAATCACCAAGCGTTGATCGAAGCGCTCGAGGCGGTCCGCGGTTCGCACCGCGTCACGGATCAAACGCCCGAGAACCAATACCAGGCGCTCGACAAATTCACGCGCGATCTCACGGAGTCCGCGCGCAAAGGCAAGCTCGATCCTGTGATCGGCCGCGACGAAGAGATCCGTCGCGTCATTCAGGTGCTGTCGCGCCGTACGAAGAACAATCCGGTGCTCATTGGCGAGCCTGGCGTGGGTAAGACGGCGATCGTCGAAGGGCTCGCGCAGCGCATCGTGAACGGCGATGTGCCCGAGGGTCTCAAGAACAAGCGACTCGTTTCGCTCGACCTGGGCGCGCTGATCGCCGGCGCAAAATTCCGCGGTGAGTTCGAGGAGCGGCTCAAGGCCGTGCTCAAGGAGATCACGGATTCCAATGGGCTCTTCATCGTGTTCATCGACGAGATGCACACGATCGTGGGCGCGGGCAAAGCCGAAGGCTCGATGGACGCGGGCAACATGCTCAAGCCAATGCTTGCGCGCGGCGAGCTGCGCGTCGTCGGCGCCACGACGCTGGATGAGTATCGGCAGAACGTCGAGAAGGATCCGGCGCTCGAGCGCCGCTTTCAGCCGGTCTATGTCGGCGAGCCGAGTGTCGAGAGCACGATCGCGATCTTGCGCGGGCTCAAGGAGCGGTACGAGGCGCACCACGGCGTGCGCATCACGGACGACGCGATCATCGCCGCGGCGACGCTGTCACATCGCTACATCGGCGACCGCTTTCTGCCCGACAAAGCCATCGATTTGATCGACGAAGCCGCGTCGCGCTTGCGCATCGAGATCGACTCGATGCCGCAGGAAATCGATGAAGTCGAGCGGCGGATCATGCAGCTCGAAATCGAACGGCGCGCGCTGGAGAAAGAGAAGGACAAGACCGCCATCGAACGGCGTGAGGATATCGAGCGTGAGCTCTCCGAGCTGCGCGAGCGTTCCCAGGCCATGAAGGCGCAGTGGCAGCAGGAAAAAGAAATGCTCGGTGGCGTCGGCAAGATCAAGCAGGAGATCGAGCAAGCGCGTATCGAAGCCGATCAGGCGGCGCGCAGCGGCGATCTGAGCAAGGCGGCGGAGATCACCTACGGTCGCATTCCGGAGCTCGAGCGTCGGATGCGCGAAACCGAGGGTACGCTCTCGACGCAGGAAGGCCGTCCGAAATTCCTCAAAGAAGAGGTCACGGCCGAAGACATCGCCGAAGTCGTCGCGCGCTGGACGGGCATTCCGATTACGAGAATGCTCGAGGGCGAGCGCGAGCGTCTGACGAAGCTCGACAAAGAGCTGGCGAATCGAGTCATTGGGCAGACTGAAGCTGTCGTCGCCGTGGCGAATGCAGTGCGCCGTTCGCGCGCCGGCATGCAGGATCCGAATCGGCCGATCGGCTCGTTCATTTTTCTGGGACCTACGGGCGTCGGCAAAACGGAAACGGCGCGCGCGCTCGCAGACTTCCTGTTCGACGACGAGCATGCGATGGTGCGCATCGACATGTCGGAGTACATGGAGAAGCACGCTGTCGCGCGGTTGATCGGCGCGCCACCGGGCTACGTCGGCTATGAAGAGGGTGGGCAACTCACGGAAGCTGTGCGTCGGCGCCCGTATTCAGTCATCCTGTTCGACGAGATCGAGAAAGCGCATCCGGATGTGTTCAACATTCTGCTGCAGATTCTCGACGACGGACGACTCACCGACTCGCAGGGCCGCACGGTGGACTTCCGGAACAGCGTGATCATCATGACGTCGAACGTCGGTTCGATGTTCATTCTCGAACACGCGGGCGGCGATTGGGCGCTCGTCGAGACGCAGGTGATGCAGACGCTGCAGCAGCAGTTCAAGCCGGAGTTCCTCAATCGCGTCGACGATATCATCATCTTCCGTCCACTCGGCATGGAGCAGATCGAGCGCATCGTCGACCTGCAGCTCAAGCGGCTGGAGACGATGCTCGCCGATCGAAAGATCACGCTCGTCATCACGCCGGATGCGAAGCACTTGCTCGCCGAGGAAGGGTACGATCCGGCGTTCGGTGCTCGTCCGCTCAAGCGCTCGATTCAGCGGCTGATTCAGAATCCGCTGGCGATGGCGGTGCTCGAGGGTCGGTTCAACGACGGTGACACGATCGTTGCGCGGCCGGACGGCAAGGGAGCGTTGGAGTTCGATAAAGAACCAGCGCCGGAACCGGTGGGAGCGTAGAGCGATGTCATCCCGAGCGCAGCGAGGGATCTTCTCTCGCGCCAATTATCGCGTGTGGGACGGTAGATCCCTCGTCGCTGCGCTCCTCGGGATGACATGATTTCTACTGACGATCAATGGATGGCCGTGGCGCTCGAGGAAGCGAGCGCCGCTGCCGCTGCCGGCGAAGTTCCGGTAGGCGCGGTCATCGTTCGCGACAACGCGGTGTTGGCGCGCGCTGGCAATCGCACCATTCGCGATCAGGATCCAACGGCGCACGCGGAGGCGTTGGTGATTCGAGCGGCCGCGGCAGCGCTCGATTCGTGGCGACTCGATGGCTGCGCGCTGTACGTGACACTCGAACCGTGCGCCATGTGCGCGGGCGCCATCGTGCTGGCTCGGCTCGACCGCGTCGTGTTCGGCGCGTGGGACGACAAGGCGGGCATGGCGGGTTCGGTCGCCGATTTGCTGCGTCATCCCCGGCTCAACCATCGGCCCGAGGTGCTGACCGGTGTCCGTCGCGCCGAGTGCGCGGAACTGCTGTCCAAGTTCTTCCGCGAACGACGCCAACTCGTTGACACACAAGCATCTTCGGCCTAATTTCCACGGCTGTTCCGTGAGCACTTTGAGCATTTGCAGCGCATGGACAGGTGGCCGAGTGGTTGAAGGCACCGGTCTCGAAAACCGGCATACCGGTGAACCCGGTATCGTGAGTTCGAATCTCACCCTGTCCGCCTTTTTGTGTTTCGATCGGCGCGGCGGCATCATTCAGCCGTACGCGCCGCTGTCGTTTAGTTGATGTTAGAGGACGGGTGGCCGAGTGGTTGAAGGCGCACGCCTGGAAAGTGTGTTTAGGTCAAAAGCCTAACGTGGGTTCGAATCCCACCCCGTCCGTTCGATTCCATCTCGTATGGATCTCCGCGCACGCTCGTCCCGCCAGCACTACCGCGGCTTCGTCGAGGCCTATAATGCGCGACGGCTCGATGACGCCGCCGATGCGGAAGAGAGCAAGCCGGCCGTAGAAGGCGACGAGCCGCGGCGCGCAAAACGACGCCAATACATCCGCGAGTACTTGTCGTGGCTCCGGCCGCACCGGGTCGCGGTTAGCCTCCTGTTCGTCCTCGCGCTCATCACCGCCGGCCTACAGATGGTCGAGCCGCTCTTCATGCGGTTCATCGTCGACCGCGTGCTGCTCAACTCCGCGCTCGACTTGGCGGCGCGCTTTGCCCGGCTGCATATCACCGGCCTGCTGTTTCTCACGCTGGCGATCGCGTCGAACCTGCTCAACGCGCTCAAGGACTATCGCCAGCGCGTGCTGAATACGCAGGTGATGCTGTCGCTCCGTCGGTCGCTGTTCCAGCGGCTGTTGCATCTGCCGCTGCCCAAGCTCTGGGACATGAAGACGGGCGGCATTCTGTCGCGGCTCACAGGCGACGTCGATACCACGACGGGTCTGCTCCAGATGGCGATTGTCTCGCCGGCGATCTCGGTGATTCGACTCGTGATCGCGATCGGGATCCTCACGACGTTGAACTGGCGACTCGCGCTGACGGCGCTGGCGATCATCCCCGGCATCATGGTGATCAGCTTCATCTTCGCGCGCCGCATCCGCCCGATCTATCGGTCCGTGCGTCGCGATGCGGAGCGGCTCGATGGCCGCGTGGGAGAAACGTTCTCTGGCATTCGCGTCGTGCGCGCGTTCGGCCGCGAGATGCACGAGGTGCTCGACTACATGATCGGGCGGCACGTGGTGCTGCGCAAAGAGTTGTTCGCCCAGCGTCGCGAGATGGTCATCTGGACGACGTGGGGTCTCCTGCTCGGCGTCGTGAACGTGGTGATCGTCTGGTATGGCGGCTACCTCAACCTCCATGGACGCGCCTCGATCGGCGACATCATGGCGTTTCAGTGGTACACGTTTTTGCTGCTGAATCCCGTGTGGCAGATCGTGAACTCGTTCTCTGAGTTGCAGCGGTCGCTGGCGGCGATGGAGCGTGTATTCGAGGTGCTCGCGATGGCGGACGACAAGCCCGATCGCCCGAATGCCGTCGATGCGCCGCGCGTCGTGCACGAGATCCGGTTCGAGGACGTCGAGTTCGAGTATCGCGAGGGACGGCCGGTCGTGCGCGACTTCAGCGTGACGGTGCCGAGCGGTTCGGCGGTGGCGCTCGTCGGTCGCAGCGGAGCGGGGAAGACGACGGTGACGGATCTCGTCGCGCGCTTTCACGATCCGACGCGCGGGCGCATCCTGCTCGACGGCATCGACATTCGCGACCTGCGGCTCGCCACGTATCGCGACTTACTTGCGATCGTGCAGCAGGAGGTTTTCCTGTTCGACGGATCGGTGCGCGACAACATCGCGTATGGTCGCCACAACGCCACCGACGCCGAAGTGTACGACGCGGCTCGCCGCGCAAATGCGCACGAGTTCATCGAGGTGCTCCCCGATGGCTACGACACCTTCATCGGCGAGCGTGGCGTCAAGCTGTCAGGCGGCCAATGTCAGCGGCTGGCGATCGCGCGGGCGATTCTGGCGTCGCCGCAAATTCTCATCCTCGATGAGGCGACCAGCAATCTCGACACCGAAAGCGAGCAGTTGATTCAGGCGTCGATGGCGACGTTGCTCGCCGGGCGGACGACGTTCATGATTGCGCACAGGCTGTCCACCGTTCGCCGCGCCGATCTGATCCTGCTGATGGACGACGGACGCGTCATCGAGCGCGGATCCCACGACGAGCTCATGTCACTCGGCGGCGCCTATCGCGCGATGGTGCTTCGGCAGATGCAATCTGCAGATGCGCGTGAAGAAACTGTGTTGAGTTGAACTGCTTGTCATTCCGACGAGCGCAGCGAGGAGGAATCTGCTTTCCTTTCGCGACGCCTGCCAACGCGACCGATACGGTAGATCCCTCGCCTTCGGCTCGGGATGACAGATTACGCCGCCGGCTGCGGAGTCGTCGAGCGCGGACCGCGGAGGAACGACGGAATCTCCGGCACGATGTCGAGCATGCGGCGCTCCGGGTCATTCCAGGCTTCCTGCAGAATCTCGCTCAACAACTGTTCTTCCTGCGGATAGAGGCGACGCGCCACGTCGATCGCGGCCACGGCGCGCAGCGTTTCGCGCGCGTCATGCATCGTGACGTCGAGTCCCGTGACGCGATGCCAGTTCCGGCGCAGCCAGCGCTGCGCCTGACTCCAAACCACACGCGCGTACCGGTCGAATTCCTCGCCGGCCACCGCACGCGGGAAACGCGCGTCTGGGCCGGCGTCGGTGGCCGGACGAAAGGGCAGGGGAATGACGCGGCGGCGCGCGGTCAGCATGGGCAGTCTCTCGGTGATCAGTTGCTCTCTTCTCCGAGTTTCGGCACGACGCGCAAAAACCACAGCGCGATGTGGATGCAACCCGCGCAACCGGCGCAACCGGCATAACGCGCCTCGCGTGTGCCGTCGGCTACCATTCGACCGGCGGATCGGCCATATTGGGCGCCATGGCTTCGCCCAAACAATCCACGGTGCTGGACGCTCGCGCATTCGATCGAACGCTGCGCCGGATGGCCGACGAAATCGTCGAGCTGAACAACGGCACAGAGGGGCTCGTCATTGTCGGGATTCAGCGCCGCGGCGTTCAGCTCGCGGCGCAAATCGTATCCTCGATCAACGAGCGCGAAAATGCCGACGTCCCGCGCGGCGCGCTCGACATCACGCTCTATCGCGACGATCTGCAAACCGTTGGACCGCGGCCGGTCGTCGGTCAGACGCAGATTCCGGTCGACATCGACGGTCTGAACGTCGTCATCGTCGACGACGTGCTGTACACCGGTCGCACGATTCGCGCGGCACTCGACGAGCTGGCCGATTTCGGCCGTCCGCGTCGCGTCGCGCTCGCGGTGTTGATCGACCGCGGCGGCCGCGAGCTGCCGATTCAACCCGACATCATCGGTAAGAAGGTGACTGTCGATTCGACGCAGCGCGTGGATGTGCTCGTCGAAGAGCTCGACGGAAAGAATGCCGTCATCGTCGCCGACCGGGAGCCCAGCCCGTGACCCACCCGCTCGGCAAGGATCTGCTCGGGCTCGAGCCGTTGAGCGGCGACCAGATCCGACTCATTCTCGACACGGCCGAGCCATTTAAAGAAATCAGCGAGCGGACGATCAAGAAGGTGCCGACGCTCCGCGGCGCGACGATCGTCAATCTGTTCTTCGAGGCGTCCACCAGAACGCGCATCTCGTTCGAGTTCGCCGAGAAGCGGTTGTCCGCCGACACGGTGAACGTCACGGCGTCCGGCTCGAGCGTGACGAAGGGCGAGACGCTCGTCGATACGGCGCGCAATCTCGAGGCGATGCGGATCGACATGGTCGTGATCCGCCACGGCGCATCGGGCGCGGCGCGCTTCTTGGCCGATCGCATCGAGTCGAACGTCATCAACGCGGGCGACGGCACCCACGAGCATCCGACGCAAGGATTGCTCGATTTATTGACACTTCGCGACCATTTCAAGCGTCTCGACGGCATCAAGGTGTGCATCGTCGGCGACGTGCTGCATTCGCGCGTTGCCCGATCGAACATCTGGGGCCTGACGAAGATGGGCGCGCAGGTCGGCGTCTGCGGTCCACGGTCGCTCCTACCGAATGCAATCGACGAGTTGGGTGTCACGGTATTCAACCGCGTCGACGAGGCGATCGAGTGGGCCGATGCGCTGAACATTCTGCGTCTCCAGCTCGAGCGTATGCAGGGCGGTTACATCCCGTCGCTGCGCGAGTACAATCGCGTGTTCGGCGTCTCGCGCGAGCGACTCGATCGTGTGAAGCGCGACGTTCTCATTCTCCATCCCGGCCCGATGAACCGCGGTGTCGAAATCGATTCCGACGTGGCGGACGGACCATTCAGTGTCATTCTCGATCAGGTAACGAACGGCGTGGCAATTCGCATGGCGGTTCTCTATCTCCTCTCCGGCGGCAAGCCGGAGCTAGCCGAAGCCGCGAAACGCGGCGGAGGCGTCTGATGTCAAAGTCGATTCTGCTGCGCGGCGGGCGCGTGATCGATCCGTCGCAGTCGCGCGACGAGACGGCGGACGTGCTCATCGTCGGCGACAAGATCGAAGCGATCGGGCCGCGCGTCGGCAACGACGCGTCGGGACGCGACGGCCTCGAGACGATCGACTGCTCTGGGCTGGTGGTCAGCCCAGGGTTCGTCGATGTGCACTGCCATCTGCGCGAGCCGGGCCGCGAAGAAGTCGAGACGATCGCCACCGGCGCGCGGGCTGCGGCCGCTGGCGGATTCACCGCCGTCTGCGCCATGCCCAACACCGATCCGGTGACGGACAACCAGGCAGCCGTCGGATTCGTTCTACGCCAGGGCACGCTCGCCGATGCGGCACGTGTCTATCCAATTGGCGCGATCTCCGTTGGCCAGCGTGGCGAATCGCTCGCCGAGTTCGGCGAGATGATCGCGGCGGGTGCAGTGGCGGTGAGTGACGACGGCAAGCCGGTAGTGAGCGCGCATTTGATGCGCACCGCGCTCGAGTACGCGCGCACGTTCGGGATTCCCGTCGCCGATCACTGCGAGGAACCGACGCTCGCGCACGGCGGCGCGATGAACGAAGGGTTGATGAGCACGCGCTTGGGTCTCAAAGGCATTCCGTCGGAAGCCGAAGAAATCATGGCCATCCGCGACATTCTGCTCGCGCGTCGCACGGGCGGGCACATTCACCTCTGTCACATGAGCACGCGCGGTTCTGTCGAGCTCATTCGGTGGGGCAAGGATCGCCACATCAACGTGACGGCCGAAGTGTGCCCGCACCACATCTCGCTGACGGAAGAAGCGGTTGAAGGGTATGACACCAACGCGAAAATGAATCCGCCGTTGCGCACGGCGGACGACGTTGCCGCGCTACAGGAGGCGGTGCGCGACGGAACGATCGATCTCATCGCGACCGACCACGCGCCGCACCACTACGATGAGAAGGAGCGCGAGTTCGCGCACGCGCCGAACGGCATCATCGGATTGGAGACGGCACTCGCCGTCAACATCACGTGGCTCGTGGCGTCGAAGATCATCGATCTGCCAACGCTGATCGATCGCATGTCGTGCGCGCCGGCGCGCGTGTTCAAGCTGCCGGGCGGGTCGCTCGCCAAGGGCGGCGCGGCTGACGTCACCGTGTTCGACGCCGATACGAAGTGGGTCGTCGATCCGAAAGGCTTCAGGTCGAAGGGACGAAACACGCCGTACGCCGGCAAGACGCTGCAAGGCCGCACGCGCATGACGATCGTGGGAGGCCGCGTCGCCTACCGCGCGGACGCGTGATGTTGCGGGCGTGTCGCGCGTGAGCCGCTCGTGAGTTCCTCGTGAGTCCTTCGTGAGTCGCGCCGCAGAAATTGCCGTTGCCGCAGGCGACATCGTTCGCGTCTGCCGCCGACTCTACGAGCGAGGATTGATCGCCGGTCCGGACGGCAACGTGTCGGTGCGACTCGACGACGGCTCGATCCTCGCCACGCCGAGCGGGATGTCGAAAATCGACGTGGCGCCGGATGATCTGGTGGTCGTGCGGCTCGATGGCAGCGTGATCGCCGGCGAGCGGAAACCGTCGAGCGAGCTGCGCATGCATCTGCGCATGTATGCCTGCCGCCCCGACGTTCGCGCGGTCGTGCATGCGCATCCGCCGACAGCTACTGGTTTTGCAGTAGCTGGCGAGTCGTTCATGGCGCCGGTCTTGCCCGAAGTTATCTTGCAGATGGGTCAGGTACCGCTGGTGCGCTACGCCACGCCGGGCACGGACGCGCTGGCCGATGCCATCGAACCGTACGTGCGCGCGGGGAACGACGCGCTGCTGCTGGCCAATCACGGCGCGACCACCTGCGGACCGTCGTTGCTGGTGGCGCATCAGCGAATGGAAAGTGTCGAACATGCCGCGCGAATCATTCTCGCGGCGCGAGCGGTGGGGCGGGTCAACGAGCTGAGTGACGCCGACGTGAAGGCGTTACGTCCGGTGCGCGAGGACGGGGACTAGGAGAATGACGGAATCGAATCGCTCGATGAATGATGTGCACGCGCTGCTCGACGAGCGTCGGCGGTACGAGGCGTGGTTAGCGGCCTTGGACGAACGTCGCGAGACGACGCCTCCGCATGTCTTCGAGCGCGTCCAGGCGGACTATCGCGGCCGGCTACGGCAGGTGGCCGATCGTCTCGCGAGCCATCGTCAAACCATCGAAGACGAAAAGGCCAGCGTCGTGTCGCGCCTCTCGCTACTCGGCGCCGAAGAGCAGATGCGGCGCGACGAGCGCGCCGAGTTGGACCTGCGTGCGCATGTCGGCGAATTGGCGGAGCAAGATGCTGCGGCGGCGTTCGGTGCCGTGGACGAAGCGATTCAGCATCTGGCCGGCGAGAAGGTCGAGCTCGAGCGCCGGGTCGCCGATCTCGACGCGCTGCTGTCGGATCAACCAAATCAATCCGGCGGCGCGACAGAGCCCGAGTCGCCCTCCGACGCGGCGAAAACGCCAGCGTTCGACGAACTGGCATTTCTCGATGCGGTCGTGAGCAACACGCCAACGGAGGATGTCAGGTCGTCGACGAGCGAACCCGCCTACGAGCGCATCGTCACGCCCGACGAATCGGACGCCGAGTCGTTGTTGCAGGGGCTCGAGGCGTCGACCCGCGCGTCGAGTAGTCCGCCGCTCGCCGCGAACGTGGCGTCGAACACGCCGATCGTACTGCGCACCTCGGGCGCGCTCGAGCAGTCGAAGACGCTCAAGTGCAACGAGTGCGGCGCGATGAACTATCCCACGGAGTGGTATTGCGAGCGCTGCGGCGCCGAGCTCGCCGCGCTATAACGAAACTCGAATGAGAATTCCGGTCGATACGCGAACGGCCTACGACGCCAACGTGACGACCGCGGATTCGTCCTCGGCCGCATCGCTCGCGCGGCGCATTGGGCGGTGGGATCTCGTCGCGCTCGTGCTCAACGTCATCATCGGCGCGGGCATTTTCGGATTGCCGAGCGGGGTCTTCGCGCTCGCCGGGACGTACAGTCTGTTGGCGTTTCTCGCGTGCGCGGTGGTGGTGATTCTCATCGCGCTGTGCTTCGCGGAAGTCGGCAGCCGGTTTTCCGGTACCGGTGGACCGTATCTCTACGCGCGCGCGGCGTTCGGGAATCTCGCTGCGTTCCAAATGGGTTGGCTGCTGTGGCTCGCGCGGATCACCGCGTTTGCGTCGCTGGCGAATTTGTTCGTCGCGTACCTGTCGATCTTCGTGCCTTCGGCGGCAACGCCAGTGGGACGCGATGTCGTGCTGATCGCGGTGACCGTCGTTCTCGTCGGCGTGAATCTGCTCGGCGTGCGACCCTCGACGCTGTTCACGGACGCATTCACGATCGGCAAGCTCGGGCCGCTGCTGTTCTTCGTCGTGCTGGGCCTCTTTCATCTCGACCGCGCGAACTTCACGACGGCCAACGTGCCGCACATCGGCGCGTTCTCGCAGGCGGTTCTGCTGCTCGTGTTTGCGTTCAGCGGATTCGAGATGGCGGTCATTCCGTCGGGCGAGACCGTCGAGCCGGAGCGCAACATTCCGTTCGCGCTGCTCACGGGTATCGGCTTCGTGATCGTCCTCTATCTGGCGATTCAAACTGTATCGATTGGAACGCTGCCGGGACTGGCGACGTCGACGCGCCCGATTGCCGATGCCAGCGCGCGCTTCCTCGGCCCAACGGGACGCGCGGTGGTCGTCGCGGGTGCGCTCGTGTCGATTCTCGGGACACTCAACTCGATCGCGCTGGTGTCGCCGCGATTGTTGTTCGCGATGGCCGAAGACGGCAATCTGCCGCGCGTCTTCGCGAAAGTGCATCAGCGAACCCGCGCGCCGCACGTGTCGATTGCCGTGTCGGGAATCCTCATGCTCGCGGCGACGCTATTCAGCTCGTTCCTCGCGGCGGCGGCGATCAGCACGATCATTCGGCTGCTGACGTATGCGGCGACGTGCGGCGCGCTGCTTCGGTTCCGGAGATCACCGACAGCGCCGCGTGCGGCATTCATTGCGCCGTTCGGCGTTCCCGCAGCGATCCTGGCGTTGGCGCTCTGCGCGTGGCTACTCGCGAACAGCGCGGCGCACGAAGCGCGCATGGCCGCGCTCGCGGTGGCGTTGGGATTGGTGCTCTATGGAGCGATACGCGCCCGCGCGACTTGAGATCGCTGCGGGCGCGTCAGCGGGTGACCGCTGTTTACCTGCTGTACCTGCTTTACCTGCTCAACCCGATCAGGCTGCGGCTTTCGCCTTGCTGATCTTGCTCTTGTGACGGGCGGCGTTGTTCTTGTGGATCAGACCTTTGCGGGCCGCGCGATCGAGCAACTTGGTGGCAGTCAGCTTGACCTCGGCGGTGGCGCCTGGGGCCTTTGCCTTTTTCAGCGCCGTCCGCAGGGCGGAACGTTGCGCACGGTTGCGCACGGTCGCCGCGCGCGACTTACGCATGTTCTTCTTGGCGGAAGCGATATTCGGCACGAAAGATTCTCCAAAATTCCCAGTGAAATTCGCGTAGTTCGCGAAGGGTGGAACCTAGGTTTTGGAAGGGCGAAAGTCAAGGCGCGATAACGCTTTGACACTCGTCAGAGACAACACTACCTTTCGCGCCAATCGCCCTCGGACCGCCGGCGCTTTTGGGCGCGCCGTGCCGCCTTGCCGCGGTTCCCCGTATCACACCGCCGACACCGCCGACGTTGAAATTTCAGGATATCCTGCTGTTCATGCCGGTGCTGCTGTTTTCGGTCATCGCGCATGAAGTCGCGCATGGCTACGCGGCGCTGAAGCAGGGGGACGATACGGCGCAGTCGCTCGGGCGCCTGACCTGGAATCCCATCAAGCACATCGATCCGTTCATGACCATCCTGCTGCCGGTCATGCTCGCGATTGCGCATCTGCCCATCCTTGGCGGCGCCAAGCCCGTGCCGGTGGATCCGCGAAAATATCGGGAGCTCAGGAAGGGAGACATCATCGTGTCGCTCGCCGGCGTGTTCACCAACCTGCTCATCAGCATCGGGTGCGTGATCTTGCTGGCGCTGTTCGGTCTCGTGGGACGCTTCGTGCCGGCGCTCGATCCGAGCATGGGGATTCTGCAAGCCATGATGTATCTCGGCGTGCAGCTCAACTTGATCCTGATCGCGTTCAACCTCATTCCGATTCCGCCGCTCGACGGGTCGCACGTCATGAAGTATCTGATGCCGGCGTCATGGGCGTATCGCTACACCCAGATCAGCCGATTCGGAATCCTCGCGCTGCTCGCCGTCATGTATCTGGCGCCGAACGCGCTAAATGTCTGGCTCGATCCGGCCCTCAAGGTCGGCAGTGTCATGATCAGCACCGTGCAGGGAACGGTGTTGCCCTCGACCGCGCAGTGGTTGCCACAGTGACGGCCGTCTTCGCGCCCGACACGTCGGCGAGATCGGAGTCCGGATTTCACGTCGATCTCCCGGCGTTTGCTGGACCGTTGGATCTGTTGCTCTCGCTGATTCGCGAAGAGCAGCTCGACATTTACGACATTCCCATCGCGCGCATCTGCGAGCAGTTCGTCGCCGCGATTCGCACGCTCGGCTTGAACGAGGCCGCGGAGTATCTCGAGATGGCAGCGCGCCTGCTGCGCATCAAAGCGCAAATGCTCTTGCCGCGGAGCGAGAGCGAGCAGTGGGAAGATCCGCGCGCCGAGTTGGTTCGCCGGCTGCTCGAGTATCAACAGATGCGCGAAGTGGTGGACTTGCTCGAGCGTCGTGGCGAGGAGCGCCGCAATCAGTTCGCGCGCGCGTATCTGCCGCAGTCGGCCGCACCACCACAAGCTCCGCTCGCTCTATCATTGGCGGAGCTGCTCGCGGCCGTCGATCGCGTGCTTCGCGCGTCCAAGGTTCCGAACATGCACGAGGTCATCCCGCGCGCGCTCGACGTGCCGGGAGCCATCACGATCATTCGATCCGTTCTCGCGATGCGGGCTCGCATCATGTGGACGGACATCGTGACCAGCGCATCGGAACCATGGCAAATTCTTTCGACCCTGCTCGGCCTGCTCGAGCTCGCAAAGCTCGGCGAGATCAGGGTCGCACAGCCCAAACCTTACGCAGACGTGGAAATCTCTCGTGACCCCGCTAGCGAAGCTGCTTGAAGCGGCGCTGTTCGCCAGCGCGCGCCCGATCAGCACCGACGAGCTTGCCGCGCTGGACGGCGATGCATCGCCCGCCGAGCTCCAATCGGCGCTCGACGAAATTCGCGAGCACTACGACGTGGAAGGTCACGGCGTCGAGCTGAGCGAGCTTGCCGGCGGCTGGCAGATCCTGACCCGCGCCGAGTACACCGAGGCGATCGAGCGTGCGCAGTTGGCGGCGCGACCCGCACGCTTGTCCGGCGCAGCGCTCGAGTCGTTGGCGATCATTGCGTATCGTCAGCCGGTCAGCCGCTCGGAGATCGAGGAGATTCGCGGAGTCGCCGCCGGCGGCATGCTCAAGTCGCTGCACGAGCGTGGGCTGATCGACGTCGTCGGCCGCGGCGAAGGGCTCGGTCGCCCGTTGCTGTACGGCACGACGCCGCTCTTTCTCGAGCACTTTGCGCTGCGTCATCTCGAAGAGTTGCCGCGCGCCGACGAGCTGGCGATCGCGCTTCGAGTTCCGGTGCGCGATGCTGATGCCGAGCCAGTCGCGGCTGGCGACATCGCCGGGAGCGAATGATGGTCGAGACCATGCGCATTCAGCGGGCGTTGGCGCGCGCCGGCGTTGCGTCGCGACGTAAAGCCGAAGAGCTGATCGCCGCCGGACGCGTACGCGTGAATGGTGAGGTCGCGCACACCGGTCAGGCGGTCGATCCAGCGCGCGACACGATCGTGGTGGATGGAAAGCAGATCGGCGCACCGGCGGTGGCCGAATGGATTCTGCTCAACAAGCCTGCCGGTGTGATGACGACCAAGTCGGATCCGGACGGTCGGAAAACGGTTTTCGACCTGATTCCGGATATTCCCGGACTGACATATGTCGGTCGACTCGATTTCTTGACTGAGGGGCTGTTGTTGCTCACCACGGATGGTGAGGCAGCTCACAGGCTGTCGCATCCGAGCAGCGAAGTCGAGCGCACCTATGTCGCGACCGTGCTCGGGAAAGGTGACATCGCGGCGGAAGAAGCGCGCGAAGGCGTCGAGCTCGACGATGGTCCGGTGAACCCGACCCGGGTCGAGGCGCGCCGACTGGGCCGCGATCGATGGGAGCTGGAAGTCACGATCACTGAGGGACGGAAGCGGGAAGTGCGTCGCCTCTGTTCCGCGCTTGGACTCGACGTCGAGCGGTTGGTGCGCACTCGCTTCGGGCCGATTCACCTCGGGGATTTGCCGACGGGTTCGGCGCGGAAGCTCACGCCGAAGGAGCGCTCCGCGCTCGTGAAGGTGGGCACCTGATTCTGGTGCAGGGGTAGCAGCAAATGGATTGACCGCCTCAGCGGTACTTCAGTTGCATTGGATTGAGTGTTCGACTTTGGCCCACACCTAGACCCTAACCCCTGGGTTTCCAGTGGCTACACAAGCCTCGTTGGCGTCGTCGGCAGCGGACTCGCAACTCGTACAAAACGTGGCCCGCCAAGTGGCGCGGCGAGTGGTCGGCCAGGATTACATGGTCGACCGTCTGTTGATCAGCATTCTCACCGGCGGCCACGTGCTGCTCGAGGGCGTGCCGGGTCTGGCGAAGACGCTCACCGTACGGACGCTCGCCGAGACGATCGACACGACGTTTCATCGCATTCAGTTCACGCCCGATCTGCTGCCCGCCGACGTCCTTGGCACGCAGGTCTACGATCAGTCCACGGGGCAGTTCTCCGTGAAACGCGGGCCGATTTTCGCGAACATCATTCTCGCGGACGAAATCAACCGCGCGCCGGCGAAAGTGCAGGCGGCGCTGCTCGAGGCGATGCAGGAAAAGCAGGTGACCATCGGCGGCACGACGTTCAAGCTCGAGGAACCGTTCCTCGTGCTCGCGACGCAGAACCCGATCGAGCAGGAAGGCACGTATCCGCTGCCTGAAGCGCAGGTCGATCGTTTCATGCTCAAGCTGCGCGTGGGCTATCCGACGCGCGACGAAGAGAAAGAGATCATGCGCCGCATGGCTGGCGGCGACGCGATCGACGTGTCGGCGGTCGCGAGTCCCAAGGCGATCATGGAAGCGCGCCATCGCATCACAGAACTCTATATGGACGATCGCATCGTCGACTACATCGTCGACATCGTGCATGCGACGCGCGAGCCGGCCGCGGCTGGTCTGGCCGATCTCGCGCCGCTGATCGAGTTCGGCGCGAGTCCGCGTGCGACGATCGCGCTGGCGCAGGCGTCGCGCGCGCACGCGTTCTTGCGCGGCCGCGCATTCGTCACGCCGGACGACGTCAAGGCGATCGCGCCGGACGTGCTGCGGCACCGCGTGCTGACGACGTATGAGGCCGAGGCTGAGGAAGTGACCAGTGATCAGATCGTGCAACGCGTGCTTGCCAAGATCGAGTCGCCCTGATCGCGGGCGCCCATGGCCTGGCAACTCTTTCGCCGACGTAGGAAGTCGGGCGCCATCGCGCTCGACACGCCGGCGCGCGTGCAACCGGAGACGGGCAAGCGCGCGTCCGCCGTGGCCGTCCCGCCGGAAATTCTGCGCCAGGTCAAGTTGCTCGAGTTGCGCACGCGCGGCCTCGTCAACTCGCTCTTTACGGGCGAGTATCGCTCCGTGTTCAAAGGGCAGGGCATGGAGTTCTCGGAAGTCCGCGAGTATCAGGCGGGCGATGAGGTTCGCAGCATCGATTGGAACGTCACGGCGCGCATGCAGCGGCCGTACGTCAAGCGCTACATCGAGGAGCGCGAGCTCACGGTGATGCTCGCCGTCGACGTGTCGGGATCGGAGCGCTTCGGCACGCGGAAGCGATTCAAGAGCGAGGTGGCGTCAGAGCTCGCGGCGGTTCTCGCCATGTCGGCCATTCGCAACAACGATCGCGTGGGCGGCTTGATGTTCACGGATCGCATCGAGCACGTGGTACCACCGCGCAAAGGGCGGCGTCACGCGCTGCGACTCATTCGCGACTTTCTGGCATTCGAGCCCGCGGGCCGCAAGACGGATATCAGCGGCGCGACCGAGTATCTCAACAAGATGCTCGGCCACAAGGCGATCATCTTTCTCGTATCAGACTTCTTGGGTGAAAGTGTCGAGCGCCCGCTCAAGCTGCTGGCGCAGCGCCACGATGTCGTCGCCGTCACGGTCGAAGACACCAGCGAACGCATCCTTCCCGACATCGGACTCGTGCGGTTGGTGGACCCGGAAACCGGTCAGACACTCGACGTGGATACGAGCGACGCATCCGTCCGTGCACAGTTCGAAACGCAGGTCACCGCGGACGCCGATCGCCGGCGTTCGCTGTTCAGACGCCTCGCCATCGATGAGATCATGGTGAACACGGAGTCGGGCATCATGGACCCGCTGCTCCGATTCTTTCGCGGCCGTGAGCGGAGGATTCGAAAGTGACGCGATTGCCGAGTGCGGTCCGTGCGGTTGCTTCGCTCGCGGTGCTCGTCGCGTGCGGGCGAGTCGCGTCCGCGCAGGAGTCGATTCCCGTGAAAGCGGGAGTGACCGTGTCGCCCGATACCGTGCGCATCGGCGATGCGTTTCGGGTGACGGTGGGTCTTCGCGCCCCGCTAGGCGCCACGATCGAATTCCCCGCAGGTCCTGACTCGTCATCGACTGTGCAGTCGCTCGATCCGGTCGTCGTGCGAACGACCCCCGACACGACCGCGGTCGAGCAGTATGCCGACTATCGTGTGGCGGCGTGGGACGTCGATTCGCAGCCGGTCAAGCTCGCGGACGCCATCGTGCGGCTCAACGGCGTCGTGCGTCGGGTTCCACTCACGGTCAATGCGGTGTTCGTGAAGTCGGTGCTGCCCGCCGATACGGCGCAACGTGTGCCCAAACCGCCGCGCGATTTGTTCACGTTCTCGGTGTTTCCGTGGTGGATCGTTGCGCTCGTCGCCGCGGCGATCGTTGTCGGATTGCTGGTGTGGTGGTTGTGGCGTCGTCGCCGGCGTCGAGTCGTCGAAGCACCTGTCGATCCATACGTGCGCGCCCAAGCCGAATTCCAGCGCATCGAAGCGCTCGGGCTGCTCGAGGCGGGTGAGCGCGGACGCTACGTCGCGCTCACGGTCGAAGTGCTGCGCGACTATCTCGCCGCGCGGTATGCCGAGGCGTCGTTGTCGCTCACGAGTACGGAGCTGCAGCGGTCGGTGCGTGAGCTGCCCTTCGTTCCGCACGAGCGTCTGATGCGGACGCTCACCGACGCCGACTTGGTCAAGTTTGCGCGGCGCCCGGTGAGCTCCGCGCGAGCCCGCGAGCTCGGCTCCGACATGCGGGCGATCGTCGAGCAAGAGCATTTCGACTCGCAGCCCGCACCCACCGAACACGCGACGGAGAACGCGGCCGCATGATCGCCTTGGGGCCGATCCAGTTCGCGTCCGCGTGGGCGCTGCTCCTCCTGCTGTTGCTGCCGGCGTGGTGGATCGTGCGCCGGAGACGGCGTCCGTCGGCGATCGTGTTTTCGCGCGTGTCCGTGTTGGCCGCGGGTCCGCGCGCCGGCCGCGCGACGACGCTCGTGCTGTTCGCGCTGCGCAATCTGCTGCTCGCGTCGATGATCGTCGCGCTGTCGCGGCCGCGCTCCGGCGCGCATGAACAAAACGTGACGAGCGAAGGCATCAACATCGTGTTGGCGATCGACCTCTCGAGCTCGATGCTCGCTCAGGACTTTCTCCCGCAAAATCGGCTCGAGGTCGCGAAGGACGTGGTGAAGAAGTTCATCGCCGCGCGCACGAGCGACCGAATCGGCGTTGTGGCCTTCGCCGCGGAGGCGCTGACGCAGGTTCCGCTAACTACTGATTATCCAGTAGTTGAAAACGCTGTCGACAATCTCGCCGCGGGACAGCTCGAGGATGGAACGGCGATCGGTACCGCGATCGCGACTGCGGCAAATCGGCTGCGCGACGCGCCGGGTCGATCGCGCGTGTTGATTCTGCTCACCGACGGCGAGAACAATCGCGGTGCAATCGATCCGCGCACGGCGGCGAAAGCGGCCGCGGTGTTTGGCATCAAGATCTACACGGTTGGCGTGGGCACCGAGGGCATGGCGCCGGTTCCCGTTGGCCGCGGACTCTTCGGCTTGCGTTACGAGAATCGGCTGGTACGCATCGACGAGCCGCTGCTCGCTGACATCGCGAAGACAACGGGCGGCCGGTACTTCCGCGCGCGTGACGCTGCCGCGCTGGAGCGCATCTACGAGGAGATCAACCAGCTCGAGCGGGAGCCGGTGCAAACGCACTCGTACGTTCGCTACACGGAGCTCTTTCGTTGGCCGCTATACTTGGCGGCGCTCGCACTCGTGGTCGAACTGCTGCTGGCTGCTCGTCGGGGGCCGCTGCCATGAGTAACATGAGCGGAATTGTATTTGACTATCCATATCTGCTCGCGCTGGCAGTGCTCCTGCCCGCGCTCGCGATCTACGTCGTTCACTCGGCGTACCGGCAGCGGAAGGCGCGGCTGGAACGCCTTGGGAACGTCGACGTCGTGTCGCGGCTGATTCCGGCGAACACTCTGGTCGCGCCCGGCTGGCGCATGACGCGGCTCGGGTTGGCGTGCGTGTTCGTGGGGATATCGGTGGCCGGGCCGCGCTGGGGAGAGGAGGAGACGTCGGTTCACTCGACGGGCATCGACATGGTGCTGGCGCTCGACGCCTCGCTGTCGATGATGGCGCAGGACGAGCATCCGAGCCGTCTCGAACGTATGAAAGAAGAGGTTCGACGACTGCGCGCGCTGTCCCCGGGCGACCGGATGGGCGTGCTGGCGTTTGCCGGCCGCAGCTACGTGTTGTCGCCGCTCACCGTCGACGAGGGTGCGTTGGATCTGTTTCTGGACAATCTCGATCCATCGGTGGTCGGCCAGGCGGGCAGCTCCATGGCGAGCACGATCCGGCAGGGCGTCGACTTGCTGTCACTCACCAACGGTGGCGCCGACAAAGCGCTGGTCGTCATGAGCGATGGCGAGGCGTTCGAGCCGATCGATGACATTACGGCCGAGGCGAAGAAAGCGAGCGATGCGGGGATCAGCCTCGTGACGGTCGGGTTCGGGACCACGCAAGGCACGACCATCCCGATCAAGGCGCCCGACGGCTCGATGACGCTGAAGAAGGACGAAAACGGAAGCACGGTGATCACGCAGTACCATCCGGAAATTCTCAAGGCGGCGGCTGACGCGGCGAACGGCACGTTCATTCCGGCCGAAGCGACCGACAAAGCCGCGCGCGTGAAAACCGCATTGGCCACCCTTCGGACGTCGTCCCGCACGACGTCCGGCGGCGAATCGAAAATTCCGCGGTATCAGTGGTTCTTGTTTCCCGCGCTCGCGCTCTTGCTCATCGACACCGCGCTGATCGAGCGGCGAGGCCGCCCACGGCGGCGGCGCGCGGCGGCGGAGACGGCTGCAGCCGCGGCGCTCCTGCTGGCCGTGAGTCTCAACGGTTGTGCGTCGCTCTCGCGCCCGCAGCAAGGTGTCGATGCTTATCGACATGGCGAGTACGCTCGGGCGGCGTTGCTTTTCCGCGACGCGATTGCGTCAGGCGACGCGCGGCCCGAAACCGCGTACAACCTCGGCACGTCGCTCGTGGCGGCCGATTCCGTGGAAAGCGGAGTGGAGGCATTGACGCCACTCGTCGACAGCAAGAACGACGAGATCCGCTTTCGTTCACTGTTCAACATCGGGCTGGCGCATCTCAAGACCGGTCTTGCCGCGCCGCCAGGACAGGACAACGGCGAGTTGGATTCGGCGCTCGCCGTGTACAAGAAGGCGATTCTGATGCGGCCCGCCGACGTCGACGCGAAGTGGAATTTCGAGCTCGCGTTGCGGAAGAAGAAACAGGGTGGCGGTGGAGGCGGTGGAGGTGGCGGTGGCGGATCGAATAACTCGCCGCAACAGCAGGCGCCGCAGCCGTCGGGCGGTCTGGGCGAACAGCAAGCCGATCAACTCCTCGGCAGCGCGGCGCGTGAGGAGCGCGACGTGCAGTCGAAGAAGCAGAAGGCCAACAAGGTGCAGCCACCGCCGGGAGGAAAGGACTGGTGATCGGCGCGTTGCTCGTCTTCGCACAGCTTTCGATCGTCGCGCACGGACCCGACACGGCGTCGACCTGCGAGGCGGTAGAAGTCAGCGTGGCGGTGAGCGCGCCGGGGCGTGCGACGCCCCGGCTCATCGTGCCGTCGATGGCGCCGTTCGATGTGCTGCGCTCATCCGAGGTGCCGCACGTGTCGCGCGATCAGTCTTCCACGGTCGCGGAGTATCGCTACGTGCTGACGACGGATCGCGTCGGGACGTTCACGATTGGCCCGTTCGAGGCGCAGGTCGGCGGCACAACCGTGCGGTCGCGTCCGGTCATCCTCGCCGTCCGCAGCGGTGAAGGGCGCGGCCAAATTCCGACCGTCATCGCCCGGGCGCGCGTCGACACGAGTTTGGATGTCACCTTCCGCGCTGCCACGCTGCCGGAAACTGTGTTCGTCGGCCAACAAGCGAACTACGAAGTCGCTGTATTTCTGAATCAGACTGTGCGCGATCGGCTGCGGCGAAACCCGACGTTCTTTCCGCCCGACATGCAGTCGATGCTCGCGTACGATTTACCCGCGCGTCCCGACGCACCGCGGCGCGCCGGCGGGTCGCATTGCTTCGACGCGCTCGTCTATCAGCGCGCGCTTTTTCCGCTGATGGCGGGCCGCTTCTCCATTCCGCCCGCGCAGCTCGTCTACTCGCTCCCGCTGTCGGCGAGCTTCTTCGCTCGCGAGGAAACGCACGAGCTCGAAACTGACAGTACGCTGGTCATTGCCGTCGATCCGCCGCCCCAGGGCCGGCCGGTCGATTACGGTGGCGCGGTGGGCAATCTGCAAGTCGCCGCGCGGCTCGATACCGCCGCCACGCGTGTTGGCGATCCCTTGATGCTCACCGTGCGCGTGTCCGGTACCGGAAACGTGAAGCTCTTTCCGCGCCCGGCCGTCGGTGTGTCGTGGGCGAGCCTCGTGAAGGGCGACGAGCGTGTGAAGGTCGACACGACGGCGTCGAAAATCCGCGGCGCCAAGGAATTTGATTGGGTGTTGACGCCGAAAGTTGCCGGCGAGCTCGATCTGCCGCCGATTCGTTACTCCTACTTCAATCCAGACTCGCGGCGCTACGAAGTGGCATCGACGGGTTCGACGCACGTTCACGTCGCGACGGGGACACTCGCATCTGCCGATACCGCGCGAACAGAAACGCTGCTGGCACTGCGCACTCGATATCGCGGCGCGCCATCCACGCCGCTTCACGAACGTCCCGTGTTCTGGGCGATCCTGGCGTTGATCCCAGTTCCCGCGGTGTCGCTGCGGACGCGCGAGCGGCGGCGTCGTGCCGCGAAGCGTGCGCCCACCCACGCGGCGCGGTTGGAGGAGCTGGCGCACGCCGCCGCCGACGCGCGCGATGCCTGCGAGGTTCGACGCGTATTCACGAGCGCGCTCGGCGAGCGGCTCGGATTGCAGCCGGAGAGCTTCACGCGTCCCGGCGGCTTGTCGCGTTCACTCCGGCGTCGCGGTGTGTCGACTGAAGTGGCGCTGGAAGCCGAACGCTTTTTGCGCCAGCTCGATGAAGCGGCGTTTTCCTCGTCGGGCCGTCTCGAGCATGATGCCACCGAGCGCGCGAGCAAGCTGTATCGCGCGGTGAGCGCTGAAGCGCTCTCGCGCTCGCAGCTCGCATTGCCCGTCGCCGGCGCCGTCGTGCTATTCGCGCTGACCGTCGCGACCGCGCACGCGTACGATGCGACATCCGCGAGACAAGCGTTCGACAAAGGCGTGGCTGCGTACGAGCAGCACGACTTCGTGTCGGCGCGCGAAGCGTTCATCGCGGCAGTGTCAGCGGATCCGCGCGCGCCGGACGCATGGGCGAATCTTGGCACCGCCTCGTGGGCCGTCGCCGATACCGCGCGAAGCATGGCGGCGTGGCAGCGCGCATTGCGAATCGAGCCGCTCGCGGCGGACGTGCGCGATCGCGTCGAGTTGGTGCACGCACTGCCGTGGTCGTCGGCCGGCTACGTCCCGGCGTTGCCGGCAGCGTGGCTGTTCAACCTCGCGGCAGCGCTGTGGTTGGTGATCTGGCTCGGTGCAGCATGGCGCATGTCGCGCGGCGAGCATGTGAACCGGCGTGATTTCACGATTGTCGCTGTGGTTGCGATCGTCGCGGGGATCTCGGGCTTCGCGCTCGCGGACCGCCTCGCAGGACGGCAACTCGCCGTCATGCGGCGCTCCACGTCACTCAGCGTGGATCCGGAGTTGGGCGGCGAACTTGGCGCCACCGCGATCGTGGGCGAAGTCGTCCGGCTGCGCGGCCGACAGGGCGCGTGGACGCGCTTGGTGTTGGACGACGGACGCGACGGCTGGGTTGAAACCGCCGCACTCATTCCACTCGATAGCCGCGACGCAACATCGGCGAGCGGCGATTGACGCTCGCTGCGCCGCGCCGGTAGCTTTGCGCGGTGTCCGTCCTCGCCTCCTCACGCATTGCCATCCTTCCGAGCGCCGTTGCCGATCAAATCGCGGCCGGCGAGGTCGTCGAGCGCCCGGCGTCCGTCGTCAAGGAGTTGATCGAGAACGCACTCGACGCCGGTGCGACGGCGATCGATCTCGCCATCGAGGACGGCGGCCGGCAGTCCATTCGCGTGAGCGACGACGGCATCGGCATGTCGCGCGACGACGCCGTGCTCTCGCTCGAGCGACATGCGACCTCCAAGATTCGATCCGCGCAGGACCTCGTCGGCGTGCGCAGCTTTGGCTTTCGCGGCGAAGCCCTCGCCGCGATTTGCTCGGTCTCGCACCTCGAGGTCGAGACTGCGCAGGACGACGGCGGAGGCACGCTCGTTCGCGCGGCCGGCGGATCCGTGCTCGACGTGACCGACATCGCGCGTCGTCGTGGCACGACGATTCGCGTGTCGCGACTGTTCTACAATGCGCCAGCGCGTCTCAAGTTTCTGCGCGGCACTCGCTCTGAGTGGCGCGCGATTCTCGACGCCATCGGCGCGATGTCGCTCACCCGCCGCGACGTGCGCATCACCGTCACGCACGACGGCAAGCCGATGCTCACGCTTCCCGTTGCTCGCGTATTGCGCGACCGACTGGCGGCGGTCCACGGCGGCGCGTTCGCCGGCCGGCTGCTCGATGTCGACGATGTGAGCGGATCCACGCACGTGTCAGGGTTGGTCGAACGACCGGCCGACGTCGGCACGGCAACGCGTCGCGTCTTTCTGTCGATCAACGGCCGCGCGATTCGCGATGTGGGTATCGTGCGCGCGGCTGAAGCAGCGTATCGCTCGACGATTCCCGCCGGCGTGCGACCGACGCTCTTTCTGGATCTCGTCGTCGCGGCCGACATGATCGACGTGAACGTGCATCCAGCCAAGTCCGAAGTGCGGCTGCGCGATCGCTGGCAAGTGGAACGGACCGTCGAATCAGCGGTGCGCCGTGCGCTGGGCACATTCGACGCGGGCGCAGCGTTTGGTCGCATGACGTGGACGGTAACGCCCGCGGTGGACGCACCGGGAGCGAGTCACTCCGTTGACGTCGAAGCGTTGCAGCCGGCGGCGGGACTCGATGACGGCCTGTTCGAGGAGTCGGTTGTGTCCGACGCGGCGCCATCGGAGTCGCTGGCCGCTCCCTCGGAGGTTCCCAGCACGACACCGCCAAGCGTCGCGAGCGACGTTCCGCCGCTGACCCAGCTTCAGAGAACTTATATGATGTTCGAGCACGACCACGGCGTCGTGCTCATCGACCAGCACTCGGCGCACGAACGCGTGTTGTACGAACAGTTCCTGCGGACATTGGAGCTCGGAGACAATCCATCGCAGCGCCTGCTGTTTCCGATGACACTCCACCTCGGTTCGGATGAAGCCGAGGCGTTCGAGCGGCACCAAGAGTTGTTCGAACGGTTGGGATTCGAGATCGAGGGCTTCGGCGGCTCGACGCTCATCGTGCGCGCGGTTCCAATGCCGCATCCGCGCTTCGACCCCGAACGCTGCCTGCGCGACACGCTCGCCGCGCTCACCGGCGATCGCGATGCCGGCGCGCATGCGCGTCACGAGCGCCTTGCTGCGACTGTCGCGTGCAAGGCGGCGATCAAAGCCGGCGATGCGCTCTCGCCCGGAGAAATGCGCGCGCTCTATGTAGCCTTGCGCGACACCACGCTCCCGGCGCACGACGTGCACGGTCGCGCGACCATCGTGCAGCTCACCTGGGACGAGATTGAACGGCGCTTTGGACGCCGCTGAGGTTCCTGGCGTTCCGGAGGTCCCGGTCGTCTGCGGGCCGACGGGGGCAGGGAAGAGCGCCGTCGCGATGTGGATCGCGACTCGAACGTCGACTACGATCGTGAGCGCAGACTCGCGTCAGATTTATCGCGGCTTCGACATCGGCACGGCGAAGCCGACTCACGACGAGCGCGCACGCGCGCCGCACGAAGGCGTCGACATCGCGGAACCGACGGAGCGCTATTCCGCGGCGGCGTGGGCTGCATGTGCAGACGACTGGATCGCTGCCGCGCGGGCGAACGCGCGGATCTCGCTCGTCGTGGGCGGAACGGGACTGTACCTGAGCGCGCTGTTCAACGGACTGTTCGAGGAGCCGCCGCTCGACGCAGAGCGTCGAGCGCGATTGAGCGCCGAGCTTCAACAGCTCGATCTCGCGGCGCTCCGTCGCTGGGCGACTGAATTAGATCTGGCGCGCGCGCATTTAGGCCGCACGCAATTGCTGCGCGCCATCGAAATCGCGTTGCTCACCGGACACCGGCTGAGCGATCTGCATCGCGATCGGGCGCGCGTTCCCCGTTGGCGCCCTCGCTATCTTCTGGTTGATCCCGGTCCGGCGCTCGCCGATCGACTCGCGGCGCGGATCGACGACATGCTGGATCACGGCTGGCCCGATGAGGTGATGCGCCTGATGCACGCTATTCCCGCGGACGCTCCGGCATGGAAGGCGACCGGCTACGACGCCGTGCGGCGGCTGGTCGCCGGCTCGATCAGCCGCGCCGATGCGCGCAGCGAGATTCTGATCGCCACGCGACAATACGCCAAGCGGCAGCGGACGTGGTTTCGCCACCAGCTGCCGGCCGAGCGCGTCACGCACGTCGATCCGCTCGGCGCGGATTGGCGCGAGCACGTCGAGCAATGGATCGCACACTTCACCTCGGCTGATGGACGATCGGCGTGAAAATCGGAATTACCTGTTATCCCACGTACGGCGGTTCGGGCGCGTTGGCCACGGAGCTCGGAATTGCGCTCGCCAAACGCGGTCACGAGATCCACTTCATTACCTACGCGCAGCCGTTTCGCCTGCCGGCGTTTTTGCCGGGCGTGTACTACCACGAAGTGGACGTCGGCCGCTATCCGCTGTTCGAGTATCCGCCGTACGATCTCGCGCTGGCGGTGAGAATGCACGAGGTCGTGCTGGCGCACGGTCTCGACTTGCTCCACTGCCATTACGCGATCCCGCACGCCACGAGCGCGTGGATCGCCAAAGAGATGTTGCGGCCGACGCGTCCGGACATTCGCGTCGTGACCACGCTGCATGGCACAGACATCACCATCGTCGGGCAGGATCCGTCGTTCAGGCCGATCACGAAATTCTCAATAGAAAAATCTGATGGCCTGACGGCCGTCTCGCGCTATCTGCAGCAGGAGACGCTGACCACCTTTGGGTGCACGGCGTGCCGCATCGAGGTTATCCCGAATTTCGTCGACGAGCACGTCTACGACCGCTCGATCTATACCTCGCCGCTCGTGCAACAAGTCGAGCCGGGAAAGCGCGTGTTGATGCACGTATCGAATTTCCGCGCGGTGAAGCGGGTGAAGGACGTCGTCAACATCTTCGCGCGGGTCCAGCGGGAGATTCCGTCCGTGCTCGTGATGGTGGGCGACGGTCCCGAGCGCGCGGACGCGGAGGCCGAGGCACGTGCGCTGGGCCTTCAGGAGAGCGTGCTCTTTCTCGGAAAGATCGACGCCGTGGCGCCGTTGCTCGCCGGCGCCGACCTCTTTCTGCTGCCGTCGAGCAATGAATCCTTCGGGCTCAGCGCGCTCGAGGCGCTGGCGTGCGGCGTGCCGGTCGTTGGGACGCGCATGGGCGGCATTCCAGAAGTCGTACGCGACGGCGAAACGGGCGTCCTGTGTGGAGTCGGTGAAGTCGACGGCATGGCCAACGCGGCCATTGCCATTCTACGTGACCAGGACCGCTGGGACGCGATGAGCATGCTTGCTGCCGCGGACGCTCGCGAGCGGTTCTCGCTCGAGGCCATCGTCGCGGAATACGAGGCGTTCTACGAATATTCGCTGTCGCGTCCGTCCACCGTCGCGCGGATGTCCGATTCCGCGCCTCCTTCCACCTCGACTCGCCCGTGATCCTGACTTCCGCTGCACTCGTTCCCGACAGTCCGACACTGCTTCTCTGGCATGCCGTGGTCCTCGGAATCGTGGAAGGCATCACGGAGTTCTTGCCGGTGTCGTCGACGGCACACTTGATACTCACCAGCCACGTGCTGCATCTGGCCGAGACCGAGTTTCTCAAGAGCTTTCAGATCATCATTCAGCTCGGCGCCATTCTCGCCGTCGTGGTGCTCTACTGGAGCAAGTTCTGGAATTGGGAAATCTTCAAGAAGCTCGTCGTCGCGTTCATCCCGACGGGCGTCATCGGATTGGCATTTTATAAAATTGTAAAGGGCTATTTGCTCGGCAACATCAACGTCGTGCTGTGGGCACTGCTTCTCGGCGGCGTTGCGCTGCTCATCTTCGAGCGGTTCAAACAGCACGCCGAGACCGACGCGGACTTCACCGAGATCACGTATCAGAAGGCGCTGCTCATCGGCATCTTCCAGGCGATTGCGATCGTCCCGGGCGTGTCGCGGTCGGCCGCGACGATCGTCGGCGGCTCGTTGATCGGCATCAGCAAGCGCACGATCGTCGAATTCTCGTTCATGCTTGCGGTTCCGACGATGCTGGCGGCGAGCGCGCTCGAGCTGCTCAAGAATCACGACGCGCTCGCGGGCCAGCTCGGTCTCCTCGGCGTCGGATTCGTCGTCAGCTTCGTGATGGCGATCGTCGCGATCAAGTCGTTCCTCGCCTACGTGAAGAAGCGCGACTTCCGCGCGTTCGGCTGGTATCGAGTCGTGCTGGCGATCGCGTTCAACGCCATCTTCGTTCGGTGAGCACGTCGACGGCCGGTCGCTACGACGGAATGCGCGGCGACGATCTTGCCGAGCGACTCGATCTGCCGCACGTCGTCACGTTCGATCGCATCAGCTCGACGCTCGACGTCGCGCACGAGTTGGCGGAGGCGGGGGCCGCACCAGGGACGCTGGTGCTCGCCGATGCGCAGACGGCAGGGCGTGGGCGTCTCGGTCGATCGTGGCGATCGGAGCCCGGCGCCGGCGTGTGGCTGACGCTCATCGAACGCCCGATCGACGCCACCGCGCTCGATGTGCTGTCGCTGCGCGTTGGGTTGGCGTTGGCGCCAGTGCTCGACGCATTTGCGGGCGAATCGGTGCGTCTCAAATGGCCTAACGATCTCTACGTGAGCGATCGCAAACTCGGCGGCATTCTCGTCGAGGCGCGCTGGAGGGAGGGGAGTCCCGAGTGGGTGGCCATCGGCGTCGGTGTGAACGTTCGCGCGCCAGCCGAAGAGCCGCGCGCGATCGGTTTGTGCCCCGACTGCCATCGCCTCGACGTGCTCGTGGCAATGGTCCCAGCGCTGCGCGACGCGGCGGCACAACAGGGTCCGCTGACCGCCGATGAACTGAACGCCTTCGCCGCGCGCGACAGAGCAGCCGGCCGGAGTTGCGCCGAGCCGGTGGTTGGAACGGTGCGCGGCATCGATGCGAGCGGTGCGTTGCTTGTCGATCCGCCGTCCGGAGGCGCACCGATCGTGGTGCGGGCCGGATCTCTCGTGCTCACGGAGGAGTTGTGATCCTCGTCTTCGACGTTGGAAACACCGAGCTGACGGTCGGACTCTTCGCCGGCGATGAGCTCCGCGGCCATTGGCGCATCATGACCGATGTCGCGCGCACGGCCGACGAAATTGGCGCGCTGCTCCGCACGCTGTTGTTGACGAGCGGCTTCGTGTGGGAGGAAGTCACGAGCGTCGCGATCGGCTCAGTGGTTCCGCGCGTCACCGGTCCGCTGACCGAGGCGTGTGCGAGCTACTTCACGATCGACGAGCCGCTCATTGTCGACGCGCGGGCTGGGCTGCCGATCACGCTTGACGTGGACGAGCCGATGACGGTGGGCGCCGATCGCCTGATCAACACGCTCGCGGCGAGTCGCCTCTACGCGCGCGACGCGATCGTCGTCGACATGGGCACCGCCATGACGTTCGACTGCATCACGTCGGACGGCGTGTTCCTGGGCGGCGTGATCGCGCCGGGCGTGATGACTGCGGCGGACTCGCTGACGCGCCGCACGTCGAAGCTACCGGCGACGGAGTTGATCGTTCCTGCGCGCGTGATCGGCCGCCGGACGGAGGAGTGCATTCGCGCCGGCGTGCTGTTCGGCGCGGCCGACGCCATCGACGGGATCGTGGCTCGGATCAAGGCGGAGTGGCCGCGGCCCGGGGCACCGATGGTGGTCGCGACGGGCGGGTTGGCGGAGACCATGGCGACGTTGTGCCGGTCGTTTGACCGCGTGGAGCCGTATCTCACGCTGCAGGGGCTTCAGATCGCGCACGGGCTCGTCCGGGGCGCCGAACCAACGCTGTAACTAATTCAATAACAATCAGTTACGAACTCGTCGCGACGGCGCCAATCTCTTGACGACGCGGCCAGTCTGCGCTATCATACGTACCTGTTAGCACTCGTCGGCATTGAGTGCTAACGAGACACTAATCGTTCTAGCGCAGCTCAAAGCACAGGAGAGAGTACACCGTATGGCCACCAAGACCAGCTCGAAGGTCGCCCCTTTGGCCGACCGAGTCGTCATCAGGGCGCTCGAAGACGCCGAACAGATGCGCGGCGGGTTGTACATCCCGGACACGGCGAAGGAGAAGCCGCAGCAGGGTGAGATCGTCGCCGTTGGACCGGGCCGCTTCGAAAAGGACAAGCGGGTTCCGATGGACGTGAAAGTCGGCGACAAGGTTCTCTATGGCAAGTACAGCGGCACCGAAGTGACGGTCGACGGGGAGACGCTGTTGATCCTCCGCGAGTCCGACGTGCTGGCCGTGCTCGGTTGATTGATTCCAATTCGCTAATTAAAACTTACTGATAGAGGGCTAAGCACCATGGCAGCCAAAGAACTCCATTTTAACGTTGACGCACGCGCGGCTTTGAAGCGCGGCGTCGATCAGCTCGCCGAGGCCGTGAAGGTCACGCTCGGTCCGAAGGGCCGCAACGTCGTCATCGACAAGAAGTTCGGCGCGCCGACGGTCACCAAGGACGGCGTCACCGTCGCCAAGGAAATCGAGCTCTCCGATCCGCTCGAGAACATGGGCGCGCAGATGGTGAAGGAAGTCGCGACCAAGACCAGCGACAACGCCGGCGACGGCACCACCACCGCGACCGTGCTCGCGCAGGCGATCTTCCGCGAAGGCCTCAAGAACGTCACGGCCGGCGCGAACCCGATGGCCATCCAGCGCGGCATCGCGAAGGCCGTCGAAGCGATCACCGAAGAGCTCAAGAAGATCAGCGTCCCGACCTCCGGCAAGAAGGAGATCGCGCAGGTTGGCACCATCTCGGCGAACAACGATTCCGAGATCGGCAACCTGATCGCTGAAGCGATGGAGAAGGTCGGCAAGGACGGCGTCATCACCGTTGAAGAGGCGCGCGGCCTCGAGACCAACCTCGACACCGTCGAGGGTATGCAGTTCGACCGCGGCTACGTCTCGCCGTACTTCGTCACCGATCCGGACAAGATGGAAGCGGTGCTCGAAGATCCGTACATCCTCATCCACGACAAGAAGGTCTCGTCGATGAAGGATCTCCTCCCGGTGCTCGAGAAGGTGGCCCAGCAGGGTCGCCCGCTGCTCATCGTCGCCGAGGACATCGAAGGTGAGGCGCTTGCCACGCTCGTCGTGAACAAGCTCCGCGGCACGCTCAAGGTCGCCGCCGTCAAGGCGCCGGGCTTCGGCGATCGTCGCAAGGCGATGCTGCAGGACATCGCGGTGCTCACCGGCGGTCAGGTGGTCAGCGAAGACGTCGGTTTCAAGCTCGAGAACACCACGGTCACGGACCTTGGCCGCGCGAAGCGCGTCGTCATCGACAAGGACAACACGACGATCATCGACGGCAACGGCTCCGAGGATGGCATCCAGGGCCGCATCAAGGAAATTCGCTCGGCGATCGAAGCCAGCACCTCCGACTACGACAAGGAGAAGCTCCAGGAGCGTCTCGCGAAGCTCGCCGGTGGCGTGGCCGTGATCAACGTTGGCGCCGCGACCGAAGCTGAAATGAAGGAAAAGAAGGCGCGCGTCGAAGACGCGTTGCACGCGACGCGTGCGGCCGTGGAAGAGGGCATCGTCCCGGGCGGCGGTGTTGCGCTGGTTCGTGCGCAGCGCGCGCTCAAGACGCTCAAGCTCGATGCCGAAGAGCAGATTGGCGTCGACATCATCCGTCGCGCGGTCGAAGAGCCGATCCGCATGATCGTGCACAATGCGGGTGGCGAAGGCTCGATCGTCGTCGAGAAGGTGCGTTCGTCGAAGGATGACGCGTTCGGTTACAACGCGCTCACCGACACGTACGAGAACCTGGTCCAGGCCGGCGTCATCGACCCGACCAAGGTGACCCGCACGGCGTTGCAGAACGCCGCGTCGATCGCCGGACTCCTCCTCACGACGGAAGCGCTCATCGTCGAGAAGAAGGAAGACAAGCCGGCTGCCGGCGGCCCGCCGGGCGGCGGCATGGGCGGCATGTACTAAACGGCCAGCCGACGGCTGTCTGCCGTCAGTTGTCTGTGAGAAAGCAAAACGGGGCGCCCAATCGGGCGCCCCGTTTTGCCGTTGTGTAGATAGGAATCGGCGCGCATGTTGATCGCCATGAGAAATCTCTTTCGCCTCTCCGCGCTGTGCGCCGCCGCTGCCGCACTCGCACTCGCACTCTCGGTGCCGGCGGGCGCCCAAACTCCGTCGACCACGATCGCGGGAACCACGGGACAGCAATCCATCGTGATTCGTGGTGGATGGCTGTTCACCGCAACGAGTAACAACGTCGTCAGGAATCAGGGAATCCTCATTGTCAGCGGGCGGCTGGTCGCGGTCAATCGGCCGATCACGACAGCGGAGACGGCTGGCGCGCGTATCGTGACGCTGCGCGACGACGAGTATCTGTTGCCCGGCATCTTCGACGTCCACGCGCACTACAACATGACGCTCGGTGAAGGCGGCATCCGGAGTGATGAGTACACTTACAATCCGCTGATCTTTCTGGCGAACGGCGTGACGTCGACGTTTCCGGCCGGCGAGTATGATCCTGAGGGCATGATGGAGGCGCGGAAGCGGATCGACTCGGGTGAGCAGATCGGTCCGCGCATCTACAATTCCGGTCCGTACTTTGGGACCGCGCGGCGCGGATGGAATCCGAACGCCAGCCAGGCCGACGTCTACAAGGATGTCGACGAGTGGGCGGCGAAAGGCGCCAAGGCGTTCAAGGCGAAGGGAATCGCGCCGCAGCAACTGCGCTGGCTCGTCGAGCGCGCGCACATGCACGGACTCACCGTGACGGCGCATCTGGAATCAGGCTTCCGGAATTCCACGAACGCGCGCGACGCGATTCTCATGGGCATCGACCGGGTCGAGCACATTCTCGGCGGCGACGAGCTCGATCCCAACAAGCCGGCCTATCCGTCGTGGGATCTGGTGGACACCTCGTCCAAGGAGTTCAAGGACATCGTCGATCTGTTCATTTCGCACCACATCATGTTCGACCCGACGATCACGGCGCCAGTCTATTTCACGAAACTCGAAGAGGGCTTCGACTACTGGGTGGATGAGCGCAAGTTCTTCACGCCCGAGGTGCAGACGTGGGTGAAGGCGAAGCCGCCGCGCAAGGATGTGCCGTCGTGGGACTCGCTGTACTTCGCCATGCGCCGCACGACGAAGGCGTTTTACGATCACGGCGGCATGCTCACGCTCGGCACGGACAATCCGAGCACCGGCGAGTTCATCGCCGGCTTCTCATCGCATCGCGAGATGCAGACGCTGGCGTTGATCGGCATTCCGCCGGCGGACGTGCTCAAGATTGCCACCATCAATGGCGCGCGGGCGATGGGCGTGTCGGACAAACTCGGATCGATCGAGACCGGCAAGCTCGCGGATCTCTTCGTGATCCAGGGCAATCCACTCACCGACATCAAGAACACGCGAAACGTGCAGATGGTGATGAAGTCGGGGTACATCTACGATCCGAAGGCGTTGCTCGCGCAAGCGGTCGGCAAAATCGGCCCGTCGCCCAAGCGGCCGCCGTGATCACTGCACGGTCCCGATCTACAGGGACAATGCGTATTGCACAGGAGGCTCGGCGCGCGCGGCTTTCGGCACGAATGGACCGACGACCGCGCTTTGCGGCGCGGCGGTGAGTGTTCCGGTGAAGCGTGACCCACGCAGCGAGTCGCGCATCGCGGTCAGTGCGACATCGGGCGTGTTGCACCGCTCGCTGAGATGCGCGAGCACCAAGTGATTCACGCCGCGACACACGCCGCTGCGCGCGAACGCTCCCGCGTCGCGGTTGCTCAAGTGGCCGGTGCGGCTGGCAATGCGTGCCTGCAGAAAGCGCGGGTACGGTCCGTTCAGCAGCATGTCGTCGTCGTGATTCGACTCGAGCACGAGTAAGTCGAGTGAATCGCAAGCGTCGGCGATGGCGCGACTCACGTGACCGATGTCGTAGAACAAACCAGCACGCGCTCCGGTCGAGCGGCTCGTCACCACGAATCCGACGGACTGGTTGGCGTCGTGCGGCGTGGCTGTGGCGGTGACGGACATGCGCGGAAAGTCGATCGTCGCGCCAGGATCGAACGTCTGTACCGGCGTACCCGCGAGCTCGCTCGCCTTCGCGGTACCGGCGGTCGCATACACGCTCCAGCCCCACTTTCTTGCCGCCGCACCGGCACCGCTCACGTGATCGGTGTGTTCGTGCGTGATGAGACATCCATCAATCGACTCTGGTGCAACGCCGATGCTCCTCAATCGCCCGGCCAGCGTCCGCGTGCCGAAACCACAGTCGACGAGCAGGCGCGTCCCATCGCATTCGATGAGCACGGCGTTGCCCGCGCTGCCGCTGCCGAGCATCCAGAGTTTCACGACTCGGCGATCTCCACCGACCAACGTTCGGCGTGTACGGCGGAGAGGTGCCGGCGCGCGCGATCGGTGAGCGTCACCTGACGGCGAGCCATCATCCGACTCGCTGCCTCGAGAAACTTGTCCGCTCTGTAAAGCGAGTACGGCGGCGCGTCTCCCCACGAGAATGGCGCGACGGCCTTGGGCGGCATGTTGCCGTACACGTTGGCGCCGGCGCCGAGCACCGATCCCGTGGTGAGTCGAAGGCCAATGCCAGTTTTCACATGATCGCCGAACAGCGTGCCGAGGAATTGCAAGCCGGTTTCACGCACACCGCTGGGCGTCCACAAGCTCACGGAGCCATATGTATTCTTTAAATTGCTCGTCACCGTCCCGGCGCCCAAGTTGACCCAGCGGCCGAGGTACGAGTGGCCGACGAAGCCGTCGTGCCCTTTGTTCGAATGTCCGAGAAAGACGCTGCTGCTCAGCTCCCCGCGAACTTTGCATACGTCGCCGATCGACGACCCTGAAATGTCGCCGCCCATGACCGTTACGTTCCGGCCGATGTAGCACGGACCAACGAGCCGCGTGAAAGCATGGATGTGGCTCCCGGCCGCGACGTGAATCGCACCGGCCGAGGCGTCGAAGACGACGTAGGGCTCGATGACGGCGTCGGGTGCGACGGTGACGCGACCCGTGCCGATGACGCCGGCGTTGGCCGGAGCGAGTCCATTCGCGAACGCTGGCGTGGCCAAGTCGCTCGCGAGCTGCGCCTGCAGCAGCGCGACGAGGTCCCACACCTCTTCGAGCCACCAGCCGTCGATCGTGCCGATTGCGCCGGTGCCTGCATGCAGCTCCTCGAGCGTCAACGTGCCATCGGCGAATGCGGCGACGTCGATGGGTTGTTTGACGCGCACGGCGGCGAGCTCGTTGCCGCAGCGCCACATGCTACACGTGGCCGCTCGGCGCGCGACGTTCGCCGGATCCGCCGGCAGCGCAGGTACGCAGCGCGAGAGCGCGATGATCGAGCCGGTCGGAATCGTACCGGTGGCGGCGATCGCGCCAGGTTCGTCGAAGTCCACGTGACGCGGGCCGGCGAGGAACTGTGCGTTCTCCGGCGCCAGCACGGCTGCCCAGCGGCGGCGGATGAGCGCCGTGCCGGCGACCAACTCCGAGACTGGGCGCGTGGACGCGAACGGCTCGAAAGTGCGAGCGCGGCGGTCGTCGTAGAGATAGAGCGCCGTCATGACTTGTCCCGCACGCCGCGGGGCAGCGCGTCCATGAGCGTTTTCAAATCGCTCGACTTGTCGACCGTCGTGACGAGCACGACGCCGTTCTCGACCACGACGACGAGATCAGACACGCCGTAGAGAACAACGGAGTCGTTGGGCGCATGGACCACATTGCCCGTGGCATCCACGGCGTGGATGTGTCCCTGCGCGGCATTGCCTTGCGCGTCGGTGTGACGGACTCGCCGCAGCGAGCCCCACGTTCCCACGTCGTCCCAGCCGAAATCGCCTGGCATCACGACCACCCGATCGCTGCGCTCGAGCACGCCGACGTCGACCGAGATGGGCGTCACCGCCGCGAAGAATCCCTCGAGGTCATTGGCGTGTGCGTGCAGCGCGCCCGAGACCTCGGGTGTGTGCAGCCGAACGTCATCGAGAAAATCGCCAACCCGCCAGACGAAAATGCCGGAGTTCCACAGATAGCCGTCGCGTCGCATCTGCTCGGCGCGCGTGCGATCGGGCTTTTCGACGAATCGCGCGACGCGTCGGGCGCCGTCCGTGAGCTCGTCGCCGGGCTGGATGTACCCGAATCCGGGATCGGGACGCGTCGGAACCACACCAATCGTGACGAGCGCCGCGTGCGCTGCTGCGACGTCCGCGGCGTCGCTCAGCGCGCGCTGAAATCCGCGGGCGTCGGCCACCGACCAGTCGGCATGGACCGACATCATGACGGCGTCCGGACCGTCTCGCCGGCTGATCTCCTGCGCCGCCCACGTCAGCGCGGCCGCCGTGCCGCCGGCGCGCGGTTCGGCGATGAGATTCTTTCGCGGAATTTGCGGCAGCAAGTCAGCGATTGCCGGCACCAACGTGTCATTGGTGAGTATCAGCACACGGTCCGGGGACACCAGCGGCCCGAGCCGATCGACTGCTTCAGCGAGTAACGGCTCGCTGGTCACCAAGGGAAGGAGCTGCTTCGGACGTGACGGCGTGCTCAGAGGCCAGAACCGAGATCCGACGCCGCCCGCGAGTACGACGGCCCACCGGCTCATGCGACTCCCGGCGTGGCGTCATCCGCCGACAGTCCCACCAACTCGGCGGCGCGCGCGTAGAGCTTCTTGGGACTGAATGGCTTGGTCATGAAGTCCGTGGCCCCGAGCTCCATGGCACGCGTGTGCTGTTGTTCCTGGCCGGCGGCTGTGAGAATGATGCACGGCACGGTGCGCCACCGATCGTCGCGGCGCATGGCCGCGAGCACGTCGAGGCCACTCAGATGCGGCATCATGAGGTCGAGCAGCACGAGTCCGATGTCGTGTTCCCGCTCGAGAACTTGGAGCGCTTCGCGGCCGTCATAGGCGAGTGTGACGCGAAACGGTCCCTGCTCGAGCTTCATCTTGATGATGCGGCCGATGTGCGGTTCGTCGTCCGCGACGAGCACGTGACAGATGGTAGTCGGACTGGTCACGAGGGCTCAGACAAGGGCGGCGATGTGTTCGCGATTGCGGCGGAGCTCGAACAGGAGTTGGCCGATATTGGCGCGCGGCGTCAGGAGCACCAGCAAGATCGCTTCCGCGGAGAGCACCGAGATGATGGCGAGACCGTGCTCCTGCTCGAGCACCGCGCTGCGAAGCTCACCGCGCGCCGTCGCATTTCCGAGCTCATCCGCCGTGCCGATGATGGCAGGAATTCGAGCCGCGATGTCTTCGGCGTCCAGGCCCGGTCCCAATTGGCTTTCGATCAGCAGTCCATCGCGTCCCAACACGATGGCGGCGTCGACCCCGTCACGTTGCCGAATGGCGGCGACCAGGTCACGAATGCTCGGCATGACGGCTCTCCAGCTCCCCCGCAAAGTCGTGGCGAAGCTAGAGATCAACATAGTCGAAGTCAAGCCGCACCAATCGCTTGAACGCCGCTTGAAGTATGTGCAGCACGACCGTATCCTTCGCCCTTGAGCTCCCCAAACATGACTGATCGAATTTTACGTCCAAAGTCCGCCATCGCATTGTTCGTCGCGGCGTCGCTGGCGATCGCCGGTGCGGCCTGCAGCGGCTTCACGGGCGTGCCTGCGTCACTCGATACGTTCGAGGACAGCGGCGTTGTGTATCCTCTAAACGGCGCGCCTCCCGGCTCGCCGAGCGCGCTGTACATCTTTTCGGGCGAGCTGGTTCCGTCTGATGCGAACTTCACCTTTGATGTCGCATTCGATGTCGACTCGGCGGGGCGCATCGTGGTCTTGCCCGAGCCTGCGGTGGCGAGCGGACTCGCGCCAATCCATACGGTGTCGTTGCAAGCGGTGGCCGGAACCTACGATGCACTCGATCGCGCCCCGCGCAGCGGCTACCGGGCTGACACGGCGCTCGTGGCCGCAGTCAATCAGGTCATCATGGTGCAGAGTCAGGACGAGAATGCGTGCAGCGTGTCGTTGAGCGGTACCACGCTGTACGCGAAGCTCGTGATCACGGCCGTCGACCCGGTGACGCACGGCATGTCGATCAAGTATGCCACCAATCCGAATTGCGGCTTCGTTTCGTTCGCTCCCGGACTCCCAAAAGATTGATCTCGTGCACGACCTCCGAATGCTTCGCGAGCAGCTCGAGGTGTTGCGCGATGGCATGCGCCGTCGTGGCACGCTCGACACGCTCGCTCCGGCGATTGACCGCGGTGTAGCGCTGGAGCGCGAACGCCGGACGCTGATTCAAGCGACCGACGAGCGCAAAGCGCTGCGCAACGCGAACGCCCAGGAAGTTGCAAAACGGAAGCGCGCCAAGGAGAATGCCGACGATCTGATCGCGCAGGGTCGCGCGCTCGGAGACGAGATCGCGCAGATCGATCGCGATCTGGCGGGCGTCGAGGCAGAGCTCCAGGGCGTGCTGTTAGAGATCCCGAACGTTCCGTTGGCCGAAGTTCCCGAGGGCGGAGAAGAGAACAACGTCATCGTGCGCGAGTGGGGAACGCCACGCGCGCCGGACGGCGTGAAGCCGCATTGGGAGATCGCGGCGGCGCTCGGCTTGTTCGACCTCGAGCGTGCCGGGAAGGTGTCGGGGTCGGGCTTCGTCTTCTACAGGGGCAAAGGCGCGCGCCTGGTGCGGGCGATGGTCAACTATTTCATGGACACGCATCGCGACGACCATGGCTACGAGGAAGTGTGGCCGCCGCTGCTGGTCAACCGCGCGACCATGACCGGTACCGGCCAGTTGCCCAAGTTCGAAGACGACGCCTACGCGACGCGCGGTGATGAGCTTTTTCTCATTCCCACGGCCGAGGTGCCGGTCACGAACCTGTACCGCGACGAAATTGTCGAGACAGTCCCCATGGCGTTCGTGGCGTACAGCAAATGCTTTCGCCGCGAAGCGGGATCGGCTGGAAAGGACACGCGTGGCATTCTCCGCACGCACGAGTTCGACAAGGTGGAGCTCGTGCGCTACGCTGCTCCGGAAGATTCGGCGGCGCAGCTCGAAGCGCTCACGCATCACGCCGAGACAATCCTCGAGCGCCTCGGCCTGCCGTACCGGCGCAAGCTGCTCGCGGCGGGCGACACGGGATTCAGCTCGGCCATGACGTACGATCTCGAGGCGTGGGCGCCTGGCGTGGGTGCATGGCTCGAGGTGTCGTCGTGCAGCAACTTCGGCGACTATCAGGCGCGCCGCGCGAACATTCGCTATCGCCCCGCGAAAGGCGAGAAGCCGCGGCTGGTGCATACGCTGAATGGCTCCGGCCTCGCGTTGCCGCGTGTCATTGCGTGCATTCTCGAGCATTATCAGAATGCTGATGGAACCGTGCGCGTTCCCGATGTGTTGCAGCCGTATCTTGGAACGAGTGTCCTAGGCTGAACGCCACGCGCCGCGGCACGCCAGAGGCGGTCGTCGCTACGCTCATCCTGCTGTTGCTCGGCTCGTATGTGTGGTACACCCAGCGCGTCGTCGTGAACCTTCGCGCGAGCGCCAAGCACACGACCGAGATGTATGCGCGGGTATTCCACGGATTGGGCGATACGACGGCCGGCGCGCCGCTGGCCGCGTTGCTCGATCTGTCGCGGAGCATCTCCGAGCAGGGCGTGCCGCTCATCGTCACCGATCTATCGGGACATCCGCGCGCGCACGCGAATCTTCCATTCGACCAAAAGGATCAGCTGGCCGACGACGATCCGCGCGTTCGCGACTACGTCGGAACGCTGGAGGCGCAGAACCCGCCAATCGTCGACTCGCTCATCGGCCGCGTGTATTACGGCGATCCGCCGATCGTGCAGGGACTGCGCGTCATTCCAGCGCTGCAGGCGCTGATGGCGGCATTTCTCCTGCTCGCTGGTCTGTACATCATTCGAACGCGAGGCGACGCGGCGCGCGAACGCCTGTGGGCCGGCATGGCGCGCGAATCGGCGCATCAACTCGGCACGCCGTTGTCGAGTTTGAGCGGATGGATCGAGCTCGTTGAGGAACGAGCGAACGACGACGTGTCGATGGCGGCCGCGATGCACATGCGCGCCGATCTCGAGCGGCTCGACCGCGTGGCGCATCGCTTCGAGCGCATCGGCCGCGAGCCGAAGTTCGAGAAAATCGATCCAGGCGCGATCGTCACGCGCATCACGAAGTACTTCCAAGCTCGCGTTCCCACGCTCGCCAATACCGTCGCCGTCTCGGCGGTCATTGCGCCCGACCTGCCCGAAGTGCAGGGCGACCCCGTGCTACTCGAATGGGCGCTCGAAGTGCTGACGAAGAACGCCATCGATGCGCTCGCCGGGCGCGGCGGCCGCGTGGAAGTGGCCGCGGTTCACGGGCACGAAGACGCCGTCGTGCTGCGTGTGGCCGACGACGGACCGGGCGTGCCCCGCGAGCTGCGTGGAAAGATCTTCGATCCGGGCTTCTCGACGAAGAAGAGTGGATGGGGCATTGGCCTCTCGCTCGCGAAGCGCATCGTCGAAGAGAATCACGGCGGCAAACTCGTCCTCGTCCCAACGGAGCGTGGAGCGACGTTCGAGATTATTCTTCAGTAATGTCGATGCTGCTCCACGAACAATTGACCGCCGGTCTCAATCCGGCGCAGCGCCAGGCCGTGCTTCATGTCGACGGCCCGATTCTCGTTCTCGCCGGCGCAGGCTCGGGAAAAACGCGCGTGCTGACGTCGCGCATTGCTCGCTTGATCGACGTCGAAGGCGTCGATCCGCGCGAGATCCTCGCGGTGACGTTCACCAACAAAGCCGCCGGCGAAATGCGCGAGCGCATCGGCCGCTTGCTCGGCACGGAACCCGGCGGCATGTGGGTGGGCACCTTCCACGCGATCGGCGCGCGCATGCTTCGCTCGGCCGCGCATCTCGTCGGACGGTCGCCATCGTACACGATCTACGATCAGGACGATTCGCTCAGCGTGCTCAAGCGCCTGATGGAGCGCCATGGCATTCCGCAGAAGCAGTTCACGCCACGCGGCATACAGTCGGCGATTTCCGAAGCAAAGAACAAAATGATCTCCACGAGCGAGTTCGACACGCTCGCCATGGATCCGTTCTCGAAGGCTGTTGGCGCAGTCTATCGTTCGCTCGGCGATGAGCTGCAACGCGCCAACGCCGTCGACTTCGACGACTTGCTCGTACTGCCCGTGCGAGTGTTGCAGCAGAACGCCGACCGTCTCGCAAGTTATCGCCAACGGTTCCGGTACATTCTCGTCGACGAATATCAGGATACGAATCGTGCGCAATACGAGTTGATCAAACTGCTCGGCGGCGCGCACGGCAACGTGTGCGTCGTGGGCGACGACGATCAGTCGATTTACGGATGGCGGGGCGCCGACATCCGGAACATTCTCGATTTCAACAAGGATTTTCCGGACCCGACGGTGGTACGGCTCGAGGAGAACTATCGGTCCACGCCGCAGGTGCTCGATCTCGCCAACGTGGTGATCAGCCAAAACACGGGGCGCATGGGCAAGACGCTGCGTCCAACGCATCCATCCGGCGAAACGGTGACGCTCATGCGCGCGCTCGACGAGCGCGACGAGTCCGACTTCGTCGTCGGCGAGTTGATGGCGCGCCGGTCCGCATCGTCGTCGCTGCAGCTCAACGACGTCGCGGTTCTCTATCGCACCAATGCGCAGAGTCGCGCGCTCGAAGAAGCATTGCGCCGGCACGCGGTGCCGTACCGACTCGTCGGAGCGGTGCGCTTCTACGATCGCCGCGAGATCCGGGATCTGATGGCGTATCTCAAGCTCATCGCCAATCCGTCGGACGACGAAGCGTTCCGCCGCGCGGTGAGCGTTCCCAAACGTGGCCTCGGCGAGACGACGATCGAGCAGCTTGGCGACGCATCGCGCGCGCGCGGATTGCCGATGTTCGAGGGCGCGCAGGTGCCGGACATCATCGCATCGCTGCGCGGCGGAGCACGCACGTCGCTTGCCGATTTCGTTCAATTGATCTCGACGCTGCGCGAACATGCGACAGAATCCGCGGTCGACGAATTGCTTCGCGAGCTCGTGGAGTCGATCAAGTACGGCGACTATTTGCGCGCCGAAGGTCCAGAGTCGGCTGAGCGATTGGACAACGTGCGCGAGCTGATGACCGGTGCCGCTGAGGTTGTCGCCGACGAGCTCGGCGAAGTCGGATTGCGGCCGCTCGATCACTTCCTGCAACGCGCCACGCTCGTCGCCGGCGTCGACGGCATGACCGCCGACAGCGATGCTGTGACGCTCATGACGTTGCACAACGCCAAAGGCCTCGAGTTCCCGGTGGTGTTCATCACCGGCCTCGAGGACGGCCTCTTTCCGCTCGGCAAAGCGTACGACGATCCGAAGCTCCTCGAGGAGGAGCGGCGCCTATTCTATGTCGGCATCACTCGCGCCGAACGAAAGCTGTATTTGTCTCACGCCGAAGAGCGGCGCCGAAACGGCGAGACGATGCCTGCGCGGCAGTCGAGTTTTCTCGACGGACTCCCAGACCGCATGGTCGAAAAGCGAAGCACGATCAAAGTGCGAAGCTCGGGACGTTCCGTGATGCGGGCTGGCGGAAGTCTCGGTGGCTACGATCGAGGTTTTGGTCGCGGCTCGCGTCTTGGGATGGATACCGAGGAATTCGCGGCCCGCCCGTCGCCGGGCATGCGTCGTCCCGGATCGCCCGTGCCGAGCTTCGCAAGCGCACCGGAAGACGAGTCGCAGGATGCTCCGGTGTTCGTCATCGGCGCACGCGTGAAACACCGGAAGTTCGGGACTGGTACGATCGCCGAATTGGCGGGCGTTGGCCGCGACGCCAAGGTCAAAGTCGATTTCGACGACGCGACGATCGGTCGCAAGACGCTCGTCATCGCGCAGGCGAACCTCGAGCGCGGCGACGAATAATGGCGGTGACGGTCGACGATGTTCGGCACATCGCCGCGCTGGCGCGTATCGGACTGACCGACGAGCGCGCCACCGCCTTGGTGGGCGAGCTGAACACGATTCTGCAGCACATGGACGTGCTGGCGAAGGTCGACACGGGCGACGCGCCAGAGGTCGGCGGTATTGGCGCATCGGGAACACCGCTGCGTGCTGATGCCGGACCACCCATCCCATTAGCACATAGCGGGGAATCGTTCGCGCCGAGCATGCGGGATGGATTCTTTCTGGTGCCGCGCCTGTCGACGCACGAGTGAACGCCGCCGATGCAGTGCGCGAAAGCCTGGAGCAAGCCGAATCCGTCGGTGCAGGGCGCGACGGGTTGAACATTCTGTTATATCAGAATGATAAACAGGCGCATCGCGAAGCAGCAGAACTCGACGCACGCGACGCGACCCCGGGCGAGCTTCACGGCATGCCTGTTGTGATCAAAGACAACCTCGCCACGCTCGACCTTCCGACGTCATGTGGCTCGCGGATTCTGGAAGGCTACGTGAGTCCGTACGAGGCCACCGCCGTGCGCCGATTGCGCGACGCGGGCGCGATCGTGATCGGCAAGTCGAACATGGACGAATTCGCGATGGGCTCGTCCACCGAGAACAGCGCGTTTGGCCCGACGAAGCATCCGCTCGCGCCCGATCGCGTGCCCGGCGGCTCGTCGGGTGGATCAGCTGCCGCGGTCGCGGCGGGCATCGTTCGCATCGCGCTTGGGTCGGAGACCGGCGGCTCGGTGCGCCAGCCAGCTGCCTTCTGCGGAGTCGTTGGCGTCAAACCAACGTACGGCCGCGTGAGTCGCTATGGGCTCGTCGCGTACGCGTCGTCGCTCGATCACGTCGGCGTGTTCGGTAAAACCGTCGACGACGCAGCGCTCGGCTTGCAGACCATTGCCGGCCTCGATCCGCTCGACTCCACGAGCGCCGCGGAGCCCGTGCCCGATCTCCGCGCCGCTGCAACCGGCGGTCTCACCGGCGTCGTCATCGGGCGGCCGAAGGAATTCTTTCCGCCGGATCTAGATCCGCGTATTCGCGATCGCTGCGACGCCGCGCTCGAGCATTTCAAGCGACTTGGCGGCGAAGTGCGCGATGTCTCGCTACCGCACACGACGCTGGCGATCGAGTCGTACTACATCGTCGCGCCCGCCGAAGCATCGTCGAACCTCGCTCGATTCGACGGCGTGCGGTACGGACTGCGGTTGGGCGGCGACGGATTGGACGCGATGTACGAGGCGACCCGCTCGAACGGCTTCGGACCCGAGGTGACACGGCGGATCCTGCTCGGTACCTACGTGCTCTCGGCCGGCTACTACGACGCGTACTATCGAAAAGCGCAGCAAGTACGCGCGCTGATCTCTCGCGACTACGCGAATGTGTTCGCGAGCGGTGTACACCTACTGTTCACGCCGACCACTCCAACGACGGCGTTTCCGATCGGCTCCAAGTCGGATCCGTACGAGATGTACCTGAGCGACATCTTCACCTGCACGGCAAACCTCGCCGGCATTCCGGCGATGTCGCTGCCGATCGGTCGTGTCGACGGACTCCCGGTCGGCGGCCAGTTGATGGCCAACTATTTCGACGAGCGGCAGATGTTCGCCGCCGCGTTCGCGTTGGAGCGCGCTTTGGGCGAGGACGCGCACCGGTGAGCGCGGAGACGCAGTGGAGCGACCGATTCGAGATGGTCGTCGGACTCGAGGTGCACGTGCAGCTCAAAACGGCCACCAAGATCTTTTGCCGTTGCTCCACCGATTTCGGCGCACCGCCGAATGCCAACACCTGCCCGGTCTGCCTCGGATTGCCTGGCGCTCTACCGGTTCTCAACGAGCACGCCGTGGATCTCGCGATGCGCGCCGCACTCGCACTCGGCTGCAAGGTCAACGCGACCTCGGTCTTCGCGCGGAAGAACTATTTCTATCCCGATTTGCCGAAGGGATACCAGATCTCGCAATTCGATCAGCCGTTGGCGGTCGACGGCTGCGTGCAAATCGGCGCCCGTGCCGACGGATCGCCCATCATGATCGGCGTCACCCGGCTGCACATGGAGGAGGACGCTGGCAAGTCGGTGCACGACAGATTTCCGGGCGCGACCGCGGTCGATCTCAACCGGGCCGGCGTTCCGCTGGCCGAGATCGTCAGCGAGCCGGAAATGCGGGGATCGACTGAGGCCGTGGCGTACTTGCACGCGGTTCGCCAAACCCTCGAATACGTTGCCGTCAGCGACGTGAGCATGGAGGAAGGCAGTCTGCGGGTCGACGCCAACATCAGCACGCGTCCACGCGGCGAGCCGAAGCTCGGCACCAAGACAGAGATAAAGAACTTGAATTCGTTTTCTGGTGTGCGCCGCGCCCTCGATGCCGAGTTTGTCCGACAGTGTGCGATCCTCGATGCGGGCGGCCGCGTGGAGCAGCAGACGATCCTGTGGGATGAGCGCGCGAACGAAGTCCGGCCGGCGCGCTCGAAAGAGGGAAGTCACGACTATCGCTACTTCCCGGAGCCCGATCTGCCGCCGCTCGTGCTGTCGCTCGATCACATCGATCGCATTCGTGCATCGATGCCGGAGCTACCAGACGCGCGCCGCGCACGGTATTCCACCGACTATCCGAATCTGACGCCGTACGACATCGAAGTCCTCACGGCGGAACCCGCGCTGGGGACGTACTTCGAGCAAGTGGCGCGCGCCTCTGACGATGGCAAAGCCGCGGCGAATTGGGTACTCGGCGAAGTCCTCGGCGCACTCAAGACGACGAATCAGTCCATCTCCCACTTCACGGTTCGCCCAGCCGACCTCGGCGCACTGGTCGTGCTCGTGCGCGACGGCGTCGTCAGTCACAGCGCGGCGAAGCAGATCTTTGGCGTGATGACCCGGACCGGCGACCCACCGGCGCGTATCGTCGAGCGTGAGTCGCTCGGAAAGGTGACGGACGACGCGTCGCTCATCGGGTGGATCGACGAAGCGTTTGCCGAGCATCCAGAGGAATCCGCGCGGTTCGTCGCCGGTGAGCGGCGGCTACAGGGCGTCTTGGTCGGACACGTGATGAAGAAGTCGAACGGACGTGCCGATCCGAAGCGGGTCAATCAGTTGCTGCTGGAGCGCGCGGCCAAATAGAGAGGCGATTCGAGCGTCTTCGAGAACTGGAGCGACGTCTCGGGCATTCCGAAATGCTTATCGGCCACGGCGAGCAGGTGTGCCTCGCCGCCCTCGCGCAGCGATTGTCGCCGCACCCGCTTGGCCAGCCGGAGCGCGTCGTCTCCCGACGGATCGAGATCGAACGCATCCGATCTTTCTAGCCGAGTGAGCAGATCGATGATGAAATCGTACGATCGCGCGAGGTAGAGGCCAACGTCGCGATCGGCGAGGTCCCAGCGGCTCTTTTCGGTCATCAGACCAAAGATTCGCTGCCACGATTCGCTGTCGGCGGCGATGACCATGCCGCGAAAGATGCGGCGATTGGTCGACGTGCTGAAAATCGTGGGACTCAAGACGCGATCGAGCAAACCGTCCGATCGCGAATGGTCGACGAGAATCAACTCGCGCGCGCGCCGCGCGCACTCCGTGCCCAGGTGCGTCTCGAACCGGCTCTCCCAGTACGAATGTCCAAGCGTCGACGTACTCGACGTGACCGCGAGCTGCCGCGGCACGAAGTAGTTGTGCGCCACCGAGTCCGCCGCGAGGTGCGCGAGATACCCGAGTCCGAAGGCGCGCAGCCGGTCGTCCGAGGCGCCGTCCAGAATCTCCATGCCGACAGTCCACGAGTGGCAGTGCCGCCCGGCCGGCGCGTATTTTTTGGCGATGCTCGTATCGGCCGCGATCGAGCCATATAAGAAGTCATATGGAAAATCGCGCAGGAGCGCCGCGACCGACGGGGGCAGCAGCGACAGCGATCGCATCACCGCTTCGCCGAGGTAGACGTGAGTCCCCGGTGTCCACGCGTGCGCGACCGACGGCGCGACGACGAGGAAGACGACGGCGATGACGGCGAGTCGCGCGACGCCGTGCAATCGCCGGCGGCTGCCGGTCGTCTTAGACGCCAAGGCGCTTCCGCTGCCGGCGAATCGCGCGGCGAAGATCCTTGAGCTCCGACTCGACGACGTCATCGATCGCGTGTCGTGCGCGCCCGGCATACTCGGTGACATGATCCCGAATTTCGTCGCGAGGAACGCGGTCCCACGCTTCGGCGCCGCGCCGGCGTGACCACCGCGCGCCCGCGGCGCCGTATTTCGCGGCGTTTCGGCTCGCCCACGCGGCACCGCGTCCGACGCCGAGCATCACAGGGGTTACCGGGCGGCGGCCGGATGGGCCGCGACGCAGCATGAAGGTCAATCCCGCGCCGATCGTCATGCCGATCAGCGCCGCAGTCAGCAGGTCGTATTCCGACTCATGCCCGTCGCTCACTTCGTTGACGCGGGCGGACACGCGGGGCTGCTGGGAGCGCCTCCGCGGCTGATTGGGACTTACGGTCGTAGCCATCCACTTCCTCCTGAAATTCAATGTCGTCAGCTGAATCGAGGTCGTCAGCCGCGTCAAGCTCGTCCGACGCAAGGTCCATCCCATTGCGATCGCGGAAGGCCGCTGCACCCTCGCGCACTCCGCGTACGGTCGAGGCCGTGGAGACGAACAAGTGCTCGGCCTCTTGCTGCACCACGGCCAGCAGCGCGTTGAGCTCGCTCATTCGTTGTTCGGTCGCCGCCAGTGCCTCCTGGACGCGCTCATTCGCTTCGTCGATCGTCGTGTTCACCTTGTGGATCTCGGCCCGAACCGACGTGGTGACATAGTTCACGTTGTCGCTGATCGTATGAGCGTGTTTCATGATCGGGGCAAGATCCCCATGAATACGATCGAGCAGCTCCGCGACCCTCTTGTAGGTGCGCCGCGAGTGGAAGGCCACCGGTACGGCGATGACGGTCAGCGTGAGGAGGGCGATGGCGATCAGCGCGCTGGCGACCTCGGTGACGCGGTCAATCCAGCTGCGATCCGCCGGCACCTGTTTCATGAGCACCGTGTCGCGCACCGCCGGATCGTGCAGCGCTGCGGCGGTCTGATGAAGCAGGGCTGCGACCGGCGCCAAGAGAGTCGTCATCGAAGCCTCCAAATGTGCAAGGGCGAGGCCAAGCATACTCGGCCGCATCTAACCCCGCATGTTAGGCCGCCCTGCTCGCGAGTGCAAACTCCGACGGCCGCTCGCATCGATTGTGCGATGTCCCATTGACCGTCACTCCGTGGCGCGGCCATTCTTCGCTGCATTCTTCGACTCGCACCCGCAACGCCATCCATGAGCGCACTGCAGTTCGTCGTCCAGGGGAGAGAACCCCTCTCCGGTACCATTACGCCGTCGGGGAACAAGAACGCCGCGCTCCCGATCGTTTGCGCCGCGCTGCTGACCGAGCATCCCGTGATGCTCGAGAACGTGCCGCGCATTCGCGATGTCGAAACACTCGTCGAGTTGATCGCATCGGCGGGCGTCGACGTCAATTGGACCGCGCGCAACTCGCTGCGCATCCACGCCAAGGAAGTTCGCTCCGCGAATCTCGATCCGGTGCTCTGCAAGAAGATCCGCGCGTCCATTCTGCTCGCGGGTCCATTGCTGGCGCGGTGCGGCCAGATCGAGCTGCCGCCACCGGGAGGCGACGTCATCGGCCGGCGACGTGTCGACACCCACTTTCTTGCGCTCGAACGACTCGGCGCAGCGTTCGAGCTGGACGAGAGCTTCAAACTGTCGACGCCCGGCCTTCGTGGCGCCGACGTCTTCCTCGACGAACCGAGCGTCACGGCGACAGAGAATGCGCTCATCGCGGCGACTGCGGCGACCGGCACTACCATTCTTCGCAACGCCGCCTGCGAGCCGCACGTCCAGGATCTCTGTCATTTCCTCGTTGCCCTCGGCGCCGAGATCGACGGCATCGGCACGAACAAAGTGACGGTGCAGGGCGGTCGCACACTCAGCGGGGCGACGCACACGATCGGCCCCGACCACATTGAGGTTGGCTCGTTCATCGGCATGGCTGCGGCGACTGGATCGGAGATCCGCATCGCTGACGCCGGCATCGAGCACCTGCGGTCGACCCTTCTTGGCTTCGCGCGCCTCGGCGTGTCGTGCAAGATCGAAGGCAACGATCTCGTGGTTCCTAAGGATCAGGAGCGCGTCATTCAGAGCGACCTCGGCGGGCACGTTCCCAAGCTCGAGGATCAGCCATGGCCGGCATTCCCGGCTGATACGATGTCGATTGCGGTCGTCGCCGCGACGCAGTGCACGGGCATGATTCTCATTCACGAGAAGATGTTCGAGTCGCGCCTCTTCTTCGTGGACAAGCTCGTGAGCATGGGCGCGCGCATCGTGTTGTGCGATCCGCATCGCGCGCTGGTGTCCGGCCCATCGCGATTGCGTGGAGGCACTGTCGACTCGCCCGACATTCGCGCCGGCATGGCCATGCTCGTTGCCGCGCTGTGCGCGGAAGGACAGAGCACGATCAACAACGTCGGGCAAATCGAGCGTGGCTACGAGCGTATCGATGAACGCCTCCGGCTGCTCGGCGCCAAGGTCGAGCGCGTGGAGGATCGTCGGGCGCGATGACCGCGGTGAGCATCGCCGAGGTGGCCGAGCAGGTGCCGGAGCTCGCCGATTTTGGAATTCGCGCCTTCACCACGACTCGCGCGGCCGGGAGCTTTGGCGTCGGCACGCAGGAGCCAGTCGTCGACGTGATGAGTCGGTGGGACCGTCTTCGCGCGGAGTTGCGAAGTGGAGGCCCACGGTTCGCGACGGCGAGTCAGGTCCATGGCACGAACATCGTCGTGCACCATCCCGGCTGGGAGGGTTGGCTCCGCGGCGATGCGGCGGACGGCCACCTGTCGATGTCTAGAGGAACGGCATTGGCCGTGACGGTGGCGGATTGCGTTCCCGTCTTTCTGGCGCACGCGTCGGGCGCGATTGCGCTGCTGCACTCGGGGTGGCGCGGCACCGCCGGACGCATCGTCGAGCGCGGGATCGAAGCGCTCGCGCACCGCGGCGTGCCGGCTGCGGAGTTGCGACTCCACACCGGCCCGGCAATCTGCGGCAAATGCTACGAAGTGAGCGGGGATGTGTACGCGCAGCTCACCGGCCGCGATCCAGGTAGGCCGACGACAATCGATTTACGCGCGCTGATCGCCGATCACGCCCGGGCACTCGGCGTCCGCCACATCACGACGAGTCCGTCGTGCACGCGGTGCGACAACGATCGTTTCTTTTCGCATCGGGCCGGCGACCCAGGCAGGCAACTCGGAGTGATGATCGCAGACTGCTGAGGGCAGTCCGCTGGCGGTACGCCCTTGCCGCCACCAGATATCCCGCCTACTTTATCATTGCTGCCCGGTCCTCGTGGCCGGGAGCAGAATGTGGGGGATGCTCCCCACATTTTTTTATTCTCGACGATTTCCTCGATTCGACGTGAAGGACGCGCTGGAAGATGTTGTGGTGTCGGAGCTTGACGCGATCGGTTACGATCTCGTGGAGCTGCGGCGCGCAGGCACGAAAAGCCGTCCGTTGATCGAAGTTCGCATCGATCGGCGAGATGGGGGATCAGTCACGGTCGACGACTGTACGAAGGCGTCGCGCGCGCTCGAGGCACGGTTGGATGGAAGCGCGCTCGTATCGCCGGAGTACGTGTTGCAGGTGTCGTCACCCGGCGAGCGGCCGGTGCGGAATCCGGACGAGTGGCGTCGGTTCGTAGGTCGTTGGGCGAATGTGTTGAGTCCGGAGCACGGAGGCCGGATCGAAGGAAAAATCGTTGCCGTGGAGGGAGAATCCGGAGCGGAAGTAGCGGTGCTGGAGCTGAAGCCGGGCCAACAGCGTCGCGTCCCGCTGGCTGACGTCAAGGAGGCGCGGCTGGCGTTTCATCTGTAATTGAACTCGGTCCACCGCGGCGCTTCGCGAGACCATAAAACATGAGGGGTCCTGGATGGTCAGTTCTGCAGAGATTATTGCCGCGTTTCGCGAGGTGTCGAACACGAAGCAGCTCGATCGCGCGGAACTGTACGCACTGCTCCAGGACGGTATTCTGGCCGCTCTCGCCAAAAAGTACGGTCCGAATGTGCAGGCCGAAGTCAACATCGACGACGGCAAGGGCGACATTCGCATCGTGTTGTTGAAGACAGTCGTTGCCGTCGTCGAGGATTCGAGCAATCAGATCTCGATCGACGACGCCAAGACCTTCGACGAAAGCTTCGAAGCCGGCGACGTGATGGAAGAGCCGATCGACTTCGCCGTCTTCGGCCGTGCCGCCGTTCAAGCCGCCAAGCAACGCATCATCCAGCGCGTTCGCGAAGGTGAGCGCACCCGTATCCGCGACGAGTTCGCCACGCGGGTCGGCGACCTCCTGTCCGGCGAAGTGCAGCAGATCGAGCGCGGCAAGCTCGTCGTCATGCTCAACAAGTTCCGCGAAGCGGAAGCCATCATTCCGTACCGCGAGCAGAATCATCGCGAGCACTATCACCAGGGCGAGCCGATCCGCGCGGTCTTGAAGCGCGTCGAAGAGACGCCCAAGGGCCCGCGCCTGATCCTGAGCCGTGGCGATCCGTTGTTCGTGCAGGCGCTCTTCAAGCTCGAAGTCCCTGAGATCCAGCAGAACATCGTCGAGATCCGCGCGGCCGCCCGCGAAGTCGGCAGCCGCACCAAGATCGCGGTGTTCTCGCGCGACGATTCGATCGATCCGGTGGGCGCGTGCGTAGGACTCAAGGGCTCGCGCGTGCAGGCGGTCGTGAACGAGTTGAACGGCGAGCGCATCGACATCGTACCGTGGTCGCCCGATCCCGAGCGGTTCGCCAAGCTCGCGCTCGCGCCGGCCAAGGTGGCGCGTGTGTTCAGCGATCCCGGCACGAAGACGATTCAGGCCGTGGTCGACGAAGATCAGTTGTCGCTCGCCATCGGTCGCAACGGACAGAACGTACGCTTGGCATCCGAGCTCACGGGTTGGAAGATCGACCTGTACTCGAGCCGGGAGTGGATGGAACGTGGCGGCGCCGAATCGCAGATTTTTGCGCCGTTGCCGGAAGAGTCCGAGGAGATGGCCGACGTCAAGTTGTCCGACATCGGCGGCATGCCGCCGGCAACGGTCGCCGTGCTCGAGGAAGCTGGCTATCGCACGCTCAACGACATTCTCGATCTCGAGCGTGAAGACTTCCTCAAGCTGCCGGGCATCGCGCCGGAAGAAGCAGATCGCATCATGACCATGATCGACGAGCTCACCACGGAAGACAGTGGCGGCGACGAGTCGCAGGCGGGCGGGGAAGGAGGTTCGGCCGCGTAGTGGACAACGCAATGACTCCCGCGATTGCGCAGAAGGTTCTGCGCTTGGTTGGGCTCGGCGCGCGGAGCCGCGCGGTTGTGGTGGGAGTGGATTCGGTACGAGATGCAGCGAAGCGAAATGAGATATTTCTCGCGGTGGTCGCGAGCGATGCATCGAGCAACAGCCTCGACAAGGTCGTCCCGCTGCTGAATGCTCGGCGCGTTAGGTTTGTAGAGGTTCCGTCCGCTGCAGAATTGGGCGGTGCGGTTGGACGTAATCAGACGGCGGTGGTGGGCATCGTCGACCGGAATTTGGCTGCTGGTGTGCGTGCGTCGGTCGAAGGCCCGAAAAAGTCCCGTGAGGAGGATGTTTGAGCAAGCTTTCAGTCAGTGAGTTGGCCAACGAGTTCGGAGTGCCCGCCGAAGAAGTGATCACACTTCTCCGGCAAATGGACATTCCCATTCGCAGCCATTTGAGTATGCTCACGGACGACCAAGTGGCTCGCATCCGCGCGCGCTGGGAACGTGAAAAACGCGTCCGGGCCGAGAAGCAGGCAGCGCCCGCGCCGACGGCGCGCCGTCGGCGCGCGACGGCACCGGCCGCTGCTCCTGCACCGGAGCCTGTCCCCGAGCCAGCCGCGGGCGAACCAGTCCGTCGTCGCCGCAAAGCGGCGGACGTGCAAGCTGCCGCCGAAGAGCAGGCCGCTGTTGCCGCCGCCGCTGCAGAAGCCGCCGCCGAGATTGCCGCGCAGCAGGCTGCCGCCGCTGCCGAAGCAGCACGCGCGGAGGAAGCCCGCATCGACGCGCTGCGCGCCATCGAAGCCGCGGCGGCCGCGGCCGAAGCCGAAGCGGCCGAAGCGGATTCGCGCGCCGAGCCTATGCACACGGATGTCGAAGTACCGCGCGCCGCTGCGTCCGAAGCGCCGCCCGCTCCGCGTCCGGCCGTTACTGGTCATTCGCATCCGGGAACGCAAGAACGCCAGCGTCCGCGCCCGCTCACGCCGGGTGCGCCACGTCCGCGCCCGGTCGCCAGCAGTGGTGGATTCCCACCGCGTCCGGTGGCCTCTGGCTCACCGAACGCCGGTCAGGGCGGTCCGCGTCGCGATGATCGTCGACCGGGCAGCGGTCCGACCGGAGGCGGCGCGCCGAACGCTGGCGCCAGCGCCGGCGGCTCGACGGCCGACCGCAATCGCCGCAAGAAAGGCAAGCGCGGCGCGGTCGATCAGGAAGCGGTGGATGCAAACATCTCCAAGACGATGGCCACCATGCGTGGTGCGCCGGCGCGCTCGCGCGGCAGCGATCTGCGCCGCGGTTCGCGTGAGGAGTTGGAGGCAGCGCGTGTCGCCGAGGCGGAGCGCGAGAAGAAGACCGTTCGCGTCAACGAGTTCATCACGGTCAGCGAGCTTGCGCAAATTCTGAAGGTGCCCGCCACGGAAATCGTGTCGTTCGCTTTCAAGAATCTCGGGCTGATGGTCACCATCAACCTGCGCCTCGACTTCGACCAGATCGAGCTCATTGCCGGCGAATTCGGGTTCCAAGCCGTTCGTGAGGACGCGTATCAGGCCGACGAGACGGGCGCACCCGCGGTCGCCGACGCGCCCGAAGATCTCGAATCGCGTCCGCCGATCGTCACGATCATGGGTCACGTCGACCATGGTAAGACGTCGCTGCTCGACTACATCCGCAAGGCGAACGTCGTTGCCGGCGAGGCTGGCGGCATCACGCAGCACATCGGCGCGTACCACGTGCAGTTGCCGGGCGGCAAGATGATCACGTTCCTCGACACGCCGGGCCACGAAGCGTTCACGGCCATGCGTGCTCGCGGCGCGCAAGTCACGGACATCGTGGTGCTCGTGGTTGCCGCGGACGACTCGGTCATGCCGCAGACCATCGAAGCGATCTCGCACGCGAAGAACGCGGGCGTCCCGCTCATCGTGGCGATCAACAAGATCGATCTGCCGCAGGCGAATGCCGGAAAGGTCAAGCAGGAATTGCTGCAACACGGCGTCGTCCTCGAAGAGTTCGGTGGCACCACGCTGTCCACCGAGATCTCCGCCAAGAAGGGCACCAACGTCGACACGCTGCTCGATCAGCTTCTGCTCCAGGCGGAAATCCTTGATCTCAAGGCAAATCCGAATCGCAAGGCGCAGGGCACCGTTGTCGAAGCACAGCTCGATCCGGGCAAGGGCCCGGTTGCAACGGTCCTCGTGCAGAACGGCACGCTCAGCGTCGGCGACGATTTCATCTGCGGCATGTGGTCTGGCCGCGTGCGCGCGCTGCTCGACGAGCGCGGTCGCTCGGTGAAAAAGGCCGGCCCAGCCATTCCGGTGCAGGTGCTTGGATTCCAAGGCGTTCCGCAGGCTGGCGATCAGCTGCTCGTGGTCGAAGATGCGGCGATGGCGCGTGAAGTGGCGCAGCGTCGCGAACGTCTCGATCGCGAAGCCAAGAGCCGTCGTGGTACGCGTGGTGGCGTGACGCTCGAGGACTTCATGGCGCAGGCTGCGGCCGGCATTGCGCATACGCTCAACATCGTCATTAAGGCGGATCAGGGCGGTCCGGCGGAAGCACTCGCCGACGCGCTCATCGGCTTGTCGACGCCGGAAGTGAAAGTCGAAGTCATCCACCGCGGCGTGGGCGCGATCACGGAGAGCGACATTCTGCTCGCCCGTACCGCCGGCGCAGTCATCATCGGCTTCCACGTGCGTCCGGACAACAACGCGCGCACGGCAGCCGAGCGTGAGGGCGTGGACATCAAGCTGTACCGCATCATCTACGAGGCGGTGGCGGACGTTCGCGCCGCGATGGAAGGCATGCTCCGTCCCGAGGAGCGCGAAGTTGTCTTGGGCGAAGCCGAAGTGCGCGAAGTATTCAAGATCTCTCGTCTTGGCACGATCGCCGGTGCATCGGTGCGCAGCGGTATCATCAATCGCCAGGGCCGAGTGCGCGTCATTCGCGACGGCGTCGAGGTGTTCGACGGCACGCTTGCGTCGCTCAAGCGCTTCAAGGACGACGTGCGTGAGGTTCGTGAGGGCTTCGAGTGCGGGTTGAGCATCGAGAACTTCAACGACATCAAGGTCGGTGACGTGGTCGAGTGCTATCGGACGGAAGAGTTCGCGCGCACGCTCGAGTCCACACAGGCCTGAGCGGGCGCGGATCCGTCATGGCCACCGAGCATCGCCGCGCGGATCGCGTGGCGGAAGCGATTCGCGAAGAAGTTGCCACCTTCCTGGCTGTCGACGTGCGCGATCCGCGCGTCGTCGGTTTGGTGACGGTCACCGGCTGCGAGGTGACGCGGGACCTGCGCCACGCGAAGGTCTTCGTGAGCATCATGGGCACCGACACCGAGCGCTCGGCGACGATGGAAGGATTGGCGAGTGTGGCGACACATCTCCGCTCGCGTGTGGGTCGCGCGTTGCAACTGCGCCTCGCGCCTGAGATCGCGTTCAAGCCTGACGAGAGCGTCGCGCGCGCGGCGCGCATCGAGGATCTCCTTGCGCAGATCAAGGATGCTGCACCGCCCGCCAATGGAGAGGGCAACGGCTGAGCCGATGTCGTCCGGCGGCGTGCTGCTCGTCGACAAGCCCGCTGGGGTGACGTCGCACGACGTCGTTGCGCTCGTTCGCCGCGCCACGCACACGCGCCGCGTGGGACACACCGGCACGCTCGATCCGTTCGCGACAGGCTTGCTCGTCGTGCTAATTGGTCGCGGAACGCGACTAATTCCGTATGTCGACGCCGAGCCGAAGGTCTACGAGGCGACGATACGCTTCGGTGCCGAGACCGACACCGACGACGTCACGGGCACCACAACCCGAACGGCCAATCTGCCGAGCGACGCCGCGGTGAATGCTGGCATTGCACAGCTCACCGGGTCGATCGAACAGATCCCGCCTGACTATTCGGCCAAGCAGGTCGACGGGACGCGCGCGTACGCGGCAGCGCGTCGCGGCAATACGCTGACGCTCGCGCCGGCGCGCGTCACTGTGAACGACTGGACAGTTCTTGGCCGAAATGGTGCCGATCTCGCCGTGCGCATCACGTGCGGATCGGGCACGTACATTCGCGCACTCGCTCGGGATCTCGGCCGACTGTCGGACAGTGCGGCGCATCTCGCGACCCTGCGTCGCGTGCAGGCCGGGCCGTTTTCCGTTCGCGATGCCGTGACCGTCGAAGACCTGCGGGATGGATCGGTGACACTGCAGTCGCTTCGCGTTGCCGTGCCGTCGTTGCCGGTTCGTCGTCTCGACGCGAGCGAGCGTGGTCGAGTGGGGCACGGTAACGCGATTGCTGCCGCCGTCGTCGACGATCAGCCCGAGGGCGCGCGCATCGCGTTGGTCGACGATGAGGAAACACTCATCGCGGTTGCGGAGCGATGCGGCGAGGAGCTCCGTCCCAAGCTGGTGTTGCTCGATGGCTGACACGCTGGGCTTTCCTCAGCTCGCCGGCGGATCGGTCGCCACGGTCGGAACGTTCGACGGCGTGCATCTCGGACATCGCGACATTCTGGCGCGTCTGCAGCAGCGCTCGGAGGCGCTCGGTTTCCCTGCGGTGCTCGTGACGTTTCGTCCGCATCCGCTCGAGGTGGTGAATCCCACCGCGGCGCCGATGCTGCTCACGCCGGATGTCGAGCAGCTCGACGCACTCGTCGATAGTGGGCCGCTGCACGTCGTCGTGCTGCCGTTTACGGCGGCGCTTTCGCGCTACTCGGCCGCGAGTTTTGTCAGCGAGCTGCTCGTCGAGCGGTACCATGTGCGCGAGCTGGTGATCGGCTACGATCACGGCATCGGCCGCGGGCGGGAAGGCGATGGCGCGGTGCTCACACAGCTCGGCCGCGCGCAGGGGTTCGGCGTCGACATCATGCCGCCGACGCTCGACACCATGGGCGCGCCGATTTCGTCGAGCGCGATTCGTACGTCGATCGCGCACGGCGACCTCGAGCGAGCCAAGCGCTCGCTCGGCCGCGGCTATGCGTTCCGCGGCGTCGTGGTGCCTGGTCATCAGCGTGGACGCGAGCTCGGTTTTCCGACGGCGAACATCCAGCTCGTGTCGGCGCGAAAACTTCTCCCGCCCGAGGGTGTATACGCGGTTCGCGCGCAATCGCCGCGCGGCACGTTTGGTGGGATGATGAACCTCGGTGCGCGCCCGACGTTTGGCGAGTTCGACCACACGCTCGAGGTGCACCTGTTCGATGCCGAGGGCGATTGGTATGGCGAAGCTGTTTCGGTGGAGCTGATTCGTCGTCTTCGAGACACGACGCGCTTCGACAGCGTCAGCGCCCTGGTGGCGCAGCTCGGCCAGGACGCGAGAGACGCTCGCGTTGCGTTGACCCAAGCGTAAGGCCCAGTTAACGTTATAGGTTCCGCGCAGTACCGGTACCGCCCCTTCCTCCTTCCCGCAGTCGTATGCCCCTGAAGTATCGCGTACTGACCATCGTCGGCCTGTGTCTTCTGTCGGCGTTCTTCCTGTTCCCGCGTACGATTACAGAGCGTGTGCGCGGCTCGGACGGATTGATGCACGACGTGCCCTCGCGCCACGTTCCGCTGCAGAAGGGACTCGACCTCAAGGGCGGCACCTATCTGGCGCTGGAGGTGGACGACTCGAAGCAGGCCATTCCGGCGGACAAGAAGGCGGATGCCATCGAGCGCGCGCTCAAGTCGGTCCGCACGCGTATCGATGGCTCGGGCATGACGGAGGCTGTCGTCCAGAAGCAGGGCAATGACCGCATCATCGTGAGCATTCCCGGTGAGAGCGATCCAGAACGCGCCAAGCGTCTCGTCGAGCAGCAAGCGTTCCTCGAGTTCAAGATCACGGACAAGACGCAGGCGCTCGAGCGTGCTCTGCCGAAGATCGACCAGATCATCAAGCAGCACGGGCTCGCCGCGGTGGCAGGCGCCGCGACGCCGGCTGCGTCGTCCCCTGCGAACAAGGGATTGCAGGGCCTTCTGACGACGGCCGATACGACTAAGAAGACCGACACCACGAAAGCGGATTCGTCGAAAAAGAAGAATGCCGTGGCATCGGCCAAGACGGATTCAGCAAACTCTGATACGGTCAAGATTCAGCCGGGCGGCGCGTTCTCGTCGCTCTTCGAGCAGGGGCAACTCCCCGGCGAGTTCTATGTCGAAGCGTCGAAGATTCCGACGCTCAGCAACTACCTCGCCGATTCGGCGGTGAACGCTGCGATTCCGCCGGGCAAGGAGTTGGACGCCGGCACTGACTCCACGTTCTTGCAGGGCAATTGGTACAAGAGCTATTACCTGCTCGACGCCAAGCCGATCGCGACGGGTGAGAATCTCATCAACGCCCAGCCGAACCAGAGTCCCGAGGGCGTGGTCGTCGAGTTCACGATGGACAACGTGGGCGGCCGTCAGTTCGAAAAGCAGACGAGCAAGCACATCGGCGACTATATGGCCATCGTTCTGGATGGCCGAGTGATGACGGCGCCAGTCATTCAGGGCGCGATCAGTACTCGCGGCCAGATCACGATGGGCGGCAAAGGGCTGTCTGACGCGCAGGACTTGGCGCTCGTGCTCCGGGCCGGCGCATTGCCCGTTCCGCTCCGTGTCGCGCAAGTGCAGACGATCGGTCCTACGCTCGGTCAGGACTCCATCGATCAGGGCATGCGCGCGATGGTGATCGCCGTGACGCTCGTGGTCGTCATCATGATCGGCTATTACCGCTTCTCCGGCATGCTGGCCGTGGGCGGCCTCGTTCTGTACATGCTCTACACGTTGGCCGCGCTCGCCGGTTTCGGCGCCGTGCTCACGTTGCCTGGCATCGCCGGCTTCGTGCTCTCGATCGGTATGGCGGTGGATTCCAACGTGCTGATCTTCGAGCGCATTCGCGAAGAGCTCGATCGCGGCAAGACGGTGCGAACGGCAATCGACGAAGGCTTCCGCCACGCTATGCCGGCCATTGTGGACTCGAACGTCTCCACGATGCTTACCGCCGCTGTGCTCTATCAGTACGGTACCGAAGCGGTGCAGGGCTTTGCCGTCACCCTGATGGCCGGTATCGCGGCCTCGCTCATCACCTCGATCTTCGTGGTGCGGACCTTCTATCTCCTGTGGCTCAACCGCTCGCGCGGCGCCCAGACGCTGAGCATCTAAAGGCCTCTAATGCTGCGCATTCTTCACGACACGAAGTACGACTTCATCAAGTACTGGAAGACGGCCGCGATTGGTACGGTCGCGTTCATCATCCTTGGATTCATCCTCCTGGGCGTGCACGCCTCGCGGCACAACGGCGCGGCGCTGAACTACAGCGTTGAGTTCACCGGCGGCGCCCAGGTGCAGGTGCGGTTCGACAAACCGGCCACGCCGGACGTCGTTCGCACGGCGGTCGACAAGCTCGGCTTCAACGGATCCGAGGTCACTACTTTTGGTGACGCGTCGAACTACATGATCAAGGTCCAGCAGAAGGCCGGCGTCAGCGCCGCCATCAACGCCGACAGTGTGGGCGCGCAGATCGTGGATCAGCTGACGAAGGATGCTCCGGCGAATCCCTCGCACGTTGCTCAGAGCTCGGCGGTGGGCGCCAGCGTTGGATCCGAGTTGAAGACGAAGGCGATCACGGCGATCCTGATCTCGTTCCTCGTCACGCTGATCTATCTGGCGTTCCGGTTCGAGTGGCGGTTTGGCGTCGCGGCGACCATCGCCACGATGCACGACATTCTCACGACGCTGGCCTTCCTCGCCATCATGCGTCTCGAGATCTCGCTGACGGTCGTTGCCGCCATCCTGACGGTGATCGGTTATTCGTTGAACGACACGATCATCATCTTCGATCGCGTGCGTGAGAACTTGAAGAAGCAGCGCAAGGAATCGCTGCGCGAAGTGCTCAATCGCTCGATCAATGAAACGCTGCCGCGCTCCGTGTTGACGCACGTGACGGTGTTCGCCGCCACGCTGTCGCTGCTCATCTTCGCCGGCGAAGTCATCCGGCCGTTCTCGTGGATCATGGCGTTCGGTGTATTCACTGGAACGTTCAGCTCCATCTACGTGGCCGGCGCCATTCTGCTCTGGATCGAGCACAAGTGGCCGCGGAGCACGGGAACGGAGAACAAGGGCACGGCACGCGCGCTGGCGCAGGAGCGCCGCACCGAACGTCCGACGCCGGTCAGCACGCGCTGACGTCGTAGCGATTTCGTTTGCAGTTCATCGATAGCCACGCACATCTCGCCGATCCGGCGTTCGACGCGGATCGGGATGCGGTCATCGAGCGCGCGCGCCTCACGGGGGCGCGCGCGCTCGTTTGCATCGGCGAGTCGATCCATGCCGCGGAACGGGCCGCCACGCTCGCTGCGGCGCATTCCGGGTTCGTATTCGCCACGGCAGGCGTGCATCCGCACGATGCGGCGACGTTCGATCCCACGCGTGATCCTGACGCGATTCGCGAGCTCGTAACCCGTGGCGCCGTCGCGATCGGCGAGTGCGGACTCGATTCGCACTACGACCACTCACCTCGCGATCTGCAGCGGCGCGCGTTCGCGGCGCAGTTGGAGCTGGGCCGCGAGCTCGATCGGCCGGTGATCGTTCACACGCGCGACGCGGAAGATGACACGCGCGCCATGATCGTCGAGGCAGGCCGCGCCGGCGTTCGTGGCGTGTTGCATTGCTACACGGGTTCGCACGCTCTTGCGGCGGCCGCGCTCGACGTCGGCTGGTACGTGTCCTTCAGCGCGATCGTCACGTTCAAGAAGTGGGACGACGACGCGTTGATCCGCCTAGTCCCGGACGACCGAATTCTCGTCGAGTCGGATGCGCCCTACCTCGCTCCCGTCCCAAACCGCGGAAAGCGGAACGAGCCGGCGTGGGTTACTTTCACCGTCGCGCGGGTGGCCGCGGCGAGAGGCATCGACGCTATCGCACTGGGTGCCGCGACGGCCGCGAACACCATTCGATTGTTCAGTCTTCCCCTGTCATCGAGGAGCGAGTCGTGAGCACGAAGTCGGTCCACACTGATAAGTCACCTGCCGCCATCGGTCCCTATTCCCAGGGCATCGTCGCCAACGGATTTCTCTTTACCGCCGGTCAGATCGCCATCGACCCCGCCACGGGTCAGGTCGTGGCTGGCGACGTGTCGGCGCAGACCGAGCGCGTCATGAAGAATCTGGCGGAAGTTCTCGCCACGGTCGGCGCCACGTTCAAGGACGTCGTCAAGACGACGGTGTTCCTGCAGGACATGAGCGACTTTCCAAAGGTCAACGAGGCCTACGGCAAGGCCCTCGGCGACGCTCGGCCGGCGCGCTCCACCGTTGCGGTCTCTGCGCTTCCGCGCGGCGTGCTCGTCGAGATCGACGCCATCGTCGCGATCCCCTAAGACGTTTGGCCCACACGCCCCGCGAATTGTTCGCGGGGCGTTCCTTCATCCACGCATATGACCAACGATTCGAGCAGCACGTCGAATACGCGCGAGGAGTTGTTCCGCCTCACGTCGTTCGCGCGCTGCGCTGGCTGAGCCGCCAAGCTGGGTCCGGGTGACCTGTCGCGAGCGCTGAGTGGACTTCCCGTGCGGACGGATCCGCGCCTCATCGTGGGGCGCGAGACCTTCGATGACGCGGGGGTTTTTGTCGTGTCCGACGATCTCGCGCTCGTGCAGACGGTCGACTTCTTCGCGCCGATCGTCGACGATCCGTACTTGTTCGGCCAGATCGCCGCGGCCAACGCGCTGTCGGACGTCTACGCGATGGGCGGCGAACCGATGACGGCGCTCAACATCGTCGGCTTTCCGTCGGGCAAGCTGCCAGTCGAAGTGTTGACGGACATCCTGCGCGGCGGACAGGACAAAGTGCACGAAGCCGGCGCGTTCGTCGTGGGTGGTCACACGATCATCGACGAAGAGTTGAAGTTCGGCCTCTCGGTGACTGGTCGCGTTCATCCCAAACGTGTTCTCAGCAACGCGAACGCAGTCGCCGGCGATCGCCTCGTGTTGACGAAGCCGATCGGTACCGGCCTACTCGCGACAGCGGCGAAGAAGGGCGACCTCGGCTCCGCCGAGTCGACTGCGTTGTACGCGTCGATGTGTGCGCTCAATGCGGTCGCGAGTCGCGCGGCTCTCGCGGTTGGTGCACGCTGCGCCACCGACGTTACCGGCTTCGCGCTCCTCGGCCACGCGTCGCACATCGCGCGCGCAAGCGGCGTCACGCTCGTCATCGATCTGGCGCGCGTTCCGCTGTTGCCAGGCGCCCGCGAGGCGTGGGAGCGCGGCATCAGGACGGGCGGCGCCGAACGCAACGAGTCGTACCTCGCGCCGCTCGTCGAGTGGGGCACTGTCTCCGATGCGATGCATGCGCTCCTCGTCGATCCGCAGACCTCGGGCGGTCTGCTGGTCGCCGTGCCTTCACATCGAGTCGCCGAGTATCTTTCGTTGGTCCCCGGCGGCGTCGAGATTGGCGAGGTCGTTGCACGACAAGATTACGGTCTCGTGCTTGCGTGAGACTGCGTTACCCTCGGGGAGTGGATGGAGCCTGGTGGCTCTCACAGTCTTCAAAACTGTCCGTGACCTGACGACGTCGGGTTGGGTGGGTTCGATTCCCATGCACTCCCGCCAGCCTCCGCGGGCTGGCTTCATTCAACGATCCAATGCGCATCTCGAACCTCACGCGACTCTTTCGATTCACGCTCGTTGCCGCAGCGCTCGCGCCATCGGCGCTCGTCGCGCAGCGATCGGGCGCAGTTCCGCCTGCGGTCCCAGTCGCGGTCGTCGACTCATTCACGCCGCCGATCTCGCCAGGTCGCGCGTTTCTCTATTCCTTCCTGCTCCCAGGCTCGTCGCAAAGCATTCTCGGACGACACAAAGCGGGCGCCGCATTCGTGTTCGTCGAGGCAGTAACACTCGGAATGATCCGCGAGTCGGCAGCCGACGTGCACGAAGCGCGGCGTTTGGCCGGTGATTCCACCGTCGTGTCCTACGTCGATGCGGCTGGAAACCCGCTGCTCTTCAAGGCCCCGCGACAGTTCAACGACGCGTACATCCAAACGCGCGAAGCACACGTCGAGGATTGGATTGCGCTGCTCGTTGCCAATCACCTGTTCTCGGCTGCTGACGGTTTCGTGGCGGCACACCTCTGGGACGTTCGCGCTCGGCTTGCCATGCGTGCGTTGCCGGGCGGCGGCGCGAGCATCGCCGCGTCGTTCGCTTGGTGATGTCGAGCTCCTCGCCAATAGGCGTATTCGACTCCGGCATCGGCGGTCTCACCGTCGCCCAGGAAGTGATTCGCCAGCTGCCGCACGAGAGCGTGATTTACTTCGGCGACACGGCGCGCGTTCCGTACGGTCCAAAGAGTCCCGACACCGTTCGCCGTTACAGCCGAGAGATCGCGAGCTTCCTGCACGAGCAGGGAGTGAAGAGCATCGTCATCGCCTGCAATACCGCCACGGCGCACGCGCTGAGCACACTGCGCGATGAGACGGACATGCCGGTGATCGGTGTCGTGGAGCCGGGCGCACGTGCCGCGGTCGCGGCCACCACGCATGGACACATCGGTGTGATTGGCACGGTCGGTACGATCAAGTCCGGCGCGTACGAGCGTGCTATTCGCGCGCTCGATCCGGACATTCTGATCACGGCGCGCGCCTGTCCGCTCTTCGTGCCGCTCGTCGAAGAAGGCTGGATCGAACACGACGCGACGCGCCTCGTGGCTCGCGAGTATCTTCAGCCGCTGATCGACGCCGAAGTCGACACGGTGGTGCTCGGCTGCACGCACTATCCGCTGCTGAAATCGCTGCTCGCGGACGTGCTCGGTAATGACGTGAAGCTCATCGACAGCGCCGAAGAGACCGCGGCGGAAACCGCGCGTACTCTTGCGACGGCGAGCCTCACGGCGGATCCGAACGCCGATCCGACGTATCGCTTCATCGCGTCCGACGATCCGCTGCAATTCCTACAGCTTGGGCAGCGCTTCCTCGGTGGAACGATGGAGGGTGTGGAGATCCGGGCCCTCGGCTGATCCTTCCCAATGCCTGAGGGCGACCCGCTCGTCGGTGATGTGAAGGAACGTCGGCGCGTCGAGCCAGGAGCCCGGATTTCCGTAGATCGCGCCACTTGGAAGGCGCTCGAGCGTCGCGACGTGCGAGTGTCCGAAAATCAACAGCTCCACGGCCGGATGGAGTGCAGCCGCGCGAATCGCCGCGTCGCGCAAGCCGCGCCCTTCGTCCCGGGCGCTGTAGCTGCGACTCGCGTGCGAGCTCCCCGTTGCCAGCCGCGTCGCGAAATCCGGATGCAGATACCGAAATGACTTGATTGCCAGCGGGCTGCGCAAAATCGGCTTGATCAGTCGGTACTTCTTGTCTTCCGCGGGTCGTAGTCCGTCGCCGTGCTCGATGCGCGCGCGCCAACCGGCCACGTCGCCCGTCCACGGGCCGAACTGGTAGTCGACGCCGACGTCTTTGCGCAGCACGTCGCCACCCCAGCAGTCGTGATTGCCGGCGATCATCAGCACAGGAATGCCAGCATCGACGACGTCGGCCAAGGCTGCCAAGGCGCGAAATCCGCGGCGGGGAATCACTGACTTCCACTCGAACCAGAACTCGAACAGATCGCCGTTTACCACCAGCGAGCCACCCTGATTCGCCACGTAGCGCAAGAACGCGATCACGTTGCGCTCCACACTCTCGGGCGCAAAACCGAGATGGGCGTCCGAAATCACGTAACACGGGGCGGTGGGCACGCGAGAATTCTATCCGTGGCCCGTTCGCTTTACAAACCGACAGCGGCTGACGATCTTCGCGTCGTGCCTCACGAAATCACCGCTTCGTCGCCTACGGCGCCCTATCACGACGTCGAATTTCGCGTTCGGTACGCCGAAACCGACCAGATGGGTGTGGTCCATCACGCGAGCTACTTGATCTGGTGTGAAGTCGGCCGTACCGACTTCATGCGAGCCCGCGGCATGAGTTACGCCGATATCGAGCGTGCGGGCGTCCTGCTCGCCGTGTCCGAGCTTTCGGCGCGCTTTCACGCCGCATCGCGGTACGACGACTTGATCCGCGTGCGAACCACGCTGATCGACGCCCGTTCGCGAGGCATCACCTTCGAGTACATGATTACGAACGCGCACACCGCCGCGAAGCTCGTCACTGCGCGCACGTCGCTCGTCTCGATCGACGCGTCCGGAAAACCGACGACGCTACCGGCCAACGTTCGCGCACTGTTTCAGCTGACATGACGCGCCGCAGACACTGGATTGCCGGCGGCCTCTGCGTGGCCGCTCTCGTTGCGTGCGTGCCGAAGTTGACGCCGCTCACCGGTTCGGTCGCGCCGAGCGCGGCGCTCCCGCATACCGGCGCTCCGCTCGGCCACCATCAGGTCGTCTTCACCTGGGAGTATCAGGACCGGGACATGAATGGTCGTGGCGATGGGGTGGCGAGAATCGCCGCGCCGGACAGCGCGCGACTAGACTTCTTCCTGGGCGGCGGGTTTGGTGGAGGCGCCGCGATCCTGATCGGCGATTCACTCCAGCTCCCTGGTGGCGTCGATCTCGTGCAGCGTCTCGTGCCGCCGCCGCCACTGCTGTGGGCCGCGCTGGGCCGCGTCGCGTTGCCATCTCTGGCTGACACCGTCATTCGAGTAGAGGCCGGCGTGTTGCGAGCCGACGTGGGCCGTCCAGTGGCGTGGCGACTGAGTTTCCGGGGCGACACGCTCGTGCGCGCCGAGCATGTCGATGGCGGAAAAGTGTTGGAATGGATGGAACGTACGGATAGCGCGCATGTACGCTATCACAGCGAAACTGCGCGGCGGTCTCTCGACCTCACGATCACACGAACGGACGTTGTCCCGGATTTCGATGCGTCGATTTGGCGTTTTAGTCGCTAGCCTCTTGCTCCTGCCGCTCACCGGCTGCTTCTACAGCTTCGCCGGTGGTGGCCTGCCGCCGAACATTCACAGCATCGCCGTCGCGACCTTCGACAATCAAACCGCCTCGCCGGACCTCCCCAAAGAGTTGTATGACGAGATGCACAAGGAGTTGATCAGTCGTTTGGGGGTACGGGACCAGCCGCGCGAACGGGCCGACGCGCTCGTGCACGGTGTGATTCAGTCGTATGACGCCGACGTACCGGTGGGCTTCAGCGCGAATCCGCAGCAAGCGGTCACCGCACGTCGCCACCTGCAGATTACCATCGACGTCGAGATCATCGATCAATCGAACAGCAAGGTGTTGTTTTCGGGCAAATCCTTGCGCGGCGAAGCCGATTACGCGGAGCGCGGCGAAGCGGACGGCCGGCACGAAGCGATTACGAAGATCGTGCAGAAGATCATCGAGGGAGTGCAGAGCAATTGGTGATGACACGCCGCGGCTCGAGCTCCCTGGGCTGTCTGCTGACGATGCTCATCGTCGCCGCGGTGCTCTACTTCGGCGTCAACATCGGCGAAGTCTACTGGCACGCGTACGAGTTCCAGGACGACATGCGGCAGGAAGCTCAGTTCGCCAAGAACGTGTCGAACGACTCCATTCTCCACCATCTTCGAAGCGACGCCGACTCGCTCGGCCTCCCCGACGATGCGCAGGCGATCGCCATTCGCCGTACGCAGGGCTCGATTTCGATTCACGCGGAGTATGACGAGCGCATCGAACTGCCGATGCACGCCACACTCGCTCACTTTCATCCGCACGCTGACGGACCGTTGTGAGCGCGCCCGTCGATCCGCTCGAGAAGATTCTGTCGTGGGACGCCGCTGCCAGATGGCGGAGCGGCGCATCCGGGCGTGTGGTGTTCACCAACGGCGTGTTCGACCTTCTGCATCCCGGTCACATCGACGTGCTGCTGGGTGCGCGCCGGCGCGGCGATGCGCTTGTCGTCGGCGTGAATGCGGACAGCTCGGTGAAACGGCTCAAAGGACCTGATCGCCCGGTTCGCAGCGAAGCTGAGCGGTGTTACGTTCTGGCGGCGCTCGAGATGGTCGATGCCGTCGTGCTGTTCGAGCAGGACACACCCTTCGAGCTGATTACCGCGCTTCGTCCAGACGTGCTGGTCAAGGGCGGCGACTACACCGAGGCGTCGATCGTCGGCGCCCGCGAAGTCCGCGCGTGGGGTGGCGACGTCGTCGTCATTCCGCTCACGCCCGGGCACTCAACTACTTCTACGATCGAGCGACTGCGTGGCCATTGATACCATTCCTGCTCGGACGTCGCGCCGCGACGACGAGATGCGTCCCGTCACGCTCGAACGCGGCGTCGCTCCGTACGCCGAGGGTTCGTGTCTGGTGTCGTTCGGCGCGACGCGCGTGTTGTGTACGGCGTCGGTGGAAGAGGGCGTGCCCGGATGGAAACGTGGCCGCGGCGAAGGGTGGCTCACCGCGGAGTACGCCATGCTGCCGCGCGCGACGAAGACCCGCACCTCGCGCGAACGCTCGCAGTTGGGCGGCCGCACGCAGGAAATTCAACGACTCATCGGCCGCAGCGTCCGCGCCATGCTCGATGATTTCAAGTTCGGCGAATACACCGTCAAGATCGATTGTGATTGTCTTGTCGCCGATGGCGGAACGCGCACCGCGTCGATCACCGGTGCGGCGGTGGCGGTCGTCGACGCGTTCAACTGGCTGGTGACGTCGGGCCGAATTCCCGCGACGCCCATCAAGCGCCGTGTTGCGGCGGTGAGTGTCGGGGTCGTCGGCACGAGCTCGCGCCTCGATCTCGAGTACGAGGAGGATGTGCGCGCCGCGGTGGACATGAACGTCGTGATGAGCGGGGCCGGCCAGTTCGTGGAAGTGCAGGGAACGGGCGAGCACGGCACGTTCGATCGCGCGCAGCTCGACGGCTTGCTCGATCTCGCCGTCAAGGGCGTGCGGGAGCTCGACGCGGCGCAGGCGCGCGTCCTCGCCGGGTGATCGTTCAGGCGGCTGTGTTAGAATAATAATATAAATTTTATGATTAGTATTTTGGTAGCGACTCGCAACTCCGGGAAACTGCGGGAGCTGCGGCCGCTGCTGGCCGCGCACGGATACGAGGCGATCGACCTCCTCGAGGCCGGCGTCCCGGAATCCGCCGACGAAGACCGCCTCGAGGAGTTCGACACGTTCGAGGAGAATGCGCGCGCCAAGGCGCGGTATTTCCATCGGATGACCGGGCGCGCCACCATCGCCGACGATTCCGGTCTTGTGGTGTCCGCGCTCGGCGGACGCCCCGGGGTGTTGAGCAAACGGTGGAGCGGTCGCGGCGATTTGAGCGGACAGGCGCTCGGCGACGAGAACAATCGATATTTGCTTGCGGAGTTGGATCGCGTCGAGCGTGCCTCCGCGCTATTGACGCCGACGATAGCGTCGACGTCGTCGACGGCGGTGAGTGAGGCGGCCGATCGTCGCGCGCATTACGTATGCGCCGCCGCGTACGTGGACGGCGTGCGAGACATCGTCTGTCGCGGCGACGTGCATGGGCGCATTTTGCGCAGCCCGCGTGGTGCGGAGGGCTTCGGCTACGATCCGTATTTCTCGGTGGACGAGCTGGGAGGTGCCAGCTTTGGCGAGGTGGGTCGCGCGGAGAAGGAGCGGGTAAGTCATCGCGCGCGCGCGGTGCGAGCGCTGGTGTCGTTGCTGGTGTCGCTGGATCGGCCAGCTGCGGACAGTTGATTTGGATGCGTCGCGCGCGTACATTCGGAGGCTCGCGGGGCGTAGCGTAGCCTGGTATCGCGCCTGCTTTGGGAGCAGGAGGTCCCCGGTTCAAATCCGGGCGCCCCGACCTCCAGGGTCGGCACCATCACGCATGAAGTGCCAGTAGCTCAGTTGGATAGAGCAACAGCCTTCTAAGCTGTGGGTCGGGGGTTCGATTCCCTCCTGGCACGCCATCTAGAAGTATCAAGAAGTATCAAGAAGTTTTGAAGGACGGAGACGGTTGTGCGGCAGCGTTTGTGTGCGGCGCACCGTGTTGTGGAAGGACGGAGTTGGTAGGACGAGAGTACTCCGGGCCGTTAGCTCAATTGGCAGAGCAAGCGACTCTTAATCGCTAGGTTGTAGGTTCGATTCCTACACGGCCCATGGTGTGTAGCGTGATCAGGCAAACGGGACCCGACGTGTCGGGTCCCGTTTGCGTAGGCGGACACGAGCGGGATAGCGGCCGAGGGGATGTCGTCGAGTGCGGTTGGCGTTTGGCGACGGGGTTACATCTGGTGCATGAGGGTTACACCGTGTGCACTCGTGGCCGTTACACCACGTGCATTTTCGTGCATTTTCGTGCACGTTCGTGCACGAACGTGCAGCTCCGCCGCGTGCAAACGCTGGCCGTTGCGATATCGACCGGGCTCGTAAGTGTGGTGCTATGTCGATGTTTGTCTGGGGGTTGTACGCAACGGTAATGCTGATTACTGTTAGGGCTCGCCCCGAGATTTTTCGTGTGGCGAGCGGTTGGACGAGGTTGGATCGATGGCGCGTGCGGAGGGTTGCAGCGCGGTCGATGTCGGGTCTGTCGGCGTGCTCGGACGCTGTCGAAATCGAGCTCACCGGCCTTGACTCGGCCTTACAATCTCGGTATTGTTAAAGGCTGTCGCTGAATGCGACACAAGACTGTTACAACGCTGTTTGATAATTGAATTTGGGAATCATGGATGTGCGAGGCGAACTCGTCGATCCGGGGCCCGTTCGGGGTGCCGGGGAGAGTTTGAACCGAACATTTTTTGTGATTCGGACGACGCTGTCTTATGTAGTTGGAAACGACAGCGTAGGACAGCGGAATTCGAGAGCTATCAATCGAACAATCCATTGGAGAGTTTGATCCTGGCTCAGGACGAACGCTGGCGGCGTGCTTAACACATGCAAGTCACGGGGGGGTAGCAATACTCAACCGGCGAACGGGTGCGTAACACGTGAGCAACCTACCGATTTGAGGGGGATAGCCG